>CAZIPS010000024.1:0-2606 GCA_964541455.1 uncultured Candidatus Saccharibacteria bacterium | reverse complement strand
CCCAGAAAGATAAGTTTTGGAGACTTGCGTGTTTTAAAGTTACAAAGCACTTTAAAACGTCTCTTGTACCCCTTAAAAACGGTGGGTTCCTAAGGGGCGTCTTGTGCCTCACAAAGTCATTACTTTTGTGAGGACTTTTGATTATTTCAAGTTTTCAAACAACAGGCCCCGAACCAATCGGGACATTCGAGCATTATACTCGTAAAAACACCTCCGTCAAGCACGGTTTCTGGATATCTTGTGAAGCCAAAAAACCCTACAAAATAAGGGTTTTTTAGTCCCCCTCTCCCCCTCCTTTGTATATAAAAACAGCCCGCCAATAGGCGGGCACGAGAAGACTGCAAAAACATGATCAGTTGTAGCCAAGGATCACGTTCGGTGGGGGCTCTGGGCCCTCACCAAGTCCCTCGATTTCTCCCTGCACCCATGTAGTCTCCGCTGGAAATGGGTGCTCCCACCTCGTAAAGAGAGGCGGGCCAGAACAACAAGGAACGATATGCTTCATCATCCCCCCTGGCGACCTATGGCAAGAACAGGTGCACTCCCGCACCCCCTTCTGATCTGCGATCATGGCAACGCTCCCAAAAGACCTGGAATATTCCGAATTTCATTATAGCCCCATTTATACCCCAATCAAAAAGTCGCCCGAGGGCGACTTTTTAATTATTTATGTTTAGCTCCTTTTTCTTTCTGCCATTTCTCGACCGTCACCAAAAGCGGTGATGCTAAGAACACTGATGAATACGTACCGGAAGTGATACCAATAAGAAGCGCAAGAGAGAACCAGCGAGTTGCCTCACTTCCAATAAGATAAAGTACGAGGAGGGTGAGGAGGGTGGTGAGTGAAGTGTTAATAGAGCGAGCGAATGTTTGTGTCACACTTTTCCCTACCACAGTTTCAAACTCTTCCTTACGACGATATTCAGTATTCTTGCGCAAATTCTCTCGCACTCGATCGAACACCACAATAGTGTCGTGAATAGAAAAACCAAGGATTACAAGAAGCGCAGTCACAAAAAGTGAGTCGATTTCCGCTCCCTTAAAATGCCCCAATACTGCAAACGCCCCCGCCGGCACAATCACATCGTGAAGAAGTGCCACAATTGCAATCACCCCATACTTCCATGACGGCACTGGCTCTGAAACCTTACGAAAAGCAAAGGCAATGAAAAGCACAATCACAAGCATCACCAAAAGAATCGAAAAGAGCGCTTTACCTTGAAGTTCGGCACCAAGCGTTGGCCCTACTGAATCAAAACGCTTCTGCTCCATACTAACGGAGTTGTTAAGTGAAAGGGCAGTAAGCAGATTCTGTCTCGCCTCCTCTTCGAGATGTGCAGTTCTTACAATAAGTCCCTTATCCCCCGTTTCTCGAATCGAAGCTCCTTCGATATGTGCCGCGAGTACACTCTGCTTTACGGCCTCAACATCAGGTCGATCGGCAGTATATGCAACCTCAACAATAGACCCTCCTTTAAAATCAATACCATAATTGAATCCATAGAAAAACATGGCGAAAAGTGCCACCCCCGTAATAAGTCCTGAAAGGATATAGAAAAATTTTCTGTTGCGTACGATAAACATGTTAGTAAATTAGTTAAGAAAAATTATTTACTGAGTCCACTACCAAAAAGGAAGTTGATAATGCCACCACGGCGCTCCATGTTAAAGCCAAGTGCATACATGAAGAGTCGACTTGCAGTAACTGCAGTAAACATCGACGCTACAACACCCAAGAAGAACACAAGCGCGAACCCTTTAATAACAGGTGAGGTACTCAACCAGTAGAGGATAATAGCAGTGAGCATACTTGAAATATTTGAATCACGAATAGAAGACCATGCACGAGCAAACCCCTCATGAATCGCATCCCCTAATCTTTTCCCCGCGCGAAGCTCCTCTTTGGTACGCTCGAAAATAAGGATATTGGCATCAACTGCCATACCGATAGAGAGAATGAATCCCGCAAGTCCAGCAGCAGTGAGTGTCACTGGCACCAACTTAAAGATAGCAAGCATAATTATTGCATACACTGTAAGCGCTAATATCGCCACGATACCGGGGAGTCGATACCAGAGTAGAAGAAAAAGTGAAACGATAGCAAACCCGATCATTCCCGCCTTCATACTGTCAGCGACTGCCTTCTCACCAAGAGACGCACCGATAGTTTGTGTTGAGATAAGTTCAATAGGAACAGGAAGTGCCCCGTAATTAAGGTCGCGCACCAAACTCTTTGCACTCTCCGGCGTGAACCCGCCAGAAATCTGTGCCTTCCCATTTGGAATTTGCTCACGAATGACTGGCATCTCAATTGGCACCCCATCAAGGAAAATGGCTAAGTACTTCCCTGTATTTTCTTTAGTAATTTTGGCAAAGAGATCAGTCCCTTCGCTATTGAACTGAAGGGATACTTGTGGAATGTTAGATGTTTGATCGAACTCAAGCGTTGCGCGACTTAAATACTGTCCAGTAAGTCCAGTATCTACAAAGTGCGTATTAAACTCTGCCACCTCCTTTATACCAGAGAGCGCTGCGGGCGAAGTATCTTTAAGCAACTTAAACTCGAGGATAGGCGTCTTACCAATTGAAGCTACAGCGGCAGTAAT
>CAZIPS010000023.1:0-3761 GCA_964541455.1 uncultured Candidatus Saccharibacteria bacterium | reverse complement strand
TTGTGATCTCATATTCATGATACGCTGCGTGGCGTCTACTCTTCCCATGTCCGCGCAAATCATATGTCAGTATGTTGTAATCCCCCTTATACAACTCCTCATAAGGCTTCCAGGCGGAAGCACTCCCAGAGAGCCCATGTACAAAAACAAGTGTTTGCCTCCCTTTTACAAAATCATTAGTACGGTAGTATATTCCCTCTTCTGCTAAAAAATGCTCATTCATGTGTGTAGTGCAATAACCTCACGATAAAGCGTCTCGAGCTGCGAAACGCTTTCATCGATACTATACAATGCGCTTTGTTCAAGACTTCGCTCCCCCATTTCGCGGCGCATATCATCGTTCTGAAGTATAGTAACTAATTTTTCTGCCAAGTCCGCACTATCTTCTGGCGCAAAAAGCGCGCCATTATCTTTCACAAAAGCAGTTGAAGCGCTGTTCTCGGCATTTGCAACTACTACCGGCTTTCCACAGGCCATCGCCTCAAGTACCACCATTCCCTCAAGTTCAGCAAGCGAAGGAAGTACAAATACATCAGCAATATTAAATGCCATAACTAACTCCTCATTAGACACCTTACCAAAAAAGGTTATTCTTTCTCGTACCCCCAGTTTTCCTGCCAAAGCTTCAAGTGATGACTGCATATGTCCAAACCCTGCCAAGTAACAATGTGCCAATGGTTCTTTTTCAAGTACAAGTGGCATTGCGCGCACCAACGTCTCAAGCGACTTTTCCGGATGAAGTCTCCCCACATATACTATCTTTTTAGTCGTAGGATCAATGTGCCATTTTTGCCGAAGCGGTTCGCTCTCCCCTTTTTTAAACACTGCAGTATCAACTCCATTACTAATAACCCTCGTCTCTATTTTTACCTCAAGCTGGTAGAGAAGTTTTTTGGCAAGCATGGAGGGAAAAACGAGAGCGTCCGCCATACCATAAAGCCAAGAAAGAAAATGGTAGAAATGTTTGTTCAAAAAGGGATGCAGTGCCTTTAGCGGCACATGCATAAAGATATTTTCTGGCTGTGTATGAGAATGTGCCACGATAGGGAGATGCATCTGCCGCGCTACTTTAATCGCCGTATACACATTAGGCGTCATGATCATGGTGTGCACCACATCAATCTTCTCCTTAAGCAAAACATCGTGAATTTCTTTTTTAGTAGGAAAGGACATATACAACTGCCCTTCTGATTTTGGCACCAAGATACTACGGAAACGGTACACCTTAATACCATCGTAGTAGTCATCCTTTGGACGTTTTTTAGTACGCGAGGCAATAAAGACAACCTTATGCCCCCTTTTTACTAACCGCTCTGAAAAACGAAGTGTTGAAACGAAAGACCCCGCCACACAATCAGTCACCCCATCACAGACAATAGCAATATTGAGCGGCATCTCTTTTTTTATATCAGCCATAAGTGTATGGATTAGGAAATCTTTTTTGATTTAAAACGGAAAAAGGCAAACATCACCGCCCCCACCAAAACACACACAAGTACAAACGAAACCCACCTATCAAAATACGTAGCGATGGTTGTATACGCGTGCCCAAAGAATATACCTACAAACATAAGCACCGTAGACTGGATAAGTGTGATCACAAGACAAGTGAGCATAAAGCGCATGTAGGGCACCTTAAGGGACCCCGCAACCAAAAGCCCCGTAAACCCCACACCATGAAAAAGTTTAGACAAAGTCACCGCCTTTTTGTGATGATGCGTAAAGAAGAGTTTTGCCTCCTCAATGCGGGCATGTGTTGCACCAATCCGATGCCCATGACGGTGCAACCACCCATGCGCAAATCTCCCCAACGCATAGAGTCCACTGTCCCCCACCATATCCCCCACCACCACGATTCCTAATACTAAGAAGGGGTTAAATACCCCAAGGGTCACCAGGAACCCTCCTATCACCACAAGTATAGGCCCCTCAATAATTGAAAGAGGAAAAAGCAAAACATACTTATACGTAAGTAGGAGCGCTACGACTGCATTAAGGCTTAGCATAGGGATATATAGTGCCTATTTTACTCCCCCACATGATTCCCCGCCACATACCCCGTCGACCAGCACAGCTGAAGCGAAAACCCACCCGATGGACGATTTATATGAAGCAGATCTCCCGTTACAAAAAGGTTAGGTACTTTCTTTGAGCGCATGGTGCGCATATCAATCTCCTCAAGTACCACTCCTCCATCAGCAATAACCGCTCGGTCAAAGCCCATAAGTCCTGTTATAGAAAGTGGTAAGGCCTTGAGAAGCCTCACAATAACTTTACGCTCTTCTTTGGTTACGAGGTGTACTTTCTTTTCTATATCAAGTCGTTCTTTTAGTAAGACTGAAATGCCTTTATGAGTTCCCTCTGGCACAAACTCTTTTATGATATTTTTTAGTGCCTTATTCTTATTGGCATCAAACACTTTGATAATAGTTTTCTCAAGACTCCCCAAGTCAGTATGTGGATAAGCGTCAATCAACGCTGTCACATGACCACTATGAAGCAGGTCACCTACCGTATGTGCTAGGTTTAAAATGAGAGGACCTGAAATACCAAAGTGGGTGAAGAGGATTTTACCCGTTTTGGAAAGTGCCTTTTTCTCATCTACAAAAAAAGTGATTTTCATAAAGGAAAGCGAAACTCCAGCTAACATGTGCCCCCACTCCTCTCCTGTACCAAGCGGCACAATAGTTGGCGTCGCCTCTTTCACCGTGTGCCCCAACCTCGTCAACCATTTAAACCCATCCCCTGTTGAACCTGTTTCTTTATGCGACATACTACCTGTTGCAAAGAGATAATTAGTAGCGGTGTATGTTTCTTTACCGCAGACAATACCGCTAATACCATACTTATCATGATGAACTCCCGTAACCCCCTTGCCAGTTAATACCGTTACCCCTCCACTTTGTAGGTATTTGATAAGTGTCTTTACAACGTCCTCTGCTTTCTCTGTATTAGGAAAGGCGCGCTTACGAGCCTGCACTACAAGAGGTAGTCCACGTGATTCAAAGAAAGAAAAAGTTTCTTTTACCCCAAATTGTGAGAAGAGCGCGTAGAGGAACTGCTCTGCTTTGCCATAAGCCTTAAGGAGCACGTGTACATCCTCCTCTGCGTTTGTGATGTTACACCGTCCACCCCCTGAAATGCGGAGTTTCTCACCAAGCTTTTTGTTCTTTTCTATGAGAAGCACTCGAAACCCCCGCTCTGCCGCGCGCCCTGCCGCCATCATGCCAGAGGCTCCACCGCCGATTACTATGAGATCGTAATTCATTAGCCAATGATAGCAGGAAAAAAACTAAGCGCGAGCCATGGAAAGATCGTAAGCCTTTTATAACTATTTACATTTAGGTATGGCTGAATACAACTTTACCTGTGGGTACTTAGGATCGATATAAGTCGCCGTTATGCACTTACTGCTTCCTAAATATTTTGTGAATCGTGCATTACGTCCATCATCCAGAAGATACGTCGCTTTAAATCCTTGCATAATAACTTCTGGTGGAAATATTCCCATTTTAAAATAAAAATTATATAAATCCCTATCATAGGCCGCCATAAATACATTGTCTCTACCAGAAGTAAGCTGTGCCTGCGGATAAAAGAAAATTATAGGTGCATAAGTATCAAAACGGTTTACCACCACCCCAGGGTGTTTCGATAAAAATTCAGCCGTGTTTTTATAATAATCTAAAGGGGGCTGGTTATTCATACTTTGATACTGTGGTCGAACTCCTACTAAAAATGCTAAGAACAAAACAAGGACA
>CAZIPS010000022.1:0-4215 GCA_964541455.1 uncultured Candidatus Saccharibacteria bacterium | reverse complement strand
GGCGGAATCGAACCGCCGTATAAGAGTTTTGCAGACTCTTGCCTTACCACTTGGCCACTACGCCTTATTATTTTCTTCTTCTGAAATTGCCTCTATACGCTGTCTATTCTTTTCTCCCATATCAAGCGCAACATCTAAGGTTGGGATGCGCCCCACACGTATCTCCTTTTCAAGGAAGGCACGCATAGCCCCTCGCTTTCTCCTTAGGAAATCAAGCACCGCTTCTTCCTTATGTTCCGGGAGTACTGACACGAGTATGTTAGCACGTTTTTTGTCATCCGTAAGTAAGACATTAGTGACGGTAATAAGTGAGGTGTGGTTATTTTCCTGTAGTATAAATAAGGCCGCTTTTTCGCGGATCGCTTCTTTGAGGCGTTCTATTTTTTGATCGGTCATACTTATTTTACTACGGTGGTGATAACTTCGAGTATGTCTCCCGCCTGCATGGTAGTTTCTGTTTCAACCATAAGCCCACATTCCCCCTGAGAGACGGTACTTGTTTTGGCTTTGTTTTGCTGAAGTTCAGTAATAACTCCCTTACCAATCTCTTCACCACCACGCTTGATACGCACTTTACCTTTTAGCACAATTTCACCGTTATCAACGCGGCCACCTACCACCTGTCCATTTTTTTGGGTACTGA
Organism: uncultured Candidatus Saccharibacteria bacterium; assembly: GCA_964541455.1. Lineage (GTDB taxonomy): Bacteria > Patescibacteriota > Minisyncoccia > Phycocordibacterales > JAKFXT01 > JAKFXT01. The sequence continues at coordinate 3,572 of CAZIPS010000022.1, read as the reverse complement.
ACACTTTAAGGACCTTGAGTGTGCCCGTTACTTCATCAACTTCTGATCGTGGAGTACGTGCTTCAACTACTCCCTCTAACCATTCAGTTAATTTGTAAATGATATTAAACGTTTTGATAGTGATGCCGTGTTGATGACTAAGCTCTTCTGCATTAGTATCGACTTTCACATTAAAGCCAATGATAATCGCAGAGGAGAAGGGGAGTGCTGCCTTGATATCCCCTTCAGTAACTGTCCCTGTGCCACTTGAAATGATTTTGAGGTAGACCTTTTCTGTATGAAGTTTCTGAAGTTCATGAGCGATAGCGTCCCCCATTCCGGCAACATCTGTTTTGAGAATAAGGGGTATGACAAGCGCGCCTTCGGGAACAACAACATCATCACCTCTTGTTGCTGCATGCTTAAGCGTGAGTGCTGTTTCCTCAGCTTCTTTTTTTGTGGAGCAGGTACTAAAAGGACTTCCTACCTTTGGTTGGCTATTCCATCCTATGATCCGAATAGGACTACTGAAGGTGGCTTCGCTCACTTTTTCCCCCAAGAAGTTTTCCATCATACGAAGCGGTGAAACTGAATCTCCAGCAACGACACATTCGTTACTGTGTAGTGTCCCATTTTTAACAATGACTGTTGCTATGATCCCTTTCTTACTATCGAGATTTGATTCGATAACGATACCTTCAGCCATGGCCGTACTGTCTCCTTTAAGTTCCTCAAGATCCGAGAGAAGAATAATCATATCAAGGAGTGAGGAAACATTTTCACCTGTTTTGGCTGAAATGGGGACGGCTGAAATATTCCCCCCGTACCCTTCGACAAAAATACTGTGTTCTGCCAAACTCTGTTTTGTTTTTTCTATGTTTGCATTCGGTTTATCAATCTTGTTTATCGCCACAATGTAGGGGATGTTGGCTTCAAGGATGGTATTCAGTGCTTCGAGTGTTTGTGGCTTTACACCATCTTCTGCCGAGACCACAAGAATGGCAATATCAGCAACTGCCGCTCCTCGTGCACGCATAGCTTTAAAGGCCTCGTGCCCCGGGGTATCAAGAAACGTAATCTGTTGAGGAGTCCCGTCTTCACGTTTGTGGGTGACTTCATAGGCTGAAATGTGCTGCGTGATACCACCAAATTCTTTATCGACAATGTTGGTTTTGCGGATGTAATCAAGGAGAGTGGATTTCCCATGATCAATATGCCCCATGACTGCAACGACAGGAGGGCGATTCTTTATGGATGATGTAGAGGATGATGTAGTCATATGTGTTATGTGAGCACAACAGGGAGTTTTTTGCGCGCTTCATTAATCGCTGAATTCTCTTCTGGGGTAAGTTCTATAGATGAAACAAAGGCTGCAAGAGGCTTTGCATAAATACTTACACGCTCGCGCGCGTAAATACTTGAAATCACTACTCCGTTTCCTTCTTCATTAAGGAATGCCAAGGCAAAACTTTGTCCCCCTTCCTTCATTTCTTTAAAAGCACTAAAACGAATGAGGCCGAGTGCTTGGGTGCTCCGATGTAACCTCTTTTCAGCAGTACGTAGGTAGGTAGTGATGTCTTTCACAAAAGCATCATATTCGACAACTTTTTTACCAAGGTTCTCTAGGGTTTCGGGAATATCTTTCCCAAGATCACGCGCTAAAAGGCGATATATTTTTTGGTTAAGGATGAATACCCAGACAAGCAAAATAAGGACGAGAGCGGTGAGTATGAGAAAAGCAATGGTCTGTGGGGAAGATAGCATAGCCTAGAGATGTAATGGCTCTATAAATGAACGAGCGATGTAGAAGGCCTAAGTAAGGTCTCTCAGGGAGCATTATACACAGAAATGGCTATTTTTAAAGCTTTTTGACAGATTGAGCTTTTGCATGTTTTTGTATAATGTAGCTATATTACGCTTGTATGGTATTTAGAAAAACACTGAAATTACTAAAGAGTGAGGGGGGTAAGCGTGCGTACCTTGATTACGCTGCGCAAACCCCGCTTGGAAAGGCAGCTAGTAAGGTGCTAAGGCGTTCACTTGAAGAGGGGGTGAGTGCGCTTTTTGGCAATCCTGCTTCATCACATGCCGAAGGGCTTAAGGCTTCAATAGTTCTCGAAGATTCACGAAAGGCACTCGCGAGACTCTTAGGGGTACTGCCGGATGAAGTTGTTTTTACAGGTAATGCAACCGAAGCAAATAATCTTGCGATTTTGGGTGTTGTGCGAAAGGCTATTCAAAAAAAGAGAGCAATGGGAGATGAAGCCCCAGTGCATATCATCACTTCAACCATTGAGCATAGTTCTATACGACTGGTGTGTAAAAACTTAGAGCACGAGGGGGTCAAAGTGACATACGTTGATCCAACTCCTCAGGGAGTTATAAGCCGCGCAGCAATTGAAGAAGCACTTACTGAACATACAGTGTTAGTAAGTCTCTCTTATGTGAACAGCGAGCTCGGCACTATTACTTCGGTGCGTGATATTGCTCGCGCAATCGCGCTTCATAAGAAAAAACTCAAAGAGGGGGCTTTTTCAATGTACCCCTATCTTCACGTTGATGGGAGCCAGGCCATAACGCAGCTCTCACTTAACCCACACGACATTGGAGCAGATCTTCTGACTTTGGATAGTGGTAAGTGTTATGGACCAAAGGGGGTGGGGGCGCTCGTAGTACTACGAGGACGTGAACTTTCTTCCATTATGCAAGGCGGCTCGCATGAAGGGGGCTTACGTCCAGGGACACCGGCCGTCAATCTGGTAGAGGCATTTGTTGCCGCCTACGGCGAGACTATTGCACTTGCTGATAAAGAAGAAGTTAGACTTCAAAAGTTAGAGACTTCTTTTATGAAAGGGCTTAAGAAACTGGTACCAGACGTTTCGGTGCATGGAGAGGGGGCAAAGCGGCTCTATGGGTTTTGTAATGTCTGTATCCCGAAGCTTGATGCAGAGTTTGCAGTGATAGAGCTCGACGTACGGGGAGTAGCGGTATCTTCGGCAAGCGCCTGCATGTCTCTCGGAGGAGACGGTACCTCCTATGTCATTAAGGCTCTCAAGGGGAGAGAATCATGCGCGGCCCACTCACTGCGCATCTCGATGGGAAGATACACCACAATGTCTGACCTTACTCATTTTTTAAAGGCGCTTAAAGAGGTGCTCCCACAATAAGTATGTTCAGGAGGCACTTGTGTTGCTAATTATTTTTCTCTGCTATTATTACACCATGATGGATATAAAAGATCTTAACAAAACCCAAGTCGTGATGCTCTGCCTCCTCTGCTCGTTTGTTACGAGTATTGCAACGGGCATCGTCACAGTTTCACTCATGGACCAAGCCCCACTTGGCGTGACTAACACTATTAACCGTGTAGTAGAGCGGACAGTAGAGAAAATCACTACCCCCACAATCATTGGTGGAAAGGACGTGACTAAGGAAACTACCGTGGTAGTGAAAGATGAAGATTTAGTAACAAAATCAATCGATCAAAATAAAAATGTGGTTGTGGCTATTCGCTCAAAGGCTATCGGCATGGATGGAGTAGTCACTAACAATTTTCTTGGGTGGGGCGTAGTGCTCACTACTGATGGGCTTAT
>CAZIPS010000021.1:0-4810 GCA_964541455.1 uncultured Candidatus Saccharibacteria bacterium | reverse complement strand
CCGCTCGCGACATATTGCTTTCTTTTTTATATACTTAAGGGATGCGACCACTTCTGTCGTTTTCTCTTGGTTTACTCCTCACCCTTATGCTTGGCGGGGCATACTACTACTATTTTAAAACCCCCTCCCCCCTTATTCCCGAAATAGTTATAGAAGACATTCGCTCGAGCACCACCACACTTTCAACAGGAGCTGCTTCAACTACTCCTACAAAAGAGAATGCTGGGACAGCAACTACAAGTACTTCATCAGCCTCAACAACAACGAGCGAGCGCGCTATTAAAAAAACTAATTAATCACTATGGTAGATAATCCACGCAGTTTCATAATTATGGTCGTTGCTATCATCTTGGGCCTTAGTACTATTCTTTTTGCCACCCGTACCTACATAAGCGAGGTAGATAAAAATAGTACCCTCCTTATCTCTATGAGCCAAGGTCTCCCCTCGCGTAGTTCGGGAACCACTGGCACTCCCAAACAGCCTACAAACACAACACAACACAACAGTAACCCAACCGGAGTCCTCGATACACACATCGTCACCCCTCAAACCAGTGCTGACTACATTGTCTCCTACACCAACACTGGATTCTCACCTCAAAAAATTACCATTAAAGCAGGACAAACTGTCCGCTTCCTCAATGCCTCAGGAGCACACTCATTATGGATAGCGGCGGCAGCGGGACCTACCAACTTCCCGCTCACAGAATTCAACCAAGGAAAATCCGTTGGTAAGGGAGGTACTTACAACTACACTTTTTCACGAAAAGGAAATTATGTGTACTACAACAACAATAACAAAAATGATGTTGGCCTTATTACTGTGCAGTAACAGTGCTCCTCTCCCCCATGCAAGCATCGACTCCCCTTATCAAAGTACTACGCCTTACCGATGTACAGAAAAAAGCGCTCCTCAAACTCAATCTTCAGACAGTGAGTGATCTACTCTACCACTTCCCTTCCCGCTACAGTCACTATGTAGAGAGCAGCAATATTGCTGAAGCCCCACTTGGTGAAAAAGGAAGTTGGTATGGTGTCATACATAACCTCTCTTTAGGAAGCACCTACAAGCGTCATATGCGTAAAGCGGAAGGAGTGCTTGAAACTGTAAATGGGAAAGTCCGTCTCATCTGGTTTAACCAACCCTATCTCGCCAAAATGCTCAAAGAGGGAGACACTGTGCGTGTTTCAGGCAAACTCCAAGAGTATAACGGAGTCCGAAGTATCAGTAATCCCGAAATAGAAACCATTCCTGAATTACCTCCCGAAGAAAAAGGATCTCTTTTTGGAGAAAAGAGTAATGAGTACTTTGCCTTTCCTGTATACCCAGAGAGCCGTGGAGTTACCTCACGTTTTTTCTACCACCATATTCAAAAGATACTCAAAAGCGATGTACTTGAAACACTTGTTGACCCCATCCCTTCATCTATCCTAGAGAAATACAATCTCCCCTCACTTAAAACAGCGCTCATATGGGTGCATAGTCCGAAAAAAGAAACTGATGCTGAAGTCGCACGTAAACGTTTTGCATTTGAGCAAGTTTTTTACATACAACTACAAAAACAAAAAGATAGGAAACTCTATGAGGAAAGCAGTGGTTTCAACATTACTGCATCTACCAACACTATCGAGTCCTTTTTAAAACGCTTCCCCTTCGCCCCTACTCAAGCCCAAAAGAAAGCAATCGCCACTATCCTAAAAAATATGAGTAGTGGGAGCCCTATGTCGCGCCTCCTTGAAGGAGATGTTGGGTCAGGCAAAACGGCTGTTGCCGCCACTACCGCTTACGCGGTAGTGGCGGGAGCCCCTCAACAAGGAAGTCGTATCTCACAGCTACAAGTTGCCTACATGGCCCCCACCGAACTTTTGGCCACACAACATTTCGAGTCATTTATCGAATACTTCAAACACCTTCCTATAAACATCGGACTCCTCACAGGAAGTGGTTGTCGAAAGTTCCCCTCCAAAGTTGACCCCAAGGGTCATACCGCCGTGTCGCGCGCACAACTCCTCAAATGGGTTAAGGAAGGTGACATTTCAATACTCATCGGCACGCATGCCCTCATTCAAAAAAGTGTCCATTTCAAACATCTCGCTTACATCATCATAGACGAACAGCACCGCTTCGGAGTACGCCAGCGCCTAGCGCTGGCGCGCGGAAAAACGCAGACTACACGCGGAATAAACGCGGAGGAAAAGATAGAAGGACCAGTTGATCCCTTAATCTACAGAGATCTTACCTATCGTATACGCGAAGCTATTTTTACAGTCAAAAAAGAATTGGGACTTGGACACAAAGAAATGGTATATCAAAAAGCCTTAGTTGAGGAATTTAAAAATAGAAAACTTAGTTTTAATGAACAAGCCCAAATACCTATTTTATATAGAACAAAGAAAATCGGAGTTTATATCCCAGACTTTGTTATAGAAAATAAAATTATTGTTGAACTAAAATCTCTCCCCTTCCTAGCCGAAGCTCCCAAAAAACAACTTTGGCAATATCTTAAAGGATCAGATTATAGGCTTGGACTTCTGGTCAATTTTGGAACAACTGAACTTTCTATTGAGCGTGTGGTTTACGATACAGCCAGAAGTACCAATTCCGCGTCCAGTCCGCATAAGTCCGCGCCTATTCCGCATTTACTATCCATGACCGCTACTCCTATCCCTCGCACACTCGCACTCACTATTTTTGGCGACCTTGATATAACACTCCTTGATGAAATGCCTGTAGGGCGAAAAAAAATAGATACCCGCATCATCCCTCCCACCAAACGCAAAGAAATGTACGACCATATTAAACATGAACTGGGAGAAGGGCGACAAGCTTATGTCATTTGCCCGCGCATAGATGAACCCGACCCTGAAAAAGAGTTAGCGATTCAAGCAAAATCAGTCAAAGCTGAAGCCCTTCGTCTTAAAAAGGATGTTTTTCCGGAAGCGCGTATTCAAATACTCCACAGCAAAATGAAACCAAAAGAAAAAGATGAAATCATGCTCGCCTTTAAGGCGCATAGAATAGATATTTTAGTTGCTACTTCAGTCGTTGAAGTGGGAGTGAATGTACCAAATGCGACCAATATTGTGATTGAAGGGGCCGAACGATTCGGTTTAGCACAACTTCACCAACTACGCGGTCGGGTTATTCGGAGCAACCATCAGGCATACTGCTTCCTCCTAAGCGAAAGTGCGGGAGACAAAACTATGGAACGCCTCAAGGCCCTTGTGGAAGCTGAAAACGGTTTCAAACTTGCCGAGCTTGATCTCACCATGCGTGGCACCGGCGGACTCTTAGATGGTAAACAGTGGGGAATTTCCGACATTGCCATGGAGGCTATTAAAAACATAAAAATGGTAGAAGTGGCACGGCTTGAAGCAATGAAACTAATTAAAAAAGATCCCGATCTCACCTCCCTCCCCCTTCTTAAAGAAGCACTGTCTTCCAAACTCAAACAGTTGCACTTTGAGTAAAAACTACGAAAGCCCCCCTACCTCTTTTACAATTTTTTCTAAGCTCTCTAAAAGCGATTCCTCAGTTGGATCAATAGTAATATCTGGTTTTTTTGGTATTTCATAAACCCCATCTCTGTTTTCACCTCCCTTAATATAAATCCAATAAGGATGTATCATTTTACTAATTTTCTCCCTTGTTATGCGCAGTGGGGCAATAACTGCTACCACCACATTATTCCCTTGTCGATGCAAAACTTCTGCCAACCGAGCGACACGTAAATTATGCTCATCCCTATCTTTCTTGCTAAACCCAAGATCAGTTGAAATAGAAGCTCGCATTTCATCTCCATCGAGGACAATAGCTTTAAGTCTTTCTTTAAGCAAGTACGCGATAGAGGTTTTCCCAGCCCCAACATTTCCCGTAAGCCATATAATTCTTTTTTTACTATTACGAATCTTAGTACCAGAAATTTCCTCTATTTGTTTCTTCAAACGAATTCTTCTTATACCCCACCCAACATCACGTCCATAGCATACTTCTTTAATGTCAGGAATACTTATAATCTCAACATTTTTATTCCCCCTATAGTAAGCCGCAATTTTTTTCTTTCTGTCTTTAACAGTATAGGGATTACTCTCAGAAATTGGCGTATCACGTATCGCAATAACCACTTTCCCACCCTCTTTCAAAACGCTATTAATTAATGTTTGATGTCCCTCGTGAAATGGTTGCCATCGCCCAATAAATAAAGATTTAGACATAAAAAAAATATTACTAACTACCAACACTCAAGACCCCTGTACTTCTGTTGTATATCTTTTGGAAGAAGCATGGGCCTTACTTCTTTCTCTACCCTACTTCTAATAGTGTGCATCTGTGGCAGTCCAATTTGAAAATCAAATACCTCTTCCTCATATGCAAGATTATTAAAATCGTGATTATAATAACGCTCTCCCAGCTGAAGATAGATTCTTTCCATGCTCTTTTTTGGCTGAGAAACCAAATCTTCATAGTCAACAATAATCATTCTATTTTTATACTCACCTGAAAGCCCCTCCTTTAAAGCACCGAGAGCAGACCCAACAGAACCGTTACTGTTCATTAGTGTATCAACACGTCCATATACAGTCATGTTTGGGTCAAAATTGAAAAGTTTTGAAATTTCAAATGGGTTTTTCTTCACAAGGTGTTCAAAACTATTTAGTATTGAAATAATATCTCTAACACAACAAATAATTTTTGTTTCAGGAAAAAGTCTTATCAAGCCTCCAATACGCAGTGGCCAATTTCTATTAGTATCAAAAACAACAATATTATTAGGAACATTACTATAATAGGCTTCAATAATAGCCTTTA
>CAZIPS010000020.1:0-5737 GCA_964541455.1 uncultured Candidatus Saccharibacteria bacterium | reverse complement strand
ATGAATATGAGATCACAAAATTTGTTGAGGATCTCCATAGGCTTATCCAAAAGCTTGGTATAGAAAAGTGTGTGCTTATCTCACATTCTTTCGGAACATTAGTAGGGATTCAATATCTTTTAGCGCATGGGGAGCGAGTACAAAAGGCAGTGTTTCTCTCGCCCAATTTTGCAGTTGGTGGGGTGTGGCTTAAGTTGCCATTGTATCTGGGGATCGGATTGTATAGATTGTTTGCACCACTTTTTAAAAAATGGGATGTTCGAGGGGGGCATGTTGACTACACACATTACATAGGAACAGGGGACTGGAACATACGTCGCACGTATGCAGATGTGCGTAATACTGGGTTTCTAGAATATTTGTACGCCACAAAGCAAACACTTAAGTTCAATGTGTTGGATCAATTGTCTACTATTACCGCCCCAGTCTTATTGGTGCATGGTAAAAAAGATACTATTTTTAGATATACTAATTCACTTACTATTGCCAAAAAAATACCACATGCAAAAGTGGTACTTCTCCCTAAGGCGAATCATATTTTAGTGCTTAATTATTTTTCTGAAGTGAGTCGTATTTTGTCAGAGTTTTTTAAGGGGTAGTATGTACGTTGTGTATATTTTAGAGTGTAACGATAAAACCCTTTACACAGGGATTACCACAGACCTTAAAAGAAGGTTAGAGCAGCATCGTCAGGGAGAGGGGGCTCGTTATACAAGAGCAAGAGGAGTGAAGAGGGTGCTTTATACAGAAAAGTGTAAAAATCAAAGTGAAGCACTTAGCCGGGAGTATGCAATAAAGCAACTTACACGATTAGAGAAACTTGCATTAATTAAGAAACATAGGAAGATATAGGGCATCATGAATTTAAGAGAAACATACAACAGAATAGCCAAAGACTGGATGCAAGATCATGCAGCTGATGTGTGGTCACTTGAAGGGGTAGAACATTTTGCCTCGCTTATGCCAAAAGGGGGGAGGGTGCTCGATGCTGGATGTGGGGCAGGAGAGAAAAGTATCTATTTGGCAAAGCAGGGGTTAAAAGTTACGGCTATAGATTTTTCAGAAGAGATGATACGACTGGCTAAGGAACGGGCGCCTGGTATAGATTTTTCGGTTAAAGATATTACAGAACCACTCCACATTGAGGGGGTATATGATGGAGTGTTTGCACAAGCAGTACTTCTTCATATTCCTAAGGCAGAGGTGCGTGGGGTGATCAAAAATATTACTGCTTCACTAAAGCAAAAGGGGTATTTCTATTTGGCAGTGAAGGCTATGCGAGAGGATGGAATTGAGGAAGAGATACGAAAAGAAGATGAATACGGGTATGAGTATGAACGATTTTTTAGCTACTACACCATAGAGGAAATGAGGGAGCACCTTGTAGTCCTTGGGTTTAAGATTGTTTATGAAAATATCAAACTATGGGGAAAGACTAACTGGATTCAGATCATCGCGGAGAAGTTGTAATTTGTTACAATAAACATATAAGCTAATTTTAAACATATGGCTACTAAAAGTTGTGAAAGCTGCCTTATGCCATTTGATCAAGACCCAGGAGTGAGGGAATCAGAGAGATATTGTAGTTATTGTTTTAAACATGGGGCGCTAGTGTATGGAGGGAATGATCTTAAAGAGTTTCAAAAAAAAGCCTATGAGGCTATGGTAGGGAGGGGAATGAATAAGTTTAAAGCTAAGTTTTTTACTTTTCTTATACGATTCGCTCCACGTTGGAATAGTAAAAAATGAAGTACACACTACGGGTAAGTAAGCGTGCCCGTTACATGCGGCTATCTGTAACAGGAGAGGGGCTTGTGGTGGTTATCCCGCAGGGGGTTCCGCGCGGAGTGCTAAATGATTTTCTTTTGAAGCGGGAAGGTTGGATAAAAGAAAAACTATCGTATGTTGGAAAGTTTCCTTGGCTTTTTGGGGGTAGGAGTAAGGAAGAAAGTAAAAAAGAATTTGAAAGGTACAAAGAGGAAGCTCGCGCTTTGGTTACAAAGCGCGTGAGTGACTTCAATCAGTTCTACAACTTCCCCTATCAAAAAATAAGTATCAAAAACACTAAATCCCGATGGGGTTCTTGCTCCCGCTCTGGCAATCTCTCCTTTAGCTATAAAATCGTCCTTCTCCCGCCCCACCTTGCCGACTATGTCGTTGTCCACGAGCTCTGTCACCTCGGCGAGTTTAACCATTCCTCTAAGTTCTGGAAACTGGTCTCTCAATCAATACCTAACTATAATCTTCTTCGCAAGGAACTCCGTGGGCAAATGAGTTAATATTATAGTCCCTCAGCGCGGAGAACAGTAACAACTGTTTGAAGTAGGATAAAAAGATCGTGGAGCACTATAGTGGGACCTGAAGCGGTTTTGCAAAGTGTTGCGTATTCCATGTCGACTTTTTCTTGATTGAGATGATACTTTACATGTTTGTGAGTTTGGAACTTACCAGTAAGTCCCGCGCGCAATATTTTTTTAGCATTGTAACCATGAAGGAGATCGCGCTCGTAGTTTTCTGGGTTAGTGGGCCGCGGGCCAACAAAGGACATGTCTCCTTTAAACACAGAAAAAATTTGTGGCACTTCATCCATGTAGATTTGGCGAAGGAGTCTTCCAATGTAGGTTAAATTACCCTTACCTTTTTCTAGTTTTTTTGTATGTATGACGCCGCCGTCATTTTTCGCTTGTGTAAGTGTTTGGACTTTAAAAACGCGGATTTTATAAAGTAAAAATGGTGCGCCTTGCGAAATACGAATTTCTTTATAAAAAAGTGGGCCGCGGGCACTTTTTATAAAAATCTGTTCAAGTATAAAAAGGATAAAGAGAAAAAGGAGTAGTGGGGAAAGGAATAGTATTACTAAAAAGCTTGCGATAACATCAAAAACCCTTTTTGCGGGTGGTATAGGGATTGGTTCCATAGAGAATAGATAGTGTACGCCAATTTTTTATTATGGCAATACCATATTGTTTTTCTCCAGCATCTACTATAATGAGGTTTATGGGTAAAAAAATAACCTACATAATGTCGCTTTTTGTAGTATGTGGGCTTGTAGCTCTGTATTATTTTTACCCACATACAGCTGAGGGGCCAACAGATATGAGTAATTCTGGTGGGACACAGGTGGCGTGTACTATGGAAGCAAAGCAGTGTCCTGACGGTTCCTATGTTGGACGAGAGGGTCCTCGGTGCGAGTTTAGGGCGTGTCCCGTGGCAGGAAACGTAGCATCAAGCAGTGTTACATTGGCACTTGGTGAAAGTGGTACTATTGATGGGGCACATATTACTCCGCAAAGGATAGTAGAGGATAGCCGTTGCCCGATTGATGTTACCTGTATTCAGGCGGGGACGGTAAAGGTAGACGTGGGAATTATGCCAGGAGCTGAGTCAGTTATGCTCACTCTTCATGAAACAATACCATGGTTCCCGCTTGATAAAAGACTTCTTTTAACAGAGGTAACTCCTGTTAAAAGAAGTAATGCCACAATAACACCAAGTGATTATCGTTTTACGTTTATGGTGGTGTCTAAATAGATTACTATATTAATATGTATACATATGCCTAAACTACTCGCAGTGATTGTAGCCATATTTTTTTTAGGAGGTGGGTATTTGTATATTGAGAAAGATAATGAATATGGCCCAACATGGAACCCTTTTCGTACGAGTAAAAAAGTAGAAGTTACGGACGGAGCGACGCAGGGGCAAGCAACGCCCACTGGGGCAACACAGGCGATGCTTCCCGATGATTCGCATATTACTAACTTTGAGGAATGTATTGCTGCAGGATTCCCTCCACTTAAAGATGCGCCGGATAAGTGTCTTACTTCTGGAGGGCATCTTTTCATTAAGGGGGTTGTTGAAGAATAATATTTTTTAATAACACAATGGCGCATACCGCAGAAGCAAGTATTGTTATTGACGCACCTCTTTCAGTGGTCTGGGAGGCGCTTACTAAAAAAGAGTTAGTGAAGCAGTACTTTTTTGGGACTGATCTTGAAACAACGTGGGAAGTAGGAACCCCTGTTTTTTGGAGAGGGGAATGGCAGGGTAAAAAATATGAAGATAAGGGCACAGTTAAGGTGTTTAAACCATTAGATACACTCACGTATGATTATTTTAGTAGCATGTCAGGAGAAAGTGACGTACCAGAACATTATGCACTACTTACATATAAAGTAATGCCGCAAGGTGCAAGTACGCGTGTCACTATCATTCAATCAAATATCAAAACAGAAGAGAGCGCGGAGCATTCTAAGAAGAACTGGACAATGGTACTTCAAACGCTAAAACAATTTCTTGAGGGGATGTAACATATTAGTAATATACTTATGCGCAAGATTGTAGATAGTATACTTTTACTCCTCGTTATTTTTGGGGCAGCAGCATTGTATCTATACAAAGATGAGGCGGTTAGCTTTACGCGCAGCCTTATTAGAGGGGCGCCTTGCACACGTACTATCACGTATTCTCTCGGGACACTTGATGCACGTTTTAATCTAAACGAGGAGCAAGCACTCTCCTATCTTTCGAAGGCGAGCGCTGTGTGGAGTGCTGTTTACGGTAAGCAATTATTTGTTTACACCAAGACCAAGGGGGATATTCTAGTTACGTTTAACTACGATAAGCGGCAACAAGTGACTGACACGCTTCATACACTTCAAAATGCTATAGATGTAAATAAAGCATCGTATCAAGAGCTTAAGGATGAAGTTGATAGAGAAAAGGCGGCATATGAAAACGACAAGAATGCTTTTGAAGCAGCACAAGCGGCTTTTGCCGCCAAACAGCAGGCGTATAACGAAGAGGTGGCAGGTTGGAATCGCCGAGGGGGAGCTTCCAAAAGTGTATACGCAACGCTGCAGACGGAAAGTGCAGCACTTCAAAGCGAATATGCACAGTTACAAAGTGACGCTCAAAAACTCAATGATGAAACAGCGAACCTGAATACGCTTATCACTGCCTTAAATAGTAAAGTAGCAACACATAATGCTGATGCTAAGGTATATAACACCATAGGGGCAACAGTAGGATCTGAGTTCCGTGAGGGTGAGTATGTGGAGGCGGGTGGGAGTAGGGAGATACATATTTATCAATTTGAGGATGCTACAAAACTTGTGAGAGTACTCGAGCATGAATTCGGGCATGCTTTAGGGTTAGAGCATGTTTCTGATCCTAAGGCCATTATGTATGCATTAAATGACGGCATAGGAAGTGCTCTTACTGCGGCGGATAAGGAGGAATTGCTCCGGGTATGTAAAAAATAGCTCCTAACGCTTCAGAAAGTGCCTCACATAGCCATTTCCCCATATTTTTGTCTAGAGGGTGGAAATTGTCCCCAGAAGTGGTAGAGTTATGTAAGTTTAGATTAATCGTATAATTGAACATATGCAAAAAGCGAATTCCGCGTTTATGAAGCCTATGAATATCAGTGAAGATCTCGCTGTTGTTGTAGGAAAGGGTCCAATGCCTCGCTCTGAGGTTGTTAAGGCTCTTTGGGCATACATCAAGAAGCATAATCTTCAAGATGAGAAGAATAAGCGCAATATCAACGCTGACGAGAACTTGAAGAAGGTCTTCGGTGGCAAGGGGACGGTGAATATGTTTGAAATGACTAAGCTCGTTTCAAAGCACCTCTCATAATTTGGATAAACAAAACCGCCCCCTAGGGGGCGGTTTTGTTTTATACTATATCTATGAACAAATATGAGCGGATGCCAGAGCGTGTCCTAGATCTCCA
>CAZIPS010000019.1:0-7247 GCA_964541455.1 uncultured Candidatus Saccharibacteria bacterium | reverse complement strand
GGCGAGACTCACGATGAAGCTTTGTTTGATGCGTATGCTGCCTATGTTGCAAGAGAAGAGTACCCACCTTATTTCTACGGCGAGCATGAATTTAAAGCGCTAACAAAAGAAGGGGTAACACATACATCGCTTTCTAAGATGATGCATCTTTGTGAACGCTATGGACTTTCTATTGCAGCGATAGATACCACCAAGCGTTTTCCTCTTTTTTCTTGTGCGGTTAGACTCAAAGACGAGAGGCCATCTGGAGAAGGAGTTTCCTATGGGGTTGGGGCACACTATGAACCACAAGAGGCGCTCTACAGAGCACTTCTCAATGCCTTTTCACTCCGCACTTCATATAGTGATGACCTTTTTAAAAAGATTCAAAGAAGGGTGAGGAAAGAATCGGTTGATCGAGGAGTATTTACTATACCCAAGCAAACGAAAAATAGGTCATTACAATCTCTTGTAAAAGAGATTGGGGACATTTTAGGTCGAGCGGGTATGGTGTGTGTGGTAGACAAGACCTTTTTGCGAAAGGAAGTTAAGTCTACCCCCTTTAAGGTAGTAAGGCTTTTGGTAAGGGGGAAGCTGCCACTCTATACTCACCGAGTCTTTGATACTACTACTTAATATATATGTCCAAAGATACTGTACACAAAAGAAAAGAATCCTTTGAAAGCAGCGACCAGCTGTCTCGTCGATATGTTCCGAGTTTTACTCCAGTTTCGCTATGGGATAAGAAATGGGAGCTTTCTTTCACTTCTCGTTTTAAAGTTCCTGGAAAGGAAGTGGGGGTGATTAGAGAACTCTTCAAGGGGGTACTTAAACAGCTGTTTACACAAGAAGAGATTTTTGTGTACGAGGATAGACTGTATCACCCATATTGGGATCTCATCATCAACTTTCTTTATGAAAAAGGGGTCTTGTTAGAGAGAGGTATTTCGGTTAAGCCGAATCCTTTTGACGGTCCGCAACTTTTTCGTTTTCAGGTAACGGGAGTATCGAAGCAGGGGATGGAGAAGGACGAGCGACGCTTTATTCATGGCGCAGGGTCATCACTAGATAGTGAGGAAGCTATCTCAAAAGCCTTTGGTGAATTCCTAGAGCGCTATTTTCTCGCTCAATACGACAAAAAGGATATTATCAAATCTTCAATCGGAGCATTGGTTAAGAAAAAGACTCCCTTTCTCCATCCCGTTACAATCGCCGAAAGTTCAGAAGAACAGAAAAAAGAGTTTCCCGAGAGACAGTTTGATAAAGAAAGTATGTTCTCTTGGGTAGAAGGGTATTCACTTACAAAAAAACGAAAAACGCTGCTTCCCGCCCAAGCCGCTATCTGGCGATATGCTCTGGGTAATGGTGAGCCTTTTTTGCGCGAACGCAATAGTAATGGGGCGGGTGGCTTCTTTACTCGGGAGGGAGCCATACTTTCAGGACTCTATGAGCTCATACAGCGTGATGCTTTTCTTGTGTGGTGGCTTTCAGGTAACGCTCCGGGCAAAGTCTCACTTAAAAGTATTACTGATCAAGCGATACAACAGTATATTGCGATGATTGAGCGTTTTAATATAGAGGTGCATATCCTCGAAACCACTACTGACATTAAAGTGCCCGCATACACGGTCATACTGGTTGATGGGGTCAAAAATGGGGTTACTGTTGGCGCTGGAGCGGCACGCTCTCCCCGTAAGGCGATGCTCCAAGCACTTAATGAGGCGCTCTCCATTCACCTTAGTGTTATGACCAAATCTACTTTTTTTGAAGATTTGGAAATGCCAGAAAATCTCGAGGTGTTTAAAAGCCCGCTTGGGTTACAGCAGCGTATTAAGTTTTGGGGAGATATAAAAAGAATTCCTGATATCGAATTTTTCTTGAAAGGGGAGGAAAAGTCGTACGCAGCATGTGTTCAAAATGACTCTTCTGTAATTTCTGAGGCAGAAGAAATAGGGTGGCTATGCGATCTTTTAGCAAAGCATGAGGAGCATCTTGAGGTATTTGTGTATGAAAAAGAGCATCCTGTTCTTGAGGCACTGGGCTTCCACGTGGCACAAGTTATCATTCCTGGACTTATGTTCATGTATCTTACCGAGAAGAATGTCCCTCTTGCCTCAAAGCGGGTGAGGCAAGCAATGGAGGGGTTAGGGGGAAAAGTGAGGGACATGTGGACACACATACCACATCCTTTCGCCTGAATATGTGTATAACATTCCTTGCAGAGGAAGTAGTTGGGACTATATTATTAATCTAATAATTGTAACTAATATGCAGCCACAAAGATTTATTCGAAAAGCAAAGAAGTTTTTTTATTTCTCACTTTTAGCGATCATCACCACAACGCTTAGCTTCATCGGTGGGGCGAAGAATAAGCAGGGCGGGGCTAATAACCCCTTTACCTTAAAAGAGGCTAATGCTGATATTCCAGCTTGTGGTGGTGGTGGTTGCGACGTTAGCTGCTCATGTGATAATGGTACGGGTAGTTGTGCGGATGGCGATGGCGATGGCGATGGCGGGTGTGGTTGTTACTAAAAATAGTATGGACGTTTTAAATCAAGAGGAAACGAAAAAAAGCAGGAGTTTTTTTAAGTATATTGTGTCTTTTGCTGTTTTATTAGCTATAATTAGTGGAATTCTTTATTTTAGTGGGTTCTTTAAAAATTTTTTTAACCTACAAGGAAGTAATCAAAACAGTAACCTAACAGAGGAAAATCTTATCAAAAATGAGATTACGAACGCTCATTCTCTGTATACGTCAAAGCAGTATCAAGAGGCAGTAAAAGCGTATGAAAATATTTTGGCAAAACATACTAATATCGCTCAACCTATGCTTTTTCAGGTAAAAAAACAACTAGCAGCTTCATATTTTTCGCTTCGAGCGAGTACGAAAAATGCCGAAGATGGTAAAAAGGCGATTTTGATTTACAAAGATATAATTGCTGATAGTAAGAATAGTAATGAGGATAAGGCGCAGGCTGTTAACGACCTCGTTTTTATGCTTAATAATGCCCCAGTTCAAGGGGTATACAAAAAAGAAGCTTTTGGTAGCGGGCCGCTTGCATCAATTGTTGATCAAAAGGATGATTTAAGGCTTTCTCGCCGCAAGGCTTCAGAGTATAGTTATAGCCTTCACCCAACTGCCTTAGCTGCTTATCAAGTGGCTATCTGGTACTTGGGGCAAGAGGACCCTGCGCTTAATAATTCTGCAGAGGCGAAAGCTTCATTTAAGAAAAGTCTGGAAGAGTGGGGGGCAAAAGGGGATTTATTAGTTGGAAAAGAAGCCAGCACATCTGAATACGTTAATGACGGCTATCTTTATCAGCAAGCTGCTCGAATTAGTGCAGGGCGTGGTAAAAACGAAGCAGCAGAAGGTTTTTTCAATAAGGCGTTGAATTATTACGATGATAAGATAAAGAAAGATTCAGTTAGTTCAGGCTATTTTGATAGTAGCTTATATACTCGTTATTTTTATGCACTTTTCTTGGCGGAAAAATATGGGTCTTCACGTAAAGAAGATATTAAAAACATCCTTAGCCCAATACTAAGCTTGCCTAATGGTTTCTCACTAAAGCAGCTATCTTTTTCCGCCTATTTTAAAAAGGAAGCAAACTCTCAATATAATAAAAAAGAAATAAATATCTTTTTTGACATCCTACCTGGGTTAAAATCTCTTATTTAACTTTATTAAAAAACCCCGACTCTCGTCGGGGTGGGTATTGCACTGGGGTCAGACCTTGCTGAAGGTGGCCTTCAGGCCGGTGAAACGGCCCAGCGAGTAGCTCGCGAGGGCTTGCTGCAGGTCGGTGAGCTTGTAGGAAATCGCCAGACTGCACAGCCTGCCGGCAGAGATTGTCACGACACCATCGTTGTTGGCTGTGACGATCGCTTTCGACTTGACGCCGTTGACGATCTTCATCTCCTCCGCACACAGGCCTGGAGCCATGGGCCCCTTGTAGTCCAGGAAGGAGATTGACTCCCCTTCGACTTCGATGATCACCTGGCGCCCAGCGGCCAGAGTCCCGTTCACCGAGTAGAGGGCGAACACGTACTTGCCGTCGGCGAAGCCGTGGGAGTTGTCCTTGGCGTTGCTGCTGGGAGTCTGTGCGAAGGCGGCGGTGACAGCGAGGAGGGCCATGGCAATCGCCATGGTGAAGCTACGGATGGTGGCCATGATGGCCTCCTTTCTTGAAAGAACCCGGAATCCCGGTACTTCTCCCTTATACCATATTTTAGGTGCAAATGCAAATTCTCTCGAGGGGATGTGGATAGTTTTTTATGGCTTTGTATAGGCCTATTTTGATACTGGTATACTTCTAATATGCTAAAATGGTGTTCACTATATATCTATGAGCACAACCGACCGAGAGAAGATCAGGCGCTATATCATAAAGGAAGTATTCGTTCGTGGGGAAGATATAGGAAGAGAAAGGGATTTTGGGAATTGGATTTTTGATTTTAGAGCAGTGTTACTCAACCCTGATTTTCTAAGCACAGTAAGTGAGGTCTCCTATAATACGCTTAAGGTACTCACTCCCACTTTCCAAGTAGGGGGGATAGAGAGTGCAGCACTCCCTCTTATCTCTGGAGTAGTTATGAAAGCAAAAGAGAGGGGGGATGAGGTGCACGGTTTCTATATTCGTAAATCACGTAAAAAGCAGGGGCTCACAAAAATAGTTGAGGGGACTATTAATAAACAACCAATTGTGCTTCTGGACGATATTATGAATCGTAGCAATAGCCTTTTAAAACAAATAGAAGTTTTAGAGTCGATGGGGGAGAGGGTGTATGCAGTACTTACCATCATACGGTATCGAGATGTTTCGTATTATGAGCAACTGCACAAAAGAGGAATAAAGATTATCTCACTATTTGATCTTACTAACTTCCCCGAACTCAAAGACCTAGCCCCGCTTTCAGAAAAAGAAGCGCGAGAAGTCCCGCGGCCATATGTGCAGAAATGGTATTTTAAAAGTGAAAAGTATAATCCGTATTTAGTGGTTCAGAAATCAGCTCCAGTACTCGATGAAAGTAATTTATATTTCGGGTCTGATAGTGGAATTATGTGGGCACTTTCGCAGAAAACAGGAGATGTAGCATGGAACTTTACTATGAAAGGGGTAGGGTCAGGAAGGAAAAGAATCCTCTCCACTCCAGCAGTAGATGAGGGGCGGGTGTATTTCGGCGCTTATGACGGCGTAGTGTATGCGCTTAATAAAAAAGATGGGAGGATAGTGTGGACCTGTGAAGATGCTGACTGGGTAGGCTCTTCCCCGGTAATTTCTGAGCCTTTGGGGTTAGTGTACATCGGGCTTGAGTTTGGACTCTTTGGTAAAAAGGGGGGTATAGTGGCGCTTGATAAAAAAACTGGAAGGGAAGTATGGAAAGATACATTTAAAGGACTTACGCACTGTACTCCTGCCTATAGTGAAAAGCATAATATAGTGGTTATAGGCTCAAACTGTGGAACGGTAAGGTGTTTCGATGCAAAAAATGGCAAGGTATTGTGGAGTATTACAGTTCCTGCTGAAGTTCGTGGTGGTATTACTGTAGATGAGAAAAGAGGGTATGCCCTTTTTGGTTGTTATGACAGCAATCTGTACATCCTTTCATTGAAAAATGGAGAAACGATACATACGTATAAGTGTTTTTTCCCTATTTATTCAACTCCTCTTGTTGAGGGGGGCAGAGTAGTTTTTGCATCGCTTGATAAGATAGTCTACTGTTTAAATCTTGAAACACTTGCCTTAGAGTGGAAATTTGAAACACAAGGAAGGATTTTTGCTTCACCGATTTTGGCTGAGGACAAGGTTATGATCGGCTCAAATGATGGAAGACTTTATGAGCTTGATCCTCAAACAGGGAACAACACATCTATATTTCAGGCGACAGAGCGAATAGTAAACAAGATTGCTTATAATCCAAAGACAAAAAGATTTTTTGTACCAACTTTTGCAAACGAGATTTATGCCTTGGTTAAAAGAGAGACTAGCTAGTCGCCTGAAATCGCCTTGGCCAATTTATGTAATAGTTTGTAAGGCGTTTCGGTCGAAGACCAAAATAGAGCCAAAAAAGAACATTTCGTATCCTTCTTAGGAGACTATGCGGTAAAAGATCGATCACCAAGTGTGTCCGTGATTGATCTGAGGTATTAAATGATTCATGTCCTATTTTATTATTTATCCACCATAGTTCTCCTTGATGCATGTGTACATCTTGATCTCCAATACGCATATGGGTGCCATTACTTGCTATGACCAGATGGTAGCGGTCATATACTGAGAAATAAATCCCACGGTCTGCATGACGATAAACTTGTTTATGGGGCGGAAGCGTTGCAGTAAAAACTCGACCAGCTTTTCCCTTTTGGGTAACTTCAAAATATGTAACCCATGCTTTGATTTTTGGGAACTCTTTGTAGATGGGAGATTCTATACTTTTTAAAATATTTCCTGAAAAAGGCATATTTTTATGCTTTCTAAGGGCAATACGAAGCGGCACCTGAACCCCCTCACGATGTGGCCACTGTAAAGAGGGAACGGCGTATCTGGTTGACCCATCTTCTTGTATAAGTTCTTGTGAAAGTGGGGTGATGCCTATATCTTGGGCAATTAACTTAGCATTTTTAAAAAAACCAAAGAGCGAGTCTATTTTGTCAGTTACATAAGCCATACCCTTAGTATAGCAAAAATTACATTGTTGTAATTTGAAAAATAAAAAGGAATTATTGTGTGCGGGTACTTGGATTCGAACCAAGACCTTGGCGTGTATAGGGGAGATAAACCCTTCGTGCGGGTACTTGGATTCGAACCAAGGACCGGGCGTGTATAAGACGCCTGCTCTACCAACTGAGCTATACCCGCACGAATAATTTATCAAAGACCCTTAACTAAGATGCCTGCTCTACCTCTTTGAGCTATACCCGCAAATTACATTTTTTAGCACAAAAAACTGTAATAGGCCTATACTAAACGCCCAAAGGTTAAAGTGCAACTAGTCTTTACTTTTGTCACTATCGATTATTTTTTCCTGGTGATATGCTAAATAGACTCATATTTTTATGAAAAAAATCTACTTTATTGCAGGATTACCAAGGTCTGGTTCAACATTGCTTTCGGCAATTTTAAAACAAAACCCAGATTTTAAGGCGGGTATGAGTAGCCCCCTTGAACCGATTTATGCCGGAGCTCTGGCAAGTATGACAAAGAGAAATAGTTTCCATACTTTTATTACAGATAGTCAACGTGAAAATATTTTAAAGGCTATTATTG
>CAZIPS010000018.1:0-8508 GCA_964541455.1 uncultured Candidatus Saccharibacteria bacterium | reverse complement strand
TTTAGGTGACCAACTCTCACATATTTGTTACAATCGATTTATTATGCTTTGGCCTGATAAAGAAGTAGATAAAATAGAAACTACCTACAAAACCCAAATAGGGAGTGGGGTGCCTATTCTTATCCGCGATGAAAAGACGGCCTCGGGACGGGTACATATTGGTTCTATGCGAGGAGCTTGTATTCATGGAATCACTCATGAGGTGCTAATCGAGAGAGGTATCCCCACTAAGTTTCTTTGGGAGATCAATGATTTTGATCCTATGGACGGGCTCCCAGTGTACCTTGATCAAGAAAAGTTTACACCCTATCTTGGTAAGCCCCTTTATATGGTGCCATCTCCAGATGGTAAGGCTAAAAACTTCGCTGAGTTTTATGGTGAAGAGTTTCGTGGTGTTGTTGAGGGGGCGGGCTTTGCTCCAGAGTTCTACAGAGCTAGTGAACTCTATCTTTCGGGCAAAATGAATGAAGTTATAAAAATAGCGCTCGAGAAGGCCGCACTTATCCGTACTATTTATAAAGAGGTTTCCGGAGCAGTGAGGGAAGATGATTGGCTTCCGCTTAACGTTATTTGTGAAGGGTGTGGCAAGGTAAGCACCACCAAAGCAACAAGTTTTGATGGAGAAAAAGTAACCTATCATTGTCGCAATCTCGAATGGACTAATGGGTGTGGGTACGAAGGCGCGGTTTCTCCGTATAACGGTAAGTCAAAGCTCCCATGGAAGGTTGAGTGGCCGGCTAAGTGGAAGGTAGTGGGGGTAACCGTTGAGGGGGCGGGTAAGGACCACTCAACTCGTGGAGGTTCACGGGACGTGGCAAAGAGAATATCTAAAGAGGTATTTGATTATGAGCCACCTTTTGATATGCCCTACGAGTTTTTCCTCGTTGGTGGTAAGAAAATGTCTTCTTCAAAAGGGGCCGGATCTTCAGCCAAGGAGATTTTCGATTTGCTCCCGCCACATATTTTCCGCCTCGCACTACTTGGTAAAGATATTAACCAAGCTATTAACTTCGATCCAACAGGGGATACGGTGCCGGTGCTTTATGACACCTATGATCGGTTGGCTGAAGTGTATTTTAGCAGTGAGAAGAACGATCAGAGCCGTCTTTTTGAGCTCATCCATGCGCCGAGCGAGCGGAAGAGTTTGAAAAATAGATTTATGCCACGCTTCTCGCTTGTTGCTTTTCTTGCTCAAATGCCACATATGCAGATAGAAGAGGAGGTGGCGAAACTCAAGGGTGGAGACTTAACAGCGGAAGATAAAGAAGAGATTGCTCTTCGAGTGAAGTATGCTAAGTTTTGGCTTTCACAGTACGCACCAGAAGATTTTAAGTTCGAACTACAAGAGGGGGCAGTACCAGAGTCTGCCAAACATTTTAACGACCTCCAAAAAGAGGCTCTAAAGAAATTAACTACGTATCTTGAGGGGGTAGGAACGCTCGATGGTCAGCTACTCCACACCGAGCTTCACGAGATTCGCAAAAGTCTAAACATAGAGCCAAAAGATTTTTTTAGTGCTATCTACTACTCACTTCTCGGTAAAGAAAGTGGTCCTAAAGCCGGCTGGTTTTTAAGTGTGCTTAACAAAGATTTCTTAATAAAACGGTTCAAAGAGGTAGTATAACAAGTATCTAAAACCCCTCCCTAGGTTTAGCCTAGGGAGGGGTTTTACTTGCCAGAAACAACGAAACATTTTGGAGTGTATTTCTATGTGGATAACCATATATGCTAAGTGGGAAGAAGTGGCATATAATGTCAGAGAAGTGGGAAGAAGTGGGAAACAATATAAATACTAACGTACCCGAGAAACACCCGTTACTTGCGTACGTAGGTAAGGGAATATGTTAATCGGAGAACACACACATAGCCTTGATGCAAAGAATCGTCTATCGCTTCCGGCTAAATTCCGGAAGGAGCTTGGCAGCAAGGTCGTAGTAACAAACGGGCTCGACGCCTGTTTGTTCGTTTTCTCCCTCAAAGAATGGACGGCATTTTCAAGCGAACTTGCTAAACTTTCGCTGGTACAAGCTGACAAGCGAAAGTTTAGCCGCTTCATGTTAGGTGGAGCGGTTGAAGTTGAGGTGGATGCTATGGGGCGTATTTTGATTCCTGACTTTCTCAAAGAATTTGGGAAGCTCAAGAACAAGGTAGTGCTCACTGGTGTTCATTCTCGTGTTGAAATTTGGAGCGAGAAAGCATGGGACGAGTACAAGAAAAGTGTTGAAAAAGACATTGATGTACTTGCGGAAAAACTTGGTGAGGTAGGAGCACTTATATAGCGTTGTGGTATGGAAATTACCACGCACAAAAGTGTACTTCTTCATGAGGTAGTAGAAGGATTGAACCTTAAAAAGAATGCTCGTTATCTTGATGGGACCATAAATGCAGGAGGGCATGCCAAGACCCTGTGGGAGGCGTCAGGGCATACACTCCGCATTGTTGGTTTTGATCAGGATGGTGAGGCATTAAAACGTGCAAGCACTACGCTTAAAGAGGTCAAAGAGCTTACACTGATTTTAAGTAACTTCAGACACCTCCTCTCCGAGCTTTCAAAGCGCAATATACGCGAAGGGTTTGATGGGGTTTTGCTTGATCTTGGGCTTAGCTCGGATCAACTAGACACCTCGGGGCGCGGATTTTCATTTCGTTATGACGAGCCGCTCCTTATGACCATGACAACGGAACAACCCCTGTTTACGGCACATGACATTGTAAACAGCTGGGAAGAGGAGTCCCTTATCGCCATTATTAAGAATTATGGTGAAGAACGTTTTGCAAAGCGTATCGCTCAAAAGATCATCGCTGCACGAGAAAAGGGGGAAATTAAGACGAGTAAGCAACTTGCGGACATTGTGAAGTACGCAGTGCCACTCACTGTTCGGTATAAAAAAATACACCCTGCCACAAAAACGTTTCAGGCATTGCGCATCGCAGTGAACGATGAGCTTGCTGCACTCAAAGAGGGACTAGAGGGGGCGTTTCAAGTATTGTCTTCAGGAGGCCGTCTTGCAGTGATTTCTTTTCATTCACTTGAAGACCGCATCGTAAAGCAGTGGATGAAAGAGAAAGTAGAACATATGGAGGGGATAGTGGTGAGTAAAAAACCAATCGTTCCAAGTGACAGTGAGATAAAGAGTAATCCACGCTCACGTTCAGCAAAGTTACGTATTTTTGAAAAAAAGTAAAAGTATGCAAAGAGCAAAAGCAACAACATTTCAAACATTGCTACATGTACGCGCTTTTTATGCTTTGGTAGCCCTTCTTTCATGCACACTTGTTATGTATGGCTATTTTTTGAATAAGACTATTAATGCAGTGGTTTTCGTTTCTGATAATCAAAAGACTATGTCTGAAGTGCGCTCACATTTGAGTTCACTTGAAAGTGAGTACCTCACGATTAAAGACAGTTTAACTATGGAGAAGGCAAAGACACTTGGGTTTGTGGAGGCCCCTGTGCCTACCTATGTGAAAGCCTCACTAAGTTCGATGGCTCTTTTAGAGCAGTAGCGTACAATACTACATATGCGAGAAACAGCACAGAAAAGAGCTCGGCTTGTTGTGTTCGGCGTGCTATTGCTTAGCCTTACTCTCTTGGTGCGCCTTTACTACGTACAGATTCTTTATGGAAGTTTTTTTACGGACAAAGCTGATCGACAATATGTAAGTCGCAATGGGACACTTTTTGATCGGGGGACTATTTATTTTACTGATAAGGACCAAAACCTTGTGTCTGCTGCAACGCTTAAGACAGGGTTTACTCTGGCACTTAATACGAAATTACTTGAAAACGCGAGCAGTACGTATACAAAAATACTTGCACTGTACCCCCTTGAGGAAGAAAGTTTTTTCGCAAAGGCTTTAAAGCCGAATGACCCCTATGAGGAATTGGTCAATAAGATTCCAGAAGAAGTAGGTACAAAAATAAGCGAGTTAAAAATTCCTGGGGTTATCGTTGAGCGAGAACGTTGGCGCTATTATCCTGGGAACGGCCTTAGCGCACAAACGCTCGGTTTTGTGGGTTTTAAAAATGATGTACTTACTGGGCAGTATGGTGTCGAGCGGTATTATAACGATATTCTTTCGCGTGATAGTAGCAAAGCATATGCTAACTTTTTCGCACAGATTTTTTCGGATCTTAAAAAGACGGTAGCTGATAGAGATTATAAAGGCGAGGGAGATTTAGTGTTAACAATAGAGCCATCCGTACAACAATTTCTTGAGCAGGAGCTTCATGATGTGAAGGATGAGTATAGTGCAGAAGCAGCTGGGGGCATTGTGATGAATCCAAAAACAGGTGAGATTTATGCAATGGCCGCAAATCCATCTTTTAACCCCAATACGTATAATGAGGAAAAAAATCCAGCGGTGTTTGGGAATCCACTTGTTGAGAATGTATATGAAATGGGGTCCATTATTAAGCCGCTCACTATGGCAGCGGGGCTTGATGCAGGTGCTGTTACTCCAGAGACAACATACGATGACAAGGGGACTATCGAATTAAACGGGAAAAAGATTTCAAACTATGATGGTAAAGCTCGTGGTGTGGTACCTATGCAAGAAGTTTTGAGTCAATCACTTAACGTGGGAGTGGCGTTTGTTGAGCAGAAGTTAGGCAATGATCGTTTTACGGAGTATTTTAAAAAGTATGGTTTAGGAGAAGAGACGGGTATTGATTTGCCGGGAGAAGTAGCAGGGCTTATTAAAAACCTCGACAGTCCACGAGATGTTGAGCATGCAACGGCTGCCTTTGGACAGGGAATTGCCCTTACTCCTATTGAAACAGTACGCGCACTTGCTTCACTTGGTAACGGGGGTACTTTGGTAACTCCGCATGTGGTTAAACAGGTGCGCTATAAGGTAGGGGTAACTAAAGATGTATCGTACGATGATGGTACGCAAGTTATCAGTAAAGAAACCTCGAGCGCTATCACGCGCATGCTCGTTACAGTAGTTGATAAGGCTCTGCAAAAGGGGAAAATAAAGCTTGATCATTATTCGGTTGCGGCTAAAACAGGAACAGCTCAAATCCCGAATCCTGTAACAGGAAAGTATTATGAAGATAGATATCTCCACTCGTTTTTCGGCTATTTCCCTGCATATGATCCGCAGTTCATTGTGTTCTTTTATATGTATTATCCAAAACACGTGCAGTATGCATCGGAGACCTTAACTACCCCCTTTGCAAATACTAGCAAGTTTCTCATTAACTACTATAACGTTGCGCCAGATAGGTAAGCGCCGCACAAAAGTGCGGCGTATCAGGGTTTCCTCGGATTGATTTCTTTGTACAACAGAAGCCATAAGAGCACCTGAAGGGTCGCGACGTAGGGAACAAATTCACCATGAGCCCTCATACGTACAACTACACCAAGGAGGAATGCCAGTAGGGCAGTCGCCCATGAAACTTCTTGCATGATGTAGCGAACATAGGGGCCCCATTTCCCCCATGAAGCAGTGACCTGAAAGTAGATCCAGATTGTTGCGAAAAATGTACCTCCAAGAATAGTGGGGAGGAGAAGTATTAGGTACTCCATATGAACCCCACGAGGAGAAGGGTTGAAATGCAGGTGATGACCACCGTCGTGGTATGAAGCCGCCTTATCGCGCCGACAGTGTCGCAAGTGGCCCATCCTTTGTACAACCAGCAGATCATGAGGACTGCTCCAACGACACTTGGGGAAAGGATGAGGTATTTCATGATGATCTCCTGTGGCAAGCCACACATGTGATTACAGGGAACTGCGCTCTTTTAATTATAACACATAGAAAATAAAAAGCAAGTACGCTCTATTTTGCAAATATTCGCTTCTCGCATAACATGGTATCTATGAGAAACATTTTTAAGTCTTTGGTTGTTGCTATTTTGACCTTGCAGGCACGTATTTTACTGGCTCGCATGAAACCAAAGGTGGCTATGGTGACAGGTAGCATCGGTAAAACTTCTACCAAAGACGCGGTTCACACGGCACTTTTTAATAAAGTTTCTGTGCGGAAAAGTGAAAAAAGTTTAAATAGTGAGTTCGGTGTTCCGCTCACTATCTTGGGGTTGAAAAGCGCGTGGGAGAGTCCTTGGGGCTGGCTTTATAATATCGGACTTGGGTCGTGGCGGTGCCTTTTTACTTTTTCTTACCCAGAGTGGCTTGTACTTGAAGTAGGAGCAGATCATCCGGGGGACTTAACTGCGCTAACAAGATGGGTAAAACCAGATATGGTAGTAGTAACTCGTTTTCCATCTATTGCTCCCCATGTTGAGTATTACAAAAATATGGAGGCACTTATTGAGGAAGAATCTGCTCCAGTATATGCACTTAAAGATGGGGGGATATTGGTACTTAATGATGATGATGAGAAAGTAGTTGGCCTACGGGATAAGGTGCGTAATGCCAAGGTTATAACTTATGGCACGACTTCTCGGGCACAAATTGTAGGAGAGGGGGATGATATGTTGTATGGTGCTACTGAAGGGGGAGTAAAACCGCTCGGTATCACTTTTAAAGTTAAGGCGGGGAATGAAGAAGTTCCCTTCACGCTCCATAACGTGCTTGGAGTGCAACAAATGTATCCAGTGCTCGCAGGGGTTGCCGTTGGTGTTGCGTTCGATATTTCACTTACAAAGCTTGCAGAGCGTTTTGTTACGCATAAAGCTCCGTTGGGACGTATGCATATTGTAGAGGGACTCAAAGAGACCACAATCATTGATGATTCGTATAACTCGTCTCCCACAGCTGCGGAGTATGCGCTCCTTACACTCTCTCGTATAAAAGCTAAACGTCACATTGCCGCACTTGGCTCTATGAATGAGCTTGGGGGGTATAGTGAAGGAGCACATAAAGAGTTAGGAAAACTTGCTGCAACTCATGCTGATTTTTTATTAACTGTTGGGGATAAGGCACGTGGTATAGCAGAGGGAGCGCTCGCTGCAGGAATGTCGGAAGACAATATTTTTCAATTTGAAGATTCGCGCGAGGCGGGTAAGTTCTTGGAGGGAAAGCTGCAAGAGGGAGATGTTATTTTGGTTAAGGGCTCGCAGGGCGGGGTAAGGATGGAGAAAATGGTTGAGGAAATAATGGCGCATCCGGAAGAGAGGGAGAAACTTCTAGTAAGACAGGAGGGGGAGTGGCAGGGCAGATAGTCTTCATTTTTGCTAAAATTCTGTTATAGTGAGCCATGTTTCCCTAAGGAATTTGGGAGAAATATGGCCCTATCGTCTAACGGCTAGGACGGCACCCTCTCACGGTGCAAATCGGAGTTCGATTCTCCGTAGGGTCGCTAATTTTTATGAAAAATACTACTAATCACGAGTCATTTATTTTGAAGCCATCTACGGTGGAGGATAGTGGTATCGGGGTCTTTGCTACACACAGTATTAAAAAAGGAACTCGACTTGAATTATTTACAGAAAGTTTTGAGGAAGTCTTAAGGGAGAAAGAAGATGTTCCTGCGGTTTTGCAAGGATATTGTCTTGATCAAGAACATGGGAAACTTCTTTGTCCAAAGTATTTTAATCGGATGGATATTGGGAATTATTTGAATCATTCACGTGAAGCAAATACCCGTTGGGACGGTACTGCGTATTACGCATTGTATGATATTGAAGAGGGTGCTGAACTATTTTCAAACTATAACGAATTAGGAGAGCCGGAGGAAACAAAAGAAGACTATTATTAGGGAGTGTGGAGCAAATGATAACGCCGGCACATGCTACGTGCCGGCGCGGTGTTCAGCGTCTCCCGAGGAAGATGGTTTTCCGGTGGCGCTTGAAAAGGGATCGCAGCAGGGTGTATATCGCCATGAGTCCGACTAACATGACGATAACGAGGAAGCCAAACTGCAACTCGTTCTTGGGGTGTCCCAGAAATAAGGGACTGTTTTCGAAAATCATCCCCTGTACGACGAGGATACAGGCAATGATGATCCCGATTGAAATGATCCGTTCGCGCATGATGCGCCTCCCATAATAATCCTAAGTGTAGCCTAACCTTAACGCCTAAAAAGTCAATTAGTAGATGAACTGTTCTTTTACTAGTTGACGATTAACCAGGTTGCTGTACACCTCACAACGTTTTAGAAGTTCTTTGTGGGTCCCGATATCTATCGCCACCCCTTTTTCAATGACGATAATTTTATTAGCATCTTTAATGGTTGAGAGACGGTGAGCAATGATAATCCCCGTGCGACCCTTAAGCGCTTCACGCATAGCTTCATGGATGAGCGCCTCGTTTTCGGCATCAAGACTCGATGTTGCTTCATCAAAAATAAGAATTTGAGGATTCTTGATAAGTGCTCGGGCAATCCCTACTCTTTGGCGCTCACCTCCCGAGAGCCAAATCCCATTTTCCCCAATCTTTGCTTCAAATTTTTCTTTACCAAGCCGGTCATAGAACTGATCGATACGTGCCTTCTTGGCAACTTCATCAAGCATGAGGTCTGTGACTATTGTTTTGTCGGGCAGTCCGAAAACAATATTTTCACGGAGAGTGCCATCAAAAAGGCGGACATTTTGTTCTA
>CAZIPS010000017.1:0-8688 GCA_964541455.1 uncultured Candidatus Saccharibacteria bacterium | reverse complement strand
TCTTCATGATCATCGTCTGGGAAGCAAACAGCTTCACCAAGGTTGCAGCCTGCATGCTATCGATGTGGGCGGGCTACTTGGCTGCCACAGAGTACGTGGTCCGACAAGTAAAAATGGCCAAGGCGAAATTTGCCAAGGACCACCCCGACCTCTACGAGGAGGTGTTCGGTCCGCTCGGCGACAAGCCAATCTGACCGAACCCCACCCGACCGGCGCCCGCAAGGGCGCCTTTTTTCTTTTTTAAAAAACGTTTGACAGGGTATGAATTATTTTTAAAATAATAAAAGCTAGTTACTCAAAAGGTGAAAAATGCACACGCTTTCCCGGCAGGCCCGCGCCCATGGCACTCGACAGCGCCGCTCCTACCTTCTCACACTCAAAGTACGAGAGGAACTTGAAGCCTTGCATCAAGGGCTTGAAACACCTGTGAATATTGGAGTCAGACTGCTCCAAGTCGCCCTCGTCATTTCACTCGTGACAATCGTCGTCGGTGCTGTGGCGCTCACCTATGAAGCCTGGCCAATGATCTGTAGCCAAGGCTGCGACTTCGTTCTCACGCGGTAGTGTCCGCGCGACCGGCGCCCGCAAGGGCGCCTTTTTCATTGACTAAATCATAATTCCCCTATTAAATAATCTTGGACAAATTGTCCTAAACCGGAGATTGCCATGCCCCACGACATGCGAGATACGGAGCGGTGCAGTACCTGTGAGGGGGTCATGCCTCCCGGCAGCAGGGAGTGCCCATACTGCAGCAAAACCCAGCGCCAAAGAGCTGGGCGGCTGGCGGCCGATATTGCCGACAGCCGCGAGATCCCCGAAACAGACGACGACCGCGACTGACAGCTCCCCCGGCGCCCCCAAAGGGCGCCGGTTTTTCATTTTCTTCTAGTTCCCCCAAGAAGCCTGTATACTCTAGAAATGGTAAAATCAACATCAAGCAAGAAAAATACAGAAAGTCTCAATATTAAAATTGAAGGAGGACACAAGCTCCACGGCACTATTGAAACTAACACCTCTAAAAATGGAGCGGTAGTACTCATCTGCGCATCACTCCTCAATCGCAGCCCAACGCTCCTCAAACGTATGCCTAAAATTGAGGAAGTAAATCGCCTTATTGAAGTACTAGAAAGTATTGGTATAAAAGTTGAATGGAAGGGTCATGATCTCCTTATCACCCCTCCTCAAAAAATAAATCTTAAAACCATTAATGCTGTTTCCGCCAAGCGCACGCGCAGCATCATCATGTTCATAGGGAGTCTTATGCATTTTTTCCCACACTTCTCAATCCCCCAATCAGGCGGCTGCAAACTTGGCAGTCGCACCATCTACCCCCACCTTTTCGCCTTAAAAGAATTCGGCGTTGATATCAAAACTACCGAGGACGCCTTTGTCGTCACTTCAAGGAAACTACACAAAGCGAACATTATCATGATGGAAGCGGGAGATACGGCAACAGTAAATGCTATCTTAGGAGCTGCTAAGATCCCGAGTACTACCACTATCCGTTACGCATCAGCCAACTATCAGGTACAAGAGGTATGTAATTTCCTCCTCACCCTTGGAGTTAGGATAGAAGGTGTCGGCACAAGCACCCTTACAATCACAGGCGTAAAAGATATTAATGAACCGATTACCTACACCGTAAGTGAAGACCCCACTGACTCCATGTTCTTCTTAACATCCGCCATCCTTACCAACTCTTCAATCACCATTACTCGTTGCCCTATCGAATTCTTGGAGCTTGAACTTGCCACCCTTCGTGAAATGCATTTCAAATATAGCTTGAGTACTCCGTATGTTTCTCATAACGGGAAAACAAAACTTGTCGATATCAAAACCTTTCCTTCTCGTCTTGTAGCCCCATTAGATAAGATCCATCCACTTCCCTACCCAGGGCTCAATATTGATAACCTCCCCTTCTTTGCCGTTATCGCAACACAAGCCCGTGGCCAAACCCTTATCCATGACTGGGTCTATGAGAAGCGGGCACTCTACTACACTGAACTTGATCGTTTAGGAGCGTCAACCGTGCTTGCTGACCCACATCGCTTCTTTGTAACTGGCCCTTCTAAACTCTCGGCTGCAGAAATGGTCTGCCCTCCTGCGCTTCGTCCCGCAACCATTATCCTCATTGCAATGTTGGGAGCGAGCGGCACCTCAATCCTCCGCAACATCTATAGCATCAACCGTGGGTATGAAGATCTCATTACTCGCCTTGGGAGTCTCGGCGCTAAAGTATCCCTCCTCTAAGCCCATTCCCCTTAAGTTTTACATCCCTCATTTTTTTTGAGAGTATAGGTGTATCACTTTTCTATGGATACACCTTTTCTAAAGCACTTTTTTTCGATCATACTCCTTTGGATAACTCCAGTAGTATTCCTCATAGGTATTGGTTTCTTTTTCTTTGGTTTTCGTCTTACGAAAACGCTGCACATACTCTCCCCTGGCACACTCACTATCGTCATTCCTCATGCTGATACAAATATATACCTCGACAAAAAATTTATTGGCAAAAGCAGCAAAGAAGGAGATACATTGACCCGCACACACATTGCTCCCGGCCCACACACACTTGGAGTTGAAAAGCAGGGGTACTGGCCTTGGTATAAAGAAATCGTTATCAAAGACAAGGAGACACTGACACTACACCCCTTCACTGTAAACAAGAATCCTAGTGGCTCTATTATCACGGAAGCCGATCCTGAATATTTCAAAATCGACGCCATGATTGCCGAGCATACAAAAGCTGATCGTGTAAATAATACCTCTACTAACCAAACACTTATTAAAGATGGGTCTCGACTCTACGAACATGACACCAACACCTCCCCCATCTTTGAGGCCAAAAACCCCATACGCTCGATTGCCTACTTCCCTGATTATACTGATGTAGCGCTTGTTGCAGTTGATACAGGTATTTATGCAATTGAACTTACAAGAGAAGGTACTCCCAACTTCCAACCACTTTATAAAGGGCTCTCACCAACGTTCGTAACAACGCCAAATCACACCCTCCTCATTAAAGACCTTGGCACGTTAATGGAACTCTCATGGTAACCCCTTCCTATGTTTCGTATTGATTGTATACCGCTAAAAAAAGGATTAGAAACCGACACTCTTTCTTACTTCAGCGCGAAAAGTATCAAAGTAGGATCCCTCGTTTCGGTCCCTGTACGTGAACGAAAAGTCCCCGCCCTTATCACCAATGTTTCTCTCCTTGTTGAGAGTAAACTTTCACTCAAGGGGGCAACTTTTGCCCTTAAAAAACTTGGTAATGTAAAAAGTGAAGCACTCTACTTTGAGGAAACACTTCACGCCGCCACACAACTTGCCCGTCATACTGTAACTGGTATCGGCCCACTGCTCCCTTTTTTTACCCCCCATTTCGTCCTTGAAGAAGGACAAGGAGTGCACACACTCCACTTCAAAAAAAAACCATATAATGAAAAATTTTTCTTCCAAGGAAGCGAAGAAGATCGTCTCCTTGAATACCGCGGATTGATACGAGAACGTTTCGCGCGCGGCGAATCAGTCTACCTCTGTCTCCCCACACTTGAAGAATGTGAGTACTTCTTCGAAGAACTTTCTCGTGGGATTGAAACCTTTGCCTTCCTCCTGCAAAGCTCACTTTCCAAAAAGCAGCTTACTGAACGCTACAAAGAGGCGCTCCACATTGCACACCCCATCCTCATCATTAGCACGCCATTATTCCTCACCATTCCGCGCAATGATATAAGTCTCATTATTGTGGAACATGAGAGTTCGAGGCATTACAAAGCACCGCAGCGACCCTTCCCCGATGCACGCCTCATGGCAGAGATGTTAGCCACCGCCTATGGCGCTACTTTTATGCTTAGCGATACTGCCGTACGCATCGAAACAATGAAGCGAGAAGAGGATCAGGAATTGCAGCGCTTTGGGGCAAGCAAAATGCGCATTGGGGCAAGCACTGACAGTCTCCTTGTAGACATGAAGAACCAGAGCAATGGGGAGAAAAAAACTTTTTCGATTATAAGTCCAGAACTCAAAACCCTTATCAAAGAGGGGCTTGAAAACAATGAGCGCACATTTCTTTTTTCAAGCCGCCGCGGCCTTTCGCCACTTACTGTTTGTAATGATTGTGGTACCACCGTGCTTTGCCATCACTGCAAGAGTCCTATGGTCCTTCACGGCGAACAAGAGAAAGCTCATTTTCTCTGTCATCATTGTGGTGAAAGGCGTAGCGCCCTTGAAGCCTGTAGCGTCTGCACGAGCTGGAACTTAAAACCACTTGGAATTGGCATCGAGCTTGTAGAAGAAGAAGTGAAGAAGCTTTTTCCAGAGGCCAATGTCTATGTACTTTCAAGCGATACTGTTAAAACAGCAAAAGTAGCACGCGAAGTAGTGTCACAATTCATGAAAAGTCCTGCTGGGATACTCATTGGCACAGAATTTGCCCTCACCTATCTCCATAGGAAAATTGAACGAGGAGCGGTAGTTTCTCTCGACAGTTTTTTTGCCCTCCCTGATTTCAAAATAAATGAACGTGTTTTTTGGCTACTCTCTTATATCAAACAACTTTCACGCTACCGATTCCTCATACAAACAAGACGCACAGAGCTTCATGTATTTAACAACGCCCTTCGAGGTGATACGGTGAACTTTTACCGCGAAGAGTTGCGGCTTCGCCAAATCTTCAAATGGCCACCTTACTACACCATTATTAAAATCAGTCTCGAAGCACAGAAAGAAAAAGTGGTTGAAGGCATGGAGCATTTAACAAAACTGCTTTCCTACACCGACCCTGAAGTATTCCCCGCATTTATTCCAGGCAAACGTGGTACGCATATCCTTCATTTGTTAATCCGTCTCCCCGAACACACATGGGTCAATGAAAAACTTTATGAAATTCTCCTTTCCTTACCAAGAGAATACCGTATTGAAGTAGATCCCGAAAGTATTTTGTAAAAAGGTGGTTTGACAATGGTAGTAAAAAGTAGTTTTATATGCAAAGTGTGTAACGAAGGAGGGGGCCATGGGCGCCACCACAGAAACTGTCGTATGGGTAAAGAAAGAAGTTTTGCCGCTTTTTTCACAAGGAAAGGATCTCGAAGTACGCCTTGGGTCACCGCTCACGGAGTGGGTTGAGGCAGGCGACATCATCGTTTTCAATGAAACTCTCCGCAGGCGCGTTGCCGCGATCAGACGCTATATCGGCGTTGATCGGATGCTCGAGGGGGAGGGCTTCAATCCTTCACGTATCTACCCTGGCAGGACCATACCTGACATCAAGGCGGCGCTCATCGAGATCTATGGATCGCGAGCGCTCAACAGAGAGATGGTGGTTTGGGAACTTGTCGAACCATGACACATCACCGTCAATACCCCGCGGCACTGCCGCGGTTTTTTGTTTTCATATTTTTAGCAAAAATAAGTATAATGAGCGCATGGTAAAAATTGTAGGTAAAGAAACTCCGGTACTCCGCGATACTGCAAAGGAGGTAAAGGTGAACGAGATCGAAAGTCCGATTATTCAAAAAATAATTAAGGACATGAAAAAGGCCCTCGATACACAAGACGACGGAGTGGCGATCGCTGCGCCTCAAATCGGGGTATCGCTGCGCATCTTTGTGGTTTCTCACAAAGTCTTTGAGCTATTCGATGAAGAGGGCGATGGTGAAGTTACTTCTACTCCAGAACAAGCCTCAACCAAAGACGATCTTGTGTTCATTAACCCCGAAATACTCAAACTTTCTCGAGATAAACATTGGGCTGAAGAAGGGTGCCTTTCTGTGCGCTGGCTCTATGGCAGAGTTTCGCGTTCAAAAAAAGCCAAGATCAAAGCGTATAACGAACACGGAACGGAGTTCGTGATGGGTGCTTCGGGGCTTTTGGCGCAGATTTTCCAGCACGAAACCGATCACTTAAATGGTGTCCTTTTTATCGACAAAGCAAAAGATATCGAAGAAATACTCCCCGAACATTTACAAAAGCATAAACACTAAACATTGTTATGTACGATTTTGATACACTTGATAACCCTGCTCCTATTGACCTTCCTTGGGTTTTTTTTGGTACGGATGAATTCTCTGTAGGAGTGTTAAACGAACTAATGCGTGAAGGACTCACCCCTATGCTTATCGTTACTCCGCCTGACCGCCCAAAAGGACGTAATAAAGAACTCACTCCTCCAGAAGCAAAAACGTGGGCACTCGAACACAAGATCCCCTACTTCCAACCCGAAAAACTTGATGCCGTTGCTCAAGCCGA
This sequence comes from uncultured Candidatus Saccharibacteria bacterium, assembly GCA_964541455.1. Lineage (GTDB taxonomy): Bacteria > Patescibacteriota > Minisyncoccia > Phycocordibacterales > JAKFXT01 > JAKFXT01. The sequence goes on along the minus strand of CAZIPS010000017.1, from coordinate 2,439 downwards.
GCTTGCAAAAAAAACATATGAATTTTTTATTGTTGCCTCTTATGGCAAACTCCTTCCAAAAGCAGTGCTTTCACTTCCAAAGCATGGTGTCTTGAATGTACACCCTTCACTTTTGCCAAAGTACCGCGGACCCTCACCTATCGAAGCACAAATACTTAATGATGATAAAGAAGTAGGAGTATCCATCATGCTTCTTGATGAGGGAATGGATAGTGGCCCCATACTTGCACAAGAGACCATTCATAGTGGCGCACTCCCCATGCCTGCTCCTGTACTTACCCATCTCCTTGCTGACATCGGTGGAAGGCTACTGGCACACAGTCTACATCCCTATTTAGAGGGTGAACTTACACCGAAGGCACAAGACGGAGACCTTGCTACTTTCTGTCATATGATCAAAAAGGAAGACGGTGAAATAGATGTTAGAGGAGATGCACGCAAAAACTATCTTGCCTATCTTGCGCACCAAGACTGGCCAGGTACTTACTTTTTCGTTGAGCGAAAAGGAACAAAGATGCGCGTCATCGTAAAACAAGCTTTTTGGGAAAACAACACCTTTCAAATCAAACGCGTCCTCCCAGAGGGAGGACGCGAGATGGACTATGCTGATTTCTTGAGGGGAAACTAACCTACTCAACTACTACCTTCTTTATAAGAACCTCAGTAAGTGGACGATCATATGGTGATCCTGTTGTTTTGACACTTGCGATCTTATCAACCACTGAGAGCCCCTCTGTAACCTTACCAAAAATGGTGTAGAGCGCTGGGAGGTTGTTATCAGCCTGCATAATAAAGAATTGGCTTCCATTTGTATTTGGCCCAGAGTTTGCCATAGCAACTGTGCCGCGAGGATATCCATGTGCATAAAGAGCGCTTCCTTTGTTGATCTCATCGTTGAATGAGTACCCAGGTCCCCCTGTTCCCCAGCGACCAATGAGCGAAGTATCTTTAGAAAATGGATCGCCTGTCTGGATCATAAAACCATTTATCACGCGGTGAAAACGCACCCCATCGTAGAACTGCTGTGAAGCAAGGCGAGTGAAGTTCTGTACAGTATTTGGAGCGTCGTTTGGCAAGAGCTCAATCTTAATAGTGCCGTAATTTGTTTCGATAGTAACCATACCTTGAGATTTCTTAAGCGGGCCTGAGGCAACCTGCGATTTTATTGATAATTGATCAGCAACAGTAAACGTTTGGTCGAAAAAGTAAAGTAGTCCAGCAGTATAAAAACAGAATGCAAACGCTGATGCAATAGATGACCACGCTAACACGAAAGGAACTTTACTTTTAAGCATTGCTTTGGAAAATAATTAATAAACTTATTGGTAGAATTGTCGCACAATTTCTTTAACTTTCAACTGCCCTTTGCGGACAAGTCGCATACGCTTCCCTTTTTTGGTTTTAAAGGCATCCATAAGTTCATCCTTTACTTCATCAAGTGCGGTATAGATATCGCGCCGCTCAGACACTGCATGAAAGTCGCCCATCTTAGTGTGAAGGTTGAACTCTGCACGAAAAATATCCCCCTTCTTATGGTGCTCTGAAGTGCGTGCCACCTCAACCATAAGACTTGCGCTCGTATCTCTCTCCCCAATAAGCTTAGCGATGTTCTCTGCCTTCTTTGCAACATACATTTCTATGCTAGGGGTAAGAGTGGTATTGGTCGCTTTTGTTTGTATACGCATAGCTTGAGTAGTTAATTTCTAATATCTCTATTCTATCACGCAATTCTCTCTTCTTTTACCTCAACACTTAGCATTTTTGATGGGTGATGATGTCCGGAAATAATGCGCACCTTTTCCTCCCCCACCTTATAAAAATGAGCTACCATAGAAACTACTCGACGATTAGCTAAGTTACGTTCCGGCTTTTCCCTAACGCTTACTGTTAGATAATGTGGCCGAACTTGAGCAATAGTCTCCTCCTTACTCCCCGCTCTTACTTGCACCTTTACATACATAAAAGCTACCCTTGTTTCCTGCCTCCAAATGTTTTCTCGAGATAATCAACAATATCTGAAGATTCAAACATCGAAACACCTCGTTCGTGGTCTATAAAATATGGTTCTTGTCGAACTCCATTGCCAATCTTTGTAAGCTCCTCCGAAATCTCCGGATTAGCAACATTCTTTTCCTCCCAAGAAAGCCCTAGGTCCTCTAGCTTATGGATAACCATGGCACAGTATGGGCAGCCAGTTTTAACGTAAAGTGTAAGGGTTGGAGTGGGCATAAAAGGGATAAAATAAGTGTAAATAAGCGTAGCAAAACTACCTTAATATTCTAACATAGAGAAAAACCACTTTTGCCTAATCCAGAACTTTTTGCTACTATAATCCCGTTCTAGAAGCCGCTTTCTAGATAAATATTCCGCGGTAGCTCAGCGGTAGAGCAGCTCGCTGTTAACGAGTCGGTCGTAGGTTCGATCCCTACCCGCGGAGCA
>CAZIPS010000016.1:0-9045 GCA_964541455.1 uncultured Candidatus Saccharibacteria bacterium | reverse complement strand
ACAGGATCTTATTAAAGAGCTTCAGGAGGTAAAAAATCCAAGCCCTGGGTATGATAGTAAAGAAGCCATTATGACGCTTTTTGCTGGGGCTGGGGGGGATGACGCTGAAGATTTCGCCCACATGCTTTATGACATGTATGAAGGCTATTTTAAAAAGCAGGGTTGGCATTCTACTATCCTCCATCAAAATCAAAACGACCATGGCGGATTTCGCAATATCACCCTTCATATAGAAAAGAAGGGGGCATATGGAGTTTTGAAAAATGAGTCTGGAGTACACCGCTTGGTACGGATCTCACCTTTTAATGCCAAGAAAATGCGACACACTTCTTTTGCCATGGTTGAGGTTATTCCTAAGTTCGATAAGGTGGAAGAGGAAGCACTCCCAGAGAGTGAAGTAGAAGTTGAGTACTCTCGTTCAAGTGGTCCTGGTGGGCAGAATGTGAACAAAAGGGAAACGGCAGTGCGTGTCGTACATATACCAACCAAACTTTCCGCTCAAGCTGAAACAGAACGTAGTCAGGCACAGAACAAAGAAATGGCGCTTAAGATGCTCGCTGCCAAAGTATATAGAGTTCGTGAAGACGAACGTGTTGCAAAAGAAAAGGGGATGTATGTATCTAAGACAACGGCGATCGAGTGGGGGAACCAGATTCGTTCATATGTGCTCCATCCTTACAAAATGGTCAAAGACCATCGTACTGATGTTGAAGTAAGCACAGTTGATAAGGTCCTTGAGGGGGATATAGAAACCTTTCTTGAGGCAGAAAAACATTTATAGATTATTTTTGACTGAGCGGACTCTAGTGATACACTAGGGATATACGATTGCAGTGCTTGTGGTAGGTTTCAGAAATTCTTTTTAATTTTTTTAAGCACAATGATTCTTTTTGATAAAGTAAGCAAAGAATACGCGGCAAGTGGTCGCGTGCTTCATGATATCTGCCTCACTATTGCCCCACAGGAATTTGTCTCTATTGTGGGACATTCAGGTGCCGGCAAGACAACGCTTTTGAAGCTTCTACTTGCAGAAGAGCGTCCTACGGAGGGTATCGTTCTAGTTGAGGATACTAATATCCATAAACTTAACAAGCGTGATATTAATGACTTACGTCGTCGCATCGGTTCAGTGTTTCAGGATTTTAGACTATTACCGAACAAAACGGCGTACGAAAATATTGCGTTTGCCATGGAAGCTGCTGGACGAGGGGATGAGGAGATTGCTTCTGATGTACCGCACGTACTTGAGCTTGTGAATCTTAAAGACAAAATGATGAACTTCCCGCACGAACTTTCAGGTGGGGAGAAGCAACGTGTAGCTATTGCAAGAGCGATTATCAATCAGCCAGATATTATTATTGCTGATGAGCCAACGGGAAACCTCGACCCTATTAGTACAAATGAAATCATTCAAATTCTCCAGAAAATCAATGACCTTGGTACGACGGTTATTCTCACAACACACAATAAGGGGGTTATTGATAGCTTGGGCAAGAGAGTGATTACACTCGATAATGGGCAAGTAGTACGGGACGATCAGGCTGGGCGCTACAGCCTCTAACTTTTAGTTCTGGGGATAAGTTGGGTCTGCTGTGTTTCCGCCTTTAAAATTAAGGCAGGGAGCGGTTATGGGTAGGGAAAGGGGTGGGTTTAATTTAATTTACTTTTTTGTAGTACAATAGGGATATGTGGACCAGTATAAAACGCATTGCTAAGGCCGGGTTCGTCAATTTTTGGCGCAATGGTTTTGTCTCCCTCGCTTCGCTCTCCGTTATGACCGTCACCCTTCTGGTGATCGGCGTTACGATTTTCTTCAGTGCACTCCTTAACTCTTCTCTCATTCAACTTAAGAATAAAGTTGATATCAATGTCTATTTTATTACAAGCGCTGAAGAGAGTGACATTTTGTCTTTCAAAAAAGATATCGAAGCATTGCCTGAAGTTAAGAGTGTTGAGTACCTTTCACGAGATGATGTACTTGCGCAGTTTAAAGAAAAGCATACTGATGATGAGCTTATCCTTCAGGCGTTTGACCAATTGGGAGATAACCCATTGGGGGCTACGTTTAATATTAATGCAAAGGATCCTGCGCAATACGAGAGTATTGCTAAGTTCATCGAGGACAAAGCGGCAGGTTCAACCTCTATTGTGCGCAAGGTGAGCTATCATGGAGACAAGAAAGAAGCGATCGACAGTCTGTCTAACTTTATTGCTTCAAGTAAGAGAATTGGCTCCCTCATCATTACGCTCTTTATGCTCATATCGGTGCTTATCACCTTTAACACGATTCAGCTCGTTATTTATTCATCACGCGAAGAAATTTCCGTTATGCGTTTGGTGGGGGCAAGTACTACCTACATCCGTGGGCCATTTATGATCACAGGGCTCATGTATGGACTTTTTGCAGGATTGTTCGCACTCCTTTTACTTTATGGTATCGCGCTTTATATCGGTCCTTCGACTACCCTTTTCTTTGGGGGGGTAAATCTAGCTACTTATTATCTTCAGAACTTTGCGATGGTGTGTGCCACGATTGTGGGGGGTGGGGTAGTGCTCGGGGCTATTTCCAGTTTCTTGGCGGTACGGCGATATTTAACAATTTAAGGATGTTATGAAGAAAAAGAACCACAAATACATATTTGTGATAGGAGGAGTCATGTCTGGCGTTGGTAAGGGTATTGCAACGTCTTCTATTGCACGCATTCTCATGAGCCGTGGTTTTGAGGTGAATCCTATCAAGGTAGACCCGTATCTCAATGTGGACGCTGGAACTATGAACCCAACAGAGCATGGAGAAGCGTTTGTACTTGATTCAGGGCTTGAGACTGATCAGGATATGGGTAACTATGAGCGTTTTTTAAATAAGAGTCTCCGCTCCGAGAACTATATGACGAGCGGTATGGTGTACCAGTCAGTACTTAACCGTGAACGTAACCTCGGCTATGAGGGGAAATGTGTCGAAGCAGTTCCTCATGTGCGCGATGAAATTGTTGACCGTATTCAGAAGTCTGCCGATATCAATGGTTCAACTATTTCAGTGATTGAGGTAGGGGGAACAGTGGGAGATTTCCAAAATGCATTGTTTATTGATGCCGCACGCGTACTGAAGCTTAAGCACCCTCATGACGTGGTGTTCGTAATGGTGACTTATCTTCCCATTCCAAACAAAATAGGAGAGATGAAAACAAAGCCGACACAATCAGCTGTGCGCGCGCTTAACTCTTATGGGGTGCAGCCTGACTTTATTATCGCTCGTAGTGAAGTACCACTCGATAAAAAAAGAAAAGAGAAGATAGGCATTTCTTGCTCAGTACAGCCTGACCATGTGATTTCCGCTCCTGATATCGAGTCAATCTATGAAGTACCGCTTAACTTTGAGAAAGATAAGTTTGCAGAAGCTTTGATGGAACTTCTTCAAATAAGAGGGAAGAAAAACCCACGCGAGATACGAGCGTGGCAAAATTTTGTTACTAAACTTAAGCAGAGTCATGATGAAGTGCGCATTGCTATTGTAGGTAAATATTTTGATACGGGAGATTTTGTGCTGTCGGACGCATATATTTCAGTGATTGAGGCTATCAAATTCTCTGCCTATGCACTCGGCAAAAAGCCAGTGCTCACATGGATCAATGCGAAACACTATGAAGGAAAGAGTGGAGGAGAGAAGGTAAAAGAATTAAGCAAGTACGATGGAGTAATTGTGCCGGGCGGGTTTGGGGAAAGTGGAATTGAAGGCAAGATTGTGGCAATAAATTATGCGCGTAAAAACAAGATACCGTACTTTGGACTTTGTTATGGTATGCAGCTTATGGTGGTTGAGTATGCCCGCAATGTTTTGGGGCTAAAGGAAGCACATACGACTGAAATACAAAAAAAGGCAAAGTATCCAGTTATAGACATCATGCCCGAGCAAAAGAAACTACTCGCGGAAAAGAAATATGGCGCTTCGATGCGTCTCGGGGCATATCCTGCAATGTTAAAGAATAATACTATTGCAAGGCACGCCTATGGTAAAAGTGAAATCAGCGAGCGCCATCGACATCGCTATGAAGTGAACCCAGAATATGTAGCCAAGATAGAGGACGCTGGACTTGTATTCTCTGGACGTAGTCCTGATGGAAGACTTATGGAAATAGCTGAGCTTCCAACTGACGTGCATCCATTTTTCTTAGGTACACAGTTTCATCCAGAATTCTTAGCAAGACCCTTGTCTCCACACCCACTTTTCACTGCTTTTATGAAGGCGGCAATTGAGAGGAAAAAGAAAAACAATTAAAAAAGCGGCGCTTTCGCGCCGCTGTCTCATCTAGCCCCTTGAGTCTTTGGGCTAGGCCATGCTCATGTCGGCGATCCGCCGACCCTTCCCAGAGGCTGCTTTCTTTTTCCTCTTTTTCCTCTGTTTCTTGCCCAAGGACCTGAAAGCACCTGGATCCTTCGCGCCCTTATAGCTTTCGAAATTGGGCTTTGTGCTGACTTGCCCAGGCATTCTGTTCCGATTGCCCATGTTTCTCCTCTCCAGTGTGCAAAAATCAGCCTAGAATATACCTATATTTTATTCGTTCGTCAATGTGCATTTTATGCCTACCCTTTATTTTTGGCTAGTTTTTGGTAAGCTAGCCTGACAAACGAATGTATTGCGGGTTCGTCTAATGGTAGGACATATCCCTCTGGAGGATAGTATTGGGGTTCGAGTCCCTGACCCGCAGCAAACAAGAAAAAACCTAGGTATAGTGGCCTAGGTTTTTTCTTGTTATGATGCGGAGCAAGTGGGGACTCGAAAGACGGAACCCACGAAGGTGGGTGAGTCGGGGTCGCAGGACTTTTTAGCAAAAAAGTACCTGTGACCGAGTCCCTGACCCGCAGCCAGCTTGAGATAGTTTCGGACTCCGAGGAGCATTAAAGATATGGAAATAAATTTTGGTTACAGAAATAATATCCTGATTTTGGGCGCGGGGGCGTCTAAAGATTATGGATTGCCAATATGGAAAGAGCTGGATTCCTTGATAAAAGAGAAGTTGAAGAATGGCGGTGAGAATCGATATTCACGCGCTAAAGATGTTTTAGCTTGGCTGGCCAAAGTTGGCGAGAAAAATGAATATAAGACTATTGATGAGTGTATTGAAAAGGAATCGGTATCAGGCATTTACCATGCAGATGGAGATGGCGTTGAAAACGATCTCTTTGCATCAATCAAAGATATTTTCAATGAAGTTTACGAGGAAAATAATACAGGTTGGATAACAAGGCTGAGTGACAAGATTTTACGCCATCCCGAAAATAGGTTGGAGGATAAGTTGGCTTTTGTAAGTTATAACTACGATGATGTTTTAGAGAAAAACTTTTTAAGATTTAATCATTTACCAGGAAAGCACTCACGTCTTAACAATAAACCCAGACTAGATCAATTGTCTTCGGTGTCTGTTCCTGTCTTGTATGCACACGGTAATCTCTATTCAGAATCAGAGATACCACAAAGCTCTCATACGAAAAGATACTACAAAACCATGAAAAGTGGTGTTGCGGGTTATATAGACGTTGTCTCATGTTACGAAAGTTACAACCATTCGATTAAACACGAGCACTATACTGAAGAATTGGAGTTACATATTTTAGGTCTGGGCGGCGGTCTAAAATACAATTTGAGTAAACTCAACCTTGCTAAAAAAGTGGCACAGATTTCCGTGACAGTTAGTGATGGTAAGAATGATGAGGAAATCTTAAAGTTTTTGAATGCAAAGTTTAAGGTTCCCGTAGAACAGATTTCAATTTATAGGACTTGCAACGAATTGATCGATGCGTCTTTCTAATTAGAGGTCCTCATACATTCCGAGGAACATCGAAATGATAGACTTAGAATTATCAAAAAAGCCTTGCGGGGTCTCACTGGGAATTGTTCGAGACCGAGGAGGCCAGCAAAATTTTCGGAGAAATTTTGCTGCCCAGGGTGCTGGGTAGCACTCTGGCAGGGACTCGAAAGCCGGAGCGCGACGGCGCGAGGCGGGGTCGCGAAAAAACTTAGTAAAGTTTTATTTGCGACCGAGTCCTTGTCCAAACAGGGGACTGACCCTGTAAGGGTCGAGCCCCTGACCTCATTCTCTGCTATAATCCCCCTATGCAAAACAAAATAATTCCATGTCTTTGGTACAGTACTGACGGCGGTAAGATTTCGAACTTAATAGCCTATTACAAGGCGATCTTTGAGGGTAACTTTGAAGGGGGGATAGTCATGCCACTTGGGGAAACCCCTAGTGGCTACACTGAAATGAGCGAGGTGAAGATTTTCGGCCAAAAGTACTCCCTCATGAATACACAAGAAGAGCACAACAAGATGAATGACTCCTTCGCACTCATGATTAATTGTGCTGATCAAGCAGAGATTGATAAGTACTGGAACTATTTCACCAAAGAGGGGCAGGAATCGCAGTGTGGCTGGTGTATAGATAAGTATGGTCTACGCTGGCAGATCATACCTGCGAACTTCGGTGAACTTATGCAAAAGCCGAATGCTTGGAAGGTCATGATGGGCCAAAAGAAAATTATTATCGAGGAGTATTTGAAATAAGGGCACAAACAATTTTAACGAAAAAATATTATTCTTCGGTTTTCCTCGGTTGTTTTTTTGGGAAGACTTTGATTGCAGGGTCTAATTATCTCTATAAGAAAAAGTCTCATGTAAGTGCTATAATCAAAGCATGTTCGAAGCTTTCCCATATCTTTGGCAGTACATTGTGCAGACAGCAGGGCTTTTTATTGCGTATTTTTTTGCAGCCCTTTTTATCTATCTTGTCCTTCGTAGACTTCACTCTCGAAAAGTGACGTGGGCAGCAATCGTTGTCTTGATAGGCGTATCACTTACTTTTTATGTTCCCAATGGGTTGCCGCACGCCTTTGAGTATCCGTTCTTTTTGAAAACATATGGTCCAGCGGTTGGGCCGGTGCTTCCTTTTAAGAATGTGTGGGATTTCATGAAGCACTTCGAAAAGTTTGAACGTGTTTCTGATATTGCGCACAATCCAACTGACATCCCTCCTTCAATACAAAGAACGAGTGAAGATACTGTCGATATCCATATTGTGACTAAAGAAGTAATTGGGGAAATGGCTCCAGGGGTTACATTCAACTACTGGACATTTGGGGGTACGGTGCCAGGACCATTTCTTCGGGTGCGTGAGGGAGATACGGTGAACCTAACTTTGTCTAATGATCCAACAAGTTTGCATCATCATTCTATTGATCTTCATGCAGTCACTGGTCCAGGGGGTGGGGCTTCGGCAACGATGGTAGCTCCTGGAGAAAGTAAAACGATAACCTTCAAAGCATTAAACCCCGGTCTTTTTGTATATCACTGTGCGTATCCTAATGTAGCCAATCACATGGCTCATGGTATGTACGGACTTATTTTGGTTGAACCAAAGAAACCACTTCCACCAGTTGATCATGAGTTCTATGTTATGCAGGGAGAGTTTTATAGCGAGGGGGATCTGGGGCGAAAAGGGTTGCAGCTTTTTGATGCGCAAGCAATGCTTGATGGTAAACCACAGTATATTGTTTTCAATGGCCGCACAGGAGCCCTTTCTAACAAAATGCATGCAAAAGTAGGAGAAACGGTTCGTATTTATGCGGGTAATGGAGGAGTAAACCTTATTTCGAGTTTTCATGTGATTGGTGAGATTTTTGACAAGGTATATCGCGAGGGTGACGTAGTCAGTCAGCCAGCAGAAAGCGTCCAAACAACACTAATCCCTGCGGGCGGGGCAGCTGTGGTTGATTTTAAACTTAATTATCCAGGTAAATACATATTGGTAGATCATGCACTTTCTCGCCTCGATCGTGGGGCTTGGGGAGTGCTCGAGGTTGAAGGGGCTGCGGACAGCACTATCTTTAAGGGAGAAATGCAATCAGGAGGGGGACATTAATTAAACAGGTAAGTACGTATGCATTGTTGCATACTTGCTTACAAATCGTAATATTTTTGCTATGCAATTGAATGTTAAACGTTTGTTTCCAGTATTTTTAATTGCAACACTATTCGCTTTTCTTGTAGGTGGATTTATCTTCTATATTGGTAAGCCAGACCAATCGCTTGTGCGTCAAAATGACGCTTATTTTTATGCAGCAGAGGCAAGAGCGCACGTCACTCAAGTGCCAATTACTCCACCTGTATTTTCAACATTATTTACCGCACCAGCGAATATTTATTTTTCGTACACTTGGCTTCAAAGTCTACTTGTTCCTCATAATGGTGATTGGTATACCTCACTTGAGCGGCTAAGACTTTTTGAAGTTTTTGTGGCGGGGCTGCTAGCCTTCCTTGTTTTTTTGGTAGCATACGACATAAGTGGAAGTATTTTGGCGGCATCCTTAGGGACCATTGTTGCTATGGAGATCCCAATTCTTTTTAGAATCGCACTTGATCGACCTGAGGGGCTTATAGCGATATTCTTTTTACTCATGGTATGGGCGCTCATACGAAGAAAGTTTCTGATGGTTGCTATTTTGGCGTTTGCATTCCCACTTACTTACTCTGTGTCGATAGTACTTCTTGCACCTGCATTTATTTACAGTGTTTCAGCTTTTTTGCACGGTGGACGTAAGGCCCTTGCTTCTGAAATTCCTCTTACGCTTGTTGCTTTTCTTTCTACTTGTGTGGGTATTCTTGCTCATCCAGCACCCATTAACTATTTTCTCAACGGTACATGGCTGCACTTAAATGTATTTTTTGATGTGGGAGGGCTAGTACAGGCTGCTGAAATGTCGGCACCAAAACTCGTATTGTTTGAGTGGTGCTGGATTTTAATCTTTGCATTTACAAGCTTTTTGTATATGCGGTTTGTATACAAAAAATCGTTTTCGGCGCTATCTTTTCCAGCAGTGTTTTTAACTACTCTGACCTTCTTTTTGGGTTTTATGTACTTACATAGTTTGCGATTTTCTAACTATTTTTTCCCAATATTTGGATTATGGGTTGCATCCACGCTTGGAAGTGGGTTTATAGCTTCTAGGAGAGCTTCGGTTGCCTATAAAGTTGGGATTGTCCTTGTTTTG
>CAZIPS010000015.1:0-9321 GCA_964541455.1 uncultured Candidatus Saccharibacteria bacterium | reverse complement strand
GTGCCCTGAAGGAAAAGAACCGTCGTCCCCCGGGATCAAAAGTGGGTGCACATCAGTAAATACTTTGTAGGGGCGCAGTGACGGGAGTAGGTGCTTTACAAGACTTGAAAGCGCCCATGCAAATACTGTTATGATACCAATGATAAGAAGGTCCTTTATATACTGCCATCTCCCCTCTTTTTTATATACACAAAGAAAGAGAAGTATAAGTACAATAAGAAAAGGTAGATACTCGGCAAAAAAAGTTACAAGCGCACTTACTAAAGAATTTGATACCCCTACATGGTACAGTGCATAAAAAAGACTATTGTTCATAATGATACGATGCTACGCGCCCATCCTTGATAATAAGGTTTTAATTGTTTTGAGGGCAATTTTTAAATCAAGTAGTAATGAGTGATTTTTAATATAGTAGAGATCATATGACAATTTTTCTTTGGTCTCTTCATGTGCCAACCCATGATGTGGGTGTCGCTCGTGATAAATCTGCGCCCAACCAGAAAGCCCTGGAGTAACCAAGTGTCTTACATCATAGTACGGAATTTGAGCTTCATACTGTTTAACCAACTCCGGAAGCTCAGGACGAGGACCAATAAGTGAGAGATCACCCTTTAACACATTCCATAATTGAGGAAGCTCATCAATACGCGTTGCACGCAAAACCTTTCCCACTCGCGTAACGCGCATCGCATCATCCTTAAGCACGTCAACATCTTCCTTCACACTCATAGTGCGAAACTTTAAGATAAAAATAGGCTGCTTATTCTTTCCCACGCGCTCTTGTTTGAAAAAAAGTGGCCCCCCGTCATCAAGCTTTATGGCGATATACACAAGCGGGTAAAACACGAGTGACACCATGCCAAGGAGTAATGCCGCAATAAAGTCACCTGTGCGCTTGAGTGCAGCATACGTTATCTGCGGAGTGAGCGTAATGTTTTCCAAAAACCATCCATGCTTAAGGAGGGAAAGCGGCATACGATCGAAAAGATCCTCATACACCTTGTGCATGTCGATAAAGCGAACATGCGAGAACATCAAGTTATAAAGGTGCGAAAGTACTGATTCAATACTTTTATTATCAAAATCAACCACAATAACCCCTATCCCTTCAGCATATACACGCTTAACAATCTCCTCCTTAAAATCAACTTCACGCACTCGATCGAGATCAATCGAAGAGACAAAAATAAGATTGTAACGAGGGTTATGGTTTATTTCATCCTTCATTTCCCGAACCTCTTCTCCACTCCCAATAATGAGTGCTCGCTCTTTAGTAGGAGCAGGGAGAAGCACTATGCCATAAACCCTCCAAAGAAAAAGGAGGCCCGTTGAAACAAGAAGGTATATAAAAAGATTTGTCTTTGGCTCAATCCCAATGCGAGGCGCAAAGTAGAAAAAAACAATAGCAAAAAGAGCGTTTGCTACTTGAGCATTAAAAAGGATGCTCGGTAACTTACTGCGTAAAATGAGTGTATGTTTTTCATAAAGTCCCGCGATAAAAAATACCGCTACCCCAAATGCCCAAAGAAAGGTAAACGGCAGTAAGTGAGAATAAAAAAGTTCACGAGAAGGTATCTCAAAACGACGTAAAAAGAGCGCCAAAAAGAGTGCAGCCAAAAAAATAAACGTGTCACCGAGGAAGAGGAGGAGGGCTTCTTTTCTGCTGGCGATAGCCATAAAAATGTGACTTAATCATACAGAAAACTGTTTAAAACTCAACTAAGTTACATATCACAAAACCCACGTTATACTAGAAGATACCTCTATGGAACAGATGAAGAAAAAGATACTCCTCGCGATCACCAAATCGAATTTTGGTGGCGCACAACGCTATGTCTATGATATTGCAACACATCTAGACCCCTCTCATTTTTCAGTTAAAGTACTTGCTGGGGGAAATGGAGTACTTCAAGAAAAACTTTCAGAAAAACATATACCACTCATTACCCTTCCTGAAATGGAGAGGGATATTAATATCCTCAAAGAATGCAGGAGCTTTTTTACATTAGTAGCACTTCTTAAAAAAGAGGGTCCCGATGTGTTACACCTTAATAGCTCAAAAATGGGTGGCCTCGGATCCCTTGCGGGAAGAATTGCAGGGGTCCCTCATATTATCTTTACTGTCCACGGATGGTACTTCAACGAAAACCGTCCCCTCTTTATCAAAACGCTCACCTATCTACTTTCTTGGGTTACCGCCCTACTCTCTCATACCGTTATTGCTGTTTCTAAAAAAGATCTAGCGCAAGGCAAGAAAATGCCTTTTGTTAAACACAAGATGGTGCTTTCCTACCCCGGCATTTCCCCCACCCCGCTTCTCCCAAGGGAAACTGCTCGCGATGAACTTACCGATAAAAAGGAGTTACACCGTGGTGATTTTTGGCTTGGTACCATTGCTGAATTTACTAAAAACAAAAACATCCCAGAAATGGTGAGAGCCGTAGCTTCTTTTAATAAAGTGCATGCACAGAAAATATTCTTTCTCATCATTGGTAACTCTGGCGAAGAAAAAGAACGTGTTACTTCTCTTATCAAAACACTTAATGCGGAAGCGTATATTATCCCCGTAGGGTTTAAACCTGATGCCGCCAGACTCTTAAGCGCTTTTGATGGCTTTATACTTGCTTCACAAAAAGAAGGGCTTCCCTATGTACTCCTTGAAGCAGGGGCTGCAAAGCTTCCCGTACTTGCCTCATCTGTTGGTGGTATCCCAGAACTCATTGAAGATAAAAACACTGGTTTTCTACTTACACACATTGACCATAAAAGTATCGAAGCGGGACTTGTTCAACTTCTTGAAGCTACACCCAATATTTCCGAAGCTCTTTATGAAAAAGTGCATGCCTCTTTTTCACTTTCAAAGATGATTAGTACCATCAAAACTCTTTATAGCCACTTATAAGTAGAGTACACTTAAAGAGTGTATGTCTGAAGTAACCTTCGAAGAAGAGCGAATAGATGGAATAAGTTTACGTATAGACCAAAATGGGGAGGATGAAACGCCTACCCTTATTAAGCTATTAACAAGAATGGGCTTTGATGAAAAACGTGCCAACCTTATACTTATAAGTATCCTTCTTGTCTGTACTGTAAGTACGTTTCTTGTAATACTTCACAAAAAGATACTCCCCAAAGTAAAACCACGTCCAACATACATCGAAGAAATCCCACTTGAAGTTCGTCAAAAACTTCCTGCTGAATATTTCAAAGACTTTCCTAATCGTTATGATCAACCAAACACACAATAAAAAAGGATTTACGCTCGTAGAAGTGATGGTGGTAACCTCCATCATTTCCCTCCTTTCAAGCGTGGTGCTCACTGTGTTTACAAGTCCTCGTCAAAGGGCCAATGATGCAACTCGTGTGCTTAACTTAAAGCAAATCCAAAATGCACTTGAGCTTTATTATGCTGACCATCAGGTATACCCAGACACGATTTCAGTAACCGGAGGGTGCCCCTCAAGTGTTGGGACACTTGCCAAATGCGCCCCTTACAGCCCTGTCAGAAATCCTCTACCCATCACGGTCGGCACTGACTGGGATCCAGCAACCCCACTTCAACAACTTGTAAGTGGTGGGTACATTTCAAAACTCCCCATTGATCCACTCAATCGCGATGGCTTTTGGTATGTGTATCGTGGTCGCCCACAAGGCTATGTGCTCGAAGGAACTCTTGAAAATGGACAAGGGGTGCTCCTCATTGGGGGATCCGAAGGGAATAATGCCTGGATGGACCTAAACAACAACGGTACTGTAGCAGGGAGCGACGCTGCCTTTGTACTGCAAACTTGTACTGGCGTAACTCCTATCCCACTTTTCTGTAACAATGTACGTGACTATGACTGTGACGGCACCTATACTGTAAATGATGTAACACGGGTACAGGAATACATCGTAGGACTTCGCCCTCTCTCTCAAACCTGCCGAGGTTTCTAACCCTAGGCCCCTAAAAACTCGCGTGATATTTCGCTCTTGTGGACTGGGCGATTGTATTTTCTCATCCCCATAAGAATCCCAAGCCCCATAAACTCAATAAGGAGGTGTGATCCACCATAACTCACAAAAGGAATCGTAGTACCTGTTACCGGCAAAAGACCGACATTAATACCCACATGTACAATAAAATGAGTGACGAAAAATATGGCGAGCCCTACTGCATAAAGTGTTTCAAAATTACTCTCCCCTTCTAGCCCATTTTTAACAATGCGCCACACCACTACTCCATAAAATCCAATAAGCATTAGTACCCCCACAAACCCCCACTCCTCAGCAAATGCTGCAAAGATAAAGTCAGTATGGTATTCAGGTAAAAACTGCAATTTACTTTGCGTCCCATATCCAATTCCCTTACCAAAAAACTGTCCCGATCCAACGGCAATCATTGCTTGATAGGCATGGTACCCCGCTCCATGGATATCTGCGAGTGGATGAATAAAACTCAACACCCGCTGTTTTTGATACTGTGCCAACCCATACCCCCAAAGAAGAGAAAAAGCGAGTATGGCAGTGGTAAAAATAAGTAAAAGGTGTTTTTTTGATATTCCTGCAACAAGCACCATCCCAAGCCAAATAAAGAAAATGATAATAGCAGAACCCAGTGCCGGTTGAATGAGGATAAGTACGAAAAGTATAAAAGCATAAAGCCCAGAAATAAGCACATGCACGCTCCGGGCGATTTCGATATGGCGCCGTGAAAAGTATTTTGCGAGCACCAAAATAAGCACTAACTTTGCTAGGTCAGTTGGCTGAAAGCTCGCAAACCCAAGGTCGAACCAACTCTTAGCCCCCTTTACCTCATGCGCTACGGTATAAAGTAACGTGAGCAGAAACACCACTACTCCATAAAGCACCATAAGCACCCGAGTACGCCTTAAAAAATGGAAATCAACAACACTTAGTACAAAAAAAAGTACAAGGGAAACGGCGATCCAGATAAGTTGACGATAGAAAAAAGTATTATCTGCCAAAAAAGAATTCATCGTCACAAGGCCCGCCAAAAGGAGCGGGGCAATAGCACTCATAAGCACCCAATCAATATGTTGCGGCACAAAGCGCGCAAACAAACTTTTGCCTCTTATCATACGCACGCGCTCCCCCATATACTAACGTACCCCCTTGGGGTATACCTCTATACGATTAACCTCGCCACTAAAAGCCGAAAGCCACGTAAACACAACTTCTGATGATTCATTTTTCTTTAGTGCGGGAAGCACAGTTTCTGAAGCGTTAACTGCGTTCCCCTCCTTATCAAAAAGAACTACATCAACGAGGGTTTCCTTGAGATTCTGTGCACTGTCATTGCGTATGGTAACAACTACTTTCGGTGTAGGAAGCAATGTAATAGTAGGAGTGAGTACAGTGAGTTTAGGTTGTTCCTTTGTTACCCTCTCCCACACTGGAGCGCTATTAAATTCAAAATAGACCTCCCCCACTTCAGTCTTCCCTGTCTCTATCCCCCCCTCAAAAATAGGAAAATCTGATTTAGGAAGAACATCAGTCACCCCATGACGTTCAGCAATTAAAATATTTTTCTTATCATACAGTTTGATTGTGTAAGGAACATTATGCGCCAAAACGTTGCTGTTGCGGTTAGATACAAAAGAAACAGCACTATACACTCCCTCGGCAACTTTAAATGGCCGCGCCCAAAGATTAGCAACCGGCGCCACCTCACTTAAGCACACAGTTACACATGGCCCTCCACAATCAATATCGTGCTCCCCTTGGTTTTTACGCCCGTCAGTACAGGAGGCCCTAGGAAGGGCTGAAAGTATAACAGGCACCACAAGAGCCAATACTATTACTAAGAAAGTACCTATATACATCGCCTGCCGTCTTTGTCCCCACGTTGCCATAATTTACTATAAGTGTACCACATACAAAAAACCTATACAGACAGAATCTCTATAGGGTTTTTACTTTTTTAAATTCATTACTTAGTGTTGGCGACTAGCTACTGCCAAATTTGCTTTTTCTGTTGTTTGTAGTAGCAAGAAAAGTAAATAACTATGATTGGGTGCGCACTAGCTGACCTTTAAGGAAAAAACTCACTGCAAAGTTAAAAATGAGGTAGGTAAAGAAGCCTCCTAGAATTACTGCTCCTTGTGATATTACATACCATGAATCTGCAGGAATAAAGCTGAGTGGAGTTCCAAAAGCTGAATAGTAGGAAATGTAAAAAGCTACAAAAGTTGCAAGTGCTAGTGCTAGTTTTGAAGCCTTCTCTTTAGTAAAAAGTATTAGAAGCGCCGGTCCTGTAAGTACACATTGGAATCCGTACATTGAAGTTAGGATTAAAGCTAGTTTATCTTTTCCAATTGCTTGTTTTGTCACTATATATAAACCATACAAACCAAGGACAATGAGAAAACTTGTTATGCGAGCAAGTAGTAATTGCTTATCGATACTGGGATAATTTTTTTGTTTACCAATTTTTATAATGTCAAAATAAGTAACATAGCCAAGAGAAGAAACTAATCCATTAACTGTTGAGAGCATAAAAACAGCGGCAGAAAACAAAAAGAGACACATCATGAGCCCCTGAAGTGGGGACTGCAGTATAAAGCCAATTATATTGCCATCGGGAGTTATTGCACGGAGAAGTGTTCCAACTATAAGTACAATGAACCAACCTATACCCATCTCTATTCCAGTTACTTTCAATACCTGTGCTTTGGCTTTTGTCTCTACCCCATCAAAAAAGGATTGGTTACGCTGTAACATAACTACTTCCGATAATAAATACGTGCCGTTACCAATAATGAGTGATAGAACCCCAATTAGTCCGAACCCCAAAAAAAATTCGCTAGTCGGCCAAAATATATTCTGAATTGCAACAAAATCGAAACTACCAATTTTAAAAAGTGAAACTATAAAAACAATAGTGGAAACAATAAAAGTGACGCTATAGGAAAGTAATGAAATTCGGGATATTTCATATGCTCGTGAACGAGTAAACAGTAATAAGCCCCCAGAAATAGCTAATAATAGCGAAGCGACAAGTGCCACACTAATTGATTTCTGGAATGTAAAAAATAAAATAAAAGCAAAAAATATACTAAAGCCTATATAGGCAAGTGGTGTTAATCTCTTGTCTGTTTCAACGGCGACTTTAAATCCACCCAGAGCAACTAATGCCGTTATAAAAAAAATAATCCCTGTATTAATTAAATATTCTTGCGTATTAGACGGAACAAATTGAATCGCTTGAAATAAATATTTTGAAGCATAATCAACCTCAAATAAGAGGAATGATCCTATAGCAATAATAGTAGCTATCGTAACCTGTAAAACAGTAAGAGTCCCCCAAAACCCCGCACCATTTACTAATTTCTCTTTAAGAAATCCATGCAACGTGGGACTGGTTCTCTTAGAATCATCAAAAAAGTCATTGTATTTACTAGACTCTATAAGTTTTGCCATCACAAATAAGCTAATAACCCAGCACACTGGAACAATAAAGGCTTTAAGTCCGTAAGTATAGCCCCAATAGAAAAAGAGGAAAATGGCCCCAACTTGCAGTGAATAGCCTATTGAATTTTTATAAAACCCTTCGCGGTTTACTTTTTTATCCACTAAAAAATATTCTCTTAATGAAGAGGATTTCAGATTTTTGAGAGAAAGCAATAAAAGAATGGCGAATGGGGAAATAAAGGCCAACAAATAAACAATATTCATGGATCGAGTATAGCAGTTTAAAAAACCTATACAAGACATATGCTATGTAGGTTTTTTGCTTTAGTTCAATAGTTTGTACTGGCGACTATCTACTGCCAAAAGTATTTTCCTGCTGGAAAATCTTTCGGCCCTGCCTCGCCCCGTCGCGCTCCGGCCTTGCGAAGCTCCAAGTATTCGCTTCACAACCCCTTACGAGTATCATCGCCACTACGAAGCTTAACTTCTCTGTTCGGAATGAGTGAGGAATGGGGTGGGATCTATTCCGCAAGACTCATTGAGAGTTTTTACGAGCGTATTCGCGCTGTAAAAAATCCAATGAGTGGACAGTTCCTGTAAGGAAGAGGTGTTGCATTTTATATTGTTTAAAATTTGAAATCTGGCGACTAGCTACTTTCCCCTTACGAGTATCATCGCCACTACGAAGCTTAACTTCTCTGTTCGGAATGAGAAGAGGTGTTGCCTTCGCGTCAAATCACCAGATTTCAAATTTCAAAATAATTGTAACCCTTATCGAGGCCCAAAGGACCTCAATCCTTCAGGACTTTTGCCGGCAAACAGCCAGCGCTACAGCCACCACTGCCGCCGTGAACACGATGGCAAATACCAGCCCATCGGCCATGCAAGCATGGTCGCATTTGGAAACCTCTTTCATAAAGATCCAGCCCAGCATGCGCATCTCCTTTGTCGAGGGGAATCCCCGATAAAGATTACAATTGGTTTAGCCAAGATATTATTTTATTTTTTGCAAGTATCATCGAGCAGTATCTCACTGTGCGATTTTCAAAAATCCTAATAGGAATGGACGAATTAGTATGTCTTGGCTCAACACATTACTGTGCTTACACCGAACACCTATCAACGTAGTCATCTCCTACGAGTCTCATAACGATTCTTAATCTTGAAGGGGGCTTCCCTCTTAGATGCTTTCAGAGGTTATCCTTTCCCGACATAGCTACTCTGCGGTGCCCTTGGCAGGACAGCAGATAGACCAGCGGTCAGTTCACTCCGGTCCTCTCGTACTAGGAGCAAGTCTTCTCAAGAATCAACGCCTGCAGCAGATAGGAAACCAACCTGTCTCACGCATGTTCCCACACATTACTGTGTGCATTGGACTATAGCTTTATCTGTGTTTTGCACAGATAGTAAACGATTAGTCTCTACGGGCGCCCTAATTTTCTTAGCGGTATTCCGCTTTAGAAAATGGAAGTGCAGTCGCGCTTCGCGAGCTGCCGCTTCTCGATGTGCTTCCCTCGGTATTATCCTCCTTTTTGTTTAGTTAGGTAGGACTCCACCGATATTAGTTTACTAGTTTGTATGTATCACTACATACAACCGCCGTGATGTGATTGTATTTCTCTATGTTTTGACGCGTTAGGCCTCGCCCATATAAATATTTCTATAAATTATGAGCGATGCATAAGGGTCTCGTAAACATAAATAATCAAAAAATTATTTACGAACGATCCCTATATCAAAACTGTAACCATATCTCTATAGTTACTCTTTTTCAAAGACGAAAATTCCCATGTCGTATTTTTATTCCTCGGGGTTCAAACTGTCCATTTCACGATTTTTACATCATGACCTGAACGGTTTGAACCCAGCTCGCGTATCTTTTTAATTGGCGAACAGCCAAACCCTTGG
>CAZIPS010000014.1:0-10939 GCA_964541455.1 uncultured Candidatus Saccharibacteria bacterium | reverse complement strand
ATGCAGGCTGCAACCTTGGTGAAGCTGTTTGCTTCCCAGACGATGATCATGAAGAGCATGCCGATGACACCGACGAGGGTGGCTATTGCAAGCCGCCCCATGAGAGTTGTGTAGGCCTGATTGAAGTAGCGAAGCCATACCTTCTTGGCTTCAATTGATGCCTCCGTTTCCTGCGGGAGGTCATCGGTATTTTGTGTGGTTGCCATAAGTGCCCTCTAATATAGTAGTTCTGGAGAAATATCCTTTTTTATAATATCATATATTCTAGAAATGTCAATAAGTTTGGGTAATATGAGAAAGCCCTGTAAAATAGGCACACTTGTATGGCTATCAGGAACTTTTTTTCACGTAAACTTGGAATTGATTTAGGTACTGCCAACACGCTCGTGTTCGTGCCTGGTAAGGGGGTGGTACTTAACGAGCCATCGGTGGTCGCTGTGTCAGAGCAAGATAATAAGATTCTGGCGGTAGGAGCAGAAGCAAAAGAGATGATTGGTCGCACTCCTGACTCAATTATTGCTTATCGTCCTATGAAGGATGGAGTTATTGCTGATTATCGTGTCACTGAAGTGATGCTTCGTTACTATATGAGTAAAGCACTTGGTACGTGGAATATGATAAAACCTGAAGTGATGATCTCGGTTCCGGCAGGAGTTACTTCAACAGAGCGTCGGGCGGTGGTTGAAGCAGCTATCAAAGCAGGGGCCAAAAGTGCGTATGTGGTGAAGGAGCCGATTCTCGCTGCAATTGGCGCTGGTATCCCTATTCAGGAAGCGTTGGGGCATATGATCGTGGACATCGGTGGAGGAACAACGGATGTGGCGGTGATTTCGCTCGGTGGTATCGTCTCGAGTAAGTCAGTGAAGTGTGCGGGTAACAAAGTGGACGCAGCGATAGCTGATTATGTAAAGAAGAACTTTAACTTAGCGATAGGCGATAAAATGGCGGAAGACATAAAGATAAAAGTGGGTTCTGCGGTGCCGGTTGAAGAGGAGCTTGTGATGACTATTAAAGGACGGGACTTTATAACAGGGCTCCCACGCTCTGTTGAGATACGGACGAACGAAGTGGTGAAGGCGATAGCGAGAGAGCTCCGCGATATGATTAAAGCGATTAAAGACGTACTACAAGAAACGCCGCCCGAACTAGCGTCTGACATTATTGATCAGGGGATTACGATGACAGGAGGGTCATCCCAGCTTCGCAATTTCCCAGAACTCGTATTTCGTCGCACGGGAGTGAAAGCACAACTTGCCAAAGATGCGTACTATTGTGTTGCTAAAGGTACTGGTATCGCGCTCGAACATCTTGATGTGTATAAGAAAAGTATTATTGCTAAAAGATAATTAAAGAATGAAAGGGGTTACCAAAAGTCATCATGCCTATGTTCTGGAAGGTAAGCGTGAAGCCTCCCTTTCTCTACTTAAAGCATATTTGGAAAATGAGTGGGGAGTATCGTTGCTTGCTAACCCCGATGTTATTGAACACACTTTCCAAACACTTTCTGTCGATGATGCTCGCAAGATAAAACAGCAGGCAATCACAAAACCACTTGGAAAAGAAAAGATTTTTATACTCATTACCAACTTCCTTGGGCGTGAAGCGCAGAATGCACTGCTTAAGGTCCTCGAAGAGCCAGTAGCGCATACCTATTTTTTCATACTTATTCCAAGTAGTGAGGTCTTGCTTCCAACTGTGCGTTCGCGTGTTATAGAGATCACTCTAGAGACTCGCGATGTTGAGGACATAGTTTCTCCTAAAAAGTTTTTGAAAGCTAGTGGGGAAGAGCGGCTTAAGCTTCTAAGTAGTTTTCTAAGTCATGAAAGTGAAAGCAAGAAAAGCGACCTCATTGCTTTTTTAGGAAGCCTTGAGAAGGAGCTTGCTTTAAAGAAAGAGGTAAGGGAAGTGAGAGAAGGACTCGCATCATTACTTATGTACAAGAAATATCTTTTTGACCAATCGCCTTCTATCAAGATGATTGCAGAGTTTTTGGCGCTTACGCTACCCATAGTGTAGTGCATGCAGAGCGGTACAAAGTTTGTTAGAATGACGCGTATATATGGCATATAACTTTCAATTATTAAAAAACAGTGTCAAAGAAACAGAAGACTGGCTACATCGAGAGTACGGTGCTATTCGCACGGGACAAGCAAGCCCAGTTTTACTCGATGGGGTGATGGTAGAAGCCTATGGGTCAAAAATGCCACTTAATCAAGTAGCTAATGTGGGCATAGAAGGGGCGCGCACCCTTCGCATTGCTCCCTATGACCCGACGCTGGTAAAAGAAATAGAGAAGGGACTACAGGTAGCTGATATGGGAGTAGGGGTTTCAACAGACGATGTGGGGCTGCGCGTACAGTTCCCAGAGCTTACAGGGGAGCGTCGTATACAGCTTGTAAAATTGGCCAAAGAGAAGTTGGAGCAAGCTCGTATTGCACTTCGTAATGAACGCGAAACTGTCTGGAATGATATTCAAAAACAAGAAAAGGAAGGGCAGATGAGTGAAGACGAAAAGTTTCGTGGAAAGGAAGATATGCAGAAAATAATTGATGAAGGTAATCAGAAACTCGAAGTTTTGTTTGAAAAAAAGCAGAAAGAAATAGAGGGGTAAACAAAAAGCCGCCCCGTGGGGCGGCGTGACGAAGCGTTCCAGATCGCGGAACACTCCGTGGAAGAGGAGGCAGTAGTTCAAGCAGCCTCCAGTCATCATGAACGATAACCAGTATTCGCTCCGTATGTAGTAGAGGCTATTCACCTCCCACACGAAGCCACTGTAAATCATGGTGCCGCACATGACTGGCCACAGAATACCAGCGATGAGGGCGCGCACGGAACTGAGGCGAAGGTACTTCATTCGGACTCCTTTTTTATTGAAGAGACATGGCTGGTGTCGAGAAAGGCCCCGTAGAATATGAGCGCAATATTGACTACGAAGACCGCCTCGAGTGCAAGGGTCTGGAGGACGGTGATGTCGATCCAGGTGAATTGGGTACTTGGCCCAAGAAAATCCTCCTCCAGCACGATTATGGAAAGGATCCCCCAGAGCAAGAATGAGGCCATCGCCTCAAAGAAGTTTTTACCGAAATACATGACGAAGCCCTCCTTGTTGACTAATTTATTTTATACTATATATTGTTTATTTTGTCAAAGTTTATTTGAGTTGAAGGTGTCTCACGATACAATACTTCTATGTCTATTCTCATTTTTATTTTAGTGTTAGGTGCTTTAGTACTTGTTCACGAGTTCGGGCATTTTATTGTGGCAAAGAAAAGCGGGATAAGGGTAGATGAATTCGCTATTGGATTCCCACCAAAACTTTTTTCTTGGAAAAGGGGAGAAACTAAATACTCACTTAATCTTTTACCAATAGGTGGTTTTGTAAAAATATTTGGTGAGAATCCGGGTGAAGAGAGCATCAACGGACCAGACAAAAAGAGAAGTTTTGTTCATAAGCATCGTCTTATTCAAGCTGCGGTACTTGTGGCAGGAGTTGCTATGAATATGTTGTTCGCGTGGTTTTTGTTTTCAATTGCCATCATGATTGGACTTCCAGCGCCATCGGGCTATGCAGGAGATAAACCTCTAGTTGATGGCAAAACGGCGATAGTTGGCGTATATCCTGATACTCCCGCAAGCAAAGTTGGACTTATGGAGGGAGACATTATTCTAACTATCACAGCTCCACACGAAGAGCTGCGTGGTATTAACACAGAAGCGGTCCAAACTTTTATCGGAAATCATGCTAATAAAGAACTCACCCTTTTAGTCGAACGCAAGGGTAAGGAAGAAACGTTTAAGGTAGTACCCGTTACTGGTTTTGTGGAGGGGAGAGCAGCGCTTGGTGTGTCTTTGGGGCAAGTAGGTACACTTAAGCTCCCCTTTTTCCAAAGTATTATTGAAGCAGGAAAGATTACTTACTACATGACAGGGACAGTTGCTATCGGACTTTATGATCTGGTGCGTACCGCACTTGTGGGGAAAGCAGATTTAACCGGAGTAACAGGACCAATCGGCATAGTGGGGCTTGTGGGAGATGCTACCAAGGTAAGTGTTACGTACTTACTTGGTTTTGTGGCGATGATTTCCATTAACCTCGCGGTTATAAACTTATTGCCATTTCCAGCGCTTGATGGTGGACGATTATTATTCGTCATTATAGAAGGCATAACTCGGCGACGGATTAAACCGAGCATAGCTAACGCACTAAATCTCGGAGGGTTTGCAGTACTTATGGTGCTCATGGTGGTGGTGACTGTTCACGACATTAGTAAGTTTTTTTAAGTAAAAAATCGCGCCGGGTTACCGACGCGGGGCTGTTACTTCCTCCATGCTTTTCCGATGCTCACCACGAGCCCAGTGAGCTCAAAGGCGAACACAAGCGCGAGCATAGCGGAAAGCCATCTTCCTGGAGTGGTGTCTGCAAGGTAGTGCAGTACGTCCTCGCACATGATGTCAAGCCACAGTCCGATCAGTACTGTGGCAACGATCGAAATAAGCCACAAGACTGGGTTCTCATAGAACCGAAGACAGTTGCCAGTAATGTCTGCAACCGCCCGTCTTTCGACGTTTTGTTGTTCTGCCACAGGCTCTCCCAGTATGAGCCACAGGAGTGAAAGCAGTACAACGATTGCTGACAGCATGTGGGCCATGATGGGGAGTTCGGCCATGATTGAGGTCCCCCAGCAAAGAAGACCGACCGCAAGGAGGAAGATTTTGTCGATCACGATGATACCTCTGTAGGTTGTACGCTAAAAAAACCATACTATGCCAACTATATATTGTCAAAACTTTGGTGAATGGGGCAGCTTTTAGTACAATAGCAGGAATGTTACAGTCTAAACTTTTTACAAAAACAAAGAAGGAGGTCCCAGCGGATGAGGTGTCAAAAAACGCCATTCTTCTCACGCGTGCAGGATACATCTACAAAGAAATGGCAGGAGTGTATTCCTACCTTCCACTTGGGCTTCGTGTGCTTAATAATATTGTTCGTATCATTCGTGAAGAAATGAATGCAATAGGTGGGCAAGAGTTAGTGATGACTGCGCTGCAGGATAAAACTATTTGGGAGAAAACAGATCGCTTTGATGATGCAAAAGTTGATAATTGGTTTAAGACAACATTGAAGAATGGTGCAGAAACAGGACTTGCCATAACACACGAAGAGCCGCTCACCCGCATTATGTCTGAATACGTTGCTTCCTATCGAGATCTCCCAGTGCTTGCCTATCAGTTCCAAAATAAGTTTCGTAACGAAACGCGTGCTAAGAGTGGGATCATGCGCGGACGTGAGTTCATGATGAAAGATCTGTACTCATTTGCGCCAAATGAAGCCGAGCATAAGAAACTCTACGCCGCGGCACGTGATGCCTATATCAAAATATTTAACAGAGTAGGACTTGGTGAGGTAACCCACATCACCTTTGCGTCAGGGGGGATTTTTAGTAAGTTTTCTGAAGAGTTTCAAACAGTAAGTGAAGCGGGGGAGGATATCATCTATGTTGATAGTAAAAGTGGGCAGGCGGTAAACAAGGAAGTGCTTACTGATGAAGTACTTGCAGAACTTAGTATTGATCGAAGTAACCTTGTAGAGAAAAAGTCTATTGAGTCTGGTAACATTTTTACCCTTGGTACAAAGTTTAGTGAAGCGCTAGGGCTTTCATATACTAACGAAGGGGGGGAGAGCCTCCCAGTATTTATGGGGAGTTATGGGATCGGGCCTACACGACTTATGGGAACTTTGGTTGAAGTTATGGCGGATGAGAAGGGTATCGTGTGGCCAAAGGAAGTAGCGCCTTTTGCTGTGCATATCATTGCACTTGGCACGTTAGAGAGTGCGGCATACAAACAAGCAGCAGATATATATAGACAATGTAATGAACGCGGTATCGAGGCCCTCTTCGATGATCGTGATCTTCGTGCAGGAGAGAAGTTTGCAGACAGTGATCTTATCGGGATACCACTACGTGTTGTGGTGAGCGATAAAACATTGGCAGAGGGTAAGGTGGAGGTGAAAGAACGTCGTGGTACTGAAGCACGCCTCATCACTCCTGCTGAATTATTTTTTCATTTAGAGACGACTAAACCGTAAGTATATGCTGGAACGTTTTCGCGAAAAATTTTACCGAACGTTTTCACACGATATCGGGATAGACCTTGGTACGGCCAACACCTTAGTGTATGTACGTGGGCAGGGGATTGTGATTAATGAGCCATCAGTGGTTGCAATTAACCAGAAGACGGGGCGAGTAGTAGCGGTAGGTAAAGAAGCAAAGCAAATGCTCGGCCGTACCCCACAACATATTGTGGCAGTGCGCCCTCTTGTTGATGGCGTTATTTCTGATTTTGAAGTAACGGAGGAGATGCTCGTCTACTTTATCCAAAAGGCAGAGGGAGCCAAGCGAAAACTTCTTGGTCCTCGGGTGGTAGTAGGAGTTCCTTCAGGTATCACTAATGTAGAAACTCGGGCAGTGCGCGATGCGGCAAAAAACGCAGGAGCACGCGAGGTGTTTATTGTAGAGGAGCCTATGGCAGCGGCTATCGGTATCCATCTTCCAGTTAAAAGCCCAGTGGGGAATATGATTATTGATATTGGGGGCGGCACCACTGATATCGCAGTGATTTCGTTGGAGGGTATTGTGCGAGCAAAAAATTTGCGTGTCGCGGGAGACAAGCTCAATAGCGATATTTCTTCTTACATTCGTAGTGAATTTAAAATCCTCATAGGGGAGAAAACAGCCGAGAATTTGAAAATGGCGATTGGTGCAATTCTACCGCTTGAAGAAACGCTTGAGGCCTCGGTTCGAGGGCGCGATTTGGTAACAGGGTTACCACGTGAAGTGACGATTACCGATACTGATGTGCGAGAAGCGATTGCTCAATCTATAGATACGATTATTGAAAGTACTAAGGAAGTACTCGAGACAACTCCTCCAGAAGTCCTTTCTGATGTGATGCACCGAGGAGTGTATTTGGTGGGGGGTGGGGCACTCATCAAGGGGTTGCGTGAGCTTCTGGAAGAGAGTCTAAAAATCCCCGTGCACATTGATTCCGATCCACTCTCTGCTGTGGCACGAGGAACGGGGGTTATACTCGAGCATCTTGCTGAATTTAAACCAATGTTAATTGAGAACGAAGATGAATTACCACTTAAAAACTAGAGATAAAACAAGGGGTAAAAAAGTCATGACTTTTTTTATGGTGGGCATCTTGCTTGTGTTTCTTTTTGGGGGAAGTTTTGTGCATAGGGTATTAAAAGGAGCTAATGTACTGTATGTTCCAGTATTTAGTGCATCAACCTCGCTTCTTGATAACATAGCATCGCTTTTTGGTTTCCTTGCACCTAAAGCGGCTCTGATCAAAGAAAACGAGGCTCTTAAAAAATTAGTGGAAGATCAAACCATACTTCTTGCACGATATCGTCTTTTGGAAGCTGAAAATGTAAAGCTTAAAAAGCTTTCACAAGTTGCAAGTAGCAGTCAAAATATCATTGCAGGTGTAGTGCGACTCCCAGGAAGTTCGCCCTACGACACACTCTTAATCGATAAAGGTGAAGATGCAGGGCTTTCTCCTGGAGATAGTGTTTATACTGAGAGTGATATCCCGGTGGGGGTGGTTTCGGTACTTTATAAGCGAAGTGCACTTGTAAAACTGTATTCTTCACCGGGGGATACTTATGACGTGTACATTGGCGCTAAGAAAATCTCCGGTAAGGCGTATGGCCGAGGGGGAGGAAATTTCGAAGTAACGCTTCCTCATGGAACAGAAGTGGCGCTTCATGATTTGGTAACATTGCCGGGCATTAGTAGTAAAACATTCGGCACCATTGAAAGTATGACTGATAAAGAAAGCGGGACATTTGTACAGGCCCTTTTTAAAAGTCCGTTTTCTTTTGACGATCTTCGTTTAGTAGTAATACGGAAATAGGTATGCGTAATTATTATCTTTGGAGCGGTGTCCTTGTAGGATCTTTTCTATTTCTTCCCTCTGTAGTTACTCTAGGTCTTTCTTTTTTCCTGCTTGCTTTGTGTGAGCGATATTATTTCCCACTTTTAATTTTGTTTTTATCTGATCTTACAGGAGAGGGGGTACACTCTTTTACTTTTCAGTTATTTCCACCTTTTAATCACCTATATTTTCCACTGACTGTGTTTGGTATTATCGTATGCTTCATAGCACGAAAACTTCGGCAGTTTGTTTGGACGGAGAAAGTGGGACATATATGATTTCACGATTTAGAAAAGTTGATTTAGAAAAAAGACGTAAGCGTATCCAGCATGAGATTGATCCTGACGAGGTACTTCTCGATGCTTCTAATCTTCCTGATTTTGACACAGATCGTTTTGAAGGAAGGCTTGAGCGTCCTATACGTCGCAGGGATATTTTAGCGGTGTTCCTTGTTTTTGTACTAGTAGCGTTTGCGTTTGTGGGACGCTTATGGAAGCTTGAGGTTAAAGATGGAGCAGTGTATTTTTCGCGCAGTGAGAATAATAGACTACGGCATGATGTGATTTTTGCAGATCGAGGTATTGTGACGGACCGTTTAAATGAGAATCTCATCTGGAATGAACCAAGAAATGATGTGTTTCCGAAACGAGCCTACACATCACGTGTGGGGTTCGGGCATCTTTTGGGGTATGTGAGTTACCCAAAGCGTGACTCCTCAGGGTTCTATTATCAAGATCATTTTGAAGGGAAAGAGGGTATTGAAGTTCTTTATGATGAACGCTTAAGTGGGGAAAATGGTCTCATGCTCACTGAGACGGATGCTAAAGGAGCTATACAGTCACAGAGTGCTATTGAACCTCCTATTATTGGTGAGAAACTTATGCTTTCAATTGACGCACGTGTACAAGAGCGCATGTTTCAGTATATAAAAACATTTGCTGAAAAATACGGATTTACAGGAGGGGCGGGGGCAATTATGGATGTGCATACTGGAGAGCTTATCGTGCTCACAAGTTATCCAGAGTTTAGTAGCGAGGCACTTTCAAGCGGAGACAGTAAGCTTATTGCAAGCTACAACAATGATAAACGCACCCCCTTTCTAAACCGGGCAGTTGGAGGACTATATACCCCTGGTTCGATTGTGAAGCCCTTTGTGGCACTCGGGGCACTCACTGAAAATATCATTAGCCCTGACAAGAAAATTCTTTCTACCGGAAAAATTGAGATTCAAAACCCATATAACAAAGATGAAAAAACAGTATTTCGTGATTGGAAGGCGCATGGGTTGGTAGATATGCGTCAAGCAATCGCTGTTTCTTCGGATGTGTATTTTTACGAAGTGGGAGGTGGATATGAGGGGCAAAAAGGTCTAGGGATTTTAAATATTGAAAAGTATTTTGAGTTGTTCGGCTTCGGTGCTTTAACGGGGCTCGATTTGGGATCTGAAAAAGAAGGAAACATCCCAAGCCCCGAATGGAAAGCAGATAATTTTGATGGAGAGCCTTGGAGATTGGGGGACACCTATCATACTGCAATTGGTCAGTATGGAATGCTTGTGACCCCACTTCAAGTCGTGCGGGCGTATGCCGCTATAGCAAACAATGGCATATTGCTTACTCCACGTTTACTTACTACAAAATTTGGAGAAAAAATAGAAGGGAAGAAGTTAGACATGTCGCCACAATACTTACAGATTATACGAGAGGGGATGCGGCAAAGTGTGCTCATGGGAACTGCGGTGGGACTTAATACTAAAATTGTGCCGATTGCGGGGAAAACAGGAACTGCGGAACTGGGTATTACAAAAGACTATGTGAATTCTTGGACGACGGGGTATTTCCCTTATGACAAGCCAAAATATGCGTACGTGATCATGATGGAGCATGGGTCGCGGCATAATACCGTGGGGGCTACTGCGGTAATGAGGGCACTTGTTGATGATATGGCAAAAATTACCCCTGAATATTTTGGTATTGCCACAAGTTCTGTTTCAACAGTGTCAGCAAGTAGTACATTACCTATAAACATTGCTCCGGCACTTGATGCAGCTCCAGGAAGTGTGGTGAATGAGCGATAAAAAACAGCCCCCGCGGATGCGGGGGGTATTGCTAGGGAACGAATTTGATACTTGCAGCCTCCCCCTCCCCTTCGATGATGAAACTTACCCTGCTCCAGCCGTATTCGGGCGATAGATACCGGCGTATGACTTCATCCAGCTCCTTCTTGGTGATGGTCCCCCATAACACGGGGACCTTGAAGGCGATGGTTTGTCCCGGTACGAAGTGTGCTCTGAGGTAGGCCTCGGCCATTTTGTCGATGGTGTTAACCCTCTCACACTCATCGGTAGAAGAGAGCGCCAGTTGCCGCGGTCCAATTGCCATGTTGTTTCCTCGCTCCGTCGTAGGTGGAGTAAACCTTTGCTGATGATGATTATGCTATATTATATAAAAAAGTCAATATTTTGCCTCCAGTTCTCGAAAAGAAGGAAGGATGCTATACTTCACGACTATGCAGGGAAACAAGGAATATTTAACTAAAGAAAAGTTTGAAACGCTTACTCGAGAGCTTGAGGAGCTCAAGACAACTGGTCGCCGTGATGTGGCCCAAAATCTTGAGTATGCTAAAAGTCTTGGAGATCTTTCTGAAAATGCAGAATATCAAGAGGCACGCGAAGCTCAAGCAACTGTTGAGGAACGTATTCAAAAACTAGAACAATTATTAAAAAATGTGGAGATTGTAAAGGCACATCACACCGACGCGGTTGATATGGGTTCTATTGTGCATGTACAAAAAGCGGGTGAGAAGGAAAAGATTAAGTATCAAATCGTAGGTTCAGAGGAAGCCAATACTCGTGATGGGAAGATCTCTAACCG
The DNA here is from genome assembly GCA_964541455.1 of uncultured Candidatus Saccharibacteria bacterium. Lineage (GTDB taxonomy): Bacteria > Patescibacteriota > Minisyncoccia > Phycocordibacterales > JAKFXT01 > JAKFXT01. The sequence goes on along the minus strand of CAZIPS010000014.1, from coordinate 122 downwards.
CTCACCGCTTGGTGAAAGTATGATGGGAAAGAAAAAAGGTGAGAAATTCTCTTTTACAACTCCTAAAGGGCAGGTGCAGTATACTATTGTCGATATTGAGTAAGATAGAAAAAGAAACCCCT
>CAZIPS010000013.1:0-11769 GCA_964541455.1 uncultured Candidatus Saccharibacteria bacterium | reverse complement strand
ACTTTGGAACAAAGACAAGTTTGTAATTGTAAATATACCTATAACTAAAAATAAATTAAAAGAAAAAGGTTTTTGCCACACAAAACTATTGTCAGAAAATATAGCCAATCTCTTTTCACAAGAAGAATTTTTAAAAGATAAAGTATTTTATAATCCAAATATTTTAGTCAAAACAAAAGAAACAAAATCTCAAAGTCATACAAAAAATAAACAAGAGAGATTGGAAAATTTAAAAAATTGTTTTGAAGTTAATGAGATTTACTGTGAAAATGTCCATATAATATTGATAGATGATGTTGTAACAACCGAAGCAACACTTTCTGAAGCAATGAAAACTTTACAAAAAGCAGGTTTTCAAAAGATAACCGCCTATACAATAGCCAGTTAAAACTGGAAATGCTTTCAAAAAACTGCTATTGTAAGAGTATGGAGACGTGGCTGAGCTGGTCGAAAGCACCTCACTGCTAACGAGGCAGGCCCGTCAAACGGCCTCGAGGGTTCGAATCCCTCCGTCTCCGCAGACAAAATTGCTATGCAATTTTGGCAAGGAACGGAGTAATCTGCTGTTAGCAGATTACGTAGGGATTCGAACGGCGGAGCCAAAAATTTTCAGCAGAAAATTTTGCGAGCCGGTGCCTAGCCTAAAATTTTTTGACGAAAAAATTTTAAGGCGAAGGAGAATCCCTCCGTCTCCGCAGGAGAAATTTAACGAAGTTAAATTTAGGAGAAAGCCATGTTATGGCTTTCGTGGGGATTCGAAAACCTGTGATAGTTTTTTATGAGCGAAGCGAAATAAAAAACAGAACAGGTGTACCGAAACTGTAAGTTTCAAGTCCTCTCCTTTGCACATAAAGGAGGCGAGGTTGTGGCGTGATTTTTTTAGGCCGAGTTTTAACTTTTCAAAAGCGAAATATCAAATTCAGTTGCTTCTGGGTCAATGGTCATGTCGACGCTGTTGTTTTTACGCGGGAAAAGATGGATATGAAAATGGGCAACGGATTTTTTTGCAAGACCCTCGCTTTCAGAGCGTTGCCTCCAGCTAATAAAAAGTTGATCTCCATAGGGCGAGGTCTCACTTATAACACCTTTGTTTCGGTAAATTTGTTCAATTCTTTTTAACACTATTGTAAGTTCAGTTAGTTCATGGGTGTGAAGTTCTGAAAAATCATCTACATGGCGCCGAGGGATTATAAGAGTGTGTAGCTTTCGGTAGGGGAAAGCGGCAAACTTCCAATCCCAATGGTCGAAGTTTTGTATACCTAACTCATCGTCAGTTCGGCAAAATGCACATTTCCCATTGAGGCTTTTCAAATGTGATGCATATTCGCTGCGTGGCTTTGGTTTATGGTGGGACATTTGCCTATTGTAATAGCTTTTTTTGACCCTGTCTTCTTGTCTTGCCCTGTGTTGAGGAAAATGATTCTTGCCAAAAGGCACTAAAGCATGATTGTATAGATTAACTGAAGCTAATAATAATCGCTCTTTTGTACGCATAGCATGACATTACTTTTTATCATTGGAGCCCTTGCCTTCATTTTTCTTTTGGGGCTACTTATAAATGTGGTGGCGCTTATTTTTCTGAAGCGTCTTTTTAATGTTAAAAAGCCTACATATCGAAAGGCTACTTCGCTCATTTTCATTTCTGGATTTGTAAGTATTGTTCTTACATTCTTTCTTTCGTTCCTTGGACTTGAGGCGCACGCGATATTCCTTGTACTTCTCGGTGTTTTCGTTGTGTTTTATATAGTACTTAAAAAACAGTATAAAGTTTCTTTTACAACTTCTCTCTATATTTACATTCTTTTTTCAGTAATTACCATTGCTATTTCGCTAGCAACGATCCTGCCACTTCGTACGTATGTAGCAGAATTATTTGTTGTAAGTGGAGGAAGCATGGAACCGCTTTTCAAGAAACACGATTATGTATTGGTGAAAAAGTGGCAAGCAACACCTATGCGTGGAGATGTGGTGATTTATGCCGATAAAGAAAGAAAGAGCCACTACATCGGAAGAGTTGTCGGGTTACCAGGGGAGCTTGTTGAATTACGTTCTGATAAGGTGCTCATAAATAACAAGGTGGTAAGTGAGTCATTTACGCACACCGATGCTACCGAAACCTACGCTGCTCGACTTAAAAATGATGAATACTTTATATTGCCAGACATTAGACAAAAACCAATTAACTTTAAAACCTATGGGAGGATTAACACAGTACAGCTTGTTGGTGAAGTATTTTTTGATGTAGGAAGTATTTTTTAAAACATATGCTTTATACGCGAAAAGGGGATAAGGGGGATACGGGGCTCTTTGGCTGCAATCAGAGAATTTCTAAATCTTCAGCTATTGCTGAAGCACTCGGTTCACTTGATGAAATAAACTCATTTTTAGGCATATGCAAAGTCCTCTCTAGTCAAACGGATTTTGCATTGAGCACTATCCGCTTTTCTGATCTGGTTCACAAGGTCCAACAAAATCTCTTTATTATCCAAGCCGAGCTTGCTGGAAGCGAAATGACTACACAGGAAGAGAAGATAAGTGAGATTGAGGGATGGATAGGGGAAATAGAGAATATGTTGCCGCCTATACATTCCTTTTTTATTTCAGGCGGAACAGAGCTTGGGGCTACTTTTGATGTGGCACGTACTATTGCGCGCCGGGCAGAACGGAGGGTAGTGTTGGTAGTTGAAGAAGGGCAGCGGAAGATCGGAGATTTCTCACGAGCCTACTTAAATAGGCTTTCAAGTCTTTTGTATGCACTCGCTAGACTTTCTAACCATTTTTCTGGTATAACGGAGCAGTCGCCTACATACAAATAAGAACATGGTGCTTATGGTGTAACGGTTAACACTCGGGTTTGTGGAGCCCGCAATCTGGGTTCGATTCCCAGTAGGCACCCAAAATCGCCCGACCCAGATACGAAAGTGTCTGGGTCGTTGGCGTTTAGAAGGACTACTGGGAATCGAAAAACGGAGGCCGCGAAGCCAACTGACTGTAGGGAGGTTGTGGCCGAGTTCGGGGAGGAAGTTCTTAAGAGTGAAGCGATTTAGAAACTTGACCCCGATTCAAAGTAGGCATCCTAACGATAATTTATCTAAAAAGTCTCTTTATTGAGAGATTTTTTAGTTCTAGCCAAATGGTACCCTAGTGAGAAGTTAGATTTGTTATACTTTTGTAATGGGAAAAAAGCCAATCGTTGACTATTACGAATACACACGGAGATTCTACAAGTATATGTGGCACGGTGACACAGGAGGTATTCATTATGGTTTTTGGGATAAAAATATAAAAAATCACAAAGAGGCACTTCTTAATACCAACAAAGTATTGGCAGTAGAAGCTAGTATAAAGAAAGATGACTACGTCCTTGACGCAGGTTGTGGGGTTGGTGGGAGTGCCATCTGGTTAGCAGAAAATATTGGATGTAAAGTTCAGGGAGTGACAATCACTCCGTCACAAATAGTAAAAGCAAACCAATCAGTTCAAAATAAAAACCTCACAGATAAACTCACGTTTACTCAACAAGACTTTTTGCATACAAATTTTCCTAACGAAACTTTTGACATTGTCTGGGCAATAGAGAGTGTGTGTCATGCTGAAAATAAGAATGACTTTATAAAAGAGGCTTATCGTGTGCTCAAAAATGGTGGAAGACTTGTGATGAGTGATGGATTTTTGATGAGAGAGCCATCAACCAATAAAGAGAAAAAGTGGTTGAAAGAATTCTTAGATGGATGGGCCTTATTGAACCTTGTAGACAAAGACAGCTTTCAGAAAGGTTTGAGTGATATAGGTTTCAAAAATATAAAAGTGACGAATATGAAGGAAGCTGTTTTACCTGAAGCGAGAAAAATACGTAGAATGACCTTGTGGGGCTACCCACTAACAAAAATCACTGAAACGCTTCGCATCACGTCTCCTATTTTAACTAAAAATAATTTAGGGGGTTTAGCACAATATCATTTAATAAAAGAAGACATAATGAACCACTTTGTTTTCTATGCGGAGAAATAATTACGTTCTTTCAAACACAGGGATGTAGATACTCGCATCACCCAACCTTTCAAAAGCAATTCTAATTCTACGACGGCGCCCTCGAAGCAAAAATCCCCATATGGGGATTTTTGCATACCAATATGCACTTCACCTCAGTGCATTCAAGTCATGTCGCATTATAATTATCTATATAGAAATAATATAGCTTATATGAAGCCATCATTTTTTACTACGTATGTTTTTCAAAATACACGTTTAGCGTGGTTTTGGTTTTTGGTGCGCGTGTATCTTGGATGGGAGTGGCTTTCTGCGGGCTATGAAAAGATTATTAACCCTGTCTGGGTAGGGAGTAATGCTGGGGGAGCTTTAACGGGGTTTATAAAAGGAGCATTACTTAAAACAAGTGGATTACATCCCGATGTGCAGGGGTGGTACGCTTCATTTTTGAGTCATATGGTGTTACCTCATGCATATGTGTGGTCTCATTTTGTGGCTGTAGGGGAGGTGCTAGTGGGGCTTGGACTTATTGTTGGGTGTCTCACAACGACAGCCGCATTCTTTGGTTTCTTTATGAATCTCAACTATCTTCTCTCGGGGACGGTAAGCGTTAACCCCATTCTCCTTATACTTTCTCTTGGGATTATGCTTTCACGAGGGGTGGCAGCACGGTACGGGTTTGATTACTATGTAATGCCTAAAGTAAAAAAGTCATTAGCGATAAGGGGTGATTGAACGGGGGTATTTCAGAAAACACTCTAAAATTATATTTGCTATACTTTAAGGTATGCCAAAAGCACTCATCTTCTTACTCATTGTTTCAACTATAGCTGTTAATGTTATTGATATTGCGCTTGCACATCGATTTTTAGGTTTTTACTACATTCTTTGGGTGGGGGGAGTGGGGTGGTATATATGGAGGCATAAAGAAAAGCTTGAAGAGCGGCTTGTTGCCTGGAATATGGGGGGATTTAAAAAGTTTCTTCTTTTAGGAATTATTATGATTCTTATCGAGGAAACGTTTGCAGGATTCTCGCTTAACTTAGGGGTGCATACTTCTCTTTGGTCTTTTGTGAAGGTGATCTTACAGTGTTATGCACTTAATCTTTTTGCTTTACCTGGGTTTATCATTGCTTGGTATATTCTTTTACGAAAGGTTGTTTATACACGAAAAGAAGTTTTTGTGTTAGTAGGACTTTTCGGCCTTTATTCTGAAAAGATTTATACGTACGTATTTGTGTTTCCACTCGCCGCACTTTTCCTTATACTGCCAACGATGTTTACGTATGCAGTTATTATTGCTCCTTCGATAATGAGTTTCCGTGGTATGGGTACAAAAACACTACCCTCCGCATTGCGTTATACGTTTGGGCTTATTCTACCGTTTCTAGTTTCAGTACCTTTTATAGGAGTCCTTTTTATACTCATGAAGCATTTTCCAGGTGCCTTCCCACTAGAATTCATACATTAATTTTTTCATGGAGCGTTTTATTCAAAAACACAGTATTTTCTGGAGGGATAAAAACATTCGTCGACATATGGTGTTGAGCACCCTCCTTTTACTGGTGAGTTTATTTATCATGTATTTTGCGATCGATTTTACAAGCGATCATATTGGGAATATCGTTCCTGATTTACTACTAGACAACATCCCCGTCTTTAATGTTGGCATCATTTTCTTCCAAGGAGCTTTTCTTTTCATTGCTGTTCTTGTGGGGATATTGTTATGGGAACCGCAATATCTTCCTTTTACACTCGAGGCTTCCGCACTTTTTGCTGCAACACGTTCTTTTTTTATGATTATGACGCACCTCTCGGCGCCTGCGACGTTGTACTATAGTTTTTTCGAGCATAGCGGGCGCTTCCATCAGGCCGCCTTTACCATCAGTTCAGGGAATGATTTGTTTTTCTCAGGGCATGCTGGGTATCCTTTTCTTCTTGCGCTTATTTTTTGGCGTATAAAACCCTACAGGTATTTCTTTTTTGGTGCTTCGATTATAGGTGGGATCGCTGTCGTTTTAGGACATCTGCATTACTCAATTGATGTGTTTTCAGCGTTCTTTATCGCTTTTGGTATTTTTGAGATCACTAAACGGTGGTTCAAAAAAGAGTATGCGCTTATCGCCTAATAATTTTTTGTTCCGCTAATTGCTATACTTTGCATATGGATAACGTACCATTAAAAACAAAAACACTTCCGCATGTTGAATCGAAAGACATGAGCGAGTTTGAAAGGTTTCTTAAAGAGTACGAACTAGATCGGCTCCATACGGATTTCTTAAGTCGCTGGGTTACCCTTATTGTTGCGTCTCTTAGCTTGATTACCGCGCTTGCCTGGGATGATTTGTTCAAATATCTTTTTGTAAGTTTCTTTGGACACTTAAATGAAGTTTCTCAAAAGGTGCTGTATTCAGTCATACTCACGGTAGCAACCGTACTAGTTACGCTTATTCTGGGTAAGATGTTTTTGAAAAAGGGAAAGAAAGAGATTGAAAAACAGCAAGTCTATGCAAGAGACCATTGATATATGGCGAAAGGGGAGGGTAATTGATATGTGGTCGATACCACACTTTCTTTTTGGTATTCTTTTTGCTTTTGTGCCATATGCGATCCCACTCTCACTTTTGGAGGTGTTTCTTATTATGGTAGGTATTGCGCTTATTTGGGAACTTGGGGAGTATATGGAGGGCATACGCGAAACTATTTGGAATAACATTGCCGACATTATACTGCCTATAATTTCTTATTTTTTAGCATCACATTTTCTTATTACCTATGGACTTTTGCCAGATCAAATGACGGTGCTCTTTGTTGCAGTGCTTATGGTCTACATATTTACCAACATATCAGGTTGGCTTGCCTATAGAAGGCGAGTACGTGAGTTTATGCACTAAGTGTTTGGAGTATGGTCGCCATACTCTCCATTTCGTTAGTGGTGAGAGTGGCTATATGTATCTTACTTTGGGAAGTGTTAATGAGGGCGTCTTCATGTATGGCGACATTATTTTTTGTGGTATCGAGGGCGACAGGTAAGAAAGAAAGATGGGTGATAATCCTTTCTCGTATTACTGGTGAGCGCTCACCAATAGTCCCGGTAAAAATAATCGCATCGATTCCTTTTAAAGAAACTATTTGTTTCGCAATTTCTTCGGTGATGCTTCTGGTGAAATGAAGAAGGGCATTTTTTGCATTAGGGTCACCTTGTTGTTCGAGTTCAAGGAGTCTTGGTGTGTCCCCGGTTATTCCTGAAATACCACGCATACCACTCTCACTATAAAGGTAGTGTAATGTATTTTGCACAGTCATTTTTTTCTTCTGCATAAGTGTGAGAAGCGCACCTGGATCAACACTTCCGCTTCGGGAAGACATGACAACGCCCCCAAGAGGTGAGTAGATCATCGAGGTATGAATACTTTTTTGAGCAAGGAGGGCCGTAACACTACTCCCGCCTCCTAGATGGCACACCACTATTTTTTGAGGAGGTGTACTAAATAGCGTAGGTATTTTCTGTACGAGTGACTCAAGAGAGATGCCATGATAGCCGTATGGGGTAAGATCAAAGTGTTCTATGTCTTCTTTTGCAAAAGGGAGTGCATACTCTTTTTTATCAATAGTGGTATGGAAGGCACTGTCTGAGATAGCAAAGAGAGGAACCTTGGGAAGATGTTTCTCAACCTCTTTGATTGTATGAACCGTCGGAAGTATGTGTAGGGGATCAAGCGAAGCCTCCTTTTCAAGGTGGGCTATGAACGTTGCGCCTATGTTTCTATGCTCGGCGAAGTAGGCTCCTGGCGCTACAACACGTATGGCCACACTCTTAATATGCTTTTTAAGCACCCCTTCAACTTTTGTTAGAAGATGAAGGATGAACGTGAGGCTTTGGACGTACTCGTCTTTTAAAAGGGGGGCCGCCACAAGGCTTCCTGTTTTCATGGTGGTGATGATGTAGTCAGCCGCTCGTTTCTCAAGGTGGTAGGAAACAATAAGCTCACGCCCATTGTAGAGTGCGTATTTTTTTGAAGCGCTCCCTAGATTTATTATGAGTGAATAGGTTTCCATTGCCATAGTTCGATTTCTTCAGGGTCTACACCATGGGTGATAATGTATTGTCGATGTGAAGCAAGCTTGTCGTTGTAAAGTTCAGTGAGTCGCGCTGCTTCAGGCTCACTTATCGTTCCTGATTTCTTTAAGGCAGCGAAGGCGTCAATTACAAGATGGAAACGGCTAGTGCGGTTACGTACTTGCATGTCGAAAGGGGTAGTGGTTGAACCATTTTCAATATACCCATGGACAATAAAGCGGGAGGTGTTCCCATAATCAAAGAGTACTTGCTTTAGTGTTTGGGGGTATCCATGGAAATTAAAAATAACAGGTTTGTCATGGGTAAAGTAACTTTCGAAATCTATAGGGAAGCGACAGCTTTCATTCCCAATACCAAGGGTTGAAAGTTCTAAGATATTCACAAAGCGCACCCTTACATGCGGAAGTTCAGCTTTCATAATAGTAATTGCAGCAAGCGCTTCTTTAGTGAGGTAATCACCCACCGCTGCAAATACAATGTCCGGGTTTTCTTCGCTTGCAAAGTTCCATGTAGCAAGTCCCACTTTGTATTCTTCCTCGGCTTCTTCTGGGGTAAGCCAGCGTGGTTCCTGGGTTTTGCCGGCAGCTAATATGTTGATACCATTTTTTGATTCGAGGCTATGTTGTAGTGCCACAAGCATTAAGTTTCCATCAGCAGGGAAGAAGACGCGCACGAAACATCCACTTTTTTGAAGCATGTCGGTAATGAAGCCGGGGTTTTGATGAGAAAAACCATTATGTTCTTGTCGCCACCCTGACGAGGTCAAGATGTAATTTAAAGAAGGAACATCCCCACGCCACGGAATCTCGCGCGCCGCCTTTAAGAACTTGGCATATTGATCTGCCATGCTTGTAATCACCTGGATAAAGGCTTCGTATGAAGCAAATACGGTATGACGCCCTGAAAGCGTATACCCTTGAGCAAGACCCTGTAGCGTGTGTTCAGAGAGCATTTCAATAACGCGCCCATCACGTGCGTAATCCTTGTCCCACGGCTCAAGTGGGGCGAGTAGGGCGCGTTTTGTGGCGCTAAAAATATCATCTATTTTATTTGAATAGGTTTCATCAGGAGAGAATACACGGAAGTTTTTGTTTTTTTCGTTAAGTCTGAATACCTCTGCCATATAGAGCCCAGCACGACGCATGCTACTTGAACCAATGAATCCTGGTGTCGGAACTTCTTCTGCAAACTGCGTGACAGGGGGGAGTATGAGTTGTTTATAAACAGTGCTGGTTGGCATGGTGTGTGGGTTGTCTCCCATGCAGTATTCCCGTTCAGGAATAATCGACTTGATCTCATCAATGAGTCCTGTTGTTCCATTGAAAACTTCTTTTAAGTCGTATGACAAAAGCCACTTTTCAAGAAGCTCTAATTCTTCTTTGTCTGTTTTGGCGTTTGCGCCTACTACTTGGTGTGAAAGGCAGTTGTCTTCTATTTTTTCGCCATGTAGTTTTTTGATACCGCCCCATCCTTTGGGGGTGCGCATGATAATCATAGGGAGTCGTGGGAGCTCCTGTTGTTCTTCACTTCGCGCTTTCTCTTTTATGTCGTCAATTTTTTGGAATGCCTCAAAAAGCGCTTCGGCCATGCTTTTATGTAGATCACTTCCATCAACAACTATTGGGTCATAGCCGTAGCCGGTAAAAAGCGTTTTTAAATCTTTGTTACTCATGCGGCCATAGACAGTGGGGCCAGAAATTTTATAGCCATTGAGGTGTAATACGGGGAGTACAACGCCATTTGTTTTTGGATCAACAAATTTGTTAAGGTGCCACGCAGTAGCGGTTGCGGCAGTTTCGGCTTCTCCGTCCCCAATAAGGCATACTGCGGTTAAGTCCGGATTATCAAGTACCGCTCCGTATGATGTTGAGAGGGAATAACCAAGCTCACCTCCCTCAAGGATGACACCAGGGGTTCCGGGATTACTGTGACTTGGGAATCCATATGGCCAGCTGAAATTTTTGGCGATATAGGCAACGCCCGTTTCATCAACTGTAGCGCTTTCATAGTAACGTTCAAGCGTTCCTTCTAGGAAAAGGTTTGCTTGTAGTGCCGGAAAGCCATGGCCGGGCCCTAAGACGAACATAACACTACGAGGATTGTCTTTAATGAAGGCGTTTAAATGGGCGTAGAGAAAGTTGATTCCAGGACCTGTTCCCCAGTGACCAAGGAGCCTTGGCTTAATGTGATCAAAGGTTAACTTTTGTGTTAGAAGAAAGTTATCCTGAAGATAAATTTGGGCGGCAGTTAGGTAATCAGCAACGCGTAAATATTTTTTAATTGTTTCGATATGGTGAACAGTGTGTTTCATAAAGCTATTATACATAGGAAAGAGGGTAAACCGAGATGGTTATTCGACTTATGTATCCAAGCGATGATTATTGATATACTTTATGAGTATGAAAGGTGTATATAAAAAGCGTGGGGGATATGTTGGGTTATTAGGGTTACTTATCACCGTTGCGCTCATAAGTATTTTAGTATGGAGAAGTGATTTGTTTGGAGGGGCGAAGCAGAAAACAATTATCGAGCAAGATACTAAGGCAATCGATAGCGCACAGCAAGTAAAGCAGATACTTGAAAAGCAGAGTAGGCAAACAAGCGAACAATTATAATATGGCATATATTTATCATGGCGTACCGGAACATATGGAGGGAACAACACTCTACCCCTTAAGCGTGCTCGCTGATCTTCATAACGATATTTTTAAGACGCATCAACAAAAGTATGCCAAACGCCCACGTGTACTTATAAATGCTATTCCACGTTTAGGGTGTTTTTGGAATGATGTATTGCACTTTACCGCCGTAAAACCTCAAGAACTTAAAGAAGCACTTGTGCGTGCGGGAGTAGAGAGGACGTTACGGTTTGTAGAAGTTGACCCAGTCCTCCTTTCAGGAGAAAGCACTATAGTTTTTTTGAATAAAACAAAAGAAGGGCGCGAGGGGGTGGGGAATCTCGATGATTTTGTTGATTTTGACCCATATCAGATCGAGCAGTATGGGAATATTCCTCAAGAAAATGAAGCATATTATCGTGAAAATGCTGATAAGGGAGACGAATTTCTTCTTTTTCATAATATCCCGCACATTCTCTATAAAGGGAGCTTCGATATTAAGGGGTTTCCTATAATCACTCTTTAGGCAAGGATATGAAACAGTTAGGGCTTGTATGTATACTCTCTTTCTTTTTAAACATAGTATGGGAGTATGCTCATGCACCACTCTACGTAAGTTATAAAGGGGGTCCTATTACTCATTTTATTCTTTTCCATGCGTCCCTTGGAGATGCATTGCTGCTGACATTGCTTGCTCTACCGTTTTGTTTTAACTCCTTTTTTAGAACACGACTCTGGCTCATAGTTCCACTTGGACTTTTTGTAGCAGTGCTCGTTGAGTATTATGGGTTGCAAACAGGGAGGTTGGTGTATGCAGAAAGTATGCCCATAGTTCCTCTACTTAAAGTAGGCCTCACTCCTTTTGTGCAACTTGCACTCACGGGTACTGTTTCTTATACGATTGTTCTCAATAAAAAGTTATAAACAGTGCTCCCTCCTTCTTTTTATAAGAAGCGTACAATTATAGGTAGGGGACAGCTGTCTCCGGTCGAAAGCATAATAATTTCTATATATGAAAGGATTACACATGGTTACTTTCATCCTTCTTGTAGTAGGGGGGCTTAATTGGCTCCTTACTGC
>CAZIPS010000012.1:0-13141 GCA_964541455.1 uncultured Candidatus Saccharibacteria bacterium | reverse complement strand
TGCACGCAACCAAAACATTTAATAATCCAGTGACATTCACCTCATGTGTTTCAAGCGGAAACTCAATAGAAAATTGCACTCTTGGTAAGGCCGCTAAGTGAAATACATATCGTGCACCTTTAATAATTGGCTTAATATCATTTATATTTCTAATGTCAGTATGATGAAATACTGCTTTTTGGTTAACATGCTCTTTTTTACCATTTGAAAGATTATCAATAACATGTACCTCAAAACCCTTAGCAATGAGTGCATCAGTCACATGCGACCCAATAAACCCGGCTCCTCCGATTACTACCACTTTTTGCATATATATTTTTTATTTTAAAAGCTTGTCAAAAACCCCTTCTTTCATTTGCTTTGCAATGCGATCCCAATCATAACGCTCAATTGCTAACATCTTAGCATTTTTAATAACACTGACACGCAACGCACTGTCTTCCAAACAACGCTTTACTTGCCGTGCAATTCCTTCTGGGTCCCTTGTAGCTACAACATAGCCTGTTGGCATTTGGTCACGGTTTAGCTCGCTATCAAAAAGGTAGTCAGCAATACCTCCAGCTTGTGTTGCAATAACTGGTATCTCGGCGACCATTGCTTCAATAAATGAAATGCCAAACCCTTCTGAAAGTGAGGGGCGAATAAATATATCACACGCCTTCAAATACTTTGGCATATCCGCATGGCTTAATTGCCCCATCAAACGCACCCTCTTTTCTACTCCCTCGCTTTTTGCAAGTGCTTTAAGCATTTCTTCATCTGGCCCTATCCCATACACAAGGAAATAAACATGCTCTGGCAAGAACTTCATTGCTTTTATTACATCGTCAACTGCGTTCTTCTTCACTAACCGTGAGGTAGTAATCATAAAAACATCCCCTTCTTTTTTTCCCAGCTTTTCCTGAACTTCCTTAATTTCTGCTTCCGTATATTGCTGTGAAAAATGCTTGGCATTTACTCCGTTCGGCACAATAGCTACCTCACCCCTAAAACCAAGACGTGTTACGTGATTCGCTAAATGCCTTGCTGTCGCCACCGCAGCATCTGCTTTACTAAAAAGCCAGGCAAACATTGGGCCGAGTAATTTTGTCTTTCCTTCATAATACTCAAAAGGGTCACCATCATCTGACCTTACAATATATGGAATACCAGGAAAAAGTAATTTAAAGAAAAGTGCTCCAAAGGAAGCGTAGCTTGTCATGGTAGACATTACTGCATCATAAGGTTTACGACGATGAAGTATAGCAGCATAGAACGCCGCCCAAAATGGGTATATATATTTGTTAAGCGAAAGGGGAAATTGTTTGGCATCTGAAACCGTTGCCCCCCTCTTGGTAAAGCCAATACGAAATATGTCAATATGGCCAAACCGCTCAAACTTAGGCAGTTCACTTTTTAGACGAAGCGTAATCATGTCAAAATGATACTCCTCTTCACTAATGCGATCTGTTACCTCTTTAACTGCCACTTCAGCCCCTCCAATGAAGGGGTGGTATGTCAATGTAAAAAAAAGTATGCGCTTCATTTACATTACAAATCATTTAAGGCCCTTGCTTCAGCAACATGTGAACGATACCCTTCAAATATTTTTCGCATAGCAACATTCATAGTAATTTCAGGCTTCCAGCCAAGCTCTTTTTCTGTATTATCTATTTTTGGCACACGATTTTTAACATCTTGGTATCCCTTACCGTAAAAACCTTCTGGGGTAGTTACAATGATTTTTACTTTGTGAGCATATGTTTTGTACTCCTCAAAAGTATTGGCGAGCGTTAACATAGTCTCTGCTAATTTTTTGATAGACCAATTGTTCTTTGGATTACCGATGTTATAGATTTTACCCGAGGCTACTCCATTTTTATTTTCAATAATCTTCATGAGCGCAGAAATTCCATCATCAATATAGGTAAACGCTCTTTTTTGCAATCCCCCATCAACCAACTTAATATTCTCTCCGCGTACTATTTGTCCCAAAAATTGAGTGATAACGCGTGATCCCCCCTCTTTTTTTGTTGAAAGTCTATCGAGCCCAACCCCAATCCAGTTAAAGGGGCGGAAAATTGTAAAATTGAGCCCTCGTTCTATACCATATGCCCAAATAACTCTATCGAGCATTTGTTTACTACAAGAATAAATCCAACGTTGCTTGTCGATAGGACCTAATACAAGAGATGACTTATACGGATCAAACTCCCTGTCAGGCGACATGCCATACACCTCAGATGTTGAAGGGAAAATGAGATGCTTCTTATGTTTCGCCGTCATACGCACTATAGGAAGATTTGCTTCAAAATCAAGCTCAAAAGTGCGCAAGGGTTCTTTCACGTAGCTCATAGGAGTAGCAATAGCAACAAGCGGCAACACTACATCACTCCATTTAATCTGCTTTTCTATCCACGCGGCACTTTTAGTGATGTCCCCTTTTACAAATTCAAAACGCTTGTGTTTCAAAAATTCCTTAACTCGATCAGACTCAAGATCCATACCTCGCACTTGCCAATCAGTTGTTTCTATTATGCGCTTAGTGAGATGATGCCCTATGAACCCATTCACTCCCAAAATTAATATCTTTTTAGCCATGCAGAGTACTGTAACAAAATTAAAGTGGTTATGCTATGTAAACCATAAAAAAATGCCGGACGTCACCGTCCGGCCGTAGCCCCATAGGGCTACTCCTGGTCCGCTGGGGTTGGCTTCATGATCAGGCCATGTTTCGCTGCGTAATCGAGGAAAAGCTTCCCCGGATCACTGGCCGCATCAATCCCTTGCTGCACCGCAGCTCGAAACTGTTCCGCCATCTCCGAGGTAGGGAAATGAACCCCGACCAAGCTACCACGAACCCACACCGATATCCCCTCTCTTCTTTCCCCCTTGGGGGGCAATCCCGTAACCAGCATGATTCTCTCCCTCTGTTGTCCGCTCAAAATCCTACAATAAAATTTGCTTTCTAGCAATGGTTATTAATTGTAGCGCCACTTCGTCACTCTTCGCTAGAGCCGCCGGCTCTATCTGTTCCTCCTTAAAAAAGTACCCTCCAGTGACTTGAGCTACACGGGCACTACTTGCGAGAAATATACTTGTCTTAGCTCCCTCTTTAGGAGTAATCGTTTTGAAAGAAAATATCCATCGCAAAAAAGGGTTAGTTCGCTTCATTCCTTGACGAAGCATGTTTGTCTCTACCACCCCAGGATGAAGCGCGTTAACGACTACCCCACTGCCACGAAGCTCGAGTGCCAATTGTCTCGTTAAAAGTAGGAGCGCTAACTTTGAGTTTGCATATGCCTTGTAATGATTAAAATCTTTTTTATTTTCTATGTTGTTAAAATCAATCTCCCCCTGTGCGTGCATAGTAGAAGAAATATTCACAATACGAGAGGGACTCCCCTGTTTTAACAAAGGTAAAAGAAGCTCGATAAGTAAGAGTGGTGAGAGAAAATTAACCTGCCAATTAAGCTCATGCCCATCTACAGTTTCTATGTACTGCGATGGCATGACTCCTGCGTTATTAATAAGCACATGCAGGGATGTATATACTTTTTTAAACTCAAGTGCAAAATCCCTAACAGAAGCAAATGAAGCAAGATCAACAACAAAAAAAGACACCACTGCACCAGAGATTTCTTTCTTAAATTGAGCGCTTACCGCTTCCCCATCAGCGCTATTTCGTGCTGTAAAAACAACTGTAGCCTTACGCAAAAGGAGTCCCCGCACTGTTTCCTTACCAATCCCGGAGGTTCCCCCTGTTACTAAACAAACTTTTCCTTCTAACGTATTCATGTACAGATAGTACTACAGTATAGATCCGTAAGTCACTCTTCGTCTTCGAGAATAGTGTACTCGTCCGCCTCGACCCTACTACGACGTACATAAATAACAGAAGCCGAAATAAGACCAGAAAAGGCAAGTAACCCGAGCCCCCAAGGCAGTACATTGGTAGTAGTATTAGGCGTATCTTCATTTTTTGCTTCGTCACTACTTTTATGATACGAAGCAAGAGAAGCTCCCACCGAAGCTATAGTGCTCACCTCTTGCGGTAGTGCCTTTTTACTTTTATCTACCAAAGAAACTGGTGGAGTAGGTAGTGTCTGCGAAGCTTCTTTATTTGAAACGATGGGAAGTGGCATGCCATTAGCATAGAGAAGTCTTGGCAAGGTACTTTCAGAAAACCCACTGGTACCATTACTTAGCTTGATACTTCCATGAGGAGCAATAAAAGTTTTTTGTGGCAGCCTAAACCGTTTCGCTCCCTGCTCGAGATAAAACCCTGAAGCATCAAGTTCAACTGTTCCTCTGTTTTCTAAAGTGGTGTACCCTGTAGAACCACTTACAAATTGAGTAACAAAAAGTGTTGGTTCAACCACTTTTACAAGTACTCGATCTCCTTGTGAAAACTCACCCGAGGAAACATCGAGTGTCACAATATAATCACCTAAGAACCGATAGGTATGCGTAACCATTCTCCCCTCCTTTGTTTCTCCGTCGCCAAAATTCCACACAAAACGCGCATTTAAAAGTGATTCTTTGTGCACCCCTAGGGCACTCCCAGAAAATAACACTTCGTTACCCACTGGCACAGTTCTATTTTCGCCAGCATCAGGGAAAATCTGCTGTTCATATACATATGGTTGAGCGGCCCCTCCCGATACTGATCGGGCTGCCGCATTATTTTCATTTGCCGCGGCAGTAGGGGTAGCCGATGTAGCTATAGAAGTAGTAGTCGAATTCACTACCGTGCCCACCACACTATTTACTGCACCGGGCGTGGGAGTACCACTTTTAAAAGTAAGGCCTTCACGGTTCAAACTCATTCCATCGAGTCCTCCCATATCACTCGTATAACTTGCTGTATCAATATCAAGATCTCCATTTTTAAGTAATAAAGTCTCCCCTGTATTTGAAAGGGAAAATGAACTATCAAAAAGTGTTCCGCTAAATCCTGGATTATCAATTAGAAATTTTGCTGGATTATCTGCTACCACCGCATATCCATAAGGTGACAAAGTACTCACCCCTTGTGATACTTCAATTTTATGGTTAGTCTCTGCCTCCCTAAGCACCCATTTCGATATATCGATCGCTTCTCCTGTTTCGTTATACAACTCAACCCACTCTCTCCCTGTATCAGTCCCAGGAAGGTCATACATGATTTCGTTGATTTTTACTTGCGCTAGTACGTTTTGAAACGGCAAAAAAATATATACAAAATATCCAATGAAAAATAGTGTATTAACGTGTTTCATTCGAATCCACATGAAGCATTGCTCGTAGCTCATCTTCTGGAATTTCAGGTACTTCTCTTTTAGCCTCGCGCACCATGTCGGGAGCAGGGGCTGTATATACACCCCCCTCTTCTTCACTATCACGCCCATCTACATCCTCCTCGTCCTCCTTCTTTTTAAGCGAAGCGAGTACTGCGGCGAGCGCAGCTCTATTTGCGGAGTTTGTATTACTTCTTTTTGAAGTATCCTGTTTTTTTACGCTTATTTCTTTTCGTGATTCTTGCGAAGCATGATCCCTTCTTTCTCGTGTCGCTTCCCCTTCCTTTTTTGAAACTGTTGGCCTTTCTTCCTTTTCAACAGACGACTCAGGCGCCTTAGCGTGCAAAGCAACTTCTTCTTTTTGAGGAAGTACTTCAGGTACCCCTACCCCCACCACATCAGCCAGTGTTTGACGAAGTCCTTCAAGATGAAGGTGTGAGCCAACTTCCTTTACTTTTTCTTCTATGATTTCAGCTAAAGTCTCATGATCTTCTTTTTTAATAGGAGTTTTTTTTACCTCACTCTTTGGTTGCTCGCTTGCCGCATGCTGTTTTCCGTCATTTTTCTGCTCTTTTTTATCTATTTTAGGAAGCACGCTTGTACTAAGCGTTTGTTTGATAATATCTTCTTCAACAATATTTCGCTTCTCACCAAACTGCTCACGTGAAGTCCTTAACACTTCCTCTTTATAGGAAACTACTGGCTTAGCAACAGGAGGCATCGTAATTGCTGAAAAAGGTTGTGACCCCACTCCATCAATCATGAGCTTAAGATATATCTGCGCAAATCCTAAATTAACAAAATCTTCTGCAATAAAGGTAGGCATAAACTCCTTTTCAAAAATCTCTGCATCGAATGGTCCTACCCGAAACACAATCATAGTCCCCACGTTACCAAAAATAGCGGCGCGCACCTCTTCAGACATTTGCTCGATATATTGGTGCGCCACAGTAAGATTGAGCTTATATTTACGTGCTTCAGAGAGAATGTCTGCGAAACTTTCATTAGCAAAAGACTGAAACTCATCTACATAGAGATAGAAATTAGGGAGTCGCGCCATGCGTGCTTCAGGAACATCCGCACGACTCATAGCCGCAAGATATATTTTTGTAATAAGCATGCTCCCCAAAAGGTTAGCATTCCCCTCACCAACGCGCCCTTTTGAAAGATTGATGATGAGTATTTTTCGCTCATCCATCATGCGACGTAGGTCAAAAGAAGATTGTGGTTGCCCAATAATATTTCGAATAAGTGGGTTGCTTGTGAATTGCCCAACTTTATTTTGAATAGCAGGGGTTGCCTCAGCTGCAAAACGATCAGTATATTTTGCGAACTCATCAACCCAGAAAGATTTTACTGTTGGATCCGTTATATTTTCTACCACCTTTTTGCGAAAATCCTTATCTGACAGCATTTTGTTAATAGCAAGGAGTGTTGCCCCCGGATACTCAAGAAGTGCCAAAAGCGTATTTGAGAGAATGTATTCCATGCGAGCGCTCCATGCATCAACCCATATCTTTTTAAATGCACTCATGAGCCCCGACACAACCAGATGCCGCTTGTCTATTCCCACATCTTCCATAACATTAAATGCAATAGGATACTCCATATCAAAAGGAGCAAAATAGAGTACATCTTTAATGCGCTCTTCAGGCACATACTCAAGAAGCAGCTCTGCGGTTTTGCCATGGGGATCAATAAAAGCAAACCCTTCACCATTCTGAATGTCTTGAATGGCCATATTTTCAAGGAGCGTAGACTTTCCCATTCCCGTCTTTCCAATCACGTACATATGTCTCGTACGATCCTTGGCCTTAATACCAAAAGGAACTCGACGATTACGGGCGTCTGTTGTAGCAAAATAAGTTATGCGATTTTCATCAGGCATAAAAAAATGAACGTGAGTGAGTAAGTAAAGTATAGTCTAAATTACACTCATTGTCTCTAAAATTTAAAACCCCGCAGCTCTTGCTGCGGGGCCCTCTGGACGAGGAAACTGACCAGCCAACTACACGCCGCGCAAGCGCCCCTTCTGCATGATTGCCACACGCAGGGCATGGCCCCTTGCCTTTGGTGGGGTCGTGGACTGCCCAACGATCCCATGGCTACGACGCCATCGCTTGAGTGCGACCCGCTCACGATGATGTGTTCCTCCACCGCGTGGCCGATCTTTCTTCCCGTGACGTCCAGGCTGTTTCAACGGCATAGAGTACTCCCGAGAACAGCGAAACCCCTATGGCTTCGCACTAAAAGCATGCTAACAGAGGTGATTATTTTATTCAAGAATGAGATTCTTGACCCTGCTCCAAAGTAGGAGGTACCTCAAGAACTTCTTCAGGCACATCAGTAGGCTGCGAGGTATGCATTGGCTTCTTTGGACGTTTGGCCCCACCTAAAGAGCGACGCTTACCGTGTTTTTCCCTATAACTTACAACTGCAACAGTGGCTGCGAGCACAATCAAAAGAGGATTTTTCCAGGCGCTTGGCACAGAAATAAAAGGCGAGGCAATGACTATCATCAAAAGAGCCAATATAAAAACAAGATTTTTAAACATACAAACAGTATAAAATAATTACGCAGTGTTTTCAATTTTAGAGCACTACAGCCCTTTTACTATAATGACAAACTCCCCTTTTTGCTTTACTTCATTACGAAGAAAATACTCAAGTACCTCTGAAGCTGTTCCTGTTATTATTTCCTCAAATATTTTAGTGAGCTCTTTTGCTACAACCACTGTCCGCACGGGTTCCAACGCTTCTTGTAATTTTTCTAGCGTTTTGACTAACCGATGTGTCGATTCATAAAAAACTACTGTTCGCTTTGATGAAGCAATTTCCTCAAAAAGGGTCTCGCGACCTTTTTTATGTGGCAAAAATCCTAGAAATACAAATTGGTCTGTAGGAAGTCCAGAAACAGAAAGTGCGCTGACTAGCGCTGAAGGACCTGGGATAGCAATTACTTCAATACCCGCTTCGCGTACTGCGGCCACAAAGCGATACCCCGGATCTGAAATTGCCGGTGTCCCTGCGTCAGTAACAAGTGCAATAGTTTTGTATTCAGCAAATAAACTTAAAACTTCTTTACTTAACTCTCCTTCCTTATATGCATCCAGCCTCCTCGTTTTAGTTTTTACCTCATATTTATCAAGTAATTTCTTAGTGACACGAGTATCCTCACAAAGTATGAGATCGGCCTCTTTGAGCACACGAAGTGCTCGAAGCGAAATGTCCTCCATATTCCCTATGGGAGTTCCTACTACATAAAGCGTTGGTCCATTCATTGCCTGAAATTAGCACATGAAAGCCCAATTGACTACAAGAAGGCTAGCTCGATATAGTATGAGTCCAGTTCTTTGGAGATGTCCATGCAAACAATCGAATCCACTGACAAGGGAACCCCCTTTCAGCAAAAAGTGGCCATGCTTGCCGAAATCACTGTTTTCTTCGGTGGCCCTAAAGTATGGAAAAAGTGGACATTTTTCCTCGAAGGCCTTGCTCTCTCCCATGGCGTAGATCAAGCCGAAGCGTCCGCCTGCTTCTTCTTGGCAGTTGCCAGTTTCGGCGAACAGGAATTTTGGAACGAAGCTTGACCACTAATGCCGGCGCCCGCGTCCTCGGGCGCTCTATTTTTTTACAAGACTCTCCCCTACCTTGTATATATCTCCCGCACCCATAGTAATAATGATGACTAAGTTACTGTCAGCATTTTTAGTTTTTAGATACTCTTCGATTTCTTCAAGACTGTTGAAACTTTTTGCTGTTGTTTTCTTGCTTATCTCCTCAACCAACATTTCTGAAGTAATACTAGAATCGTTAGCTTCGCGTGCTGCATAAATGGGAGCAAGTAGTACAATATCAGCTTTACTCAGAGCTTCTATAAAACCACGCTTTAAAAGCTTAGTGCGTGAATAAAGGTGTGGTTGGAACACTAAAACAATTTTTTTATCTACAAACCTCTCGCGAGCCGCTTGTAATGTTGCCGCTATTTCAGTTGGATGATGAGCATAATCATCATAAACCAATGCCCCACCTTCTGTTTCTCCTTTATACTCAAAGCGCCGCCAAGTGCCCGCGAAATTTTTGAGAGACTCTTCTGATTTTCCCCTTTCAATACCAAGGACTTCGGCTGCTGCAAGTACCGCACCAGCATTACTGCGATTATGGTTACCTGGAGCTTTTAGTGCCAAATCATTTTGTATATATAAAGTATAATCAACCACTTTACATTTCGCCCTCTCAGTAACTTTATCCATATTTGGTCCCTTAGGATTACAAATTAAAAATCCATCTTCCGGAATCTTAGAAACTAATTCCCCAAAAGCTGACTGAATATCCGCAATGTCTTTGTAGTAGTCTAAGTGATCGCCATCAATATTGAGGATGATCAAAACTTTCGGTGTAAAGTTAAGAAAGTGTCTCATATATTCATCAGCTTCAACCACAAAGTAGTTGCTCTTGCCGGCTCTAAAATTACTTTTGGTTCGAGCTCGTATAGACCCTACCACCACCGTTGGATCAAGGCCGGTATCTTCTAGCACGTCTGCGAGCATCGCTGTGGTTGTAGTCTTTCCATGCGCACCGGATACTGCAATGAGATAGTACTCACTTGCTACTTTTCCCAACGCTTCAAAATAGGAAAGAGTTTGCTTACTTAACTCCCCCGCCCTTACACGTTCAACATTATTCGCTTTTACTGCATCACTATAAATAACCAAATCTGCATCACTTGGGACATTATTAACGCTGTGCCCAATTGAAATCTCTACACCCCTTTCTCGTAGCATTTCTATCGTTTTAGATTCTCCAGAATCTGAACCACTTATACCCTTCCCCTGTTCCAAAAAAAGTTGAGCTAGTGCTGACATACCCACCCCACCAATACCAATAAAATGAATATTATTTATTTTTTGAAAATCTAAAGTTTTCATCAAATTTTCTTAACTATTTTATCGAATTGTTCCCCACGGTCATATTCATTCTTAAAAAGCCCAAAAGAAGCAAAAGCGGGGCTTAAGAGTACTATATCTCCCTTTTTAGAAAGCTCCTTGGCCTCCTCTAGTGCATACTTCATAGCATTATACTCAACCGCTGGAACTTTCATTTTTGACCAGGCCACTTTTAGTTTTTCAGTCCCGGTTCCAGAGAGAAAGATAACTGCCTTACAATACTTTGGAATAATCTTTAACAACTCATCGAAAGAAAGGTTCTTATCACTCCCTCCCATTACAAGAATAATATTTTTCTTCTTTGTGTCTCCAAGCGCACGGAGTGCTGCAATAGTCGCATCCGGTGTAGTGGCAGTAGTGTCATTGTAATAGCTAACTCCTTTAACTACTCGGACTAGTTCAAGGCGTCCTGGGACTCCTGCAAAACTCTTTACTGCTTTTTGTATGACACTATCTTTGACGCCAAGCTTACGAGCCACTGTTACTGCAATCGCTACGTTATACAAGTTATGTGCTCCCTTAAGTTTTGTAGTAAAACCCTTAACGCTGGTTGGTGCTGTTATGAAGTTGCCTTTAAATTCCTTTATCATAGGAGCAACCTGTTTCCCTACCACACACCAGTCTGTATCTTTCTGATACATAAAAATATTCGCCTTATCTTTAAAATAGAGGCTGCGATCACCTTTGTAATACGCCAAATGATCATCCATAAAGGTAGTGAACACTGCCATCTGCGGACTTAACCCACTTTCCCCAAAGCCCTGTAGTTGCCAAGAATCAAGTTCAAAGACGGCATAGTCAGCACTTTTTGCTTTAGGAAGAAGTGCGAGTGTTGAAACGCCCACCACATTGCCTCCGAGTAACACCTTTTTCTTGGCAACTCCTAGTATGTGATAGATAAGATGGGTCACGGTGGACTTACCGCGAGTACCAGTAATACCAATGATGGGAATACCGGCAAGTTTTGCAAAAAGAGAAGCGCTCATTTCAACTGGGATGCCGTACTTCCGTGCCTCAGCAATTTCTGGGGAATCTAAGGGGGTTCCCGCTCCTTTTAAAACAAAGTCACAATTTCTAAAATCATTAATGTCGTATGGCCCAAATTTGAACTTAATATTTTTATACTTTTTTAATTTATCAACTGATGGCTGCATAACTTCCTGTGGAGCATCATCAACTACTAAAACATCTGCGCCACATTCAGCTAAAGTAGCTGCATCCCCTACCCCACGGCCAAGTAACCCTATTCGCATTAGCGTTACCTTCTTTCCCTTAAAGTAAGCTTTGTAGTCCATTAGGAATTAGCTTACCACATCGATGGTATAGTCTGAATTTCCAAAAAATTCAGCTACTTTCGCCCTAAAAAAGTCAGAGTCTTTGGATATGAGGAACTGTAACTTACCACTACCCTGCCCCCTGTAGTGCCCAACAACTTCTTTTGCCACCCCCTCTGCTGGGTCGAAAATCTCTACCCCCTCTGGAACGGAGCGTTTAAATACTTCCTCTACTAATGGAAAATGCGTGCAGGCCAAAATGAGGGTTTCGTATGACCCATTATAAGGTGCCAATGCTTCACTAATCATGGCTAAGACCGCAGGAGCTGAGGTTTTCTCTTCAATGGCGCGCGCTAAATGTGGAAGTGCTAATGTCTGTATAGCAATCCCAATTCCATGAAAAGCTTGCTGATAAACTCCGGAGCGAACAGTGGCTTCTGTTGCTACGAGCAGTATCTTTTTGTTTTTCTTTTCTGCAAACGCTTTTATGGTGGGTCCCACCATCTCGATAATGTTCTCGGGTCGAATACAAAGCCCCTCAAATAGCGGCACAACTATGTTGGCCGAAGCACTGTTACAAGCCGAGACAATGAGTGTTGCACCTTGGTCAGACAGTTTTTTAAAACCCTGTACCGTGAGCACCCCTAACTCTTCGGGACTACGAGAACCATATGGTGCATTTTTCAAATCACCAAAATAAAGTACTGGGGTGTGCGGTAAAAGAGAATGAATCTCACGAAGTACCGTAAGTCCCCCACTTCCTGAATCAAAAACTCCAATCATTTCCTCATAGTACCACTATGAAGTTACCTGTGGGAGAAAGCACTAGATACCCTCCTATGAGGCAGTCTGGTGGCGATGTGAGAGCTTTTCGTAGACGTCAATAAAAGCAAGGAACGTGAGTGGGAGTGTTACCAAAAGACCGATACCAAAAGCAAGCGCCCCAAGGAAGTTAATCCCGATTGACGCAAGGAGAAAACCAAAAAGTTGCCATGCCTGCCCTCGTGTCGCGTGCCAAGAGAGAGTGAGTGACTCGAGTGGATCAATCTTTCGATCAACAACATAGAGCTTCACTAGGCTTAAACGAAGAGCGATGTATAGTCCTGGGATAATAAAAAATATAAACCCGAGCACTATCGCACCTGCAGAAAGGAGTGCCGCAAGAAAATATTCAATAAAACGATCCTCACCCTGTATTACCTGACGGAAATGTACTGGTTCATGGCGAAATACTTTGAAATAAAGACGAGTAACACCAATTGCAATAATGGTAATAACAATGCACCCAATAAGGCTCACCACCAGCCCCATAAGCATTTCTATA
This sequence comes from uncultured Candidatus Saccharibacteria bacterium, assembly GCA_964541455.1. Classification (GTDB taxonomy): domain Bacteria; phylum Patescibacteriota; class Minisyncoccia; order Phycocordibacterales; family JAKFXT01; genus JAKFXT01. The sequence continues at coordinate 339 of CAZIPS010000012.1, read as the reverse complement.
AACGAGGTCTGATGCACGATTTGTGCATAGCGATAATCAAAGTTACCTGGCACCCCATACCCCCACATCATCGAATGATGATCCCAACGGTTGACGTTGTAATACTCGGGATCAACAATGTGTTTTAAAAAAGAGAACCCACAAGAAAGAAGGAACATAAACGCAAGTGCTCCTGCCAATATTTCAAACTTCTTTTTGAGGATTTCCCAAGCAGTTTCAAACGACTCTTGTATGGAGAAAGTGGTGTAGTGCATAAATAAGGATTAAAACGCCTAAAATAGATTAATGCTTATATTGTACGCTACTCACCTCTTTAGTGCAGCAAAGAAATGCACAGAT
>CAZIPS010000011.1:11033-20232 GCA_964541455.1 uncultured Candidatus Saccharibacteria bacterium | reverse complement strand
GCGGAGACGGTGGGATTCGAACCCACGGTCCTTTTAAAGGGACGCCTCGTTAGCAGTGAGGTGCTTTCGACCACTCAGCCACGTCTCCAAGTCAATTTACTTGGCCACTTTACACTAAAATTGCCCGCTTTCAAAGTGATTTTTAGTGTGCAAATGCCAGTACCTCTATATGCGCTGGTTTTGCTTTTTCTAGGGCTTTACGCGCCTCAGAGAGGGTGGCGCCGGTTGTAGTTACATCGTCGATCAGTACAACAATACGCCCCTTTACGGGAGTAGGGTTATTTACGATGAAGACCTCTTTCATGTTTTTGAGACGCTCGGTTCTTTTTTTGAGATCAGTTTGACGCCCCACTTCTTTTTTTCTAAAGAGAAGTGGGGTAGGGTGTTCGAAAAGTTGCCCCTTGTCTTCACTTGCTATTGCTTCAGCAATTAAAGCAACTTGGTTAAACCCTTTGTAGCGCATGCGCTCTTTGCTACTTGGGATAGAAACAAGGAGTGCTTTACCACCTCCCGCAAAAGCGAGACGGTCGGCTATCTCCTCATAAAGCGCATCGTATAGAAGTGTTGCCATATGTGTTATTGCCAGAGGGTCCCCTTTGTACTTAGCGTGCCAAACGAGGCTGTGTATAAGTGGGTCGTGATAATCAAAAAGGGCTTCGGGGTGAGTTGACGGATGAACTTTTTTGACGATGTCTTCGGTGTTGAGAGTGGCGAAAAGCAGAGCATCTTTTTTCCTTGGGAACAGAAAGTCAATAAGTACTTCTAAGCATGTTTTGCCATATGCTAGACCTTTTCTAAACAATTTTTCTCCCATAGGGCTGTGTTATACTTAAGGCTATTGTATAGGTTCATACGCAGACTGTCGCATATTTATGGATTTTTCATTCAAAAAACTTTTAAGCGGAATAGTGGGGGCTGACAAAGCAGGGGGGAGTGTACTCGGTATTGATATTGGAGCTTCGGCCATTAAAGTAGTACAGCTCGGCAAGAAGAATAATAGAGCAATTCTTGAGACCTATGGGGAAATAGCGCTTGGTCCCTACGCAGGACTCGAACTTGGTCGTGCGACTAATTTGCAACCCGATAAAATTAAAGAAGCACTTGGAGACCTGTTGCGCGAAGCTAATGTCACCGCACGTAATGTAGGCATTGCGATTCCACTTTCTGCAAGCCTCACGTCACTTGTTGAAATGCCTGATTTGGGAGAAAGGCGTATGGCCGAAATGATTCCCATTGAGGCGCGACGTTATATTCCGGTGGCAATTTCAGAAGTAACACTTGATTGGTGGATTATTCCCAAAGAAGGAGGAGATCTCCATTCTCCGGGGGACAAACCAAAAGAGGGAGAGGTTGCTAAAGATCCGAAGGATGAAAAGATGGTGAAAAAGGTTAATGTGCTTTTAGTAGCCATTTTAAATGATGCACTTGCTAAGAATAAAACTATTGTTGAGGCACTCAATCTTGTAAATCCGACATACGAAATCGAGCTTTTTAGCACGACGCGTTCATCTTTGGATCAGGGGATTGAGCCAGTCATGATTTTGGATATGGGAGCAGGTTCTACCAAGCTCTACCTTGTTGAGCATGGCATTATCAAAGACTCGCACATCATTAATCGCGGGTCGCAAGACATCACCCTTGCCATCTCCGAGTCGCTCGGCATGCCGGTTGAAAAGGCGGAAGAAACGAAGCGCACCATCGGGCTTTCGACCGACCCTATACACAGACAAGTGAGCGATAGTATTTCTTTTACACTCGACTATGTTTTTACCGAAGCGAACCAAGTACTTTTAAGTTATGAGAAAAAGTATAACCGTACTATTTCTAAAGTAGTGCTTTGTGGTGGTGGAGCAGTGATGCGCGGCTTTATCGAGGCTGCAAAAGTGCATTTTCAGAGCGATGTAGTTGCGGCGGACCCATTTGCAAAAACAGTGACCCCTGCTTTCTTGGCAGATACGCTCAAAATAGTCGGACCAGAGTTTGCGGTTGCAGTAGGTATCGCGCTTCGAAAACTTTCTGCATCTAACTAAATGTCTATACAGAGTTATTCACTCTATTTTTTATAGGCAGAAGCTATTTTATTGCTATACTTATAAGTAATGGATGGAAGCAGCCAAACATCATTTATTCCTAAGCGGCCACTTGTACCGACGGAGGGAGTTTCTTATGAACGAAAGGGGGTAAGCATCGTTACGGTTATAACGGTTATTTTGTTCTTGGGAGCAGTGTCACTTTCTGCGGGGTCCTACTTTTATCAGAAGTTTTTACTTGACGCGCTCTCAAAAAAGAAAGACACCCTTCAACAGGCTCGTAAGGGCTTTGATATTGATACTATTAAGGAGCTTAAGCGTCTTGATACGCGTATTGAGACGGCTAAAAATCTTCTTGATCAGCATATGGCTATTTCAGGGGTGTTTGATATCTTGCAACAGACAACACTTAAAACTATTAGCTACAGTAGTTTTAGTCTTGTTTCAGTTGCGGCAAGTGATTCAGGGGATGTTGCTGCGGGGCCTGGGGCAGCATCAAGCATACAAATTAAAATGTCAGGAGTTGCACAGAGTTTTAATAGTGTTGCTCTTCAGTCCGACTTACTTGTTAAAACTCGCGGTATTAAGGAGCCTATTTTTTCCAACGTCGCATTAGATCAAAAAGGCAATGTTAGTTTTAGCGTTTCTGCACTTATCGATCCTTTTGTGTTGCGTTATCGAAATGTTAATGGCTATGAAGTTTCCTCTTCGGCGGGGACTACTACAAAACCAGTGAACCAAAGCAGTACTTCAGGAATACTGCCCACACAAAATTAAACGGTATGAATAATATTATTTTCCAAGTAGTGTTAGTGATCATCTCCGTCGGACTTTTCTTTACGGTGATTAACCCACTTTACACAAGTACTGATGCGGCAAATCCTGGTATTAAGGTGATTCAAGCTGAAATTGAAAAGTATGACGATGCAATTAATAAGTCACAACAGTTAAATGACGAGAAAAATAAGTTAGTCGCTACAAAGAATAGTATTGATCAGGACAAGCTTGCTAATCTGGATCGTCTTCTTCCAGATTCAATCGATAACATCAGACTTATTATTGATATTAATAACATCGCTCAACCTTTTGGTATTGTACTCAAAAACCTTCATTTTACAGGGAATGATAGCAAGGGAGGAGGGTCTGGAGTTACAGGAGGTGCTTCTGCGGGGAGTCGAGAAATAGCTATTGGGGGAGACCAGACAGTAGGAAGTGTGACACTTAGTTTTACGGTTACTGCGCAATATAATGTGTTCAAGGAGTTTATGAAAAAGCTCGAAAACTCACTTCGCATACTTGATGTTACCTCAGTGAGTTTGCGCCCAGTACAAAATACTGATTTTTATGATTTTGATGTGACGTTAAAAACCTATTGGTTACGCTAAAATATATGGACTTTATTAAATCAGAAGCAAAAAATATCATTATCTTTATTGTGCTGTTAGTGGGTATTTTCTTTAGCTATAAGTATTTTTTTGCAGGCTCTTCTTCAAATGAGACTATTACGGTAACGGGTGCCTCGGGGAGCGCAGGAGAAGCGGTGGGAGATGATATTTTGCCGGTGCTCCTTGCGATTAAAAATATCAGACTTGATAAAAATTTCTTTAATGATAGCTCTTTTGATTCACTTACTAATTTTAGTGTTGAGCTCACCCCCGAAGAAGCCGGGCGCGACAATCCTTTTATGGCAGTTATGCAGGCGCAACCGGTCGTTAAAAGCAATATCACCATCAAGGCCTTTAGTAATCACTAGTTTCCTAGGGGCCTTGCTTATTTTCCTACTATGGCACAACCCTTACTTTCTATATTGGCCGGCAAGAACATCATTACCGCTAATGATGTTTCTTTAATTGAGAATGAAATAAGAGAACAGGGAGGTTCAATTGAGGAAATACTTCGTAAGCATAACGTTTCTGAAGAGCAGATTTTGACTGCAAAAGGGGAGTATTTACGCATCCCCACGAGAAGTATAGAGAGCGCTAATATCCCTTTTGAAATCCTGCGTTACATTCCGGAAGAATCAGCTGCACACTATCGCTTCGTACCTATCGGGATTGTAGATGGTGCGCTTGAAGTGGGTATTGTTGATCCAGATAATATCGAGGCGCGTGATGCACTCTACTTTATTTCTTCAAAAATAAATCTTCCTTTCAAACTTTTTCTTATTTCAGAAGAGGATTTCAAGGCGGTACTTGATACGTACAAGGGCCTATCAGGGGAGGTGACTAAAGCACTTTCTGAAATTTCAGGTGAATTGGGGGCGGAAGAGGCTGATCTTGGTAAAGATCAAACACAAGATTTAACGGGATCAAAGAAAGCGGGAGAGGCCAAAATTATCGAGGATGCGCCGGTAACTAAAATCGTGGCGACTATTTTACGTTATGCGATTGAAGGACAAGCTTCTGATATTCACATAGAGGCATTGGCCGAAAAAACGCGCGTGAGGTTTCGTATTGATGGAGAATTACATACGAGCTTGGTGCTTCCGGCTAATGTACATCGTTCAGTAGTGGCACGTATCAAGATCCTCTCGAATATGAAGCTTGATGAACATCGCAAACCGCAAGATGGACGCTTTTCAGCCAAGATTGATGGACGTGGTGTTGATTTTCGTGTCTCAACGTTCCCTACGTACTATGGAGAAAAGGTGGTGATGCGTATTTTGGATAAGGATAAGGGGGTACGTAAACTGGATTCATCTGGTTTTTCTCCAGAACATTTAGCAATGGTGCGTCGAGCACTTAAGCGTCCCTTCGGTATCGTGCTTATTTCAGGTCCTACTGGAAGCGGTAAGTCAACAACGCTCTACGGGATGCTTAACGAGCTTGATAAAGAAACAAAAAACGTACTTTCACTTGAAGACCCGGTTGAATTTAACATTGAAGGGGTAAGTCAATCACAAATTCGTCCTGAAATTAACTATACGTTTGCTACAGGACTACGTACCACCCTTCGTCAGGATCCGGATGTGATTATGGTGGGAGAAATACGTGATAAGGAAACCGCCCAGCTTGCAGTGCAGGCGGCGCTTACTGGTCATTTGGTGTTTTCAACTATCCACACCAACAACGCAGTAGGGGTGATCCCGCGTCTCATCGATATGGGGGTAGATCCTTATCTTATTGCGCCTACACTTACACTTACTATCGCACAGCGCTTGGTGCGTACGCTTTGTCCACATAGCGGTAAAGAAGTCCCTATTGAAGGGTCACTTAAGAGTTTTGTGGAGAGTCGTTTTAACGATCTACCTGATACCATCCGTGAGAAAGTGATGCCAACAGATAAGCTCTATGAGATTGAGCCAAGCCCCGATTGTCCCAATGGCACACGTGGACGTATGGCGGTGTTTGAAATGTTTGAGATGGATAAAGAAATCGAAGAAGCCATCCTTCATCATGCAACCGAACTTGATATTAGAGCACTTGTCCGCAAGAAAGGGATGATTACAATTCAAGAGGATGCACTTATCAAGTGTTCGAAAGGACTTATACCCTTTGAGGAAGTGAACACCTTGGCTTAGAATAAGGTATACTTACTATACGACTATGGAAAACAAAAAAGTACTTTTAGTTGATGATGATAAGTTTCTTCTCGACATGTACACCGTCAAGTTTAAGGCGGCGAATTTTGAAATCACCCCAGCTTTTTCTGGAGAAGATGCAGTCGAAAAATTGAAAGGAGGACTTAAGCCTGACTTGGTGCTTTTCGATATGATTATGCCGGGGATGAGTGGACTTGAATTCCTCGAGGCGGTGCACAGAGATAAGTTAGCGGAGGGTGCAGCGCTTGTGGTACTCTCTAATCAAGGCCAGAAGAGTGACATCGATGAAGCAAAGAAGATAGGAGTTGATGGCTATATTGTGAAAGCAAACACTATTCCTTCTGAAGTGTTAGAGCAAGTGCTCGAGATCTTAAAAAAGAAAAAGTAATTCTATGGCAGTACTCGATTTAGATAGAGGGGTAAATGGGGGGGGTGTTGATTATGCCAAAGAACTCGATGATTTGGTAAATATTGTCGTACAAGAAAACGCCTCTGACCTCCATCTCTCTGAAGGACGTAACCCTACTATACGTGTAGCGGGGTTTCTTGTTCCGCTTATCAAAAAGCCGATTCTAACCAAAGAGTATACACTTGGCCTCTTTAGTGCCATGGTGAGTAAGCCTATTTTAGAGAAGTTTCTTGAGTCAAAGGAGTGTGATTATGCGTATCAGCATGGGGACTTGGCGCGTTTCCGTGGCAATGCTTTCTTCCAGCAGGGGGCTATAAGTATTGCTATGCGTCTTATTCCAAAGAAAATCAGAACACTTCAGGAGCTCACACTTCCTCCTATCCTTGAGACGTTTGCTCGTAAACCACAGGGGTTCTTTCTTGTAGTGGGGCCTGTGGGGCAGGGTAAAACAACAACACTCGCTGCGCTTATCGAGATGATCAACAACGAACGCGCGGAGCACATCATCACGATTGAAGATCCGATTGAATACATCTACGAACAAAAGAAATGTATTATCGATCAACGTGAAGTACGTGTTGATACGGCTGATTTTGGTACGGCACTTCACTCAATGTTTCGTCAGGACGTTGATGTGGGGCTCATCGGTGAAATGCGTGGGGCAGAGACAATGGGAACAGCGGTAACTGCAGCCGAAACAGGGCATCTTATCTTCTCAACGCTTCACACCAATAACGCTGCGCAAACTATCGATCGTATTATCGATACGTTTCCAGCAGAGCAGCAGGACCAGATCCGTATACAGCTTTCAAGCTCTATGACAGGTATTTTTTCACAGCGCCTTATTCCGCGTATTTCAGGAGGACAAGTGCCAGCCTATGAGCTTCTTATCAATAATAGCGCTGTTGCCAACCTTATCCGTGAGCGCCGTACACATGAGATCAATACGGTTATTGAAACAGGAATGGATCAGGGGATGATTGACCTTAACCGTTCACTTGCTGACCTTGTGCGTCGTGGGGAGATTACCGCAGAAAATGCGTATCTACACAGTGCTAATCCAAAGATTTTGGATAGGCTTATTTAGAACTGATTATGCTTTTCAACTACAAAGCAATTGACGGCAGTGGGGCAGAGTCAAATGGGGCTATTGATGCGCTTAATGTAGATGTTGCTATTTCTTCCTTGCAGCGCCGTGGACTCGTCGTCTCTTCGATTAACGAAGCCGAAAAAAAGGGGTTCTTAGAAGGAGATTTTGCTCTTTTTGAAAGTGTTTCAAATAAAGACATTGTTATCCTCTCAAGGCAGATCTCAACGCTCTTTGAGGCACAGGTGTCGGCGTTGCGTACGTTTCGTATGCTTGCTGCGGAAACCCCAAACAGGGTGCTCGCCAAAAAACTTGCGGTGATTACTGACGATCTTCAGGCGGGGAGCAGTATCTCGAAGGCGCTTGGTAAGCATCCCGATGCATTTAGTCCTTTTTATGTGAACATGGTGCGCTCTGGTGAAGAGTCGGGAAAGTTAAATGATGTGTTTAACTACCTCGCTGATTACCTTGATCGCAACTACGAGCTCACTTCTAAGGCGAAAAATGCACTCATTTATCCTGCTTTCGTTATCTTCACCTTTATTGCGGTGATGGTGCTTATGTTGACGCTCGTTATCCCGAAAATTAGCTCCATCCTTACTGATTCTGGACAAGCGATTCCTGCATACACACGAGCGGTGATCGCTATCAGTAGTTTTCTGGTGAATTATGGACTTATTTTTGCGGCCCTTATTATTTTTATGGGGTTTGTGCTTTATCGTTATGCCAAAACGTCGACAGGAAGTATTGCGCTTTCTTCTTTTAAGTTAGGATTTCCTTATGTAGGGGATCTTTATAAGAAGCTCTATTTGGCCCGTATTACAGATAACCTAAGTACCATGTTGAGTAGTGGTATCCCTATTGTGCGCGCGCTTGAAATCACGGCAGATGTGGTGGATAATAAGATTTATCAAGATATTATTCACGCGGCGGTTGATAAGGTGCGGGCTGGTTCTGCACTTTCCGATGCCTTCCCACGAACTCCTGAGGTCCCGGGAGTGGTGGTGCAGATGATGCGTGTGGGTGAGGAGTCGGGTGAGCTTGATTCAATCCTAAAGACACTCGCCAAGTTCTATGATCGCGAAGTGGCAAATGCCGTGGACACCCTTGTTGACCTTATTGAGCCAGTGATGATTGTGATGCTGGGCTTGGGCGTAGGAACACTCTTGGCGTCAGTGCTTATTCCAATCTATAACATCACGAACAATATTCAGTAGAAGGTTGTGCATCTAAATGGGAATGGGTATCTTTGGCTTGTGTCAGCTTGTACCCCTGTCTTATTGGCAGGGTTTCTCAAAAGGGGATATCCACATCCTATTTCTTGCTAGGGGTAGTGTGGTATATAATACAGGGAGTCTCATTATAAGTGGACTAAAGCACCCCGCACTATTTTCTTTACCGAAATTAATGGGGGAGCGGGGTCAATATCAGGTTTCGTTTTTGTTTTTCTAATGAGCTTTCTCCCACAAAGGTTGTTAGAACGTATAAAGCGAAATATGATACCTTAAGGATAATTATTAGTATTAGTAAATTATGATAAAAACAAACAAAGGTTTCACCCTTATCGAACTCTTGGTGGTTATTGCCATCATCGGTATTCTCTCATCAGTGGTACTTGCTTCTCTTAACACAGCTCGTACTAAAGGTTCTGATGCCGCGGTCAAATCTAATCTTAATGGAGTTCGTTCTCAGGCCGAACTTTCGTATAATATTAATAATTTAAGTTATGGGTCAGTATGTACCGATACAACCATAGTTAGTGCCATGAACGCAGCTCGTTCAGCGGCTGGTAATACAGCAACTCATATTACTGCCTACGGTACCGCTGGAGCAGCAAATACTGTTACTTGTCACGCCAATAGTAGTAGTTGGGGGCTTGAAGCACCACTTAAGAGCGGGGGATTCTGGTGTGTAGATTACACAGGGATTTCAACAAGTACAGCAGCTACATCACTTGCGGCCAACGACACGGTGTGCGGATAGTTTTTTCTCGCAGTTAGTTTATACACAAAACCAACAGGAAACTGTTGGTTTTGTGTTATGATACGTGAGTAGCGTTATCTGTTTTAGTTATCTATAAATTATGATAAAAACAAACAAAGGTTTCACCCTTATCGAACTCTTGGTGGTTA
>CAZIPS010000011.1:0-10933 GCA_964541455.1 uncultured Candidatus Saccharibacteria bacterium | reverse complement strand
TTGCCATAGTAGGAGTTCTTTCTTCCATAGTGCTTAACTCAATGAATTCAGCGCGTAGTAAGAGTGCAGACGCAGCAATTAAATCTAATTTAGATGGTATTCGCTCTTCAGCATCTATCGCCTTTGAGGATTTAGGAAATACTTATAATAATACTGGTTCCGATGTAGATAGTGCTGTTTGTGAAGGACTTGTTACTTCAGGAACGGTTTTGGAAGTTGCGAGTATATCAAACGCAATCTCCGAAGCAGCTTTAAAAAGCGGGAGCGATGCGATATGTAAAATAACAGGAACAAGTTATTTGATAGCGGTGCCACTTAAGACTGATCCTACGCAATATTGGTGCGTAGATTCAGAAAGTAAGGGGATTATGTTAAATGCCACTCCTTCGGGATTACTTTGTGAGTAGTATTTTCTACGGGACTAGATACCATGTTTTTTTTCTACACTTTTATCATGGGGACATGTATAGGCAGCTTTTTGAACGTAGTTATTCTGAGGTACGGTACTGGTTTTTCAGCAGCGAGAGGAAGGTCAGAATGTTTTTCTTGTGGAAAAAAGCTCGCCTTTTGGGAACTTATTCCGCTTTTGAGTTTTCTTGTACTTCGGGGGAAATGTAGTAGCTGTAAAACTCCTATTTCTTGGCAATATCCGCTTGTTGAATTTTTCACAGGAGTTTTGTTTGCGCTCCTTGGGTATAAGTTCCTTAGGGGCGAGATTCCAACACTATTGTTCCCGATGTATGCTGCGCTTTTTGCAGTACTCATTGCAATTGCGGTCTACGACCTAAGGCACAAGATTATCCCTGACCATCTGGTCTGGGTATTTAATATACTCACCTTTATAACCGCACTTTATCACACGATGCTTATGGGAGGAGTGGGGGGGGGTTTGCGTTATCAGTTCGTGATAGCGGGGCCACTTTTTTTCCTACCTTTTTTTATGCTGTGGTATTTCTCAGAGGGACGGCTTATTGGACTTGGGGATGGGAAGTTAGCTATTGGAATGGGATTTCTGCTCGGTATTGCATATGGACTCTCAGCATTTGCAATTGCTTTTTGGGTGGGGGCAGTGGTTGCACTCATCATGCTTTTCTTGGGTAAAGTAGTCTCTTCAAAGAGGATATCTTTCTTGTGGCTAAAGAGCTTACACCTTACAATGAAAAGCGAGATACCATTCGCGCCATTTCTTATAGGGGCGACTATGTTTATCTTTTTTTATCCGCTCGATATTTTTTCGTTGCATCTTTTCGGATTTTAATTGCATGTTTAGATTTCCACATAAGTATTCTGTAGGGGAAACCATGAGAGGCTTTACGCTTGTGGAGCTTATGGTCACCATCAGTATTTTCATGGTGATTTCAAGTGTGGTGCTCTACGAAAATAGTAAGTTTAATTCAAGTATCTTGCTTACTAACTCGGCGTATGAAGTAGCCCTTACGGTGCGTCAAGCACAGGTATATGGGGTAGCCTCGCGCAAAGTAACGATTGGGGGGTTCGCCGGAGGTGCAACAACAGTAGGAGGCAAAACAGCCTATCAGATCGGTTACGGGCTTTACTTTGACGACTCAACCGCCGACAAATCAAAGCGTTTTATACTTTTTGCAGATGTGAATAGTAATTCGCAATATGATGCTGGAGAAGAAATCACTACTTCCACCTTTAATCGGGATATTAAAGTAAGTGATCTATGTTTCCAGTATAGTGGTAGCTGGCATTGTAACGGAGCTTCTGATTCGGCGGCGACTATTATCTTTAAGCGCCCTAACCCCGAACCTGCAGTGTTTAAAAACAATACCAACTCTCCTGGTATTTCTTATATTAAAATCAGGCTCAAATCAGATACGAACGCTTCTGCGGTGCGTTGCGTTATTGTAAACAGTATCGGGCAAACATCGGTTAAGGCACAAAATAATTGTTAAGTATGAAAGGTGACACACAAAAAGGGTTTACACTTGTCGAGCTCATCGTAGCGGTGGGGCTTTTTACGGTGGTGATGTTCATCTCAACTGGAGCGCTGCTCTCTATCGTTAACTTGAACAAAAAAGCACAAGCCCAACAATCAGTGATTAACAACTTGAGTTCTACTATGGAAAGCATGGTGCGTAATATCCGCACAGGAACAAGTTACCACTGTCTTGTGGGAGCAACATATAAAGAGGGGGATAATTACTTGGCAACAGGAAATGTTAATCCAACTGATTGTCCTGCAGCAGCTCCTGGAAACCTTCTTGCTTTCAAATCAGATGACACAACAAATGCTGTACTCCCTAATCCAGTAGTGGTCTATACTATAGATCCCAATACCAATACAGTAATTCGTTGTCGTGAGCAGCCCGCAGGGACGTGTATCTTCGTTGCTATTTCAGCGCCAGAAATTAAGATTGATTTTCTAAGTTTTGATGTGCAGGGCACTGATCCTACTGATAAGATTCAAGCGAGTGCGCGTATCAATCTTTCGGGATATGCGTTTGTAGGGGTTGACGGAGCAAGTGGAGATCCACGGAGAGTTAATTTTGCGCTACAGACTCGTGCGACTCAACGTAATCTCGATATATAAATGTGTATGTTTACTTTCGTTAAAAATCAAAAAAACAAACAACAGGCGTTTACCTTGGTTGAAACGCTTGTAGCAATATCAGTGCTTTTGATAGCGGTAGTTGCCCCACTTACTACTATTTCAGAAGGCGTACTTACTGCAAACATCGCTAAGGATCAAGTGACTGCTCAATATTTAGCGCAAGAGGGGGTAGAGATTGTACGTCTCATTCGAGACACCAATATTTTAAATGGTAATTCTTGGCTAAGTAGCACAGGAACAAATTCAAATCCTAATTTCTTTAATTGTGTTTCAACAACTCCCGGAAGCCCGAGCTATTGTAACTTGAGCCCCATGAGTCCACTTACTAACCCCTCAACTTCAGCCTGTACTGATCCGGCGGACAGTAGTACTTGTTCACCGCTCAACCTTTTTGATCGTGCACCAAATGGAGCGAAAACTTACGCATATGGGGCAAACGGGAGCGGCAATGTTATGGGGAATTGGTCAGTCACTACTTTTAAAAGAGCGATAAGCGTGGTTGAAATCATACCCAACCAAGAGGCGGAGGTGACTTCAATTGTGACGTGGACTACGGGAAGTTATCCTCGTACAGTAACGGTAAAAGAGCGACTGTTTAAGTGGAACTAATTTTTAGTATGAAAAAAGGATTTACATTACTTATCGCCATACTTGCTTCAAGTCTTTTTCTAGTTATTGGTGCTACTATTTTTAAAATCGCCTTTACGCAACTCACTCTTTCTTCGATCGGGAAGGATTCGCAAACTGCCTTTTATGCAGCAGACACTGGTGCTGAATGTGCATTGTATTGGGAGCGGAAATATTACCCCACCGGATTCGCTTCGCCTAATGATGGGAGTGGAAGCGCTTTTAATACGGATGTTATTACCCATACCGCGTATGATACAAGCAATCGACAGCTTATTTTGGCGACACAGCTCCCTACTATTCAATGTTTAGGAGGAAATGTGAGCAATTTTAAGCAAGGATATAGTGATGGTTCAGGAGGGATTGATGCAACTTCTTTTAGTATTACGTTTGGGCGGGCTTGTGCGGATGTTGATGTTTTGAAAGAAGATGGTGGGGGAGGGGCGGTGAAAACAACTATTACTGCTCGAGGACATAATACTTGTGATACGACTGATATACGTCGTGTTGAGCGTACGCTTCAGATTATTTTGCAATAAATAGACTTCTGGCAATAGGGCTCTCTATTCGCTAAGATAGGGGAATGGCACACAACGAAGCATCGGCTGCAACACAAAAAAGGGCAGAAAAGCTGCGCGAGGCTATTAACCGTTATCGTTACGAATATCATGTACTTGATAATCTCTCGATTTCAGAAGCAGCACTTGATTCACTTAAGGCTGAACTAAAGACTCTTGAGGAGACCTATCCAAGCCTTATAACTCCTGACTCACCAACACAGCGTGTTGCAGGGGAGCCATTGCCACAATTTACTAAAGTAACGCACAAAGTTTCCCAATGGTCTTTTAATGATGCCTTTACTGAAGAAGATGTTAGGGACTTTGACGCACGGGTAAAGCGCTTTCTTAAAAAAGAGCCGGAAGAAAAAATCGCTTATACCTGTGAGCTTAAAATCGACGGGCTTAAGATTGTTTTTGAATATGAGAAGGGAATACTCATACGGGCTGCAACAAGAGGAAATGGTGTGGTGGGAGAAGAGGTAACGCATAACATTCGCACGATTGAAGCGGTGCCATTAGTACTTGAAGAAGCGGTTGACTGTATTGTCGAAGGAGAAGTCTTCATGCACAAAAGTGTTTTGGAAGAGATAAATAAAGAGCGACGCAAAAAGGGGGAAGAGCCATTTGCCAATCCACGTAATGTTGCCGCAGGTTCTATTCGTCAGCTTGATCCTAAGATGACCGCAGCGCGCAAGCTCGATGTGTTTGTGTATGACATCGTGCAGTACTCTAAACCACTTCCTCAAACACAGGAGGAAGAGCTTGTGTTACTAAAAAAGCTTGGGTTTAAAGTAAACCCTCATTTTAAAAAAGTAGTAGGTGTTACAGAGGTTATCGCGTATTGGGATATGTGGGGCAAAAAGAAAGAAGATCAGGACTATTTGATTGATGGGGTAGTGCTTAAGGTAAACGAAAGAGCGCTACAAGAGAGTCTGGGGTACACCGGTAAAGCTCCCCGTTTTGCCATTGCGTTTAAGTTTAAAGCTGAACAAGTAACGACAATAGTTGAAGATATTGTGCTTCAGGTAGGGCGCACAGGAGTGCTTACCCCTGTGGCGCATCTTACCCCCGTACTCGTGTATGGCTCAGTGGTTTCGCGTGCCACGCTTCATAACGAAGATGAAATACGAAGACTTGATGTGCGCATAGGGGATACTGTTATTTTGCAAAAAGCGGGAGATGTCATTCCTGATATTGTAAAAGTACTGATTGAATTTAGAACCGGTAAAGAAAAACCTTTTCTGTGGCCAAAGAAAGTTGCTGCTTGTGGAGGAGATGGGGCTATTGAGCGCATAGAGGGACAAGCCGCCTGGCGTTGTGTTTCAAAAAACTCCTATGCCCAGCTTAAGCGGAAGCTCTATCACTTTGTGGGGAAGCATGCGTTTGATATCGAAAAGATGGGGCCTAAAATTATCGATGCGCTTCTTGAGCATGAGCTTATCGTAAGTTATGAAGATATTTTTACACTTACACGAGGTGACTTGTTGAGTCTCCCACGATTTGCAGAGAAATCAGTTGATAATTTACTTAGAGCGATAGAAAAAGCAAAAAAAGTTTCTTTAGCACGATTTATTATTGGACTTTCCATTCCTCATGTGGGCGAGGAGACTGCGTACGATCTGGCTTCTCATTTTGGCACTATTCAAAAGTTGTCCGAAGCAAATGAAGCGGAGCTTATGAGTATTAATGGTGTAGGGGATATTTTGGCAACTTCAATTAAAGACTGGTTTGACGAAAGTGAAAACAAAATACTCCTTAAAAAACTACTTAAGGTGGTAGTGGTCACACATGAGGAGACTAAACGCAAGGCAGGAGGTGTATTTTCCGGTAAGACCTTTGTACTCACGGGGACGCTCCCAACGCTTTCGCGTGATGAGGCTAAGGCACTTATAAAGCGTCATGGTGGAGAGGTTACTAGTAGTGTTTCGAGCAAAACAAGTTTCCTTTTGGTAGGAGAAAGTCCTGGGAGTAAATACAAGGAGGGACTGGCGCTTAAGGTACCCATCCTTTCTGAGGAAGCATTTTTAGAAAAAGTGGGAGGAAAGTAGGCCTTCAAAAGAGAAAGAAAGAAGTGGCGCGATATTTTGAAGTACGCTATGATAGCCCACAATGATAAAGCCTGAAGAATTAGACGCTATAGCGGAACTTTCTCGCATTGACCTTAAAGAAAGTGAGAAGGAAAAACTCCGTCACGACATCGAGTCGATTGTTGCTTACATATCGCAGCTACAAACAGCCCCTGCTCTAGAGGGAGAAGTTTCTGATGCGTTTATTCCTAAAAATGTACTTAGAGAAGATGAGGCCCCTCATGAGGCCGGCGCTTTTACCGAGGCAATAGTGGCACAAGCCCCAGAGCGTAAAGGCAACTACATAGTAGTGAAAAAGATACTTTAGTATGGCAACTATTCCTAAAACAATTTCTGAAGCGCAAAAAATGCTTGAAAGCGGAGAACTTACGTCGCTTCAATTAGTAGAGCATTATCTTGAGGTGGTAGGAAAAGAAGATGGCGAAGTTAATGCTTATCGTGAAGTTTTTGCTGATATACGAGAAAAGGCGAAAGAGGCAGACCAAAAAAGGGCGGCAGGAAATAGGGGTAAACTTTTGGGTATTCCTCTTGCGATTAAAGATAATATTTTGATTGAGGGGAAGCACGCAGGGGCTGCATCAAAAATACTGGAGAACTATGTTGCAACGTATGATGCCACTGCTATAGAAAAACTTAAAGCAGAAGGAGCTCTTTTTTTGGGGCGAACAAACATGGATGAGTTTGCTATGGGGGGATCTACCGAAAATTCAGCCTATGGAGTAACCAAAAATCCACACGATAGAGAAAGGGTTTCAGGAGGGTCCTCTGGTGGTTCAGCAGCAGCTGTTGCTATGGATGGTGCGCTTGCCGCACTTGGTTCTGATACAGGAGGGTCGGTCCGCCAACCAGCGAGCTTTTGTGGGTTAGTCGGGCTCAAACCTACTTATGGTGCTATTTCCCGTTTCGGCCTTATGGCAATGGGATCATCACTTGATCAGATTGGCCCCATGACAAGAAGTGTGGCAGACACGGAACTACTATTTGATATTTTAAAAGGAGAGGATGCGATGGATAGCACCACTATTAAGGATAGTGAAAGAAAAAACCATACAAAAAAGCAAACATACACCATCGGGGTGCCTTGGCACTTTTTGGAAAAAGGGTTAAGTGAAGAAGTGGTGCTTAATTTCAAAGAATCAATCAATCGTTTTAAAGCGCTCGGGTATGAGGTGCGGGACATTGAGCTTCCTAATATTAACTACTCACTTCCGGTGTATTACATCATTATGCCAGCCGAAAGTTCTACTAACCTTGCGCGCTTTGACGGGGTCCGCTATGGGCTCCATGTCGATGGGGGTACTCCTAAAGAAGATTATAAGAAGTCACGCGGAGAAGGGTTTGGTCCTGAAGTGCGTCGCCGTATTTTGCTCGGTACCTATGTACTTTCGGCCGGATACTATGACGCTTACTACTATAAGGCGCTTCAGGTACGTGAGCTTATTAAGCAAGATTTCAAAAAAGTATTTGAAAGTGGTGTGGATGCAGTGCTTACACCAACAACTCCAACGCCCGCTTTTAAGATCGGAGAGAAGATTGATGATCCAGTTACTATGTATCTCGCGGATATATTTACTACCCCCGCTAACATTGCAGGTATCCCAGCGCTTTCTGTTCCTTCTGGGTTTGCTGCAGTATCAGGCAAACAATTACCTCTAGGGGTGCAGCTTATGGGAGCACCACTTTCTGAAACTATACTTTTTGATATGGGTAAAAAGTTTCTCGGTGAGGCCTAAACTTTGCTAGAATGTGGGTATGGAAATCACTAATGTTCCTTCCCTTGATATTGAATCCATTTTTGTGTGGCTCTATGGAGTGTTTACTTCAAGTGGGGGAGATGCACTTCAACATAAAGAAGAGATAGTGGCGCTTTGGGAGAATGCCTATAGGTCCTATGCCTTAATTGCGACGTGTGTTTCGGTCTTTTTGCTGATTGCTATTATGTATAGCCTCTTTCGTATTTATCAAATCCGCACTGAAGAAAATCACGCAATGCATGAGGCCGAGCATAATTACTGGCATCGTCTCGAAAGTCACGAAGAAAGCAATTTTGCCCCAGGATTCCATAAGTGGCAGCAGGTACAGGAGCACGTCGCGTCACATAATCCACACGAATGGAGGCTTGCCATACTTGAGGCAGACATTATTCTCGATGAGTTAGTGTATGAACGCTTCTCTGATCTTGGGGAAACGCTTGGTGAACGTTTGAAGCGTGTTGATAGAGCTGATTTTCGAAGTATTGATAAGGCATGGGAGGCACACCGAACGCGTAATGCTATTGCTCATGAGGGGTCTTCTTTTGAACTTTCAGAAAGAGAAATGCGACATATTCTAAACCTCTACGAGGAAGTGTTTCGCGAGTTCCATTATATCTAGGTTGCCAAAATGGGTTTTTCTGTTACTATGGGCTCCTGAGGTTGTCCTCATAAATAGCGGGGTAGAGTAATAGTAATTCGTAAGGCTCATAACCTTGAGATGTTGGTGCAAGTCCAGCCCCCGCAACCAGTATGTAAAACACCTTCAGATTCTGAAGGTGTTTTACATACTGGTTGCGGAGAGGAGTGAAAAGCAAAGGCTTTTCACGTCTGGACTTGCAAGACGGAGGCTGACGAGCCGAGTCGGGGTCGCGCAAAAACTTAGGAAAGTTTTATGCGTGACCAAGCCAAGCCCCGTAATTTCTGGCCAAGTCAGCTCCCTTAAGTCCTTCTCAATTGAATTATCCCCATTTTTGTGTTAGTTTTGTTTTACTTTGCCGGTGTAGTTCAATGGTTAGAACGAGGGACTCATAAGCCCTAGACGGTGGTCCGATTCCACCCATCGGCACCCGAGCCACGCAGGGCGTGGGGGTGGGATCGGAAGACGGAGCGCGACGGCGCGAGTCGGGGTCGCAGAAATTTTCAGAAGAAAATTATCTGTGACCGATTCCACCCATCGGCACCCGAGCCACAGTAAAGTGTGGAGGTGGAATCGGAAGAAAGGAAAAATGCGGTTGTAGCTCAACTGGTTAGAGCACTCGCCTGTCACGCGAGAGGTTGCCGGTTCAAGTCCGGTCAGCCGCGCAAGGTAAAAATACTATAGCTTCTCGCTATAGTATTTTTACTTATACGACGCTCAAAATTATAGAGGTGTTATAATCTTTGTTATGGAAGAAACTCCAAAACCGAAACCTACTTTTGAAATGTGGTCTGATGAAGATATGGGGGATGATGTCTCATCGAGGATTTTTCAAAATCGAGAAGAAATATCACGTTATGTTGGTTACCCGGTGCTTAGTACATGTGAAGATTTGTATGATAAAAACATTCGAACAGTAGATTCACTTTGGAAAAGAAGAGAAGTGGTAGAGTTCTATGGATTCGTCTCAATCGTAATACAGTACGATACGTTGTCTAAAGAAAATAAAGAAATCGCTAATCAGTTAGCAAGGGAACAGGGAACAGAAATTACAGAAGCGCGCTACAGAGGTGAAAAGATGACGGTTTGTGAGGTACGACTCCCGGTAGACACACATACACAACCGGAAGAGGTTGAGAGGGGTCTTCGAGAAATTGCGTCACGATTTGAATCTCAAGAAAAAACGTGGGGGTAGGTACGATATAAGTTGCCCTTTTTTTTCTTCGTGTTTTACTCTAGATACACCAATTAA
Source organism: uncultured Candidatus Saccharibacteria bacterium (assembly GCA_964541455.1). Taxonomy (GTDB): domain Bacteria; phylum Patescibacteriota; class Minisyncoccia; order Phycocordibacterales; family JAKFXT01; genus JAKFXT01. The sequence goes on along the minus strand of CAZIPS010000011.1, from coordinate 1,438 downwards.
ACACAAAATATATGGCACACACACTAGTAAATCAAAAAGTTCCAAGCGTTATTTTCAAAACACGCGTCAGGGATGAATCAGTAGAAGGACCTAATCCTTATCGTTGGCAGGACAAAACAACAGACGATATTTTTAAAGGTAAAAAAATCGTTCTCTTTGCGCTTCCTGGAGCTTTTACTCCTACCTGCTCTTCAACTCATGCTCCGGGGTATGAAGCGCATTATGAAGACTTCAAGGCACTTGGTGTTGATGAAGTTATCTGCTTATCAGTAAATGATGCCTTTGTGATGAAGAAGTGGGCGGATGACTTGGGACTCAAAAAAGTCTTTATGCTTCCAGATGGCAACGCCGAGTTTACTCGCAAGATGGGAATGCTCGTGAAGAAGGAAAACCTCGGATTCGGTGATCGTTCATGGAGGTACTCTATGTTTGTTGATGACGGGGTAATTAAAAAGATGTTTGTCGAAGATAGTTTCTCTGACAACTGTGCAACTGATCCTTTTGAAGTATCGGATGCGAGTACTATGCTTACGTACCTTAAGGAGGCAAAATAGAGTTCTCTATGCTTGTTAAAAGCACAAAGCCGCACGACAGTGCGGCTTTGTGCTTTTTCTAACTACTCGTATAATACGCTTATTACTTAGATTAACTTTCTACTTTATGTTTGGAGGGCTACTCATTATTCTGATCGGCGTTGTGTTTCTTCTTAAGGGTCTAGGGTTCGCAAGTTTAGTGAGTTGGGATATTATTTGGCCATCAATTGTTATTTTGCTTGGGTTAAGTGCACTTTTCCGTAAGGGGCACTGCATGGGATGCTCTATGGGATGGTGCCGCGGGGGACACAATAAGGGATGTAACTGCAACTGCAGCGCCTGCAAAAATTGCGAAGTTATCTAATTAGATGACTTAAAAACAAATCCCTCCCTGCTAGCAGGGAGGGATTTGTTTTGCCAAAATGATGAAAATTCGCTACTATAGCGGGGTTCTTCAAGTTTGAAGAATTAAGCCGAGATAGCTCAGTTGGTAGAGCACATCCATGGTAAGGATGAGGTCCCGAGTTCGATCCTCGGTCTCGGCTCCAGTGCGCATTAATGCGCGACTAGAGGATCGAAAGACGGAGCGCGACGGCGCGAGTCGGGGTCGAAAGATTTTTCAGCAGAAAAATACTTGTGACCGATCCTCGGTCTCGGCTCCAGTGCGCATTAATGCACGACTAGAGGATCGAAAGAATTTTAAAACGCCGAAGTAGCTCAGTTGGTAGAGCATTTCACTCGTAACGAAAAGGTCGGGAGTTCGATCCTCCCCTTCGGCTCCAAGTAGATTTCATTTTGGTATACTACTTTCTATGGATGAGCGAGAAGCACGAATATTGGAAATCGAGGGGCAGATGAGTGACCCTGATTTTTGGCTTGATAAAGTTCGTGCACAGGATCTTATT
>CAZIPS010000010.1:20534-28543 GCA_964541455.1 uncultured Candidatus Saccharibacteria bacterium | reverse complement strand
AGTGCTTGATTTTTTATCGCATAGTGGTACACCCCAGAAGGGATGTCTTGATTACCCTCAAATACAACCAAATATGCATCAAGAGGGTACCGCGCTCCCGCTGAGGGGTGTGCGCGCCTCCCCGTCGTTAAATCCACAATGCCAAGCGCATAGTGGAAGAACACCGCTAGCTTGTCCTTAGCAGGAAGGGTGGGCAAGAAGTCTCTCCGTGAAATGCGCTTTGAAAGTAGATCAAAAAAATCTGCAGCAGGAGGCGTGATTTCTCTAAATGCTATCTTTGAAAATCGTGGGTATGTTTTGTAAAAAACAGTTTTCCAATCATCTGGCCACTGCTTCTCATCAAGGGGAACAGGGGGGGTTGTGCCTTCTTCTGGCGCCTTATTCTTTGATGTTTGGTGAAAAAGTTTTGAAAAATCGTGATCCATAGGTAAAAAAGGTAGCCCCATTATGGCACACCCCCTTACAAAAGAAATTGTTTTGCCCTCTAAAATGTGTCACTATTAGTAGACTACTTTTCCCCCTTTATGCGTTATTTCTCCCTCATCAAAGACCGTATTGATACAAAGCCATTTTTGGAAGAAATGAGTAAAAATAACCATATATGGCACAACCTCCGTGCCTCTCTAGCACAGCATGGCCTCTATGGAGCACTCGATATTAGTCTCATAGATTGGACCAAGCCCCATACTCCAGCAGATCGAGATAAGCATGAAGTTGAGAAAACTGAACACTATGCTCACTTCCCCATACTTACGACGTTTATCGAGCACTTTGCAGAAGAAATGGAAAGTGACATGGCACGCTTTATGATTGTTTCAATCAGACCTGGAAGTGATGTCTACCCCCATATTGAAAAAGGGGCCTACTATAGAGCAATCGATCGCTATCATCTCATCATCCAAAGTACAGGAAGTGAAATGACAACAGGAGATGAAACTGTACTACTTAAAACTGGAGAACTCTGGTGGTTCAATAGCCAAGCAATTCATTCTGCCAAAAATGTCGGCACTGTCCCAAGAATCCATATTATTTTTGACCTTAAACCACGGAACAGAAAACCATGGCACGAATTCCCGGCTGCCCCAGTAGGCCTCCCTGTTGAAGGACGCCTCGTATCTCCTTCTTATACCCCCGTTGCTCTTCCTCACTAAGCAACTATCTGTCCATCAGAAAGTCTTACTATGCGATCAGCCATATGGCCATACTCTTCTTCGTGCGTCACCATAACAATGGTCTGACCATTTTTGTTAAGCTCCAGAAGTAGATCAAGCACCAACTTTCCAGAGTAGGTATCCAAGTTTGCTGTGGGTTCATCAGCAAAAATAATTTCAGGAGCATGCGCCACAGCACGTGCGACCGCCACACGTTGCTGCTCACCGCCAGAAAGCCCTGAAGGAAGGTTGTTCTGCCGCGCCTCAAGTCCAATACGAGAAAGTGATTGCAGTGCCTTCATACGCGCGATAGGTGTTTTATACCCCTGCATCAAAAGAGGGATCATGATATTTTCAAGTGCAGTGAGTTCAGGGATAAGTGCGTAATCCTGAAATACATACCCAAGTTTATTTAGACGAAACGTTGTTTTTTCTTCTTCAGTAAGGGCGCTTACCTCATGCTCCTCGATTTTTATAAGCCCTGATGTTGGTTTATCAAGAAGACTCATTTGATAAAGAAAAGTACTCTTACCGGCTCCTGAACGTCCCATAATTGCAATAAACTCTCCGCGATAACAGGTAAAATCAAGTCCTCGCAACACCCGTGTCTCAATACCTCCCTTATCAATAAAGGTTTTTGTGAGTCCTTTTACTTCGATTATTTTTTTTGTGTCTGGTTTTGGTATCATATGCATTTTATCTTCCCAAAATAGCACTCAGTGTATTGCGACGAACAATGAGCTTTGCTGGGATATACCCTGCAATCACTGTAGTCACCACAAGAATAGCGACACGCATAAGTGTCGCATCGAGCGGTGCAACAAGGATACCGTCACTAAAGGGAAAGTTGATAGGGTGTGCATCAAGCGCGGGCTTAATGAGTCCATAGACCACAATGAGACCAACCCCTGACCCTACCACAGCATAAAAAATAGACTGAAGTACATATGAGATCTCAATCGCTAATTCACTAATTCCAATACCCTTCAAGATGCCAATGTAGCGTCTTCGTGTAATCGCATTAATAAATATCACAATGAAAAGCGTCACCGCAGCCACCACCAACCCGATACTTGAAATAGCGTTCCCCAGAAGGGCAAAAGTATTTTTAATATCGATAAGAAACTTAGGTTGTGCTTCAATCCATGTCTTTATATCAGCCCCTTTTGCGAAGTCATTGTTAATAAGCACACTCTTCACATAGTCTGCCTTGTTGAGATCATAGAGAAAGACCCCAATTTCCGATCCATCGAAATTGTGAGCGTTTGAAAGCGCGCGAAGCTCATGATCCGTCATGAAAATCTTAAATGCAATATCATCAACTTTCGCCTTCAAAATGCCCTTCACCGTATACTCCTTAGTAACATTTCCAATACTCAGGCGTACTTTACTTCCCACCCGCACATTTTTAAGAAGTGTAAATACTTGATCGGGCACCACACTATACTGATCAAGAAAATTATACCCAATGATAATCTGATCGCTGTCGTTTGGATCGAGGTATTGTCCTTCAATAATATGTTTTGAAAGTCCCGTTGCAGCATCTTCCTCAACTGGATCAATCCCTGCAATGTTAGCCCCCAACCTGTTTGGTGCCTCATCAAAATGCCGCTCACGATAATTTGCCTCAACAGTTCCTCCAGAAACAAGGCGTACTGTGTAGTGCTTCACCTCTGGCATACTTTTTAATACTGCGGCTATCTCGCTCGTATGCTCGATAGTCTCTTTGTTCTTTAGATTTTTTACATAGACATAGCCTGAGTACTGTTCGCGATATGCAGACACCGACCCTTCAATAAGTCCCACAAGTACCCCTGACACCACTACCAAGTTAAGGAAAGTGAGTGTCATTACGAAGATAATGAGAAGTGTTGTCCAAAGGCTCGCACGACGAATCTGTCGCAGTGCTAGAAAAAACCCTACCTTAAATATGACGCCTTTATTTTTTAGTGCCTGCATTTTGAATCACCACTACATCTCCCCCAGAGAGTCCGCTTAACACCTCTACTTCTCCCTTATCTCCATGCGCCCCAATAGTTATTTCAACTTCTTTCGTTGTCTTATCGCTCTTTATCGTTACATATTTCTTCCCATCCTTACTCGTAAGCGCATAAGCTGGTACTGTAAGCACTCCTTCTTTTATGGCAGTTGTGATATAGACGTTAGCAGTAAGCCCACTTTTAATACGTTCATCGTCGCTCTGTATTCCCAATGTTACTTTGTATGTTGGCACATTGTCGGTTAGGGTCTCCGCTGGATCAACAAGCACTACTTCCGCTGGGAACAATGTTTGCGTTCCCAATGCATCAAAAGAAATATTTGCCTTATCTCCCTTTTTTATCCCTGTGCTATCAAGTTCTGGCACCTGTACTTCAATTTTGTAACTATTCTTTGAATCAATGGAGATAAGCGCGGTGTTCGCATATGCAATTTCTCCTGCTTTTGCATCCATCTTAGTCACAATGCCGGAAAGTGGAGCGATAATTTGGTTACTGCGTACTACCGCTTCGGCATCCTTCACTCGGGCGGCTTGCGCGGCGATTTCCTGTGGATCAGATCCTGCTTGCACTAATGCGAGCGCAGACTGACTTTTCTTAAGAGCGACTTTGGCAGAAGCAATGGCATTAATCTTATCTGAGAGCGAAGAGAGTACACTTGCAATACTGCTATTAGCAGCACTTACATTAGTACGGTAGGTATCAAGGCTACTGTCGGCGAGTGTACAGTTTTGATTCAAAAGAATCGAAAGATTCTTGAGCAAATCTCGAAATACCAGCGTTTGTGCACGAGCATCAGAGAGCGCTGCTTCTCGATCAGTATCTGATGTGGCGCTCGCTGCGGCCCCCACCGAAGCACGGAGTGTTGCAAGCGCTGTCTCACTCTTACTTCTAAGTGTAGTTACCATATTCCCCGTTTCAGTATCACACGTTGTAAAACTAAGCTTATAGCCACTCGTGCTGTTGCCAGTGAACATGGTAGCGATTTTTACACGCACAGCATCCTCCGATTTGGTGAGGGCATCATTTACCGTATCAAAAGCAGTATTGTATTCAGCGGCAAGCGCTTGCGTAGCAACATCAACATCAGCCTTCTTAACGCTCACCTCCTCTGGTCTACTCCCTCTCTTAAGCTGTTCGAGTTTCGCCTCTTCAGCAGAAAGCTGCGCCAAGCTTGAAGTCAATTCAAGTGCGGCAAGTGTGGTGCCGGCGTTTACATAATCCCCCACTTTTACATACGAAGCACCGATTCTACCCGTTTTTTCGAAAGCGAGCGACACTTCATCATATGGCTTCACCCTTCCTGTCACCGCCACCTGCTCACGAAGTTCTTGTGGCTTCACCTCAACATACTGACTGGTGTCCCCCGTGCTTTTGCCATACCCGATATAAAGCATGAAAAGTACAAGTGCGACTACCGCCCCTGTCTTCTTTTTATGATTTCTTACAACAGTGAAAACACTTGAAAAAAATGATTTGATATTTGCCCCCATAATGAAAAAGATTAAATTACTCCTATGGTATCAAAAAGAATCTTCTATGACCACTTACCGATTACATAGAAGCATCAGATGATGTTGTTTTTTTAGCAAGATATACACCCTGCAATACTACGAATACAATAAGTAGTCCCAAAATACCAAATACCTTAAAGTTAACCCACGTAGCAGTGCTTACTTTATATGCCACAAGAATGTTGAGGATAGCCACAACTACAAAAAAGAGCATCCAAGCGTAGTTGAGTCTTACCCACACATCTTCATCTATCTTTAACGCTTCTACCCCAGCCCCTGAAAGCAGTTTAATAAAATTTTTGTTGTAGAACTTTTGCCCCACAAACAGAATGCCTGCAAAAAGGAGGTAGAGTACGGTTGGTTTCCATTTTATAAACCACTCATTATGGAAAAAAAGTGTTGCCGCACCTAACACCACAATAATGCCAGCATTGAGATAGAGCGTGCTTGGAACTTTTTTTCGCTGTACCACAAAAAAACCCAACTGCAGAAGTGAGAGCAGCATTGCTACCCCTGTTGCGCCATAAATCCCCCAAAACTTAAAGGCAACGAAGAAAGCAATAAGTGGAAGAAAATCAAAAAGTATTCCCATAGTTATTTTTGCTTAAGCCAATCTGAAATATAGAGTTCATATTCCTTTTTCTTTAAATCCGGTAGAAAACGATATCCATGAATTAGTTTGCGACACGTCTTTGATCCACAGCGGCAGCCTTCCATAACCCAATCACTATTTTCACTCATATCATAATCCCAAAGTACCTCTTCCCCTACTACCAAATCCCTCATTGCCATCAATTTAAATAGTCCTTTTATACCACTATTTGGTTCACAGGAATGATTAATCCATCTACCTAAGCCTTTTGTATCTATCCACTTATGAGTTTCAAATTGTATTGCCCAATCTCTAGCTTCCTTAGGAAGATCAGTTGCTCTTTCTGCTTCGTAAACTATTCCCCCAAGTTCCCAATCAAAAATAATTTCACCTTTTTTTATAAATTTTGTGACAAAAACTCCTCTCCCTCGGGCATCCTTTATTGTCCGAATTTCAACTTTTCCGTTATCCATACACTACACCTGGTGCTCAATATCAAGTTTCTTTTTTGGAATGATACCATTAGTAATGAGAATCTTTTCAAATTCATCTCGCTCTATTGTCTCAACTTCCATAAGTTCCTTAGCAATATGGTCAAGCGCCTTTCGGTGAGTAGTGAGTATCTCCTCGCCTTTTTTGTAGGCTTCATCAATAATGCGTGATACTTCAGCGTCGATTTCACTTGAAACTTTTTCTGAATAGGATCTGTCTTCTGCTCCACGCCCAAGGAGTATCTGCCCTCCATCTCCCTCAATTGCCACAGGCCCCATCTTCTCTGACATACCAAAGCGAGTCACCATGCTGCGCGCAAGTGAGGTAAGTACTTGTAGATCATTTGATGGCCCCGTTGTTAGATCACCAAACACCATCTTCTCAGCGATATATCCTCCCAAAGAAACGGCGATGTCATCCAAGAATTCTTTCTTTGACTGCATTTTTCTATCTTCAAGAGGAAGCTTGAGCGTATATCCTGCTGCGCGCCCACGAGAAATAATAGAAATCTTATGCACCGGATCGGCATACGGAAGGATGGAGGCAATAAGTGCGTGTCCCGCTTCATGATACGCGGTGATTTCCTTTTCTTTCTTTCCAAGCAAGTGACTTTTGCGCTCGGGACCAAGCATCACTTTCTCAATAGAGCGGATAAGATCATATTGCGAAACCTTTTTACGATTCTCTCTTGCTGCTAAGATCGCCCCCTCATTCATAAGTGAGTACAAGTCAGCACCAGAAAAGCCTGGAGTGCGCTCTGCAATGACTCCCAAGTTCACATCTTCAGCAAACGGTTTTTCTTTGGCGTGTATTTTAAGAATCTCTTCACGCCCTTCACGATCTGGTGGGTCTATCATGACACGACGATCAAAACGTCCTGGGCGAAGAAGCGCTGGGTCAAGGACATCGGGCCTGTTGGTTGCTGCCATCACGATCACTTTCTCTGTTGGCTCGAACCCATCCATCTCAACCAAGATCTGATTGAGCGTTTGTTCACGTTCGTCATTTCCCCCGCCAACGCCAGTACCACGCACGCGTCCCACCGCGTCAATTTCATCCACAAAAATAATAGAAGGCGCTGCTTTCTTTGCGAGCATGAACAAATCACGTACCCGTGACGCTCCTACCCCCACAAACATTTCTACGAACTCTGATCCAGAAATAGAAAAGAAAGGTACCCCCGCTTCCCCTGCCACCGCGCGCGCCAAAAGCGTCTTACCAGTACCCGGTGCCCCCATAAGCAAGATTCCTTTTGGAATGCGCGCTCCGATGTCTAAAAACTTTTTCGGATTTTTAAGAAAATCCACAATTTCAGAAAGCTCTTCTTTGGCTTCCTTAACCCCTGCAACATCTTTAAAAGTGATTTTGGTTCTCGTGTCGTTCGGATCGATCATGCGCGCCTTTGATTGTCCAAAAGTAAATGCCTGCATTCCCGCACCTCGCACCTGTCGTGTAAGGAACCAAATAATAAGAAGTACGAAAAGAATAGGAAAGATGAAGGGCGCAAGTGTTACAAACCAGAACATAAAGCCACTAGGATCCTTTACCTCGATCTTAACTGCCTGAAGCTTTTCTGAGGTAACTGCATAATTCTTCAAGGTTTCAGTAATCGCTACCCCCTCTTCCTTCTTTGATTTCTTTACCTCCTTGCTTTCTTTATAAGTTACCGAAAGGTCATCCCCTGATACTGAAATAGCATCTACCTTTCCACTCATAACATCCTGTGCAATCTCTGAAACAGGCACCACGGTCTCTTTGGTCCGACTCTCTACTATGTATGAGTAGAGACTTGAGAGGGTGAGAAAAAGAAGCACTGTCCAAATAAGTGAGTTCCAAAAGTTAGAGGAAGGAAGCTTTGGACCCTGATTTTTAGCCCCTTTTTCAGCCTCTGCTCCCTTAGTTTTTTTGTTCTTTTTGAATAATTCCATAGCTTCCCATTATACACAAAAAGAAACATAAATCGAGTTGTGTCAAAGCCTCCTTAAAGCTAGTATGAGGCCATGTCGTTAATCATAAACAAAAAGGCTACGTTCAACTACGAGATACTTGAGAAGTACACCGCAGGACTCGAGCTTTTTGGCCATGAAGTTAAAACTCTCCGCAACAAACAAGGAAGTCTTGAGGGGAGCTATGTCATCATTCGCGGTGCTGAAGCATTTCTCGTAAACGCCCACATCCCACCGTACCAAGAAGGCAATACCCCAAAAACCTATGACCCCTACCGTGCACGCAAACTCCTCCTCACCAAAGCTGAAATTGAAAC
>CAZIPS010000010.1:0-20434 GCA_964541455.1 uncultured Candidatus Saccharibacteria bacterium | reverse complement strand
GGGGGTGATTGGCCTAGACAGGTAGATCGTCTTTGAACTTTGCAAGTCGAGTACGCACGTAATTCTCGTTAATACTTCGTGTACAACATAAGTGCAAACTTAGTTGCAAAAGTGAAGTCACCGTTTTTCACGGCCAAAGATTTCACTTTCGCTTACGCATTAGCCTAAGCGACGGCGCCCTTCCCTACGTCTCATAGAGAGGTGTGTGCTGTCATTATTGAGACTCGATATAGTCTGCCTTCTTCTCTCTATATCTAAACATTAAGAATCGATTGCAACATATTTCGCCCATTTCGAGTGCTGCAGTTTAAACTACAAAAGTGACGCTACACTTGTAGACTAAGTTCAATTTCCTACCTGCACGGGGGTTCAATTCCCCCCGCCTCCACTTGTTAAAAATAAAGGTCTCGCTTTCCGGCGAGACCTTTATTTTTTTAAGTGTAAGGCGAGTGACTAAACTGCTTTAGTCACGTGGGGGAATTGAAAGACGGAAGCATGTTTTTTGAGTACAAAAAACAGCTGAGTCGGGGTCGAGAAAAAGTTTATGCGACGGCATAAACTTTATTCGTGACCAATTCCGCCCACCTCCACCAATAAAAAGAATTCCGCCCAATAGGGCGATTTTTCTTTGTGGATTCGATTCCGCCTTACCCCATCCTTATCTTCACCCCCGGCACCGCATTCCCCCAAATATCCAACTTCTTAATACTTACTTCAAAAGACTCGGGACTGTATCTTTTTTCTAGTATGTCTGCTATTTCTTCAACAATAGTCTCCATCAAGTCCCGTGAGGGGCCCATCACCACCTCTTCGGCGATTTTCTTGAGTTGCCGATAATCAATAGTTTCATGAAGTGCCTGATGGCGCTTGTCCTTAATCTTGCGTGAGAGTGAAATAGAAAGAGAGAAACGTTGCGGCGTATCTTTTTCATGCGGCAAAAGCCCATGAACACTCGAGAGGATCAAATCCTCAATAAAAATAGTTTGTACCATACCAAAAGTTTTAATGAATAATGCACACAGAAACTTTTAGTAGGTACTAAAGCATAAAAAATAGTATTAACGGACCGTTGTATCCCAGTGCGGCTTCCCCCCAGCCACATTTTCATATTGTGTTTGATACGTAGTGCCATTAACCTTCACTTGATAGACCACATTGTCCTGTACCGACGAAACATTGTTTTGTGTTTTTATAAGATTAGTCATATACGAATTAAATGCAGTGTTGTTGATCTGGGCATCAAACTTAGCTCCCCCAATATGGCTATTATCCCCTGATGAGCTATGTCCCACCTCAGTACCTCCACTTACCGAAACACTACACCCTGCATTAGTAGCACTACAGTCTTTAGCTAAATTAACAATGCCATTAACCGTGCTCTGCTTCATACCATCAAAAGAAGTACAGGTACTTACGTTTTGATTACTGCAATTTCCTGTTGAAACCACAGATATTGAACAGACTCCACCAGTACACGCAGAGGCAAATGTTTGCACGGCTTGAGCGTTCGTTACTGTGCCAGCTGTATTTGCTGTAGTCCCCGTGTTAGTACTCTGCAAAGATCCCCCAGGGCTCAATGTTCTTATATCAACGTTTTGCGCCCCCTTATTCACGCATTGTATAGAGTACCAACGACTCTCTTCGGATCCCCCATTGTTATTAACCAAGGCGTTTAACACAATATTCACGATGGTCCAAGCAAAAAGTATAAAGAGAAACCCAACAAGTGCATCTTTCAGTATTTCCTTTGCTTTAGTACGGGCTCCTGGATCGCTTCCATTAATAATGAGCTGAATGCCTGCCCATGCAATAAACACAGTCACAAGTGGTGCTGCTACTACAAAAGCTAGAAAGTGAATAATATTTTGGATGAGTGCAATAACATCACAAAACTCACACTGATCGGCAAGGTTTCCAGAGAGCCCGCAAGGTACCAGCCCCGCAGCGCCAGAAGTATGAGGAAACACTGCTAATGCCACAACACTTAGTGAAAAAAAGAGACGCAAAAAAGTTCGTATCATTACCAAAAAGTATACCATGGGGCTACTCCTCACCCCCTAAAAACATGTGAAAAATCCTAAGTAACACGCTTCTCTACCACTAACTTTTGTGCTATAGTAGCCCCTATCTTTCCCCAACAATTATTACTACTTAGCATAAGGAAATAACGCCCACTTGAATATACGCAACCGCATCAATCAAAATATCCGCGCCACTGAACTCCGTGTTATTGGGGCTGATGGCGCTAACCTGGGGGTTATCCCCCTTGGAGAGGCCCTTAAAAAGGCCGAGGAGGCTGGTCTTGACCTTATTGAGATATCTGCAAGCTCCGTCCCACCTATTGCAAAAATCGCAGATTATGGTAAATTCCAGTACGAACAGAACAAGAAACAGAAGGAAATAAAGTCGAAAGTTAAGACCATCGAGGTCAAGAACGTACAGGTCAAAATAGGTACTGGGGAGCACGATTTGGAGCTTAAAGCCAAAAAAACAGCAGAATGGCTCCTCGAAGGCCACCGAGTAAAGATAGACCTTTTCCTTCCAGGACGCTCTAAGTATATGGAGGAGAAATTCCTCAAGGAGAGAATGGAACGACTTCTTAAACTCCTCTCAACTCCCTACAAAGTAGCGGAAGAAGCCAAAAAAAGCCCAAAGGGTATGACGATTGTCATTGAAAAAGGAAAATAAACACGTAAATCACACACATGAAAAGCAATAAATCATTTCTAAAGCGTATTAAAGTCACTAAAAGTGGCAAGCTTGTCGCACGCCGCCCAGGACACGATCACTTTAACGCTAAGGAGAGTCGCAAAACCCAGCTCGCCAAGAACCGCACTCAAGAGTTCTCAATGACCAACAAAGAAAAGAGTCTTTTCCTTGCTCATTCAGGTCTCAAGAAGAGCTAATACTAACCATCACTAACCACACTGTATGACACGAGTAAAACGAGGAGTAACCTCAATGAAAACCAGACGAAACGTGCTTGCCAAGGTAAAAGGCTTCCGTTTTGGGCGCTCTACCAAAGAGGCGCAAGCTCGCGAGGCACTTGTGCACGCTGGTAAGTATGCCTTTGCGCATCGCCACGACAAAAAGAACGATTTCCGCCGTCTCTTTACCCTCCAGATTAATGCCGTCCTTAAGAGTAAGCACATCTCCTACAGTAAGTTCATAGGAGCCATGAAGAAAAAGGGTATCCTTGTTGATCGCAAGATCATGGCAGAACTTGCCGAGCATAAGCCAGAGAGCTTCAACCGCCTTATCGCTGAAGTAACTAAATAAACAAAACAAAAAACCCTAGGCAAGTGCCTAGGGTTTTTTGTTTATTAGAGCACCAAATTGCCGTGCCTTCCCCCTATACCATCGTCATTCTTATACACTCGATCAACTAACCCTTTTTGCTTCTTTATAAGTTCCATTACTTTAGCTACCAATTGCTTTGGATTCTCATCAAAAACGATATTTGTAGTTGGCCGATGCCCCCTATCTAGAATCTCACGGATTGTCTCATCAGTATCCCAGCTACCGCTTAATACACCGATAGGTTTCTCATCTTCATACGCCACGGTAAATTCATTAATTGTCCCAATACGTCCACAGCCAACAATTACCGCGTCGGCTGAACGTGTAAGTATGAGATTACGTCCTGAATAGCCGAAGCCTGTATAGACGACTAGGTCCATATACTCAAGAGGGAGATGGTACCCTTCAATATGCTCTTTTTCAGTTGAAGCGGGAGAAAACCCTATTGAAATCCCCTTTTCTTCCTGCACCCCCATCGCAGCCCACGTAGGGAATCCTGTAGTTGCCCCTGTTACAATGATCGCTCCTTGTCGAGCGATTTCTCGTCCAAGTTCTTTCGCCTTATCAAAAGCGTCTAGTCCGCAATGGCCCGTTTCAGCCGCTCCTGAAACACAGATTTTATATTTTGTATTGTAACTCATGCCAAGAGTATATCATGATTAACTTTATAGGGCCCAACAAAACAGTATTCCTAAAACTCTAGTGTGTAGGGCTTCCCCTTCTCTGGATACAGTGCATCAACATCGAGATAGTCCCGTAGCCGCTGCACTAGAAAGAGTGATGATTTTGGTTCTCCCATTGCTACGAATACTTTTTTAACTGTCTTACTGCACTCCTCTACAAAAGAAACTAAATGTTCGCTGTCTTTATGTGACGAAAACCCTTGAATATTCTCAATATGAGCCCTCACAGGAACATTCTCTCCTTCAATTGAGACGGTGGGAGCTCCATCTTGCAGCTTCCTCCCCAAAGTTCCAAGCGACTGGTATCCCACGAGCAAAATCGTGCTTTTAGGGTCTCCTAAATGATCTTTTTCATGTCTAGTGATACGCCCTCCCGCCGACATCCCGGAGCCAGCGAGAATAATTTTTGGGTTAGGAGTGCGCTCTATATCTTGCGACTCATGCTTTGAAAGCGTAAAAGAAAGTTTTGGAAAATTAAAGATATCATCCCCTTCCCTTATTTCCTCCTTGATTGAATCCTTAAAATTCATCTGATCCTCCTTATATATTTCGGTGACCTTTATAGCAAGCGGCGAGTCAACAAACACAGGTACTGAAGGGATTTTTTTACCCTCAACAAGATTGTTGAGACTGTAGAGAATGTCCTGCGTGCGTTCGAGAGAAAATGCTGGGATAATAACCGCCCCACCACGCTTAATAGTGTCGGTTAATATCTCGGCAAAACGGCTATCGCGCTCTTCGTGTGTTTCGTGGTTACGATCACCATACACACTTTCCATAAGGAGATAATCGGCTCCTTCTGGGCTTTCGGTATCTTTAATAAGGATAGAGGGGGAATTCCCCAAATCGCCTGTAAAGAGCATCTTTTTCTCTCCATAATGAAACTCATACATAGCAGACCCTAAGATATGCCCAGCGTCTTTCACATAAACGCTAAACCCTTCTGCAATTTCCTTAGTCTCGTGATAGGGAATCTCCTGCCAAAGCGTGAGTGCCACATCAATATCTTTCTGCTCATAAAGCGGAGGAATCTGCTTTTGCTGCGCTTCTCTCGTTAAAAGTGAAAGCGCGTCTCCAAACATAATCTTCGTGAGAAGATGAGTCTCCTTGGTTGAGTAGATAGTACCGCGGAATCCGTCACGCACTAACTTAGGAATGCGTCCAATGTGATCCATATGTGCATGGGTCACAAACAAGGCGGTAATCACTTTAGGATCGTAGGGAAAATCCTCATAATTCTCGGCTTCCCCAAACCTATCCCCCTGTCGCAGCCCACAATCAATCAAAAATTTACCAGGTGCTCCTTCGAGTAAAAAGTTAGCCCCTGTCACCGCCCCCACTCCTCCATGGCATGTTAACGTTAGTGTTTTACTCATACTTAGGCGAACACTGCTGTATTTCTAAAAAAATAAGCACCTACTAATGCTCCAGCACCATCACAAAATAGGTCAAGTGTAGTGTCTAAGAGATACCCTTCTTTTGCTAAGTTGGTAACTCCGGTTTTTAACTCAACGTACTCCCACCACAGGCCGATAAGCAGTGCAAACGTAAGCACTAAAAGATAACGCACCTTTGTATTCCTAATGCTTTGCGGCAAAAAAGGTAAAAGCACAAGCGCAATAAATACTCCTGAGAGCGTATGCATCAAAGAATCAAGCCAAGAAATAAGAAAGTAGAGGTCAAGGTTAATTGCCATCCAATTCCCACCCCCTATAAAAACCCCGAGACCACCTAAGGTAAAGAAATATTTCTGCTTTTTCTGCATAATAAAAACAGTATACCATCTTAAAAGTGTCGCTGCTCCCCCATGCAAAATCCCTCCACGTTTATGGGAGGGATATTGCATGGGATCATTTCAAGCACATTACCCAGATAAACTAGGTGGGTCTTCTCACTTCTAGTTTGCTGAACTAATGCTCATTAAAATAGATGTATCTGAAATCCCTTAATATGCTTTAAGGATAATATGTGAAATGATCCCTATTACCAGTGTAGCGCTAAACATAAATCGCGCAATACTAAACTAAAAAATAGAGAATTCTCACTTCACTTAGTCAAGAAAACCCCCCGCAAGCAAAGCTCGCGGGGGGTTTTCTAAAACAACCGGCCCTTTTACTCCAAAATGCCGTCAATATTTACATCGTATAGTATCTGCTCTTGTACCAAACGATAATCAATAAGCTCCTCTTTTTTAAACCAGAGATTAATTTCGTTCACTGCTTCCTCTACTGTTCCTGAAGCATGGATGAGATTGCGAATAGCGCGCCCTCCGGTATCGGCCATCTGATAAGAGTCAATCACAAAGTCCCCTCGGATTGTCCCTACATCTGAAGAACGTGGCTCGGTTCCTCCAGTGATTTTGCGCACTACCTCAACCACATGCGCTCCCTGCCAGACCATAGCAACCACTGGTCCACTTGTCATATACTTTCGAAGTGCTGCTACTACACCATTTGCCACCTCTATAGGATCATTTGAAGGTGGGGTAATCCCCTTTTTTACATAACTTGCAATAGCCTTCTCGCCAACGTTCTTTTTCCATGAAGGATCAAGTGTATAGTGCGCCTCAATCATATCTTCTGTAGGGACCATCATTTTTACCCCAACAAGCTTAAGCCCTGCGCGCTCATAGCGCTTTAGGATCTCGCCCACAAGAGTACGCTGAAGACCATCTGGTTTGATAATTACGAGCGTACGCTCGTCTTTAAACTCTGCCATATATCAAAAATTACTTATTAATTACTTTCTTGGGAATACCACCAAATGTGGGCTATTCTAACAGAAATTACGCATAAGTCATCCCTTTAGAAATTATCCACTTTTCCTCTAAGTGAAAATTTTGATTGTGCGATACACTTCTTAATATGAAGATAAAAGTAATTTTGGCGGTGATACTTGTAGTAGCACTTATTGGAGTCGGATACTACCAATACACTCACCGCTCGGGGATGTTTAAAAATCAGATAGTTAACTCTCCTCTTCCCCCAAAGACTGACATTTCTGTCTTTGATCCAAGTACACAACAGATAAGTTGGAGTGTTGGCGGGGTTTCAAGTAGTAATCCTGATACTGACATTACCGCTCAGGGGATTGTGCTCGTAAAAGGAAAGACAGTTTCTCTCGGTATGATTAAGGGAGCATGTCTTCCTGCCACCACCTATAACAATGGGAAACTCCCAGAGGGCGCGACCGAGGGT
This sequence comes from uncultured Candidatus Saccharibacteria bacterium, assembly GCA_964541455.1. Classification (GTDB taxonomy): domain Bacteria; phylum Patescibacteriota; class Minisyncoccia; order Phycocordibacterales; family JAKFXT01; genus JAKFXT01. The sequence continues at coordinate 13,254 of CAZIPS010000010.1, read as the reverse complement.
ATTGTATGCTTTCCTAAAAAAGAGACTACTGGGGTAGCCTTTGGCGTTTTCAAAAATGGAGGAGGATTCCAAGTAAAGAAAGCGAGTGCCACAAAAACAGGTGAGAAAACCGTAACCTACGGATCTTTCAAAACCATAGAAACAGTTCAGTAATAAGCACATCTTTAGCAAAACAAATACCCGCCTTACGGCGGGTATTTGTTTTTTGAACTTCTAACTATTGAACCGTTTCGTGGAATTGTGCGTTCTTACAATCAATTGGTGAATTCACCACATTCTCTCCAGCAGAGCCGTCACAGATACCATCCCCCTTTCTGAACTTAGCAGTGATATCAACGTCCCCTGTGTCCGTCGATGACCCCTTCACACAAGTGATAGTGTAACGCTGGACAGTTCCCTTTGTCATGTTTGGTACCGTAATGCTTCCTTGGCTTCCCCCTGTTACATCTTTAGCTGTCGAAGGAGAGACCCAGGCACTCGTTGCATCTGCCGCAACCCCATTTCGCGTAATACTTGCTACACAACTATCAGCAGGGCCATTATGTACTGTCCACGTGAGCGTAATTGGTGACAAAGGATCTGGAGTAGTAGGCGTTGCCACCAAATCAACTGAGAAAGCAAGAGGGGTTATAGTAAGGTCTGGCACAAACACAGGGAGCGACCATTCGTTCTTGCTATCTTTTACCTTAAAGAAGATTCCTGTGGAACTTGCTGCGGGGTACACTCCAATAGGTATGGTTCTTGTAAAGGTTACCCCTGCGAATCCTCCTACTACTGTGGTGTTAGACGAAGTAGAATTGAGTAATTCGTGTAAGGTCCCCCCTGAATCATAGTATGCCCAATAATACTGCGTGATGGTGTCGCCTGCATCCGCATCAGTTCCATGCCCGGTAAAAGTAATAGTATCTGTTGGACCCTTAGTAAGTGAAACTATTGGGGCATCAATGACTGCAACAGGAAGTGCATTAGCAGGGGCTGGACAAAAGACACGATGACTTGTGTCAGTAAGAGCCCCCCAAGGAGACACATCCCCCCAGTTACCATACTGGTCGGCAGCATTAAGCCAATAATTATACTTCTTATTTTGAAGTGGGGCCGGGTGAGTTGGGTTAGCTACTGGAGAAATCATAGGCGTTGCATTCGGCAACACATAGGTGTTATTCCCTGTTGCGCCAATATTATTATCACAATACGCTCCTCCAAGGAGAGTCTGTGGAGTAGTGGTTGGAGTACATGCACTTGCAACATCTCCAGGAGTAGCAAAAGCTCTAAAATATGCCGTTGTTGCCCCAGTGGGAAGGACGTAATTAAGCGTCATTTGAGGTGTGCTGCCATTTACCGCACAAGTTGCTGACATATCAGTAATATAAGGAGGGTATGTAAACACGATATTATTTGTCGAATTAAGAATACTTCCATCAGGATAGTAACAGGAAACATTGAAACGGGTTTCATTAATACCAGGCACAGCACTACTTACTGCATCGGGTGCAGCGGTAAAGACTGTTGGGTAGTAGATATTATCGGTCGGAGCTGGGCTAGTAATCGTTGCGACAAGTGCATTGTTACGGGTGATATAGCATTCTTTAGCATTTGGCCCTGCGTCAAACTTGAAGTACGCCGTTGGTGAGCCTACAATACCAGGACCACTACTTGGATACCCTCCATTCTCGTACGCAAAGATATTTACAGTAATATTCTGCGTTGGATCTCCTCCAGGAAGCGTTTTTGGTGAATTATAGTTCGTGCCATTAAGGTGTGATCGTCCCTCACGAATAGTTACTGGGTTTTGTGGGTACACATCAATCGTTGTTACTGCTGATGTTCCTGGCACCCACGAACTATCGTACGGAGTCATAGTAAAGGTATAGGTTGTTTTTTGGGTTGGAGATGGGATAATAGTGCTCCCAGTTGGAATAGTATCAACAGTTAAACCATTAGTCCCAAAAAGAGTGTAGAAATTAAAACCACCATTACTACTGTAACTATAGCTATTATACGAAACGTACCAACGGAATAAATTATAAGGTGATGAGCTAGGCAAGCTCGAGGGCGCCGTTAAGGTGCTGTACGTGTTAGTATAGAGCATTGGAATAAACTTATTAAGCTCATTTATCTTAAGTGTGACATAAGCAGTATTGGGACTTGTGGTATAAGTAATAGCCTGAGGAGCTTTTTTATAAACTATTGCGGTTGGTGATGGTAGGTAATGGAAATCGGTGATTATCGGTCCTCCGACAATAACCTGTCTTGTCACACTTTCACTTCCTCCACCAGCAGCTGCTGTTTTCTGGCAGGTAATAGTGAAGTCTGTTGTGGTTAAAATACTTGATACCGTCAAATTACTGTTAGTGACCGGAAGGCTTCCTGTGTCCCACGCAGGGTTTGCAGGGCTGCTTGAACGAGTACAGCTCTGCTCTCGTGCTGTATCAAGGGTCCATGTGAGTGTTGAGCTATTTGAAGGCGCTGCGGTTGCAAAACTTGCTGGAGAAGCAACAAGCGTAATCCCTTTCACATCAACAAAAACACTAGCCTCGACCGGCCTCACATAAGTTCCTGTTAGTGAACTAAAACCTGTAAAATCAGTCGCCTTATCATAACAGCCTAATCTAAAAATAGTTGGTGTAGTAATAGGACTTATTCTTGCTGCCCCATTCACAGCATTATTATTAGCTCCAACATTGCTTCTTATTAAGGGCAGCCTATCATCCCTAAAGAATGTAATACCCGCACTGTCTCCTGTTGAAGGATTGCGCCACGCGGCGGTATTAATAAAGTTCGGTCCTACAGTGTAGGTAACCGGCCACCCCACATTAGCGTTTGTCCCGCTCATTTCGAAGCAGAACCCAGCATAATTAGTATCCCATGAGAGAACGAAATACTCTGTTTTTTCTACTACACTTGGGCTTGCTGTAAAGAAATTGATAGACACTGGTGGAGTTGGGTTCACTGTCACAGTATCGTGACGTACTGAAGTGCCATTACACTGGATGGCAACATCGTAAGTGCCGGCAGTATTAATCTTGATATGTCGAGCAGAACGCCTGAGAGTTTTCCCCGAATCAGGGCCACCCCCTGTAATCTGAGTGTTATACACCACCACATTGGTACCAGTGCTTGGAGCACCATAGGCCGCGTTATAATTTGCCGTATCGTTTGGCCACTTAGTAGCAATATCCGCATCCGTTGGTGTTATAGAAATAGCCGTACAAGTATTTACCCCATTACTTACATACCAACGCATTTCAAAATCTTGTCCAGCATAGGGCACTGCAGGGTTCGTCACAAAGCCAGAAATTCCCGGCGGATCAAGTGCAAGCACTGTCTTAGAGCTTGTAAAATCGTAGTATTCAGCAGGAGGATTTGGGTAATATATACCAATCCCCAATGCCGATCGACATGTTGCTGTATACGTGCTATCAACAGAAAGAATAGGGGTGGTAACTGCACCTGCAACAGAGTTTGGGTACCAGAATGTCTGGTTAACCCCTGGACCTGTAATAGTACAAAAATAAGGTGAATAGTACTGCGACCAGAAAGTTCCTGTGGAATTAAGCGCTGTACCCTCACGAGGCCCATATTGCACAAAGTTCCAACTTAGGGTAGTACTCCCAACATTTCGAGTGACTGAAGGAGGATTTGCGCTAAAAGCAACGACACAATCCGTAGCATCGTGAATATAGTTAGATTCACATGACGCAGGAAGGGAGAACCCTCCACCCTCTCCAAGAGGGGAAGGAGAAGCAACACCAAACTCACTAGAAGTACCTGTGCCTGGAGAAAAAGTACCAAAACTTAACTTTCCACCTAAAACAATACCGACCACGAGTAAAACGAATACAATACCTCTGCGAGCTTTTTTCATATGATATGCATATCATAGCAAGGGAGTTCCAGAACCCCCTACCCACTTATTCACATATTAAGAGGCTTCTACTTCCCTCCCCTGTAGCGACGTAGGATATCTTCATCAATAAGCACCCTTTCTTTACCAAACGTAATATATGAAAGTTCTTTAAGCGCGTTTACCCCTTCATGATTAAGTTTTGGCAGTGGCATAGTTTCGATATTAAAAGGTTTGGCGGGCTTCCCCCCCACAAGCATGCGCAGGTACGCGTTTCGGTTGTCCATATTCATAATATCCTTAGCAGTAAAGGTGGGTGAAAACTGACTAGAAAGATATTCTGCATCATCTGCCCCAACTCTAAAAGCTGCCAAAGACCCCACATTACCAAATACTGCATTCTTAATCTTGTCTTCAAGCTGTGCGATAAACTGATGAGCTATAGTGAGTGATAACTTATACTTACGAGCCTCTGAAAGAATAGTGGCAATCGAATCAGTGGTGATATTTTGAAACTCATCTATATAGAGATAGAAAGGAGGGAGTGTTTTTCCAAAAGAATCCACACGCGAAAGGGCTGCCATAAGCATCTTTCCCACCAAAATAAGCCCGATAAAGTTTGCATTCACATCGCCAAGTCGCCCCTTTGAGAGGTTGACCAGGAGAATCTTCTTTTGATCCATAATATCCCTAAAATTAAAAGAAGATTTTTCCTGAGCAATTATAGGGCGCATGATGTCATTTGAGATAAATGGATCGAGCTTACTTGTAATGTAAGGCACGAAGTTAGCGAGCGCTTGATCCCCTGTTGTTTTCTCTGCATTCTGCCAAAATTGCACTACAATAGGATTCTTGCATCGACTTAGCTTCATATCACGAAAAGCTTTGTCTCCAAATACACGCCCAATCTCAAGAATAGTGTTACCCGACTGTGGGTCGTCCATCACCAAAAGCGCTGCGTTTCTAAAATACTGCTCAAAAGCCGGTCCTCCTGCTACACGCATGTCAAATAACTTATTAAAAATAGCAATGAGCTCATTTGCCACAAAAGTCTTCTGCTCGGGGAAACGCATATCGTACTCAAGCATATTAAGTCCCATAGGGCGCGCAGTATAAGAAGGATCAAAATAGATAACATCGTGCATACGGTTATGCGGAATACTTGCAAGCACATCCTCAATATCGGAACCATGAGGATCGATCATACACACCCCCTCTCCATTCCGAATATCCTCGATCAACATGTTCTTTAGCAATGTTGACTTACCTGTTCCAGTTTGACCAATAATATAGAAATGCCTAAGCCTATCCTCTGCCTTAAAGTAAATATCTCGTGCTTCTCCCCGGTGGCGATTAACACCGAGTAAAATCCCTTCCCTTCCCATATCGGATGGAGCAGGAGCGGTTGTTGCTGTTCCCTGTTTAAGTTCTGAAATACCCTTCGCACTTTCTGTTGGGAAATGAAACACTGTTGCCAGTTCACGCAATGACAGAGGAAACATTTCTCTCTGTTTTAAAAGTCTAAAAGAAAATTCTCGAGAAAGTTCCGGCAATTCACTACTGTGGTAACGCTTGAACACGACACTGTTACCTGTAGTCACCTCAAATTGATGAAATGTAGCCTCAAGTTCAGTGAGTAGTTGTTCTGCCCGAGCGGCAGTTTCAGCCGAAGCTACAATACGTATACCGACCGAAAGCACTGGGGTTTCCATTTTGGCTTTTAACGCTTCTTTGGCCTGTATTTCTGCCTCTCCCATTTCTTTTTTAGAACCCTTGTTACCTACAAGGCTTTTAAAAAGGCCGCCAAGATCTTTCCCTATTTCCCCTGTTAAGGTTTCTCGAATATCGAGGGCCTCTTTTGCTGGAACCCCCTTTTCTATGTCCTCAAGCGCTTTTTTATAACGATATATATAATCAACCGGAGGAGCCGCCACTAAAAACTGTAAGGCAATACCTTCTCCCACCTCTTTAACTTTCGAAAAAGCGTTAAGCATGATAGTGAGGGGGTCATAGTCAAATTCCACATATGTTTTAATGCGGTGCACAGGATTTTCTTTAAGTGTCGCAAAAGCCCCTGCAACATAGCCTCTATCAGTAAAAATATTGTAGTCATTTTTAACCTCCACTATTTTGGCAGTAGGAAAAATAGAAAGTAACTGTTTTTCAAAAAGTGAGGTAAGCGTGTCTGGTACCGCAGCATAAAACACTACCTCTCGATGATCGTTCGCAACTGCAATCTCAAAAGAGAGCCATGGTTGCTCTTTGCCATTAAACTTCGGAATAACCCCTGCATAAAACTGCTCCATACTTGAAAGAAGTTCCTTAAGTCCCTTCGTTTCCTTCTCCTCTGGTGCGTGAAGCGTTACTTCAAAGAGGGTCATATGGAGTGCCTGGAAAAGAGTTCCCTTTTCTTTTAACCCCTCGACAGGTAAATTTTTCTTTACATATTGGATAAGGACCCGATGAAAATCATCCTCTAACTCAGCATCATGCATGTTCTCAATCACGGAAAGCGTATTAAGGAGCCCTTTTACTTCAAGAAGTCCCAAAAGCTCCTCAACCCTGCTATCAGTTCCTCGAGGTATAAGGTCAAGAATAATTGCTTCATGCTCAGCAATTGAAAGTGGGTACGCAAGTGTCTCTGATGGAGTACGGGCTTTATGCTCCTCTATCTTTTCCGCTATTACCGCATCGCGCATAATAGGAGCGCCTTCCACCTTAAGACGTTCCTCATGGCGCAAAACTTCTTGCCTTAAGAATTTTATTTCTTCCTCTGGTGTTTTAAATTTTGATGAATACCCAACATTTTCCATAAAAAAAGTATAGCATGCTGCTGCTATACTTTTCTTTTCATATGCATATAAAAAATTACTTTCCGTGGTAGCGCGTCATCACCTCGCATCCTTCTTCAGTAATAAGCACGGTGTGCTCGAAATGAGCAGAAAGTTTTCCATCTGCCGTTTTAAACGTATAGCCATCATCCTCCAAGACAACGTGCTTTGTCCCAAGATTAATAATAGGCTCAAGTGCAAGTACCATCCCTGGCACCATCGTAGGACCTTTTTCCTTCATACAAAAGTTAGCCACATAAGGCTCCTCATGCACCTTGTGCCCCACGCCATGCCCGCCAAGCTCTTCAACAATTGAAAACTTCTTCATGGGTTTAACAAAAGCTTCAATCGCACATCCGATATCACCCACCTTATTCCCTGGCTTACAAACGCTAATCCCCACCTCAAGCGCTTCGCGTGTCACGTCCATAAGCTCATGAGCTTCACGGGACACCTCCCCTACCGCTACTGTTTCAGCCATATCAACAAACACCCCCTGATGCGTGAGTACCAAATCAAGTCCAACAATATCTCCCTCTTTAAAAGTCTTTACCGTTTCATTCGGTATCCCATGCACTATTTCATCATTTATTGAAATACAGATAGTTGCAGGATACGGACGATTGGCCCCATACGGCTTGTAGTTAAGAAGTGATGGTTCGTCTCCCATCTCGAGTATGAGCTTAGTTGCAAGCTCATTGATCTGAAGCGTTGTGTTGCCAGCACGAACATGCTTTTTTAGTTCGTGCATTATCACACTTAAATGCCTTCCCCCTTCTCGCAGAAACTTTATATCTTGTTCGCTTTTAAGTTTAGTCATGAAACATCTTTGCAAGGAGTTCCTTGTTTACTTCTTCCACTGTTTGCTCTCCATTGATTTCGAGAAAAGCATAGTCCTGATTATCTCTAAAATAGTTGATAGCAGGGATCACATCTGTTTCAAACCAATTGAGACGGTTCTCGATATCAGCGTGGGTATCATCCCCTCGCCCCCTGCCAAGCAACTTTTCCTTTGACCATTCACGGCTAACATTTATATACACAATACTCGGCTTTTCGCGTCCATAGAACTTCATTGCCGAATCAAATACAGGGGCCTCATGTAGGCGGCGTGGCGTCCCGTCGATGATTAAGTGCTCATTCTCCTTCATCTGGTCAACCAAAAGATGTGACCATGCCCATACTGCCAAAAATTCAGGTTGAAGTTGTCCTGCTTCGCTAATTTTTTTGGCGAGAGTTCCTGAATACCCTCCTTCTGAAATAAAATTGCGGAATGATTGCCCCGTTTCAAGATAATAAATACCCCGAAGAGGATCGACTTTACGCAAATGATCAATAAGCAACTGCGCCTGTGTTCCCTTACCGCACCCTGAACGGCCGATAAAAATTGCTGTTTGTGGATTCATAGTGGCTAGTGTAGCGTAAAAAGTGTAAGTTGTAACGTTTATGCAAAACGCCAGAGAACCGATAGGATACTCTGACGTTTTGCCAAACACTATCTAACACATCTAGTACTCTCGCATTGAAACCTGTGCGTCAATTTTACGCACAAGATCAAGTACTACAGACACAACGATAAGAAGTGAAGTACCTCCTAACGCTAGAGTCTGAATACCAGTGAGTCCCTGCATAATAAGCGGCAGTACTGCAATAAAACCAAGGAATATGGCGCCCACAAGAGTGATGCGGAGTACTATACGACTGATATAGAGTGCGGTTGAAGTACCTGGACGTACACCGGGAATAAAAGCTCCATTTTTCTGCAGATTAGTCGCGATTGTTTCAGGATCAAACGTTACTGCAGTATAGAAGTACGTGAAGAGGAATACAAGCACGAAATAAGCGATACCGTAGAACCAGTGGTTAGCAATCAAGTTATTGAAGAATGCTCCTACGCGATTGATAGTGTCATTATGTACATAGGTCAAAAGGTTGAAAAGCATTTGTGGGAAAAGCAAAATGGAAAGCGCGAAAATAATGGGGATCACCCCTGCTTGGTTCATACGCAATGGAAGGTACGTTGAAATACCACCAAACACTTTTGATCCACGAATACGTTTGGCATAAGTGACAGGAATTGCTCGCTCGGCTTCAGTGATAGCCACTACCGCGGCAATAATCAAAAGTCCCACCGCAGCAAACCCAACATATATAGGAATCTGACTTGTATTAAATGAGAAGGAAAGTTGAGCAACCTTTGTAGGAAGCACCGCAACAATACCGGAGAAGATGATGAGTGACACGCCATTACCAATACCAAATTCTGTAATAAGCTCCCCAAGCCACATGAGGAGTATGGAGCCTGTCGCAATGACTAATAGGTTAAGAAGGAATGGATAGAGCGTTAGATGTTCTACAATCCCCTGACGCTCAAGGAGTACTAGAAAACTCGCACCTTGGATGAATGCAAGTGGAACGGTTAGAAGGCGTGAATATTGAGACATGCGCTTGCGGCCAAGCTCTCCTTCGTCTTGGTAAAGCGCCTTTAGGCGAGGAGAAAGCATAGTCAAAAGTTGCATGATGATAGACCCTGTAATGTAAGGACCCACACCGAGCATGACAATTGAAAGATTAGAGAGCCCTCCTCCTGAAAAAATATTCAAAAGACCCACCAACTGATTGTTAGCAAGGAATGATTCGAGACGCACAGTATCAACGCCAGGAATAGGAATAGAAGCCAAGATACGGAAAATAATGAGCGCCCCCATCACAAAGAAGAGACGTGAACGAAGCGAACTGTCTTTAATGACCAGTGCTAATTTTCCGAAAATATGTTGCATACGTTTAGAGTGTTATGGTACCTCCTGCCTTCTCGATTTTCTCTTTTGCAGCGTCTGATACAAGACAGTCTGAAATAACGAGCTTCTTAGTGATGTCTCCTGTCCCAAGAATCTTTACATGAGCAGTACTTCCTTTGTTGATAGAAACAAGTTTCTTAGCAACAAGAATGTCGCGGGTGACGCTCTCCCCTGCTGCGAAATGCTTTTCAAGTTGCGAGAGGTTGATGACTACGTTAGGGAGTACGATAGACTTCAAGAAATTGCGTCCGCGTCCGCGAAGCTTTGGAATCTTTTTGATAGTATCACGCATTTGTGGGCGTACTTTGTGTCCCGCACGAGCAAGCTGCCCCTTAGTTCCGCGACCTGAAGTTTTACCACGCTTACCTCCACGTCCAACACGAGGTGCTTTGTAGTTCTTTGTTGCTCTTTTTAGTTCGTGTATTTGCATACTAGTTCTTTGATGATGCTACTGCTTTAGCTTGCTTACGAGTGCGAATTGCCTCAAGTGCTTTGATGGTAGCGCGAGCATTGTTAATGCCGTTTTTACTACGTGAGAAAATCTTGCTTGTCACATCGGTAACTCCGCCAAGCTCAAGTACTGAGCGCACCGCGCCCCCCGCTACGAGTCCGCGACCACGACTTGGTACAAGCATAGCTACTGAAGCTGAATACTTTGCCTCAACATCATGGGGGATAGAGCTATTTTTAGTAAGAGGGATAGTGATCATGTGCTTTTTTGCATCACGAAATGCTTTCTCGATTGCCCCAGCGGTGTCTCCTGCCTTACCAGTACCAACACCCACTTTGCCCTTACGGTTCCCTGCTACTACTGCAACTGAAAAACTCATACGACGTCCTCCTGCTACCACACGTGTCACGCGACGCATAGAAATAATCTTCTGATCGAATTCAGGTTTTACACGCTCCTCACGGCGAGCGCCGCGGCGCTGTGTTCCTCCACGACCACCCTTACGCACATCACGTTGCGTGTTACGTGGGCGAAACTCTGGATTAGCTGCTGTCTTAGAAGGTGCAGCGTCTCCTCCAACAACTTCCGTTGAAGCTTCTTCCGCAGCCATAGTCTGAGGCGCCTCTTCAACCTGAGCGTTTCCTTGAGTTACCTCTTGTTCAGTTGTAATAATTTCGTCTTGCATATATTAAAAATTGAGTCCTGCCTTACGTGCACCTTCTGCTACTGCTTTTACATTACCAGTGTAAAGGAATCCTCCACGATCAAACACCACTGCCTTGATTCCCTTTGCGAGAAGTGCCTTCCCTACTTCTTCACCGACCTTTTCTGACTTTTGAAGCTGTGTTCCTTTCTTTTCCTTAAGCGAAGTTGCTGCGGCTAACGTAACACCCTTGTTATCATCAATAGCTTGAGCGTAAATATAGCGATTTGACTTAAAGACCGCAAGGCGAGGGATTTCGCTTGTTCCTTCCATGTGAGAGCGGCTTCGATTGTGACGTCGAGCGCGTGCAAGTGTTTTTTGACTAACTGTTGTTTTAAGGTATGCCATATATGCAAAATACTATACTGACTTCTTGCCTTCCTTGCGGCGGATAACCTCGTTGCGATAACGGAATCCCTTACCCTTATATGGTTCAGGTTTCTTAAGCGCGCGCACTGATGCAGAAAATGATCCCACCTCTTCTTTGTTAATACCAGAAATAGTGATCACGTTCTTTTCAGCTTTTACCTGTAGTGTTGCTGGAATCGGAACGTGCACCAAGTGTGAAAATCCTAATGCAAGTACAAGTTCAGCACCCTTCACTTCTGATTTAAATCCCACACCCTCAAGAATAAGTTCCTTCATGTAAGGGGTGTTTACTCCAAGCACCATGTTCTTAATGTGAGAAGCAGTAGTTCCCCAAAGAGAAATAGTTTGTTTGTCTTCTTTCTTTGGAGTTACTTTCACATGATCCCCCTCAACCAAAATATCGAGTTCTGGGCGGAAATCGCGAACAAGCTCCCCCTTAGGACCTTTTACAGTAACCGTGATACCTGAAACAGACACTGATGTGCCGTTAGGGATACCGATAAGTTGTTTGCCAACGCGACTCATAAAAGTATAAATTACCAAATTGAAAATAGTGCTTCGCCCCCGACCTTTTCCTTGCGAGCCTCACGATCAGTCATAAGTCCCTTTGGCGTTGAGAGTACCATGATTCCCTGTCCGAACTTTACTGGACGAATATCACGTACGCCAAAGTACACACGCTTACCAAGCTTACTTATACGCTTCACACCACGTACTTCAGGCTTTACTCCTTCGTACTTCACTGCAACCTCAAGATACTTTTTAACTTTCTTACCTTTCTTCTCAAAAGCAGTGATAAAACCCTCACGGAGAAGGATCTCGGCAATAGCCTGTTTCATCTTAGAGTGAGGTACAGAAACAGTCGCCTTCCCTGCCATAGATGCGTTCTTAAGTCTTGTTATGAAATCTGCAATTGGATCACTTACCATGATGATTTTTTAATACCTGGAATAGCTCCATCGTTAGCTAATTCGCGGAAACAAATGCGGCAAAGATCGAAATCGCGCATATATCCACGCTTACGCCCACAACGGAAACAACGATGAGTAGCCCGAGAAGAAAACTTCGGGGTCTTTTGTGAGCGTACTACTGTTGATGTTTTTGCCATGTATAAATTAAGCGAACACCTACCCCCATAGGGATAAGCTACTTGCCCCAAGGTAACCTAGCCACTAAAGAAACGGTGGTTTCTTTTGCGCTCCAGTGTTATCTGAAACAAAAAAAGCAACTTCGTGCTTAGAGAGGATATTAGCAAGGATTAAGGAGGGTGTCAAACTAGGACAAAAAACATAAGCCCCCGCGCGGCTTGCCGCGCGGGGGGACCTCAAGGGTGGTCAGAGGGACTTTCTTTGGCCCCTTTTCTTCGCAGGCTCCGTATCGGGGGTTATGCCGAGGAGTTGAAGGAGGGGCATTTTTTCATCAATGCCGCGGTTGTTGGGCCCAACCAGAACCGGCTTCCCCATCTTTTCCCTGGCTACAAGATAGCCCAACGCCCTCGCGGCCAGCTTGAGCATCCTCGAATTGTTTTCAAACCCTTGCCCCTTGAGATACCAGTAAAGCTGAGCTACTCTCCCCGAGAGCTTAACGCTCAGCTGATACTTGGAAACCTCCTCAACCCGGCCAACCTCAAGAAGGCCAAGAACTTCCTCATCTCTCATTGCCATATTGCGCTCCAAAAACGGGTTATGTTGCTGAGCTCAATTTAAACAAATCATTTCTCCCTGTCAAAGCCCTTGTGGCTATTTAAGGCTTACTTTGCTAAAGTACGCGAAGACTTTAACCAAAGAGGCACTATCATGATGCTCGAAATTAGTGGCCGGGTTATTACCCCCGGGATTTTCCTTACCCGTGAAGGGAGTCTCCTACTACTTCATTGCTGGGCAACGTCAAGTCAAAGAGGGGCGAAAAAAAGGAAATTCATCTTCTCGATGATTACCGGCGGGGTCCTCGACTACAGGTACAGCAACTACGCCGAACTTTTCGCCCCGGGAAAGGTTGAGCAACTCTGCTACATGACCAACCCCATGGGGACGGAACTTCAACGGGAAGTGTTCGACAATTTCATGAAAAACCCCCGTTACGTAGAGATGGGTGATGGAAATTTCGAAGAATGGGCGGAGCAACATCCTTGGCCGCTCCAAGTGAGCTGGACAGTGCAGCACTTCCTCAACTTCCCAACATTCATTGCCACACGGCAAGTCTGAATCCCCCCCCCCGCCGCGGTACTCCGCGGCGGGGAATTTTTCTAACACTTGAGT
>CAZIPS010000009.1:0-44299 GCA_964541455.1 uncultured Candidatus Saccharibacteria bacterium | reverse complement strand
TATTTCACTCCCCTCGCCGGGGTTCTTTTCACCTTTCCCTCACGGTACTTGTTCACTATCGGTCTCTATATGTATTTAGCCTTACCGGTTAGTTCCGGCAGATTCGCTCAGGCTACTCGTGTCCTGAGTTACTCAAGAATGACAACAAAAGAGATTGCAATAATTTAATGTACGGGACCATTACCCTCTGGGGTGTTGCTTTCCAGCAACTTCCACTATTATGCAATTTTGTAACTCTCCAAGTTTTAAAACTTCGTTGTCACCTTACAACCCCCAACCTTTAACTCAGACTGCTATCTCTTGCGAAATAACAAATCTGAATTAAAGGTTAGGTTTGGGCTTCTTCCGTTTCGCTCGCCGCTACTTAGGAAATACTGTTTGGTTTCTTTTCCTCCTGGTACTGAGATGTTTCACTTCCCAGGGTGCGCTCCACACAATAAATTGTGAGGTCACAAGGTTTTTCCTTGTGGGGTTTCCCCATTCAGAAATCTTCGGATCAAAGGTTGCTCGACACCTCCCCGAAGCTTATCGCAGTTATGCTACGTCTTTCATCGCCATAAACAGCCAAGGCATCCACCATATGCTCTTAAATTTCCTACTAGGAAATTTAAAAACCGCTTTTGCTCTACGTACGACTACCGCTAGCTTTCCGTAGAGCGCTTTCTAGTGCTAACTAGAAAGTTGTTGCTCTCTGTATCACTACAGAGAAGCAGTGAGATACTGCTCGATGATACCTGCTAACCTGTTGCCTATATCTTGAGTCGGCAACAGGCCGGTCCCACTGACTACGCTTACGAGTAGTCAGGTATCTGGGACCTATCCGTTTCCACTATGCGTATTAAAGACCCCAAATTGGGTGCACAGTGTAACGGGATTCTATTATCAAAGTATGGTCGTCCGGTCACTTCTCTAAAACAGAAAATCCGCCATAAGGCGGACTTCGGAAAAACAGCAAACAGCTGTTTACCCTAGTCCTTGGATCTCGCTGTCTTTTGCATATAACAATGTCGGCTAGTATACCCCCTAGAAAACCCCCTGTCAAATGCGTTTTGGGGACGTTTTACTATAAGTTCGGATAACGAGTGGATAACTTAAAATAACCCTAAAAATAAGGATTTTTAGTCGGTAGATACCCCTTAGCTCCTAAGCAAAATCACCCCCTTAGGGGGGGTGATTTTGCTTAGGCTAAAAGCATCTCAAAAAATAAATGAGATGTGTTAGCCCTGGTGACGATGCTCTGCGATATCGCGACGCACCTTATCAATCACCTGCGCTGCTGCGTCCTGCCCTCCAAGACCAAAGGCAAGACCAGCTGCTATTGAAAGCGCAACTACAATACCGGTAAAGAGTGTTTGGAGATATACCACCCCAATCCCAAGATGAGAAAGTGCGATCACGATTGCAAAAGTCCAAATAGACCACTTAGTGACTGATCCAAGAAAATTGGCTGAACTAAGTGCTGCAGCCTTAGCGCTTCCCGCAACCACCTTCTGCATTGCTTCAGCCACCACTCCCCCAACAAGAAGGACGAGCACTGCAACAATAACTTCAGGAAGATACCCTGCCACCACTTGTACCAAAAATTCATTTACATAATGAAGTCCCAATACATCAAACGAGGCGATCAAAAATACAATCACCACAAACCACTCAATAAGCATGCCGAGAAACTTTCCCGCATCGAGTTTAAGACCAGCACGGTGCAGTAAAGTACCAATGCCAGCACTTTCAAGTGCATTATCTACGCGTAGCGACTTCACGATACGCGCTACCACATTCCCCACCAAAGAACCTACTACCCATCCAGCAAGGAAAATAATAATTGCTACAAGGAGATTTGGGATAAAACCAACCACCCCTGCCCCAACGTCTTGGAAACGACCAACAAGCGTGTCGCCCCATGTTTGTAAAATCATACTACTAAATAGCCACACTGTGGCATTATGCTAATAACTAAACGAATCATTCGCTCACTTTTAAAACTTTTGCTCGAGTATTACCTCAAGCAACCTCAAGGTAGTGTTCCTTAGGTGTTCACCTGAACTACTTTAATGATACCACTTTACGTACAAGCTCTAGCCTCTTATGTGGATAATACAAAGGGAAATTGTACAAGCTATTCACCGACAAAATTCATCCTATCGAGAAGCGTCTCGTGAGGATAATCAAGTACATCGCGCACAAGTCTGTCGAGCACCGAAACACGATACTTAAAATCAACCGTTTCAAACACCGCATAACGAAGCTCGCGCCCAATTTCACTTTCCAAGTTTCTCACCACCTTATCAAGCATGGTCTTGTTAAGCCTATCCCCCACTATCATAAGATCTAATCTACTTTCCGGATCCTGTATAAAAATACCTGAAGTAATGATCAGCTTTATTTTACCTGCCTTGTTAAACCGACGAATAAGCACATCTCCCCTTAGAGGCGTTGCTTCCATGAGGATATTGCGAAACTGATACGTAAATGGAAAATGCTCGTCAAAGATATACCCCTGCACTTTTTCCTTAACCATTCTGCTCCTTTTTTCAACCTCACGGACGAGCGTTTTCTTTTTTATAAACTCTGCCTTAAGCAAACTCTGTATTTCTTTCTTAGTTACCACTTCTGAAAGCCCCGCTCTTACAGACACTTCAGGAACAGTAAACCCCACCTCACTATTAAAAATAAAAAGGCGCATTACTTTCACCTTTGCCGCACTGCCAAAAATTTTACCTAGCGTATCATTCATCGGACTATTGTAACATATCGAGTTTTTGCAAAATATATAAGGGAAAAAATCAAAAACCCACCCTATGAAGGGTAGGTTTTTGATAACCATTACTGGTTTTCCTACTGTAACGTATTACTTTAATTCAACCTGTCACCCATAAATCCCTACTGGGATTTTGTGCGACCCCGCCTCGCGCCTTCGCGCTGCGGCCGAAAGTAGAACTTAAATAAGTTTTTACTTACTTTAATTCGACTTTGTCACGCATAATTTTCTAGTGAAAATTTGCGCGACCCCGTCTCGGTTGTCTACACAACCTCCGACCGTAAAGTTGAATTAAAGTAGATTGCTACTTTAATTCAACCTTACCCCCTGCTTCTTCAACCTTCTTCTTCAAGGCTTCAGCATCCTCTTTCTTCATACCTGCCTTAAGGAGTGATGGTACCCCGTCAACCATAGCCTTAGCTTCAGCAAGACCAAGTGAGAGAGCTTCCTTAACTACCTTAATAATAGCGATTTTGTTTGCGCCGGCATCTTTGAGTTCTACATCAAAAGTACTCTTCTCATCAGCTGCAGCAGCAACAGGAGCAGCAGCTACCGCTACCGCGGCGGCTGAAACACCAAAATACTTTTCAAGAAACTTCACAAGCTCGTGAAGATCAAGTACGCTCATTTTCTCAATTGAAGAAACAAGGTCCTTGAATTTTGCTGGAACTTCAGGAGTTCCTTCTGTTTTTACTTCTTCAGACATACGATTGTTTAATTATCTTTTTAATTTCCCTCTTTCTTATCTGCAAGCGCGCTTAGTGCCATAACAAATCCCTGAATAGGTGAGTTGATAAGGTTAACAAATTGACCCTGAAGACCTTTCATAGAAGGAATCGTTGCAATTGAAAGCATCTCTTCCTTACTCTTATAGACTCCGTCAAACACCCCTCCCACAATTGCCATCGCATCCTTAAACTTTTTCTGAAACTCGTATACTTCACGAGCTGGAGCAAGTAAATCAGCACCGTAGGCAACAGCAACCTCGCCTTCAAGTACAGGCTCCTCTCCCTCTATCCCCTTAGCGTGGAGCGCACGCTTCATAAGCGTTTTCTTGATGACACTGTAGTCAACACCTTGCTTACGCAACTCTTTGCGCATTGCGTTTGAATCGTTAACTTTAAATGCATTAAACTTAACGAACACTACCGAAGAAGCCCCCTTGAGGATGTCTTCAGCTTTTTTAACTATCTCAATCTTTTTACTTTTATTGATAGCCATAACTACAAACTTTTATTTTTAGACTGTCTCGGTCATAAAAAATGACCTTACGTTCATAAGGCCTCTGCCTCGCTTAAGAGGTGGAGTATCGACCCTCGGTAGGTTCAGTTTATGCCCGTCTTTTGCAATCCGGACGACCTACTGTCTTCGTGGCCTTATTGATATAGAGCTTACTACAGAGAAAAGCAAAGTCAATGATAAGAATATATAACTTGACAAAATGCATAGTATTGTGTTATTATGTAAATAAGCCCAGATTGGGCTTTTCTTTATGGAAAGCCTTATTTGAGCGAGTTTTTTGTCAACCAAAAGAAAGGAATGATCGTGAAAAAATCGATGTTTTTGGGGTGGCTTGCCACCCTGCTGTTGTCCTGCTTCATGTTCGCCTCCACCGCCAACGCCCAGGAATGGGTCTCAACGGGGGGTGACCACCGCGTCAGCGGCTGGGCCACCACCAGTTCGGCCAGCACCTCAAGTGGGGGCTTCAGCTACAACACCGAGCGTGCAACTTGGGGTGGAAGCGTGAGCAACGGAAGCGGCTTGTCCGCTTCGTTCTCAGCAACCCCATGGGCAAGCGGTACCGTTTCAACCGGTGCTCGCGGCGGGTTCGCCGACAGCTACTTCGAAATGAACCATGGCGGCAGCGCCTACGCCGACCAGTTCGGCGCAAGCGCCAACAACTACAAGCGGGCCTACGGATCCGCGACGAGCAGTGGCGATGGAGCAGCCACCATCCGGTTTGGCATCGAGATCAATTCGAATGCCAGCCGAGGTGGAGGCAAGGGCTGAAACCTGCAGTAACCGGTGGCGCATCGCGCCACCGGAACCAACAAGGAGAACTTCATGCATAAGCTCGTTGTAGCAGCACTCTGGTTGTTGTTTGCCAACTGCGCCTTCGGGCAAACAGCAACAGCAACCATCAACGGTTCGCAGGACGTTGTTGCTGGCAATGCGGACGCCCGCAATGCTGGCAACATCCAGAACATCACCTTCAATGGTGGAACTTCACAAGCGCTACTCCCTGGGACAACTGGAGCACCAGCGATACCCTCACCGGGGATCTTCACGGCCCTCGGCAATACGCCGGGATCCGCGAGCGTGCCGTTCATCGCGATGGCAACGAAACTCTGCGGTGTGCGATACAACAAGAAATTCCTGCCGGAATCGAAAGTGGTGGATGGCCAATCAGGCCACACCACCCTCATCTTCTCCCCCTTCCCTACGCTTCTCACGCAAGTCGGGAGCAAGGTGGAGGTAGAGGAGATCACTCCGCCAGAGCTGTCGCCCAACATCATTGAAAAGTCGATGTGCCTCGGCACCATCACCGTCATCACGAAGGGTGATGCTGGCAACAAGACGGACTTTTCGATAGTCCAAAACGACGCCATGCGTCATGTCGCGGGACTGCCTGGGTTCCGGAAAGTGATCCTGGTGTCCCTCATCAACGCCGTTTCGGCGGCGAGTGGGGTTACCAGCGAAGGCTCAAGCTTCGGTGTGGGCGGAGTTCTCGGACATATCCTGAGCTCCGCAACCAGCCTCGGCTTGGGGCCGACGTTCGGGAGGGGTTCCGGGAACACCACCCCCACGAACTATCCTGGGGGCACCTTCTTGGTACTGGCCTTCGACGAAGAAGGAGGTAAGGACTTCGACACCTCCCTTCTCGGGCATTTCTTCCTTCCTTCACAAGCGGTGAATGGCAAAGCGCCAATGCCCGCCAAGATCGATGGGAAATGAGGTGAAAACCCTCGTTCGTTCTTACCCGCCATGGACCAAAAGTTCATGGCGGCTTTTATTTATCTTGCGCCGCAACTTGTTGAGGTTACTTCCCTTTCTCCCACCTTCTCCTGAGCTTTAATTTTAAGGAGCTCTGCACGCCAGCCAATCATGTTGCTTACTAACTGTAAAAGTGAAGCCACTCCACCGACTGCCAACACAAGAATAAGAAACCAAGACATTGGAGTTAGGAAATAGAAAAAAGTTACTATCACACTTGCCCATATCCCAATACACCAAGGACATCCCAAGAGGTCACCCATCGTTTTACCTGGCCCTTCAGTAAAATCTGCAAAAATATCTCGTAGCCACTTAGTAATGCGATCATACACAAAAAGTCTAATAATCCTAAATGTTGCAAGTACTATGAGCAACGCGTCAAAAAGCGGGATCGATGTAGGAAGTCCTTGTGGAGAATTTTTAAGGATAGTGGTAAGTGCTCCTACAAAAACAAGAAACGCTACCGAATAAAGGAAGTTCCAAACATTCTGCTCCTTTGAAACCTCAACTTTCATAAACATGTTCATAGTATTTAATTTACTTCTTCTATAAAGTGGAAAATGCTTGCTCCCCCTTCCTGAGCGAAAATATGCGAAAACTTAGAAATCCCCAAAAGCGCTACGAATGCAACCACCACCAACACAAAAAAGTTTAATACTTGCTTGAAAAATGAGTTGGTGAGAAGTTTCTCCATTACGGTAGTGCTTTGATAAGATTGGTGATTTCCGCGATTTGATCAGTGTTATTGGACGCTTTTGCGACAGAAAGCGCTTGTTCGTATGACATTTTTGCCATTGGATACGCCTCCCTTCCTTTATAGTAATCCCCAAGCGCAATCATAAGTAATACTCCATTTGGATTTCTCTCTATCCCCTTTCGCAAAGTGTCTGTGGCAAGTGTTGTTTCTGTTTTATACGACAATGCATAGAGATTAAAGAGGCGCATATAGCCATCGAGAAGCGTTGGATCATTTTTAATCGCTTGATTCATCGCCTCTTCAGCTTTTGGAAAATCCTTTATGTAATACTGATACAAATCTCCTAAGTTAGTAAAAGAAGCCACGTTTGAAGGTCTTATGACTCCTGCATACTCCCAGGCAAGGCGCGCCCCCTCATAATCATTGGCATTTTTGTAGAGCACCCCAAGTTCGAGCCAGTCTGAAAGTGAGTTCGGATTTTTAGTTAAAGTATCTTGGAGCACCTTAACACGATCAATAAGCGGCTGTTTTGCGCCAGTAACAGTGCGAGAAAGTACCCCTTGAGGAGGTTGTACTTTAACCGGCTCATTGCTTTTATCAATTACGCTATAAGAGGCGGTTACAGGGGTTGTGTTAAAGGACCCTGTTCCACTTTTTGTTGTAGTAGCAGCTTCTTCGGGAGAAATGTTCTCATTTGCTACATGACTCCCTTCTTTTTTCACAAATAAAAAGCCAAGTATGACTACAATGAGCCCTATTCCTATAACGCTCGAGATTTTTTTAGACATATATGCAAAGTATAACACAAAACAAAAACCCCGCCGTAAGGCGGGGTTTTTGTTGCATAGTTAGATCATTGCTGACCTAACGACTGCCAACCTCAAGATTACTTGGTGAGTGTTACACCAGTACAATCCTGACCTAGCACCATTGGAGAACCTGAACATGTTGCTTGGATACCGTAACCGTTTGTCCAGTCGTCATACGCTGGGCCAGCGGTGATATCACGCATTGTGTTAGGGCTCGTAGTTGAGATAGGTGACCATAGTGTCTTCTGTGCGCTCAAACCTGAGACAGTAGAAGAAGCCATGAGGTAGCTACCAGCTAGCGTTGGGTACGCAGTATCACCCTTGAGAGTGACAGTGATTGTACCTTGGTCAGAGTTGGTTCCACCAGTAAGGTTGATGTTAATACCCTTGAAGTAGAAGTCCTTTGAGGTATTAGCCTGGATGTAACGATCGTCAGTATTTGTTGTACTGTCGAAGTATACAGTTCCGGTTGTTGAAGCGCTGCTCATGATAATAGCAGTAGAGCTTGAAACGTTACCAGTTGGGCCAATAAACTCGAAGCGATCAGCTACGAAGGTTGATGATGCAACACCGAAGGTGAGCTTGTTCATCACAATATCACCTGAAGCGTTAGCAGCAACAGTAACCTTTACCAAGTTGGTATTACCCTCAGCAGGAGTTGTAGCTGCAGCAGCTACAGTGATTACAGGGTAACTCTTCTGTACACGTGATCCAGCAAAGGATGTTGATCCTGTACCGTAAACAGTTGTACCAGAGTTTGCACCCTTACCTTCTAGAGAGCTGTAGTCAATCTTGATAAGGCGACCAGGAGTTCCTGCTTCACCAGTACCAATGCGGCTAAGGTCACCCTTAACAACAATTACCTTGTCAGTTCCCTTAGCTACAGAAAGTGAAGTAGTAAGAGTTGAGCTGGCAGTGGTTACACCAGTGAAATCAATAACACCGATCTGAGTTGATCCGTCCCAAAGGGTCACCTGACCGTTCACAAGATCAGCAGATGAACCAGAAGTGAGAGTAAGACCAACCTTTTCAACGTTTACCTGTTCGTTTTCAGCACGAAGGTTGAAGCGAGCAAGTTCGTTACCAGTAGTGTTAGCAGCAACTATCTTATAGGTAGAGGTGTTAATACCACTTACAGTAAGCGTACCTGATGATCCTACAGTCATTGTTGAACCATTAGATTGAGTTATAGACTCACTTACATCATTAGATGAAGTTACGCCTGTAACTGCAATTGAAGCCCCATTAGTGATACCCCAAGCGTAACTCTGCCCAGCAAGTGCATTGCTAGAAAGATTACATGTCAAGGTTAAGGTCTTAGAGGTTCCTTTAGTAACTGACAAAGACTGATCAAGAGTAAATGTAACACTATCTCCACTTGCAACTGAAGAAGTAGGGTTGACTACATTTGAACCAGTGTTCAAAGCAGTTGTACCATCCCAGAGCTGACAACTTGAAAGGTTGTTAGCAGTTCCAGCTGAACCAAGAGTCAGGCGAAGAGGGATCGTTGAGAAACGAACATCCTCACCAGATTGAGTAGCGTTAAGGCTGTAAGTTGCAAAGGTGAGCTTCTGAGCACCAGCTACTACAGTTTGAGCAGCAGGTGAAGAACCAACAGCGATTGCAAGTGTGGCACCCTTCACCGTTACAGGATTCATACTAAACGCGCTCAAACTTGAGAGTGAAATAGTATTACCTGTAGTCTGACCAGTGATGTTAGTCCATGAACCAGGGTTGGTCTGAACAGTCACAACTGATCCGTTGTTAGCGCTTGATGAAGGCACCTTACCCTTAAGGGTGTAAACATGAAGACCTATTGGATAGGTAATCGTGTCAGTGAAGGTGATGGTCTGAAGTGTACCGGTAGTTGAAGCAGTAGCATCAACTGGACCAGCAACGACAGCACCATTCTGATCATAGAGAGAAACGTTCGTGAGCAATCCACCAAGACTTGCTGTTGATGTTGAAACAGTAAATGTGGTTGATTGAACAGTAATAGCTTCACCCTTGATATCTGCTTGGTAACCACCGAGTACCTGGTTAGGTACATTAACAGCGATGTTCTGAGCAGCTACAGAGTTTGCCTTACTAATAGTGGTTACAGAACCAGCAGATACAGTTACCTTAGAACCATCGAAGAATGGAGTTGAGGTAGTGAATTCTGAGGTTGAATCACTTGCTGAACCAGTATTAGAGGCGGTCGGAGTTATACCGTAAGTGTAAGTTTCACCAGAGATGTAGATATCTGTAGTCTTGTAGATATCAAACTTCACTGTACGTCCAGCAGCTCCTGATCCAACAATGTCACCTTGGATATAAATATCCTTAGCAAGACCCTTGTCGAGAACAAGACCTGAACCAAATGATGCAGTGTAGTACTTACCATCTGAAGAAACAGTTGTTGGGTATGCAGTGCCATCTACGAACACTTGAATGTTAGCAAGGTCGTTAGATGAAGCTGAACCTGACTGGTTGAAACGGATTGACCAAAGTCGAATCTTTTCAGCAGAACCTGCAGTCAAGCGAACACCAGCAAACTTGTAACCAGTAGTTCCGATTTCCTTAGTCTGACTTGTTGAGGGGTCAAATGATGACACAGCCAACTGAGCAGTACCAAGAGAAAGTGTAGCGTTGATTGTGTTAGCAGCACCTGAGATTGGGAAAGACCCATTCACAGTAGCTGATGAGTTAACACCAACAACGTTAAGCACAGCAACCTGACCGGCGTAGTTAGCAAGGCTTGAAGCCATGTTACCAGCAACAGTCACAGTCTTAGACTGACCTGCCTTGATCACAAAAGGATCACCAACAGTTACCTGGTGGTTAGAGTTAAGTGTCTTGGCGATACCGAGTTGCATACCATTCTCATCAAGGAGAACGATACCAGCGAATACAGCGTCCTGTGCTAGACCTGAACGCTCTACAACAACACCATTCACAGTTACATCACCGTCGTTTGAAGCGGTAAGGGTAACCTTAGTGAAAGGAATGCGAGCAGCTGAAGCAGGAGCAAGGTTAGCTGAAGGCTGAACTGCTGACATGACTGAAAGGCCAGTGCCAGTAGTTACAGTAGTACCTGTGCCAGTTGAACCAGTACCAGTTGAGACACCACCCATGCTGTTAAGGAGTGCGCGGGTCTTTGGACCTACGTATCCTGAAGCAGGAGAAATCTTGTTCTTAGCCTGGAACTTAATAACAGCAGCCTTGGTCTTCGCACCGAAGTACGTTGACTCCATACCTGGAGAACCAGCTCCTGAGCTAGCTACCATAGTATCGGCTGATTTGTTGAGAACCATCTGAAGCATTTTGACATCAGCATTTGTCATACCCATCGAAAGATCGGTATTAAATGAGCCGGTAGTCATTGTGCTTCCTGAAGTTCCCTTCAATGCGTTTAACTGAGCAGTAAGAGCAGTGATCTGAGCCATCAAATCATCAACAGTTGCAGCAGAAGCCGGAGCTACTGCAGCACCAATTGCCAATGAGAAAGCAATCGCAACTCCTGACACGCCAGCTATAAGCTTTGCGGTTTTGGAAGTTTTCAAATTCATATATTGTTACTTATAAAATAGTTTCTCGCGAATAAAATACGGGAAACTACTTACATGCACAGAAGTACTCCCTTGGTTCGACTACCAAAAGTTCTATGCATTTTATGTACACATCTACGATCTGTACTATCGATACAAACCTTAAACACATACACATTCACTAATCCGCTCACATTTCGCTATCGACGAAACATAAGCGGTTTAGCTATCAAGATGTTAATGGACATGCGGACATAGCAGTGAAAAAACAGGACGAAGAGTTTCTGTAATTTTTTGTTCTGAAATCGTGCAACGATTTCCAGTATTAAAATGTCAATGATCGTATCCTTCCTCTTTTACGAAAGTAGCTAGTGCCGAGGCACAAAAATACTTTGCAAAAAAGTGTCATGACAGTATAGCAAATGCTATAAGCCGCCATAGAAAGAATTATAGGCTTTAGAGTTTCCTACTCCAAAAACCATTTGTGGATAACCCTCTGTGCAGAGTGGAAGTTTTTTGGCCAAAGAGGCTATAACAATGCGAGCCTCTTCATATGACTCGACAAATGTGAGTCAAAAAATGCCCAGAAAAACCACCAAAATGCTGAATAATCCACATCTCGATATTCGCATAAAAAGGGTCAAAAGTCAACCAATATGGGCTCATTATGTAGTATTAAAAAGGCCTTATTTTACTTCGTTTTAAGTGGGAGAAATTACTTAAAAAATAGAAGAGGCACCCCTTTAAAAGGGTTCGGGGACGAAACACAAACTAAGCCAAAGAATAACGGCTCCAACGCCTCTCTCCTTCCTTTTTAAGGACACCGTTTGATACAAGGGCGATCAGCTCTCGTTGAACAGTCTTCTCGCTCACGTCCTTCATTAACTTAGACACGTCTTTAATAGTTACTGACCCTTTGTCTTTAACTTCCTTAACAATGAGTTCAGAGCGGCTATTCATTAATCCTCGGTTCACCCTCCCTACTTCAACAGTATGTCCTTTATAAAAACTCCCCTCGTTGTTCGTAGCTGCCACATTACGTAGGTTATCTGTTGTAAGGGTTTTAAAGGACATGTTGGATTCTTTTGTCCTATACTGTCCTTTATCAGATCCCTGCTTAGTCGTCCTTGTTATTGCACTTACTTTCTCCCTCTCGTCTTTAGGTATAGCAAAAAAATCTCTCGCAAACACAGGCATTTCACTTTTTGCCTCCTCCTTCTCATTGTTCTTTATAAGTGTCTCAAGTATCTGCTGATATTCAGCAATGAAAATAACAACATTCATCATTGATATGGATCCGACCATTGAAAGCGCCTCAAAAAGGGCAAACAGAGAAAGTATTGTTTTTTCGAGCTCCTCAAGTAAGAAAAGTGCTTGCTCTCTCTCCTTTTTATGCACTGAATAAATAGCGACAATGTCCTTGACTGCTTTCCGACTCAAAAGACGGAGCTCTTCACGGTCACTATTGTTAAAGCTAAAAGACTCGGTGATAAAGTACACTGCCTTTAGAAGTTTGACCGCTTTTTTATAAGAAAAGACAAAATAACTATTGTCCTTAAAAAAACTTATATTATTAGGGTCTATATCTCCCAAAGTATCCCTATTGGACGTGGGTAGGTATTTGTCCTTTTCTTTGTCTAGTCTGTCCATATCTTAAAAGTCTTAGATATTGTCTTTTTACTACTTTTTAGAAATTTTGCCACTTTTTTACTTCTCGTAATCTAAGACAAGGGTATGTCCATTATATCGTTTTTTAGAGACTTCCATATAGACAACTTCTCTATTTTTGGGTTTAAAAAAAATAAATAGCACATGGTATCATAGTGCTTGTATATGGCACGTAAAAAAGAAGAGAAACATAGTACCGCAAAACGCTTCGGAAAAACCTTTAAAAACACGGTGTTACTTTCGCACCTCAAACACGAGACACGCCGTAGTGTACTTGCAGTGGTTTTCTTTACGTTTGGTATTCTCCTCATTCTTGCAAGTCGGAAAGGTGGCGCCGGCGTTGCGGGAACCTACCTCTATACTTTTTTCTCTCTACTCCTTGGCGTTGGATACTACCTTATTCCCGCCCTCTCTTTTATTTTGGCAGTATCCCTTGGTAGTGAGAAAAAGGAAGAGGAAGAGAGTGGCCATAGAGGTTTGGGAAGTCTTCTCTTTTTCCTTGGCGGCATTGTTTTACTTGAACTTATTGCCCCAGGAAACGGGGGGTCAATTGGCCACTACCTCACCCTTCCTCTTGTGTATTTTTTTGGAGCACAAGCAAGTTACCTTGTAGTGCTTGCTGTGCTTATTATCTCTTTCCTTATACTCTTTGAACTTCCACTTGGACTTAACCGAATTTCATTTAGTAGTGTTACCCAAATCATAAAAAAACTATTTACTAAAAAGGGAGAAGCTACAGAACTTGCTTCTCCTATAGAAGCACCCAAAGACCTTGAGGCGGTGGTTAACAAAGCGGTTGAAGCAATTGGAGAAGAAAGTAAAGCACTACCTGTCCACGAAGAAGTGACTCATCAAGTAGAGGAAACATTTGAGGAAGAGCCTGTTGTTAGAGAAGGGTTTACGGGAGAACAAGCTTCTTCCGGAGGAAGTCCCCTTTTCCCCTTCCAAGCAACTACCTTTAACCCTCCCCCACTCTCACTTCTTGAGGTAGACCGCGGAAAGCCAGGTGTTGGTGACATAAAGGCAAACGCCAACATCATTAAACGAACCCTCCAAAACTTTGGGATTGCGGTTGAGATGGATGAGATTTCAATTGGACCCACAGTGACACGCTATGCCATGAAACCGGCCGAAGGAGTGCGTCTCCAGAAAATCGTAGCCCTCCAGCAAAACCTAGAACTTGCCCTTGCTGCGTACCCCGTTCGTATTGAAGCTCCTATTCCTGGTAAATCACTTGTGGGTATCGAAGTCCCAAATAGTACTAAATCTATTGTGGGACTTGGAAGCATGCTCCAGAGCCCCGAGTTCGCTCAATCTGACAAACCACTACTTATGGCGCTTGGTCGCGGTATTACTGGCAAGTCATATTTTGGAAATCTTGCTAAAATGCCTCACTTACTCATCGCAGGTACCACAGGCTCTGGTAAGTCCGTCATGATTCACACACTCATTACCTCACTTCTCTATAGAAACGCCCCTGACAATCTCCGCTTTATTATGATCGATCCAAAGCGTGTAGAACTCACCCTCTATAATGGTATCCCTCATCTCCTTAACCCAGTTATCACCGATGCAAAGAAAACAATTGCTGCACTTAAATGGGCAGCTAAAGAAATGGACCGCCGCTATGACATTCTTGAGGGAGAATCGGTACGTGACATTGACTCATACCACAAGAATGTCCTCACCCCAGCACTTGAAACCATAAAACGTAAGGGCGGCCTTCCTGAAGGAGCCAAAACCCCAGAGATGATGCCTTACATCTGTATCTTTATCGATGAATTGGCCGACATTATGCAAACATACCCACGCGAGCTTGAAGCGGCTATTGTTCGCCTTGCACAAATGAGTCGTGCTGTGGGTATCCACCTTATCCTCTCAACACAGCGTCCGTCGGTAAACGTTATTACAGGACTTATCAAGGCAAATATTCCTGGACGCATTGCGCTCCAGGTAGCTTCCCAAATCGACTCGCGTACCATTCTTGATATGGGCGGAGCTGAAAAGCTGCTTGGCGCTGGAGATATGCTTTACCTCTCTTCCGACATGGCCCAACCACAGCGCGTACAATCTCCTTACGTTACAGAAACTGAACTTAAAAAAGTGGTGAAGTATCTTATCAAAGAAGGTGAGCATATTCCTCCCTCTGAAATCAACCTAAACCCAGGAGCAAGCAACGAAGGAGGTGGACTCTTTGCTTCAGCACTTGAAGATGGCGAAGGAGACGTGGATGATGACCTCTATGAAGAAGCCCGTGAGGTAGTAGTAAAAGCAGGGAAAGCTTCAACCTCCTATTTACAGCGCCGCTTGAAAGTTGGGTACGCCCGTGCCGCACGCATTATGGATGTGCTTGAGGAAAAAGGAGTTATTGGCCCTGCTGACGGCTCAAAACCTCGTGATGTTCTTATTAAAGGTGATGCTGATGGCTTCCCTCCCCAAGAGAGCGAGGAGCTCGTATGAAAGCCCTAACACCGACCCCAAGCGGCAAACGCTACCTTTTTGTGGCGCTTATCTGCCTTGTTACGTTCAGTGTCGTTATCTATAGTGTCTACCAAGCTAAAAATATCTTTAAAGGCCCCACTATCACCATTACTTCCCCCAAAAATGGGGCCATGCTTTCTGACCCACTCCTAATCATAGAGGGAAAAGCGGAGCGCATTTCATTCATCACCCTTAACGATCGTCAGATATTTGTTGATGAAAAAGGGGTCCTAAGAGAGCAATTGTTACTCCAAAATGGCTATAATATAATAAGCATAAAGGCGACTGATCGCTTCAACCGTAGGGCTGAAGAACGACTTGAGCTTATTTATAAAAAACCTAATTAACACCATGGCTAAGAAAAAAACAGCAAAGCAAGAGGAAGAAGCAGAGGAGCGAAAAGCGAGAGATAACCGTGGTATCGAAGACACTATTGCCGCTATCAAGAGCAAGTTTGGCGACGAATCAATCATGAAACTTGGAGAAAAGCCTCGTGTTGGTGTTGAGGCCATTCCTACCGGGTCAATGGGGCTTGATGACGCTCTTGGTATTGGAGGCTTCCCTCGTGGACGCATTGTCGAAATATTTGGACCAGAATCATCTGGTAAAACAACCCTTGCCCTTCACGCTATTGCAGAGGCACAGAAAAAAGGTGGTGTCTGTGCCTACATCGATGCAGAGCATGCCATGGACCCAGAGTATGCTAAAAAGTTAGGTGTAAAAATTGATGAGCTACTTATTTCCCAACCTGATACAGGAGAACAAGGTCTTGAGATTTGTGAAAGTTTAGTTCGTTCAGGCAAGCTTGATATTGTGGTTATCGACTCAGTAGCAGCGCTTACCCCGAAAGATGAGATTGAGGGGGACATGGGAGCAATGCATGTAGGAAAACAGGCACGTCTCATGAGCCAAGCACTACGCAAGCTCACTGCTATTGTTGCTCGAAGTAAAACAATTGTTATCTTCATCAACCAAATACGCATGCAAATTGGCGTTATGTTCGGTAACCCAGAAACAACCCCTGGAGGTAAAGCACTCAAGTTCTACTGTTCCGTGCGTCTTGATATCCGCCGCATCGCTCAGATTAAAAAGGGTGAAGAAGTAGTGGGTGGACGCGTGCGTGTTAAGGTAGTGAAAAATAAAGTGGCAGCACCATTCCGAGAAACCGAATTTGACCTTCTCTATGGCGAAGGTATTTCAAAACAAGGAGAAATTCTCGCACTTGGAGAGAAGTACAATATTGTCCAGAAGTCAGGTGCCTCATATTCCTTTGGTGAAGTAAAAATGGGCCGTGGGTACGATGCGACGCGAACCTTCCTTAAGGAGAATCCTAAAATCGAAGCAGAAATCGTTAAAGAAATAAAACAAAAATTTAAAGAACTACAAGAAGCTTAAGTAAAAACCCCCGCTTACTATCGTAAGCGGGGGTTTTTTACTTTATACTACTACCCTTTCTCTTACCTCAATCTCTCTAGCTAACGTAATTGCGTAATATGTAAGTGATGTAAGGACAAGGAGAAGGGCTACTTGTACCACATGCTGCGTATTTATAACCGCACTAGTAAAAAATGCGTACCACGCCGAAGGTTGCCCAAGGGGAATGTTTTGAAGCACGTGCACTACCGATACCGATAAAAGTATTTGTACACATCCTAAAAGCCCCACTACCCCCACCAGCACGCGAGGAGAAGTTGCCTTGCGCACAAGGTAGATCGCGTACACCCTTCCCATTATTTTGTTTTCTAGCGTGAGTATCTTTTTCATAATTTTAAAACTACTAATTTTTAAAAAAGTTACAAAGGATGAGACGTAAGGAAGCTTCTAAACACCTCCTTAGCCCTATACACCCTCGTCTTCACCGAACCAACTGACACACCCTCCTCTTCAGCGATTTCTTCTTGGCTCTTCCCTTCTATAAAAAACTTATTAAGTACGCTCGCCATAGCATCTGGCATCTTTACAAAGATTGAGGCAATGTAGTCGGCAAGTTCTTTCTGCTCTTGAAAAGCAATTCCCCCTAAGTCAGGCAAAAATTCTTCAAATTCTTCAGGGAGCTGTACCACATTCCCCCGACGAGCCTTCTGATAGTGAGTAAAAGTAGTGTTCATCAAAATCTTATAGCCCCATGACTTAAAAGAGCCCTCGCCTCGTGATTCAAAATACTTTGCCTTAAAATATATTTTAGTAAAAGTTTCCTGTACTGCATCCTCTGCAGCTTCCTTTGTTTTTAATATTTGGAGTGCTTTACGTAAAAAAGCGGCCTCATACCTCCTTACCACAAGCGCAAAAAGCTGTGGCTTTGTAAGGCTTATAGTGAAAAGCTCCTCATCACTTAGAGTATGGTAATCTGTGCTGTCTAAAAGATTCATGTCCTATATATACCCCTTCTTAGTGTTTTCTACAACACTAGAACCCCCAAAAAGGTTACCTCGACAAAACCACCTATTTTGGCTAGAATGCTCAACATTATTGCTTATTTAGAAACCTATGGCAGTCCTCGCATATAACGAAATTACTAATAAAAAAATCATTGAGCTAGACGGTGAACTCTATGAAGTATTGGAGTTCCTCGTATTTCGCATGCAAAAGCGTAAGCCGGTGAACCAAACCAAGCTTCGCAACATTATTACCGGCAAGACGCTCGAACGCTCATTCCATGCAACTGAGAAAGTAGAAGAAGCTGATATTGATACACGCAAAGTGAAGTTCCTCTACCATAGCAAGGGAGAATTTTGGTTCTGCGAGGAGAATGATCCATCGAAGCGTTTTAAGGTTGAGGAGCAACTTGTGGGAGATGCCGGTAAATACATGAAAGCAAATACTGTTGTCGATATGATGACTTTTGAAGAAGACCGTATCGTTGGATTCCGCCTCCCTGTTAAAGTAACCCTTAAAGTAGTGTCTGCGCCTCCAGCTGTTAAGGGGAATACCTCAGGAAACGCCATGAAGCAGGTAGAACTTGAAAATGGCATTACCGTAAACACCCCCCTTTTCATTAATGAAGGTGATTATATTGTTATAAATACCACTACAGGAGAGTATAGTGAGCGTGCTGAAAAGCAATAATATAGTGGCCAAACAAAAACCCCTCCCCGGCTAGCCAGGGAGGGGTTTTTGTTTTAACAACTTAACGAGCAACGTATGGGAGAAGTCCCATAAAACGTGCACGCTTTACTGCGAGAGCCAACTTGCGCTGACTCTTAGCAGATACGCCTGTACGACGCCCACTTAGCATACGACCATGTGGGTTAAGAAACTTCTTAAGAAGTTCTGTGTCCTTATAGTCAATATACTTGATATTGTTTTGGGAAAAGTAACACTGTTTGTTCATAATAATTTTTCTAATTTTAATTTTTTGAAACTTTTGAATTTGAGCATAGTTCGAGGCGTGAGCTTGGCTTGCGACTAAGCTGTACAACTAGTACTGCGCAGAAGCAAACAAGCGAAGCAACGAAGAAATGTGCCAAATACGGAAGTTTCAACTAGAAGGGAATATCTTCTGGGTTGATCTCATCCTCTGGATAATCTATCGCCCCTCCATCGTGCCCATCATCTTTTGGTGGTACCTGACTTCCTCCCTGTGTCTGTGCGCCCCCACTCATACCTCCTTTTGGTCCGAACTGGACACGGTCAGCTACAATTTCAGTGCGATACTTTTTAGTACCATCAGTTGCATCCCAACTACGTGTCTGCATCCTCCCCTCCACAAAAACTCCATTGCCTTTGCGTAGGTACTGTGCGGCAGTTTCAGCCTGGCGACCAAATACTACTACATTATGATAATCAGTTGACTCCTGTCGTGCTCCATTCTTGTCTTTATAGACTCGATTTGTGGCAACTGCCATGGTGGCAACCTGAATACCTGAAGGAAGCGACTTAAGTTCTGGGTCTCGCGTCAGGTTCCCGTAGATAATAGCCTTGTTGATATACATACAACAATTGTATTACTCTACTATCAAACTATCAATGGTCTTATCGAGCTCAGCTTCAGTCAACACCTCTCCTTCAGTTGGAACCGTTGCCCCCTCTGTTTTCATTTCTTCTGTTTTGTGAGATGTAGGAATGCGACGCTCACGAGGAGTGAAAGCTTCTGCTGGAATTTCAATCACAAGTGCACGAACTACTTCTGGCATTGTTTCTACTTCTTTTGTAAGTGCTTTAATATCACCTACTCCATACTCAAAAGAAACTGAACCAAAATAAGCATCATTCCACTTCATACGCTTACTCCCTACTACTTGAAGCATTTGGTAGGTAAGTTCACGCTTGGTAGGTGCAACTGAAAGCTTAATAACACCCCCCTTACTCTCAATATGTCCGATGAGTGAGGCAAGTTTTGCATTCGCCTCTTCCTCGGTCATGTCAGGAACGAGCAAAAAACCAATCTCGTAAAAGGCCTTTCGATCTTCGTCCCTCTCTTTTTCTGCTACTGCTTTTGTGGCCATGTAACTTACAAACTAACCGATAATATTTAGATACTGAGCTCTCTCTTGCAATATGAGCCTACTATTGGCCTTTGGCCTACCCCGCCTATGGGCAGCAAGTAATTATGAACACGTGGGGCTTAGCCTACCACAATAAAGTACCCTCAACAAGGGTGCGACGAAGGCCGGCACCACATGGATGCCGGCCTCTAAAACAGGTTCTTGTGCTGGAAACTGACCAAGAACTCATGCGAACGGACTGAGGCAGACTTTTTCCCCTCGCCCACAAACAGCCTTCTTGCCTCGTAAAACGGGAACCATCCGTACTCCAGGTTCTCTTCGTTAAGGGTAGGCTCAAAGCTGGTGTTGCACTCCGCTGCAAAGCAGAAGTACAACGACCCCTCCCTGAACTTTTCGTGCTCCTTTCTCTGTGGCTTGAAGCTTACCTTGTAGCCCACATACTCCACAGACTGGACAGCCTCCTTTGGAAGCGCTAGCTCCTCAAATCCCTCCCTATAAAAGGCTTGGAGCACGTCTTCTTCAGGCTCGATCCCTCCTTGAGGAAAGTGAAGTGGGAAGGGCTTGTTTGCCCCTCGCACTAAGAGCGCCTGGTACTGCCCATCAATCACACGATAAAGCAGGAGTACCACAGTCGGTCGCAAGCGCTTATCTCGATGCTGCCTTGCCACCATAATACCAGAATGGTGACGCACGATCTTTAATTGGCTCATGGGGAGTCCCCCATATAATGTACTGTCCCGATACTAGCAAATACCCCTATTTGGTCAAATGCGTTATGCCCCCCTTATCATTTAAATCCCGAAAACCCTGTTTACATTAAGCCTGATTTGCTCGCTCATTTTAGGAAGACTTTGTCCGCGGAGTTCAGCAATACGCTTTACTGTTTCTATTACAAACGTTGGCTCATTTCGCTTACCGCGATACGGTACTGGGGTTGCATAGGGACTATCAGTTTCTGAAATAATACTTGTGGCGGGGATTTCTTTTATCACCTCATCATATTCATGAGCAAAAGTGATGATCCCCGGAAAAGAAAGGGTGAACTCAAGTTCAAGATACTCCCTGGCAACTGCAAGAGTCCCTGTAAAGAAATGAATATTACCTCGTAGCGCATGTGCCTTATGCCTCCCTACATATTCTTTTAGAATACTTACGAGCTCCTCATGAGCATCCATTGTCCCTATACTAGGGCGGCAATGAATCATAAGTGGGAGATTGAGAAGTGCTGCAAGTTCAACTTGCTCAATGAATAACTTCTTCTGTCTTTCCTTCTCAAGTGGAAGTTTAGCAGGATCGGTACGAAAATAATCAAGCCCACATTCCCCTATAGCCACCACCTTTTTACTCTCGGCCAATGTTTTGTAGAAAGCAACATCAAAAATTTCCTCCTCTCTATCGACAGGGTGTTGTCCTATGGTTGCCCACACACCTTGAGTGTTAGTGGCAAATGCAACTGCCCGCGTAGATTCTTCTCTATCAGTGCCAACAACAATTGTTTCTACCTGCTGCTCTTTCATTCGGGCAAGTACCTCTTCCCTATCAAGGTCATATTCTTTGCCGTGTAAATGTGAGTGGGCATCAAAATACATACTACTAATCTTTACGCGGGAACAATGGACTCTCTGGCATCTTATTTTCTTTAATCAAGTCAATTATTTTTTTCGATGTTTCTGGAAGAAAAATTTTCAGGTCTTCAGCAATAGCTCGAAGTTCTCCAAGTAAAAATAAAACGTCTTTTTTAGCACCTTCTTCATCCACCTTTATTTTTTTAAATGGCTCCTCTTTTTGTATGAAACTGTCGAGACTCGCAATACGGACCCATATTTCACTGATAGCCGCACTTAGATGCAGACTATTTAATTTTTCTTTTACTGCTGGAAACTCTACCCCCTTGGTTTTACCAAGCACAACGCCATAGGTGGTCGCCATCTTCATAATACGAGAGGTGAGATTCCCAAGCCCATTTACAAGATCGGCATTATAGATTTCCTTCATTTTTTCAGGAGTAAAATCACCATCTTCAAAGGTAGGAATATGACGAAGGAGCGCGAGGCGCACCGCATCCACCCCATAAGCCTCTATCATTTCGAAAGGGTCAATCACATTACCAAGTGTTTTACTCATTTTCTGCCCCCCACTCACAATATAGCCATGAATCATAACTTCCTTAGGAAGTGGTACTCCAGCAGAGAGAAGCATAGCTGGCCAATAGATCGTATGGAAACGGTTAATCCCCTTTCCTATTACATGCATTGTCTCTCCGTCTACCCAATACTTCTGATAGTTTTCTCCTCCCTCTGCATAGCCGAGCGCATTTATGTAATTGGAGAGTGCGTCAAACCAAACATACATCATCTGACTCTCGTCCCCCGGCACGGGGATACCCCAGTTTTTAGCGCGCGTATTAGAGCGAGAAATACTAAAATCCTCAAGCCCTCCACGAATAAAAGCGAGTGTTTCGTTTTTACGGATTTCAGGAATTATTCTTAAGGTATTACTCTCGATAAGTTCTTCTAAAGTCTTTTGATAGTTAGAGAGTTTAAAAAAATAATTTTCTTCCTCCACCTCCTCTATTTTCTTCCCCGGGTGCTCAGGGCACTCACCGTTAATTAAATCTTTAGCAGTTTTGAATTCCTCGCAGCCAGTACAATAAAGTCCTTTGTAGGTTTTCTTATAAATATCTTCTTTTTTACAAGCACCCCAAAGTTTCTGTGCGCCCTCTTTGTGCCTTATATCTTGCGAGGTTTTTATAAAATCGTCAGTAGAAACATTGAGCCTATGGACCAAATCAACAAAACTCTCGCCAGTCTTTTTTACAAAAGGAAGTACTTCCATGCCAGCTGCTTCTGCTGCCTGCACATTTTTAATGGCATTCTCATCTGTCCCACTAAGAAAAAAAACATCTTCACCAAGGCTTCGGTGGTAGCGAGCTATAACATCGGCTTGTAGAAGCTCAAGTGCAAACCCAATATGCGGCTTCGCATTCACATACGGAATAGCCGTAGAGATAAAAAAAGATGTGTTAGCCATAATGTCTCCTATTCTGCTTTAAGCCCGAGCTTCCTACGTTCCGCCTCCTTACTTTTAACAATATCGTCAAAGTATTCTTTCATTGCTGCTGAAAGCGGGACTGAAAGTAAGACTCCCAAAAAGCCAGCTAGCTTTGCTCCAATAATAAGAGCAAGGATCACAAGTACTGGTGGAAGTCCTACAATTTTACGCACCACGAGTGGGTAAATGAGGTGGCTCTCAAATTGCTGCACAATAATATAGATACCCACAACAATAAGCCCAAGTGTTGTCCCTCCATCACTAAAGCCAATAAGCACCGCAGGAATTGCAGAAATAATAGGCCCAAAAACAGGGATAAGTTCAAACACTGCAGCCAATATCGCAAGGAAGAAAGCATAAGGGACATTGAAAATGGTGAGGAATAGATATATGAGTATCCCCACAATAAGCCCGAGCACTACTTGCCCTTGCATCCATAGACCAATTTTAGCTTGAGAACGACGCCAGAGCCCCACTACATAATCCTGATAACGCACTGGCGTTATCACGCGAAGAAAATCATCAATCCCAGTATCTTGCACGGCAAAGTAAAAAGAAAGCACTACGATCAAAATAAAACTTACCAACCCGCCGAACACAACCCCTGTGGTCTTAATAAAGTTACCGGAAATCGCAGCGACCACTGACCGAGCGTCAGTGACCGTACTTGCAAGAGAAGTACTTCCTAATCCTGGGATTTCCGAAGTGAGGAGCGTTGGACCCTTGGTCAAATCATTTAGATCTATGCTTCTAATATCGGTTGGCAAGCGATTGAGAAAATCAACTGACTGTGAGAGTAGTGGTGGGAGGAAGAAATATACTCCGCCAACAAGTACAATAGCGAGTAACAAATACACAATGATAACTGCTGGAACACGGTGAATTTTAATCTTCTTCATGAACGCAATTGCCGGCTCAAGCGAGGAAGCAATCACAATTGCAGTCAAAATAATAAGTACCAAATCACGCAAGAAAAAGACGGCCCAGCAGAGCGCAAAAATAAGGAGTGTACGAAGTATTGTCCCTGTAGTAATCGTGATAGTGGTGTTTTTATCCATATATGAGGCTACTATACCACTCTAGACCCTTTTTTCAACCACACTGCTATTGCTTATTTTTGAACAAAAAACTTTTAAGCCGCTTTATAAGCGGTGCCTCGGCGACCTCCGCCAATAGAGGAGAAACATTGTACTGTTCTTTAGATAAGGTGTGGGTACTACTTGGAAGATAGGACAATGTAGTAGGCATTAAAACGAGCGATGTCGCAACGAGCCCCACTTCATTTTCACACGTAAGCGTATAAACCCTCTTTTCATATACTGGGCCAACTTTAAGTGAGCCGTTTTGATTAACCTGTCCTTCCCAATCCCCACTTCCTTTACAAAGAGCCCCTCCTCCGATTTCCCAAGAAACTTTTGCTGTTGCCCCCTCCTTTATAAGTGGATAAGGGGTGCTCAACATCACGGTTGGTGCCTCGCCTGTTTTTCCTACACTAATACTACGAGCTACCTTACCACCATCTCCGCTACAAGTGAGCACATAAAGAGCACCTTCTTTGAGGTTAGATGTGGTTGTTGTTCCAGAAAGGCCTCTTTCTCCTTCCCATGCCCCACTTGCCGTACATCCGCGAGCTTCTTTAGCCTGCCAAGACAAAAGCCCTTCTTGTAATTCAAAAGAAAGAGTGGGAGCACTTGGTGCTGAAACAGGAACTACTAACGAAACTTGCCGTGCCACTCCGTCATTATTTTTACACATTAGTAAAAGAGTTGTATCCTCCGTAAGGCCCTTAAGTACTTCATGTCCACTCTCCTTTTTGGCACCTCCCCATGCCTCTCCCTGTGCAGCACATGATGTAACATTTCCCTCTGTATGCCACACAACGGTTGTATTCCCTCCATAAGAAACTATTGGCGGCTGCGCAAACAATGTTATAGAAAGCGGTTCTTTAGCAACAGTAACTGCTACAGTTGAGGAACTTACTCCCCCCTCCCCCCTACACACAAGCGTGAACAAGGCGTCAGCAAATAATTTTTTACTTTCGAGTACTCCTGAACGAGGTAAGACCCCTTCCCAGTCTCCATGTGCATCACAATTAAACGCTCCTGTTGATCTCCAACGCAAAAGCGCTGGTGCGCCGTAAGGAATTTTTTGGTTGTCAGTTTCTAACACCACGGTAGGTAGCGATGGAGCTACTAAAAAAGAAGTATTGTTTCGATACGAGACGTGATTGTCTGAAACATTTATATCTTTTGTAGTGGTACTAACCTCTACTGAAGAGGTTGCGTGCTCTTGTGTTATAGCAGTAGTCGAAGCAGCTACTAATACATGGGAAATCGTATATGTTTCTCCCTTGCACACCCCATCTTTATCAGCCCTTGATACCAACAAATCAATAGTATGATCTCCAGGAGGTATCGCGTCTTTAATAAAATAAGCAAAAAGGCCGTCAGTCCCTGGGAAGGTGTTAAAAGAAGGGAGTGCAACTCCATCAACTTTAGTTAAAATAAAAAATCCTCCCGTACACCCTCCTGCGTCCCATCGACTAAGATCATATTTTCCAGAAACTAATATAGGTTTCCCTACTTCATACACTCTTTCTGATGAAGGATTATCAAGTGAGAGGATAGACCCAGCAAGGACTGAGAGAGGAAAAAAGTAGGAAAGGAGGAATACCCCAAAAGCAGAAAATGTGTAATTAAAAAAACGCTGCATACTTTTACTTATCTTGCTCCTCTCGAAGTGGAGCAATAGCCTCTTCTGTTATGTGATAACTCTCTAAGAAAGCTCTCTCTGCTTCTCCAGTCAACTTCCCTCCATCAACGACTTCAGGTTTTACCACCATCGAAGCTGAAGCGGTGAGACTACGGATATCAAGTGCAAAAAACTTTTTAACAAAATCAAAATTAATCGTCACAAGAGAGCCGAGAAGCACTATTGCCAAAAAAGTTTGATACACAAAAAGTAGTGCATCATTTGAGGCAGTAGAAACTTCCTTTTTTCTATTCATAAGATAATGATACGAGAAATACCTAAAAGATACTAACGGCAATCCCCACTATCCCCCAGACAATTAGTGAGAGATCTTTTTTAAAAGATCGGTGATCACTACTCTCTCTTGCTTCCCAGTATCACGATCACGTACAGTCACGGTATTATCTTCCAAGGTATCGAAATCAATCGTAACGCAGTATGGCGTACCAATTTCATCTTGCCTTCGGTAGCGCTTACCAATATTGCCATTATCATCGAACACTACGGCCCCCATTTCTTTTTTAAGCATGACAAATACCTCTCGAGCTTTTGTAATAAGTTCTGGTTTATTTTTAAGAAGAGGAAACACCGCAACTTTTACAGGCGCAAGACTAGGTTTAAAGGCCAAATACACCCTTACATCATCAGGCTGTGTGGTGTCCTCTCTGTAGGCTGAAGCAAGCACAGCAAGCACTGTCCTATCAACACCAAAAGAAGGTTCGATAACGTGAGGCACTATGCGCTCCCTTGTCTCTTCGTCAAAATAAGAAAGATCAACAGTGCTTGTGTTACTGTGTGCCGTTAAATCAAAATCAGTTCTATACGCAAGGCCATATAATTCCTTTTTACCGAAAGGATAATCGAATTCAAAATCTATCGTGCGTTTGCTGTAATGTGCCCGGTCACCATCCCCTACCTCAAGCTCATGCACTGCTTCCTTACTAAGCCCGATATCTTCAGTCCATGCATGCATTTCTTTACGGAACTGCTCGAACACATCCTCCCAATCGCTTGGCTTTACGAAATATTCAATTTCCATCTGCTCAAGCTCACGAAGGCGAAAAATAAAATCGCGCGGAGCAATTTCATTGCGAAAAGCTTTTCCAATTTGCGCCATACCAAAGGGGAGTTTTGGATGAAAACTATCAATAATGTTCTTGAAGTTAACAAACATTCCCCCCGCTGTTTCTGGGCGCAAATAAGAAATAGCCGCTGCGTCTTCCGTTGCACCAATATGAGTCTTAAACATCATATTAAACTGCCTCGCTTCCCCAAGAGTTCCCTCTTTCTTACACGATGGGCACGCAGTCCCCTCAACATGATCTGCTCTAAAACGATTCTTGCAATTACTACATTCAACAAGAGGGTCAGAAAACCCGCTCACGTGCCCACTCGCCTCCCATGCCTTTGCGTTCATCAAGATAGCGGCATCAACTCCATACATGTCTTCTCTGTCAACCACAAAGCGTTTCCACCAGAGGTTTTTAATATTGTTTTTGAGAGAAAGACCAAGTGGTCCATAATCAAAAGTCCCAGCAAGTCCTCCGTAAATTTCAGAGCCTTGATAAATAAAACCGCGCCTTTTACAAAGCGATACTATTTTCTCCATTAATTGTTCGTCTTTTCCTGCCATTACGCTCCAGTATATAGTATTCCCTCTCAAATTCTAGTTGACGAATGTAGCTTCTCTCCTTATTTTGCGACTATATCATCACCTGATTTGTATTGATTATCATCGGTCTTTGAGGTTAGCGCGTTTACCTTGCTCACCACCTGTGTTCCTGTAAAACGATCATTTCCAGTGAAGTTAGCTTCTTTTACAATATCAACAGTTTTACCGACCTGTGACACACTTGGCGTAAGCCCCACCTTAAAAGAAACAGTGCGCGCGCTTCCTGTTTGAAGCGACTTAACCGTACCCACATCCCACATAACTACCTTACTATCAGCATTATAAGTGATCGTTTCATTTCCCGGCACGACATTACCGATGTATCTAACGTATGAAGGAAGCTCTGCTTTCACTACCGCGTCTGTTATGTCATTAATGCCATTACCGATCATCCACGTTACAGTGTAAGTTGTTTCTTTTTCAGCGCGGGGAGGTATGGGGCCTGTATTACTAATAGGCCCCGTAAAGTGGTAAATGTTACCTGTGTAAGAGAGGTCTGATTCGATTTTAATCGTTCGATTAACCGAAGCGTTGACCGTTTCAGGCACCTTCCCCTCCTCTACTCTTTTACCGGTCACGCTCCCTGAAAGAATTATAGAAGGGGTACCTCCAGTAATAGTTTGATTCGGAGTAATAGTAATACCAAGCTCTCCCGTTGCCCCAGGAGGAAGGGCGGCTAAGGTAGGGTTTGTCGACTTATCCCATACCACTGCATTATTTACCGACTGATAAAAACCTTGATCGGGAACAACCCCTGACTTATCAAGCGCAGCTCCTGAAAGGTTCACGGTTATTGAAACATCGTTAACTGAAACAGGAAGATTGTTACTATACTTAACGCTAACGTGAATAGGATTATTTTTCTTAGCCACCACTTCAGTGTCACTGCTCCCATTTATAGCCATTGCTAACTGAATAAAAGGTTTTTTGATCGCAATTTCTTGTTTAAACCCAGAAAAAGGAGTCGCCACCACATCAGCGTCCGCCCCGTTCCCTAAACCAGTTTGGAAACGAAAGACCCTTGAGTCCCCATCTTCTCCCGCTAAAGTGCCTGTAATAACAATCGTTTTTTGATCTCCCGGCTTCATATCACCAAGCTTCCAGGTATTTTTATTTTGGAGTGGCGAAACAGTACTACTTTTAAAAACAAACCCTGCTGGGTATTGCGCTGCCACGATAACATTTTTGAGCACATCTGAAGTATTAGAGCGGAGCGAAAGTGTGATCGTCATATCCTGACCACTTACTGTTTCTTTCGGTGCATCCACGATGAGTGCAAGAGGGTTTGAACTTACAATAACATCATAGGGTACCTCTTTTGAGAAAATGGCATTGGAGTTAGGAATACTGTATTCAAGTGTAAACTTAATATCAGCCACCGATTTCTCTTCACCAAAAAGTACTGATTCAATATGCTTCCGCACAATTTCTCCCACGGAAATGTCGCCTATATATATACGATCATTGGTAAGCTCAACACTAGTGTTATCTGCCTTACGTGTCCCCTTTGGATAATCGACAATCAGTGTCGCAAAACGAAGATTGGCCTTGTTTCTATTTGTGAGCGTCACATCAAGTGCGAGTTTTTCTCCCCCAGGACTAGATACTGGACCTGAAATACCAATATCAATGTTATTACTCGAAACAAGGTTAGATCCGTGAGAAAAAGTATAGTACGTATAAAATGCAGCAATAAGAAAGAATACGACTGAAAAAATCAAAAAACCTTGCACAAAAGAAATAGGGATGCGCAGCTTTTTCTCTGTGTCGGGAGCAGGGGGCTCTGGTAGATTATCAAAATCCTTTTTTACGTCGTACGCATTTTCATGCAGCGTATGTTCATGCAGCGGAGAAAGCTCTTGCGGCTCACGAGAATAGAGCTCGTCTTGCATTTTTTTCAAACGATCAGTATGTTCCATGGAAAAAGTATATCACTAAACTAAAAGTGCTCTATATCTAAAGCTGTGTTTCCTGAAGTGCCTTAGTAACATCAAAAAGAAGTTGTTTTTTTAATATTCCCACTTTCCCAAATATCACTTCATTAAACTCATTATTAACTAAAAGCTCACTATACACATCCGTCACCTTAAAATATCCCAAATGCATAAGTATTCTTGCTACCACAAGCAGCTCAAGGAGAAGAAGTGTTTCCCTATCCACCTCTCCCTGTTTTAAATAGGCAATAAGCGCATACACACTGTCGTAGAGTTCATTGTGCGTTTCCTCTCCCACTACCAACCGCTTGAGTAGTTTAAACACTTTAGCAAGAAGCATGAGCTTATCTTTTTGAAGCCCGTACTCCCCCCAAAAATGCTCTATATACTCAGCCCCCACTATACGCCAGAATTCTTTTCCTCGAACCAGAGAAACTCTTATATGAGAGAATGCCTGAAGCGCATAGCGCAATTTCCCATGAGAAAGTCTCACCCCTTGCGCACTTCCGCGAATAAGTCCGAATTCTTTCGTGAGAAGTGTGTAATAGCCATTTGCTTCCCCCTGCACATTAGCTTCGAGCACTAAACCTTCACTTTCATAACGAGTATGTGCCATAGAAAAAGGGCGCGGACACTCTCTAGTCTTCAACTTTTGCAATGCGCAGATCAAAAAGGCCTTCAGCAAGCTCCCCTCTTCCAACAACCACCTCTTTTGCATTCACCACTTTGCGTACCTCATCTTGCCATAATGACTTTGAGAGCGCTTCCGCCATAAGCGGATCAGCGTTAATAGAAACTACAATTATGTCTTGCGGCATGAGCCCCTCCTCTTTGCGCTTCTCTTGTATTGCTCGTATAAGTTCACGCACATTACCCTCCTCCTTAAGTTCCGCTGTGATTGCCGTATCGAGTTCGATAGTTTTGTTAAGTTCCGGAGTAATGAGTACTTCTTTTACATTAAGTTCATCTTTAATAAGCATTTGAAACGCTTCTTCACCTTGAAGACGAGTGTCTTTAACGCGTAGTGTTTTAAGTGGTTGTCGTACTTTTATTCCTACCTTGTTACGTTCCTCAAGGCCAAGTGTTACCACTTCGCGCACAGCGTCCATAAGCTCTAAGGTGTGCACATCAATTACTGACTCGTTAACTACCGGCCACTTTTCAAGGTGCACAGAGTCTACACCATCTTGCGTCTTCATTTTCTGATACACCGCCTCTGCAACAAAAGGCATTGAAGGAGCTACAAGTTTCGAAAGCGTAAGAAGCACGTAACGAGTCACTGCTTTTACGCGCGCCACATCAGTAAGATCATCTGATTTAAAACGATCGCGCGAACGGCGAAGATACCATGTTGAAAGGTCATCAATGAATGAAAGGAGTGGCCGTGTTGCCCTATCAAGCTCGTACGCTTCCATTCCCGTAGTGATATCTCTAATTATCTCGTTGAGTCTTGCTATGATAAACCGATCAAGTACATGTGCACTCTCTTCAGCTTCTTTCTGAAGCGTAGAGAAATCGACAAGAGACGTCCCAGCGAAAAGTTCATAGAAAGAAACAACATTGAGCAGACGATTGATAACCTTGTTAGCAATTTCAGCCACCCCCTTCTCTGAAAAAGCGAGATCTTCACCGCGGACTATCGGCGAAGAGAGCATATAGTATCGCACTGCATCAGCACCATACTTTGCCACCACATCCATTGGGTCTGGATAATTCTTGAGACGCTTACTCATCTTCTGGCCGTCCTCTGCAAGTACAAGTCCATTCACAATCACATGTTCATAGGGCGCCTTATCAAAAAGTCCCACTCCAAGCACGAGTAATGAATAGAACCACCCACGCGTTTGGTCTACCCCCTCAGCGATAAAATCTGCTGGGTACCCTGTGCCCTTCTTTGGATCAAAGTGGCTCTTTTCAAACGGATAATGCACTTCCCCATAAGGCATTGAACCTGATTCAAACCAACAATCAAATACTTCTTTGACACGAGTAAACTTCTTTCCGTCCTTTTCGAGCACCACCTCATCTATAAAAGGTCGATGAAAATCAAGCTCATAATCTTCATTATGTGGAAGTGGAACAAAAGGCAATTCAATTAATTCACCCTTTTTAATAAACTCTTCTTTTGTGGCTTTTTCCGCTGCACTTGCCTTATCACTCCAACCAAAGGCAGTGGTCCACATCATCCAACAAGCATACTCATGAGTAACGATAAGAATTTTTTTGTTTTTATATTTTTCCTCAACTTCATAGAGAAATGCTGCAACTCTCTTTTTTACATCAGTAAGACTCTCGCCGTTTGGTGGTCGCTTAGTAAACTTTTCCTCAAGAGACGAAAAGTATGTATGATAGGCATCATTACTCTTACCAGCAAAATCCCCTACGTTAACCTCCTCGAGTCGCTTGTCGTATATAATTTTTTCTTTAGGGAAACCGATCGTTTCGGCAAAAATCTCTGCTGTTTCTTTTGTGCGCACAAAATCAGAGGCAAAAATATAATCAAAGTCCTCTGTCTTATATACACCTGCTGCTTTCTTAACCTGCTCCTTTCCTGCCTCAGTCACATGAACTTCATCCTTGTAGCTCGAGCTATTTATATTGGTGACATTATTATCCGCCTCTCCATGGCGCATAACAAAATAGGTATTTCCACTTTGACTGATGTATGGCTTTATGTCTTCAATTCCCCCAACTACAATTCGCTCCTTCTTGTCTTCACTTTCCCATACAGGAAGTGGCGCTCCCCAGTAGCGGGAGCGAGAAATTGCCCAGTCATGTGCGCCTTCTAACCAATTACCAAAGCGATACTCTCCAGTCGATCGTGGTACCCACGTTATTTTTTTATTTTCCTCAACAAGGCGATCTTTAAAATCAGTTACCTTAACAAACCATGAATCAGTCGCGTAATTGAGAAGCGGGGTATCACAACG
Source organism: uncultured Candidatus Saccharibacteria bacterium (assembly GCA_964541455.1). Taxonomy (GTDB): domain Bacteria; phylum Patescibacteriota; class Minisyncoccia; order Phycocordibacterales; family JAKFXT01; genus JAKFXT01. The sequence continues at coordinate 12,579 of CAZIPS010000009.1, read as the reverse complement.
CCAGCAGTGGGGGTATGAGTGAGTAATCTTTTCTTTAGCAAAAAGCTTCCCATTGTGAGCTAACCATTTAATTATGGCTACGTCTGTATCAGTATGATCAATCTTTTCTTCTTTATTGTCTTTTGGTTTTACAGAAAACCCGGCAAAGTCTTTTACCTCGCTTTTAAATTTTCCATCAACCCCTACGTGGTGAATAACTGGCACGTTATTTTTCTGTGCCAGAAGTAAATCATCAGCTCCATATGCTGGTGCCTCGTGCACCGCCCCCGTTCCATCTTCAAGTGTTACAAAATCAGCGTGGTAGATCTTCCAGGCATGCTCATGATGCGGGATTGTTTCGTCGCTATAATAATAGTTAAACGGTGGAATATATGGTTTCCCCACAAGTTCACTTCCCTTCATCTCTTTAACCACAGTATAGTGCTTATCTTTAAGCACCTGCGAAAGACGCTCCTTAGCAAGAATGAAAGTTTTTTCTTTATATTCATCTCCTTCTACAGTGACCGCTACATACTCAAAATCTTTATGCACGGCCGCGGCCACATTCCCAGGAAGCGTCCAAGGAGTAGTGGTCCATACTAATAGATAGGTATTCGGCTCCTCTTTTAACTCAAAAGGCACATAAACAGAAAGATCAGCAATATCCTTATACCCGAGATTTACTTCGAAATTTGAAAGTGTCGTTCCACAACGCGGGCAAAGGTGCATCGCCTTAAATCCTTTATAGATAAGATTCTTTTCATAAAGTGTTTTAAAAGCCCACCACACACTCTCGGTAAAAGACGGGTCCATGGTTTTGTAGTCATCTTCCATATCAACAAAGCGACCAAGTCGAGGCACTTGCTCCTTCCAGAGATCCACATCCTTCATAATAGAAGTACGGGCTGCCGCGTTGAACTTCTCTATGCCATACTCCTCAATATCCTTTTTACTTTTAAGCCCGAGTTCCTTCTCAACCAAGTTTTCAACGGGAAGTCCGTGACAATCCCACCCCCACCTTCGGCGAAGCTTCTTACCCTGCATCACCTGATACCTTGGAATGGCATCTTTAATAGTGCTTGCCAAAATATGCCCATAGTGCGGAGCCCCGTTAGCAAATGGTGGCCCATCATAAAATATGAACTCATTATCCCCCCTTCCTTCGGTTTTTTTGAAAATGCCGTTTTCTTGCCAAAAGGCAAGCACCTCTTCTTCGCGAAGTGCATGGGGGCTCTTTGCCTCTTCTTTGTGCTCTATATCCTTAGCCATAAACGTAATATGGCTATCCTAACAGCTTTTGCCTAAGGTATCAAAAGGTTTTTTAAAAAGGCGCTCCGTGTAGCCTTACCTAATAGATAAGGTTTTTTGTGCTCGGCATTTTTAGTATTGTAAAATCGCCATACCCCCATGCTATGTCCAAGATAGCGCTACAGGCATCGAGACTTTCACACTCATGCGTGAGAACTTTCTTTTTGAGTGTGGCCCTTAGAGCATACTTACCCCCCGGAGTCACATACGTCCCGTTATCAAGCTTCCCCACACTCCAATCAACCTTATTCATCCTCTCGCTTGAAATCGGTTGTGTAGTGGTAATACTAGAAGGAACGTCTTTGTCACTACAATTTAAACATTCTCCATGTGCATCAAAAAGAGGCTTCTCTCCCATAATTTTAAAAAAATCTATTTTAACCCACGACCCAGACGGCACAGGAGCGGAAGTCCACTCAATAGTGATTGTTGTACCAAGAGAAAAAGAATCATACCCAGTTGGGTACACAATACTAATAATGCTCCCCTTTGGTGCTTGGTAAAACTGTGGAGCGTTCGTTGCTTTCTTATACACCAACACACGAAATCCTGGATAACAAAGTAATATTAAAAGTACAGCCAAAAAAACCTCTAGTGCATAGGTACCTTTTCTTTTTTTACTTTTATCACCTTCTTTTTTACCAAAAAAATAAAAAGAGAGGGCGGCTCCCGTTACATATGAGAGTATCAGTATACCTGCTTCCACCATTTCAGTACTGAGTGGGGCACTAAAAGGAAAAGGATGGGTAATAAAAATAATTGCTCCTACTGCAGCCCCAATAATTTGCCCGAGCAAAAAAGCTCCTAACGTTCTTGTCAAAAAATAGAAGATATACGACTTCATATACACAGTATTGTAAGCCTACTACATCTTAGAAGGTACCCCAATACCCAGAAGATCGAGCCCGTTTTCAATTACTGTTGCTACTGCCTTGGTAAGAGCTACACGATATGGAGCACTATCACCAGCATCCACTATTCTGTTTTCAGCATAGTAAGAATTAAAAAGTGAGGCCAGTTCTAGTAAGTAGGTAACTACGTACTGAGGTGAGTATTCCTCTTGTGCTCGTTCAACAATTTTTGGAAAACGAATAAGCATACGCTCTACTTCGCCCACTTCACGTTCGCCCCCCTTTGTTTCCAACTTCACCCCTGCTTCCTTAGCTTTTTCCAATACAGAACGTGCGCGCACCACCGTATACTGTAGATACGGGCCAGAGTCCCCCTCAAAAGAAAGTGATTTATCAAAATCAAAAATAATATCCTTCCCTGGCGCTTGGCGAAGTATTGAGAACTTAATAGCTCCAATAGCGATAATTTCTGCCGCCACTTCTTTATTTGGAATATCCCTATCCCCCATCTTTTCTAGTATCTTTGCTTTCGCTTCTTCGATTAATGATTCCGCAGTTACCACATCTCCTGTGCGACTAGACATTTTCCCGCTCGGCAGCCGAAGCATGCCATGCGAAATATGTTTTATTTTAGAAGCGAGATCAGGATTAATTTCATGAAGTGCAGAAAGTACTACTCTAAAATAATCATTAATTTCATTTCCGGTGATTGAAATAGTTTTATCGAAATAGTAAGTAATGTAACTACTTGCAGGTGACCATGCATTTTCTCGTACTGGTACGTTCTCTTGCTTTGCAAAGGCAAGCCCCAATTCCTTGGCTTCGTACGTTGGTATACCTTCCGAGTTTATAAATACACGAGTATGAATACCTGAGCGTGATTCTGGATAAACTATTGCCCCCCTTTCTCCTACTTCGAATATTCCCTTTGCGAGACCCTCTTCTACTTTTTGTTTTCCTATATCAGCCGTTTCTGATTCGAAAAAATAGTAATCAAACTTTGTTCCAAGTTTTTTATACACCTCTTCAAACAACTGAAAACTTAGCGTTCTCCCTTTTTCATAAAGCGCATTAATTTCATCATTTACCCCAGTATAGATTTCTTTATTGATTTCAATGATCTCTTTTTTAGCTTCATCATTCTCTTCATAAGCTCTATTTCCTTCTGCATACGCTGCACCAAAATCAGAAAGTGTTTTAAATTCAGCCTCTTCTTTTTTCTTTATTGCCCAAACAGCCTTTGCCACATGAAGCCCCTTATCCCCCTGATAACACACTTTTTTTACCTCTCCTCCATTTGCCGCAAACAATCGAGCAATAGATTCCCCAATAGTATTAGTCATCAAGTGACCGATATGAAACTCTTTAAAAGGATTGGGGTCGGTATACTCCACCATTATTTTTTTACCTGAAAGTAAATCACTGGTACCGAACTTTTCATCTATTGTGCCGATCGACTCTGCAAGAAATTCTTTTTTTAGGAAAAAGTTTATGAAGCCAGGGCCTGCCACCTCTATCTTCTCAATACCAGGAAGTTTTGCTTTTTCTAAAGCTTCTTTAAACTGCTCAGCAAGCTCCTTTGGATTCTTATTTTCTTTTTTAGCTAATGTCAGCGACACATTAGTCATAAAATCTCCATGTTCAAAAAACTGCGGAAAGGTAAGTTCTACTACCCCCTCCTCGAGCCCCAAAGCCTTTTCTATTTTTTCATGCATAAATCGCGCCATATTATTTCCCTGAACTACCGAATCCTTTTTCTCCCCGATGAGTTTCGCTTAATACTTCTACTACTTGTATAGCTGGCTGCTCTATCTTTTGTATGAGCATTTGCGCCACTTTCTCCCCCTTCTTAAATACCTGTGGCTCCTTACCTAAGTTAATCATGCCCACCTTCACTTCACCACGATATCCTGCATCTATAACCCCAGCGAGCGTTTTGAGTCCTTTGTTTATAGAGAGCCCACTTTTATCCCACACAAGCCCCACATACCCCTCAGGGATCTCAAAAGCAAGTCCTGTTGGCACTGCCCCATACTGCCCGACCTCAAAAGCAACCTCTTCACTTGCACAAAGGTCAACCCCCGCATCCATTGGATAAGCATAGGAAGGGATTTTTGCTTCTTCATTTAGACGCTTGATTTTAAGTACAAAAGACATGATCCGATTTTAGCACAATTTTCTCTTCGTTGACTTCATTACAAATAAAGGTAGAGTTCGAGTAGCTGCAGTTCCTCACAACCAACCACCAGGAGAAACAGATGTTGATCAAATATGCGCCGTACGCCGAGCGTACGGCCGATGACCAGTACCGCAAGATCCTGATTCGTCTTCGCACAAGGGGGGTCCCCACGGAAACCCAGCAAAGCAAGAAAGATGGCGACGGGGGGAAAAGAACACTCTCCCTCCCCTACGCCGTCACGAGCGCCTACGATCTTTGCAATGGTTTCCCCATGGAAACCTGCCGGAAGATCGGCAAAGCCGCAATCAACGAGGGATTCGCTTTTGCGAACGGCATTCGCAACAACGATGTGCTCAACAGGGAGTGGGGTGTCCCGTTTTGGAACTCAACGTTCGAAGATCCCGAGAAGTGCCGGAAGCGCGGACTCGAACAGGGAGACTTGGGGCCAGCAAGTTATGCTGTGCTTCACGACTTCCCAACACCACATGGTGGCTTTAACCAGCTCCAAGCGGTGCTCGACCAGGTGCGGGAGCTTCCACACCTGAAGACCCACGCCATGACAACACTCTACCCTCCGGGGATCTACCGCGGGAAAGGCAAGAAACAGCAAGTGGTCACCGTCCCCTGTCACGGCAGTGTGATCAACTTGCTCGTTCTGGACGAACGGCTCAACCTCGAAGTGGTTCATCGTTCTACCGACATGGTAGTCGGTGAGGTACACGACCGCATGATATACGCGGCATATCTCCTCGCGTTTGCGCACGTCCTTGGATACGAGCCGGGATACCTCAGCATTACGTATTTGAATGCGCACTACTACGAGAACCAGACCGACGCCCTCGAGGAAATCATTCGTCGTGAACCTCGGCCATTCCCCACCGTTCAACTGATGAACCCACCAGACAACTTTTTTGCATTCCGAAAGGAACATTTCGAAGTAAGCGATTACTCCCCACACCCTGAAATCAAGGGTATCCCCGTCAGCCCGTAAGGAGGAACTCATGCCGGAAATGGACCTGGCCCACGCTCGCACCGACCACCAAAAGGGAGTTATGGAGCGAGCAATAAAGGACGGTGTTTGCTCCTTCTGCGAAGACTTTTGCAGAGGGAAGCCACCTACCTACCACACCAACCCAGTCATAAAGGATGGCACGTGGTGGGTGCTTACCACCAATTTTGCACCGCAAAACGGCGCGCAACTTCAGTTTCTGATTGTATACAAGGATCACGTCAATACGCCAACCTTGCTCCCACCAGAAGCATGGATCGAGCTTGGCGAAATTACGCGATGGGCTCTTGAGGACAATCGAATCGAGGGAGGTGCACTCTACATGCGTTTCGGTGACACCGAGTACTCAGGCGCCACCATGAGTCACCTCCATGCCAACATCATCTTCGGTGGCACTACCCGCGCGTTGCATCCCAATGCTACGCCAGTGCGAATCAAGGTTGGTTACGCAATTGCTGCCCCGACGTGAGCAGTATCGATTCATTCAACCCCCGGGTAACCGGGGTTTTTTATTATAAAAAAACCGGCCCTCTCCCGAGGGCCGATGGCTAATCCACTTCAATCAACTCAACCTTGCCCTTGAAGGCCTGGTCAATGTCGAGAAGACCGTAAGAAGGGTCGCGGTAGAACAGGCGAGAAACCCCGGAGCGCACCACAAGCCGCGCGCAGTGAAGACATGGAAATGTTGAGCAGAATAGGGTCGCCCCTTTCGTGCTTATCCCCCGCTCAGCAGCCATGCCTATGACCACATGTTCTACATGGTCGCTAAAGGAGAGGTCGGTGCGAACTCCACTCGTAAACAAACTGCGTGGATCGCCAAAGACTGAGGCGATTTGTTCGTGTGGGATGTGTTCGTTCCATCCCACAATTACCGTACCATCTTTCGTCACAAGGGCCCCACCAACCTGCCGCCACCAATCAGGGCTTTGCTGCGAAAGCGTTACCGCCTCGCCCATAAGCTCCCGCTCGATTACAGCAATGTTGGTACGCCGGTCTGGAATAATGATTTTCTCTTGTTCTACATTGTTCCGGTTGTAGCGAAGCTTTGGAGTCGGCAAAAAAGTAACCTGCCTCCCCGGAAGAAACTGCTTCGCCACCGCTTCACTTACGTCTTCCGCTGGCATGCAGATTGCAACGGAATGCGCGGATGCCATCCAAGTAAGCTCGGCAAATCCAGCGACGCTAACCTCACAAGCCGGATAGAGCGCGCGCAATATTTGAGCCATGCGCGCAACTGACACCGCCCGAATTACATCTTTCTTAGCGATGTACGCAAGGTTTTCCGGCAAAGCAGCCAGTACTGTTTCAGCCAGCAAAACAACTCCTGTTGGGGAAACCTCTTCGATGAAGTCGAGGTACCCCTTATGGACCACTGGCATGTAGAGCAGCAGAATTTTCATTTTTGTCCTCCCGTATAGCGCGCAACCACCTCGTCGATGACGGGAGGCATTGCTTTCGCCAAGTCAGCAGCGATTTTCTGCGCAATGCCAATTTGAAACCTACGAATGCGAGCACTCGCAGAAGTTGTAGCTTGCGGCGGAAGCACTATCACCTCGCCACGCCCATCTCCGCAAAGCGCCTTGAGTTGCGCAAGTTCCGCATCAGAGTACGGCTTAGTGCTCGAAGAAACAATGAGCACATCGGGCTGGACACAACGAATGAGTTCCCAGTGTGGGTGATTGAGCTCCTTGAGGAAAATCAGATCGACGTGGCGAAGATGTGCCAACATTTCAATCCGTTCGTCCTGAGGGATAAGCGGCCGGTCATCTCCTTTTCGAGCACGTGTTTTTTCATCCGAATCAACCCCAACCACCAGAATGTCGCCGTGAGTCCTTGCTTCTTCGAGATACCGCGCATGCCCTGGATGGGCAAGATCGAAAGTCCCCGAAGTAAGGACGATCCTGTAGCCAAAAGCCCGGCAGGCCTCAACCTGCGTCGAAAGCTTTTGAAAATCAGTGATAAGACGGGAACTAAGGTTAGTCCCCGCACCAAAGATGCCATTTCCGCGAACCATGATAGAGGTCTCCGTAAGAACGCTACAGACTATAGTACTCCTTCAAAAGAAAAGAAAAACGTTGCCAAACTAAATTCAATATGGCAGGGTGTAAAAAGTTTAACCACCGAAAGTGTAGGTTATGGACATTTCAATCATCGCGGCCCTCTTTGGGCCGCAACATGTTATCGGATACCAGGGTGACCAACCACTATTCCTCAAGGGCGACCTCAAACAATTCAGGGAAAGGACGCTTGGGAAACCGGTCATTATGGGTCGCAAGACCTATTGGGCCGTCCGCAAAGCATGGGAAGCGCGTTACCCAGGAAAGGAAATGCTCGCCGAGCGACTCAAGGTGGTAATCACAGGAAGCAGTGATCGGACCCCATACCTTGGTTCAATTGTGGCGAGAAACTTCAATGAGTCACTCCGCCTTCTCAAGGAGGGGAACCTCGGGCAAGATGGAATATTTGTCATTGGTGGTGGGCAGGTGTATGAAGCTGCACTCCCCTATGCAAACTCCCTTTTCCTCACAAGGGTCCCCGACTATCAAGGCCCCGGCGATGTGTTCTTCCCGGATTTCGTGTCGCACTTTCCGCTAGAGACACTAACCAAGGTTGATTCGAGCGTTGATGAGGCCAGTGGGCTCAAGGTCGAATACCAAACGTATATTCGCCGAGCCCCTTCGCCGTTGCCCTAACCAACCAAAAGGAGTACGTATGATCACCGCATTGTATGCAATAGCCGAAAAGCTCTACCGCCTTTTCAAGTGGCTCTACTGCGAAAGCACTGAGCACAACTGGGAAGAGTTCTCAAGGAACGAAGACGAAACCGGTGGCCTGATCATCTACCACTGCACGAGATGTCGCGGTGGGGCGGTTCGATCAACTTTTCTCATTCCCGAAAGGTTCCGGTCGGAGTGAGGTCAGCGGGCAAAACCCCAAAAAAACCGCCGCAAACTGATGTTTGCGGCGGCCTTTTTATTTTTTATAAAGATTTCTTTTTTACTTGACTTCAATCCCCATACTTCTTGCAGTACCAGCAATGATTTTCATAGCCTGCTCAACGGTGTGTGCATTGAGGTCTACCATTTTCTTTTCTGCAATAGTGCGAAGGTCATTCTGTGAGATAGCCCCTGCCTTACTTACTCCCGGCTTTTGTGAAGCCTTGTCCTTACCAATAGCCTTAAGAAGAAGACTTGGTGCTGGAGGAGTCTTAAGCACAAAATCGTACGTACGATCTTCGTATACTGAAATCTGTACCGGCACAATTTCCCCCATTCTGTCCTTGGTAGCGTCGTTAAACTTGGTAACGAAGTCACCAATTGCAATACCTGCCTGACCAAGTGCGGGACCTACTGGAGGCGCAGGATTAGCCTTCCCTGCTGGGATTTGGAGCTTTAGTTTCTTTGTTATTTTCTTTGCCATATATGTAGTGTATAGAGCTTAGCTTATATTTTCTTCACCTGCAAGAAGTCGAGTTCAACGGGAGTTTCGCGACCGAACATTGATACAAGTACCTTGATCTTCCCGCGCTCATTATCAACTTCAGACACCTTACCTTCGAGATCTTTAAATGGACCATCAACAATTGAAACAATGTCGTCCACCTCGAGGTTAATAGCATGCTTCACTGAATCAGTACTCATACGAGAGAATAGCTCATCGATTTCTTTCTGATTGAGTGGTACTGGTTGCACTCCTGAACCCACGAACCCAGTAACCCGAGGAGTGTTACGCACCATAAACCATGTGTCATCAGTCACAATCATTTCTACAAGCACATATCCTGGATAGATCTTCTCTTCTTCCTCAACACGCTTGCCGCCCTTAATTTTGATTTTCTTTTCGGTTGGTACTAACACTTGAAAGATTTTGTCTTCCATACCAAGAGACTCTATACGCTGCTTTAGATTGCGTACCACTGCATTTTCGTATCCGGCGTAGGTATGGATGGCGTACCAATTACGTTCCCCTGTTGTATGTTGTTTTGACATAAATAAAATAGATGAAGATTACTTAAGTAGAAGCTGGATAAGCAAATGAAAAAGATAATCAAATACTCCAAGATAGATACCTACAAGCAAAGAAATAATAATAACCACAAGGGTATAACCAATGATTTGTGGACGTGTAGGCCAACTCACATGTTTCATTTCTTCTCGGGTTTCTTGTATGTAATTCGTAAAAGACATAATTTTTGTAATTTAAAAACCCCTCTCGGGGCTTATTGATGCCTTGTATACTATCACGACAAAAGGGGGAAAGTCAAGTGTCTCTTAGATAAAAAGATGCCCGCCATGCGGCGGGCACTGTGGCACCCCACTTCTAGTGAGTGTGCCTGCGGAAGCGGAAAGTGGGATTCTGTCGCGGAGAGGGGTCGGGAACAATGATCCCCGCATCAATGAGCCCCTGCCGGCTCCCATCGGCGCGGAAATAGGCATAGGCCACCCGGAGGTCAATTTCCTGCTCGGTCATGACCGGCGCCCTCTTCTCTTCCGTCTTCGCGCGGATAGAGCGAAAATTGTCATCCTCCCTCCGCCGCACCTTTCTTCCGTACTGATCCTTGAAGCCCTCTTTGAAGCCCATGGTCTTCTCCCGGTAACAAACTTTTGTTATATAACCATGGAGGGCACAAAAGTAAAGCACCGGCTTTTAAAAGCCGGTGCTTTACTTTTGTGCTTAGGATGGACTACCTAATCTCGTAAGTAACCGTCACATTAGACATGATCTGATTCTCCCCTGTCGGCACAGATACTGCTGGCGCGGCAGTGGCAGCATCCATACTCATCCCCATTGCTTCCTTTGCATAGTACATTGGATAATTTCTTCCTTCAGAGTAAGAAATGACGCGCACAAGTGAAACTCCGAGACTTTTTGCCAACACTTCCGCCTTTTCTCTTGCCTGCCTAATGGCTTTGTCTCTCGCTTCAGCCCTAACATTATCTTCTTTATCAATTGAGAACGTAAGTCCGCTTACATTAGAAACATTGGCAGCTCCAACATCAGAAAGAATCGTTCCTGCATCGGCGATCTTACGCACCTTTACTTCAATGGTCTGGCTCACCTCGTAACCAATGATTTTAGGCTGTTTTACTGGCACTGTTGGACAATAAGTACTGGTGCAAGCAATCATTGGTTGTGCTTGATAGTAATACTCATATTTAGGATTAATAGTGTAAGACAATGTCTTAATATCTTTCTCCTCTACTCCACTCTTCTTAACAGAATCAAGAGCTGCACTAACCTTGTCTTCTGCAAGCTTTTGAGCATCAGCTACCACCTTACTGCTTTCAGTTACCGTAAAAGAAAAAGTGGCAATATCTGGTTTTGCAAACACCTCCCCTTCGCCCGAAACGGAAATAGTGCTCTGTACTGATACGTCTCGCCCAATGTACATGCCTTTTTTAAATTCATTGACAGTTTTTGCTATACCAAACACAAAAACGATACCAAGCACATAGGACACAAGTCTTAGCATCCTGCTTACCTGTGGGTGTTGTAATGATTCATTCATAGTTACCTTGATTAATCCTGTAATCTACAATCTCCGTCATTATAGCACAGTGCTTTTTTCACAAAGTGTAGGGTGCTATTATTACATTCCTATCTATTCATATTTATATATCACTACTTATGGACTACCAATCAAAAAGTGTCGATCTTCATCGCAAGACGGGCGGTAAAATAGAAGTAACGAGCAAAGTTTCTGTTCAAAATCGGGAAGACCTCTCTCTTGCTTATACCCCAGGGGTTGCAGGACCATGTCTAAGTATTAAAGAAAATCCCAACGAAGCGTTAGAGCTTACTGCTACCAAAAATATGGTCGCAGTAATAAGTGACGGATCAGCAGTACTAGGCCTTGGAAATATCGGCCCGCTTGCTGCGCTCCCTGTTATGGAGGGGAAATGTGTGCTATTTAAACGCTTCGCGGATATTTCTGCCTTCCCTATCGTTCTTGCTACACAAAACACTGAAGAAATTATTAGCGCTGTTAAAGCCATTGCCCCTACTTTCGGTGGCATCAACCTTGAAGATATTGCTGCTCCACGCTGTTTTGAAATTGAAGAGAGGCTTAAGGCGGAGCTCGATATCCCCGTTATGCATGACGATCAGCATGGTACTGCTATTGTTGTACTTTCTGGCCTCATTAACGCCCTAAAAGTAACTGGTAAGAAAAAAGAGCATGTTAGAGTTGTGGTGAATGGAGCGGGTGCCGCAGGTATCGCTATCACTAAGCTCTTACTACACTTTGGTGTAGAAGACATCATTCTTTGTGATAGTAAAGGCATTGTAAGCAAGGACCGTACCGATATAACCCCTGAAAAACAACATTTACTCGAGCGCATTAACAAAAACAACAAAACGGGAGTGCTTCACGAGGCCTTGGTTGATGCTGATGTTTTTATTGGCGTATCAAAAGCAGGTGTACTTAAAAGCGACGACGTTAAAAGAATGAAGGAAGGAGCTATGATTTTTGCTATGGCAAATCCAACACCAGAAATTATGCCTGAAGAAGCCCAAAAAGGAGGAGCGCTTATTATTGCCACTGGTCGCTCTGACTTCCCTAACCAGATAAATAACTCTCTTGTGTTTCCTGGGGTATTTAAAGGGGCGCTTACTAACCGTGTAAAGAAAATAACTGATGACATGAAAGTACGCGCCGCAGAAGCACTTGCAGGCGTAGTTAAAGAGCCTACGACTGAAAAGATTATCCCTGGCCCATTTGACGAAGGAGTTGTCGAGGCAGTAAGTAGTGCAATATACGAATAACTACTTAAGGAGTGTTGTTAATAAGATCTTGCTTTAATTTCTGATCTCCTTGTGTGCGATCAAGAAGATTGTTTGACTTAAGCAGCTGCCCAGAGGTTTCAGTGGTATTTTTCTTCTCCCACTCCTTATAATTTTTGAGAATATACCCAACAATAATAAACCCGATAAGCGCGAGCCAAAAAAGTGTTTGGATAAGTGAAAATCCTAACTTAGTGTATGTTTTGCTGGTAAGCATAGTTTAATTATAATCAACCTCTTTTTGGTTGCTACCATGTTACCCACATATCAAAAGTCGCTCCCTAGGGAGCGACTTTTGATATGTGTCCTAGGCCATTGGAGCGCCGCTACACATTCTGCAGTTACCTTTGTGGGTAACCACCTCAAATACAGCTGAAAGTCCAACAAGAATATAAACTACTTTCGCCAATGTACTCCCTGCTCCAAGGAGCATATCAACTACATTGTATCCAAGTGCAGTAAGGAGCCAA
>CAZIPS010000008.1:0-45214 GCA_964541455.1 uncultured Candidatus Saccharibacteria bacterium | reverse complement strand
GTTGACTCCGATACTAAAACGTGTTGGCGGAGACGGAGAGATTCGAACTCTCGGTACCTTGCGGTACACAGACGTTCCAGGTCTGCGCACTAGACCACTATGCGACGTCTCCATATTACTAAAACCAACTTCTTTATAGGAGCACTAGGTCACAGATAATTTTTTGCTAAAAATTTCCGCGACCCCGTCTCGACTCGTCAGTCTCCGACTCTTCGGGTCTTGTATTCAACCCGAAGCACTATGCGACGTCTCCAGTCTGGAAAAGATAACAGAAAATTGGAAATAAAAGAAGCCGCGCGTAAGCGCGGCCTCTCCCTTCCCGACTTTCAGCCGGCAAACTTGCGAAGGTCGGCCTTGGTCGCACGAGCCGATGGTCGGCGAGCTCCGAGCTTACGCTTCGGTTTCACCTTGATGGGCGGAGCCAAGACAGCCTTCCCATCAAGCGAACTTGCGGAAAGCAATGACATCGACCCACGCGGGAGCTGATCGAAGAACCGAGCAAACCACGGCCGCTTCACGTCCCACCGCCGCTCTTCCGCCTCGATGATCTCAAGCACGGGATCACGTGTCCCCAGAGCGTCGCTCGTCACCGGGAGCTCGAGTCCCATGCTATCCATGGCAACCAGAGGCTCCTCGGGCTCGTCCGCATCAGGCAAAATCACTGACACATACCCATCCGGGAAACGGCTCGATACCCTGTTCCACTTCCCTGTACTGCTATTCCACACTTGATGCATGGGAATTCCCCCCAAGACAAAGTACGGTTTAATTACGAAAAGATCGGCCTAAGCCTGCCTGATATTTAACCACCAGAATATAAAAAGTCAAAAGGTGTATAACTAACGCTTTCCTACAAGCGCTAAAACACGCTCTTTAATAGGAGGATGTGTACTCCACAGCTTGGCAAACCAAGAAACTTCTGCCCCATCATCTTCATCTTCGCCAGTTTTGCCAAGTGGGTTTGAGATAAAGAGGTGTGCTGTCGCACTATTATGCCTTTGCATGGGCATACCATACTTCCCTATTTTCTCTAACGCTGACGCGAGTCCATCAGGGTAGCGTGTAAGAAGTGCGCCAGAAGCATCAGCAAGGAATTCACGCTTGCGAGAAATAGCTAGTTGGATGAGTGTTGCCGCAAGTGGAGCTAAAATAGAAGCCACAATACCAAGAATGAAAAGTGCCGTTCCTGCTTTGTTATCCCGATCACTATTCGCACCATAAAACGAAGCCTTACGAAATAGATCACAAAGGATCGAAACAAAACCAACAAGCACTACTGCTACAGTACCTAAAAGCATATCGCGATTACCAATATGTGAAAGTTCATGTGCTATAACTCCTTCAAGTTCAGTATTGTTTAAAAGTGCCAAAAGTCCTGTCGTAACACACACCACTGAATGCTCTGGATCACGTCCTGTAGCAAAAGCATTCGGTGCTGGATCATCAACTACATACACTTTCGGTTTAGGAAGTCCCGCGGTGATAGCCAAGTTCTCAACAATATTATGCAGCCCTTGGTACGTAGTAGTGTCGGCTTCATGTGCTCCAGTCATAACAAGCACTAACTGATCCGAGTACCAATAGGAAGCAATGTTTGTGAAAATACTTATAAACACCGCTATATAAAGTAGTGAGACATCGTTATAGATAGTACTAAAGAGCCAGCCAAGCAATATGACAATGACGAAAAACATGCTCATCAGAACCCATGTTTTCCGGATATTACTCTCTTTGTAGGTATAAGCCGTTGCCATAGTTGCAATGTATATTATTTTTTCATTTAGAGCTAGCTTGCTCCGCCGCCTCCACCGCCCCCACCTCCTCCTCCGCCGCCTCCACCTCCAGCTCCACCCCCGCCTGCGGATGATGAGAAAGATGTGGAGAAACTGGTACTTAAGCTATTAGCGAAAGATCCTGCAGAAAAAGATGAGGGGCCTCCGGTGTACATCACGGAGCCGTGATACCAGTTTGGTTCTGGCATCGTTAGCCCCTCAAAAGCTTTGGACCACTGCTTCTCTACTCCAAAGACCATGGCGTAAGGCAAGAACTTCTGGAACAAGTCCGGTGTGAGATTTTGTAGCCTCCTTCCTTCAGCTGTCTTTAAATATAGTTTAAATCCAAGTATTTCTTCCTTAAGTATCCTCCCCTCTTTGTTAAGCCTCGGATTAACAAGACGAGCCTCAATAAGAATCGCAGCTACAACTAACGATGCTATAAAGAAAAATACTGGCTCGAAAATAAAATGGGGCATACCTATGAGTAAGCCAATAAAAAAGATAGAAAGAACAACAGTTGTTGAGCTCCATTTAAACGCACCAAAATCTATTTCATAAGCGCCTGTTCTCTTAGCAGTATATTTTTCAATACCCTTCTTAAGTTTCTCAAGCTTCATACCCACACTACGCATATGTGTCCTATAGGAATTTGAATTTTTCGCTGAAACAGCTTTTACAATTAGCGTCCTTCCTTCCTCTATTACTGAAAACAGTGCTTTGAGAAAATCCTCCTCGGGGGCTGAAAGGCCATCTTTTTTTGAGGTCATGGTTAGCTCATAGTCTGTATTCTTGATAAACAAGGCTTTCCAAAAAGATTGTGCCTCCCCTCTTATATAAAAACTTTTAATCTTTGAAGCAAAAAAGGATATGTAATGGTACAAAGATATCAACAAAAATATGATGACGAGTATCCCAGGAGCATCTGAACCGAAAGCTCCCCCTTTCAAAAGTACAAAAGAGAGAAAAAAGAATACTGTAAAAAAGATAAAGGCTGGGGCTAAAAGCAGCATGTCGATCCACGATCTGTCACTCTGTTTTTCAGTAATAATGATATATCCTCTCACTGCCAAATCAACAATAGTAGCGGGCCATGTTTGGGCGGTAATTCCCTCATGCAAAATAATATCCATTTCAGCTGGAGTTAAACCCCTTGGAGGATCGTACTGTGCAATAATAACCCCCCGCCCCTTTGGCAACCCTTCTTTGACCAGCCAAAAAATAAAAGAGAAAAGAACACCAAAAAAAACAATAAGCCCACTTCCTAGCGCAGCTTTATGCACAAAAATAAAATCCTTCCAAAAGGCTTTTTTATCCACTACCCCTTTAGGCCACCCTGGAGCAATTGTTACAGGGCTATTAGCAGGAATGTTATATGCTGCAAAAGTAAATACCCCATCCGCCAGTGCCTTATTATTATTCGCCCCATCCGCTAAATAAAAGGCTGACAAAAGCTGCTCTTTAGGGACAGTTTGTGGAAGCGTTACCTCTGCTGTCACAGTCTTCACTGGAGCTTCAAGAGTTGTGAATAAGTTGTAATAGAATTCGTCATGATCCTTGTAAAAGCCAATGGCGCCATGGATTTTGTAAGTTAGTATCCATGTTTGCTTAGTATCAATGGCATTGTAATACCACTCCACATCGACCTCTCCACTGCCATATTTCACATAATACTTACCCCAACTTAACGGATCTGTTTTTTCAAGTGGTGCGTAACTACGTATAAGTGGCTTCCCCCACCTATCAAGTACGGAAACATCAGTAATCGCACTTACTTTGTTAAGCAAAAGGGAACGATACCCCTTATGATACTCTCCCTGAAAATTAAAGTTTTCTACCTCTGTTACAGCAACAGTGCTGTCCTTATTAACTGAGAATTTAAAATCTATCGCGTCATAAACATAACTGCGAGCCTCTGCAAAAACACTTGGCACACATAGCAAAACAACTACAAAAAACATGCTTATGAATAGACATGTCTTTCTATTGAAGTTATTGAGGTTATTTATTTTTAAGTACACAAATATACCAAATCAATGCAGGAATAAATGCCAGACCCACTAAAGTAATTCCTATGTCTGACGAAAAAGACTCTACTATCACCCCAACAACAAGAAGTATTACTGTCAGTTTCCGAGCTGTTCTATGAGTTGATGAAATTTTTGAGTGATTACTTGAATCCACTGAAAAAGTTTGTGATTTTCTATCTTTTTTTTGGCACACTTCTGCTACAAGTTGAGCAATAATTACTATCGGAACCAAAACATAAATGAGTACTAGACTAAGTCCAAATCCAACTGTTGGACTTAATAAGATGCCTAAACCACATAACAGCATGAGTCCAACGCCAATTTTTACAACAATATGTGCCCCTTTTAAAAGCATAGTTAGAACTTTACTTCAACAGGATTTTTGGCAGCAGCTTCATCAGCGCCGAGTTGGAAAAGTTCAGCTTTAGTAAAACCAAATGTAGAAGCAATGAGGTTACCTGGGAACTTCTCCATAGCGGTATTTTGCTCGAGCACATTGCCGTTGTAGAAACGACGCGCTGCTTGAATCTTGTTTTCAGTATCAGAGAGTTCGGTTTGTAGTCCAAGGAAGTTCTGATTAGCCTTAAGCTCTGGATATGCTTCAGCAATAGCAAACACGCTCTTAAGTGCTCCTGCCAACATATTTTCAGCCTGACCCTTATCAGCTGCACCAGTTGCGCTCATGGCACGACTTCGTGCTTCTGTTACTTTTTCAAAGGCACTACTCTCATGAGTAGCGTAGCCCTTCACTGTGTTTACAAGGTTAGGGATAAGATCATAACGACGCTTGAGTTGCACATCGATATCACTCCACGCTTCCTTAGTGCGATTCACCAATGTCACAAAGCGGTTATACATGCCTATAAGCACCAACACCAAAACGACAACAATAATTCCAAAAAGCATCATAAAGAAAAAAATTAGTTCACTTCTTAATACTCATTATTATACAAGTAGTTTTGCAAGCTGGCAATTTTTTCCCAACTTTACTTACGACAAACAATCGCTATAGTTACCTAAGAGTAAACACCAAGGACACCTATGGAAACGAAATCTGACATACGGATAGCGACCGTCGTGTTCCCTCTTCGAGAAACCGCTAAGGGCGGTACCCAAGTACTCCTTGGGGAGCACACACGGAAGGTGGGGATAGGTTGCCCCACGGGACCGGGCGGCATGGTAAACAGCGGCGAGTCGATCCGGGAAGCAGCCGCGCGCGAATGCTTTGAGGAATCTGGTATTAGCGCAGCTCCAGAATCTTTGAGCTATGCAGGGCGCATGCTTTTCTACAACCATGAGCAAGGGGAGGTGGAACCGAGCCAGATGCTTGTGCATTTCTTCTTGGCCAATGTCTGGTACGGTTGGCCTACGATGAAGGATCCCCACTTTACGAACCTTAGGTGGTATCCTACCGGAAGGCTTCCGCTTGATCACATGATGGCGGCAGACCCCTACTTTGTACCGGACATGCTCCAAGGGAAGCAAATAATCGGCCGCGCGCATTACCTAAACAGCGCGGAAGTCAGACAGAAGCTCCTCTACCCAGGAACTGCAGTACTGGTTTCAGAGTCAGAGGTCACCATCGACGTCCCCTAGCTCCCGGCGCAGCAATGCGCCGGTTTTTTGTACACAAAGGAGACTATTGCTTTTTTAATAAAAATATGTTATAAAACAAGTTAGGACCACTCTGACAGGAAACCATATGTTCAAAATCATGTTGTTGGCGCTCGCGGGAATTCTCTCCGCTTGCGCCGAAACCCAGGTGAGAACCACCGTGAGTCCCGTCACAGGGGAAGAAACCTCCGATGGGCGCGTGCGGCTCAAGGCCGCAAAATCGAACCCACCCTCCACAATCACGATCGGGGGGGAAAGGGAGGAAAACAGCAAGGGGAAGTAAAATCTCCCCTGCAAAAAGCCGGCGCATGACGCCGGCTTTTTTAATTTTTTCTCTGTAGCTTAGTACCCCATGCCTCCCATGCCAGGATTTGCTCCTTCTGCCTTTTCCTCCTTTGGCTCATCAGTAATTGCAACTTCAGTTGTGAGCATGATCGCAGCAGCTGAACAGGCGTTCTCAACACCCGAACGAGTTACCTTAACTGGATCAATAATCCCTGAAAGAATCATGTCTGGAACTATTTCATCCATCGCCGCATCATATCCGGCGTTCCCCTTTGCCTCCTTTACCTTCTGCACAATGACTGCACCATCATCTTTCCCAGCATTAATTGCTATCTGACGAAGCGGCATCTCAAGCGCACGAAGCACAATACCAACCCCCACTTCAAACTCTTTAGTGAAACTTGCTCCTTCGTGTTTAGGCATCTTACTTGCAACTTTTTCTGCTGCTTTAATGAGCGCTACTCCCCCACCAACTACAATCCCCTCTTCAATCGCTGCCTTAGTAGCATTCACCGCATCCTCAATTTTGAGTTTCAAGTATTTCATTTCAGTCTCGGTAGCAGCACCTACTTTAATGACCGCAACACTACCTGAAAGCTTAGCAATACGCTCATCTAGTTTTTCAATATCATATTTAGAAGTAGTTACTTTTTTCTGTGCCTTAAGAGAAGCGATACGTGCGTCAATATCAACACGCTTACCCTTTCCTCCGACAACAATCGTGTGGTCTTTTGAAGCGATTACCTTGCTTGCGCGACCAAGCACGCTTATATCTGCCTTTTCTAGGGTAATGCCTGTTTCATCAGTAATGACTGTTCCCCCGATCGTAGTTGCCATATCAAGAAGCAGTTCCTTTTTGCGATCGCCATATCCTGGGGCCTTCACTGCAAGGATATTAAACGTGCCACGAATCTTGTTGAGCACAAAGGCAGTAAGTGCCTCTCCTTCTACATCTTCCGCTACAATCACCAACTCTTTCTTACCTGAACTCGCTATCTGCTCAAGAAGTGGAAGAATTTCTTTCAAGCTTGAAATCTTTTTATCAGTAAGGAGAATGTAGGGATCTTTGTACTCTGCTTCCATGCGCTCACCATCGGTCACCATATACGCTGACACATACCCACGATCAAACTGTAGTCCCTCAACAAACTCTGCCTCAACCCCAAAAGAAGGTGATTCCTCTACAGTAACTACACCATCCTTTCCTACTTTGTCTATTGTGTCAGCAATGATGGTTCCGATCTCACGACTTTCAGCTGAAATAGTTGCTACTTGCAGAATATCTTCCTTACCTTTTACTGGCTTTGACATACTCTTTAGTGCATCAACGACTGCTTCACTTGCTTTCTCAATACCCAAGCGAATCCCCATAGCATTCACCCCCATGGCAGTTTGCTTCACCCCTTCTTTAACAATCGCTTGCATTAAGACTGTTGCCGTTGTCGTTCCATCTCCCGCTGCATCATTAGTTTTGTTAGCTACTTCCTTGGCAATTTCTGCCCCCATGTTTTCAAACTTGTCCTTAAGCACAATTTCACGCGCAATCGACACCCCGTCATTAGTGATCGTTGGAGCACCATATCCTTTATCAAACACTACATTTCGCCCACGAGGACCAATAGTGATTTTGACAGCATTAGCTACTGCATCCACCCCTTTCATGAGTGCCTCACGCGCTTTTTCGTGATAGAGAATTTGTTTTGCCATAGATTAAAAATTAAGAGTTAAGAATAGCGATAATCTCACTTTCACGCACAATAATAAACTCCTCCCCATTAAGTGAGATCTTATCTCCCCACTGGTAGAGCACGGTATCCCCCACGGAGACACTTACTGGTATATGCGCTCCATGCTCATAGCGCCCACTACCAACTGCAACCACCTTCCCTCGCTTTCCTCCTGTGTCTTTTGACGCATCGTCTGGAACAATAAAGCCAGAGGCAGTGGTGCGCGTAGTAGCAATTTCAGGTAATTCCTGGAGGAGCACACGATCGTTAAGTGGTGTAATTGGTGTTGTTATAATCTTTGCTCCATGGGCAATAGTAGATGTTGTAGTTAAAGCTACCTTCTTGCCACTTTTCTTACTCACGCTCTTTTTTGCTTTTTGTGATTTCTTTGCCATATGTAAAAACGACAAGCTAGTAATTAAAAAATTAAACTAACCTTCTATGTATATAGAGAGGTCTTAGTGGGGTAAATTATAGTACAAAAATAAGGTAATTCAATTTTGACACCTCCATTAAAATGTCTTTAAATTTAGAGGTATTAGTTCCTTGTCCGAGGAGTTCGGGCATAACACAAGAGGTACATCATGAGCATCGAAACGGTTTGGGTAGCGCTTTTCCCTTACGGTGGTCAGATTGTCTTCTGGATCGCACTCTCAATGATCTACACTGGGGTGCTGGTCTACCACCTAGGAGCGTGGGTACGGAACGGAGGGATTGCCCTTTTTCACAGCACAAGGTTCTGGCTTTACCTCGCCCTCCCCCCGCTTGCAGCATGGTGCATGTATTACATCGTCGCAACAGAACCACTCGACTAGCCCAAGGAGACATTCGTGGACACCCTGCTAAATGTAATTGCCATTACCTGGCACTACGCCCTGCTCATTTTCCCCTGGTGGGCGCTCGGCCTCTTGCCAATCATCCTCCCGATTCAAGACCCCACGCCCGGCCGACTCGACCTTACTGCCCCCTGGTGGCACACCCCTACCAAGAAGGAATTGTTCCTTGGGGCCCTTCGAGGAGCTGCCATCTTCTTGCTGGTCTGGGTGATGGTTCTGATACTTGCATACATTTTCACCTAGCAATCCCCCGCGCAGCCGCCTGCGCGGGGCCTTTGTTTTTACATTAAATAATTTTTAGTAGACTGTTGACAAAATAAAAAAACCAATTTAAATCACTACAGAAAGAAACCTTATCCGAAGGATTCGGATACCAACCAAAAGAGGTGGTTACATGAAGTACACTATTGAGGACGTGCGGGGGCAACTCGCGATTCTCGGGACAGTCGCCGAACGCAACTCCCAAAGCCAACTTCTCGCAATACACCTCTTCGGGGGCACTGTGAGAGGTGATGGGAATGACATTGACGTCATCCTCGAAGTCCCCTTCCACCTTTTCGAGGGATACGCGGGAGACTGCATCACGGTATACGACGGCATTCACCCCACGAGCAAAGAAGGGAAAATGCCCCGCTTCTATGGAGCTGCCTGGGATTACTTTGCCCCAAAGGGCAAACGGACTAAATTGGCCCTTGAAACGGCCATCCCTCACACCGAGATTTCCCTCGGGTCAAAGGCGGCTGATTTCGACATCATTTGCTTACCCAATGGTTGGCAGGAGCCCGAAAGCTCCGTCAGTTTGGTTCTGAACGCTTTCCTTGGCGAGAGCGGCGATCCGCTTTTCCTTGAGAATGTAAGGCGCCGTTATTTCACGGTGTGGAAGCGAAGAAAACAAGGATAGAACTCCACCACCCCGCGCAGCCGCCTGCGCGGGGCCTTTGTTTTAACCAAGCAATTTTATTTTTGACTTTTTCGAGTCTTTTGATATACTGCTTCCCAATGCAATTACTATCTACGGTTATGCCGTATGTACAAGTCGTACTAGCGGTGCTCCTCATGGGAGGCATACTACTTCAACAGCGAGGCGCGGGACTCGGTGGCGCTTTCGGTGCTGACAGTACATTTGGCTATAACACACGACGGGGTGCAGAAAAAATCATTTTCGAAGCTACCATCATTCTTTCGGTCCTTTTTGTCGCAAGCACCGTTATTACACTTATTATCAAATAGTCTTAAAAAGTCTTTACTAGTCATAAACGACTAGCCTCTCCTTTTACACACATTAATCCGCCTTGTGATTTTTATGTGTGCTTACCATACTAAAAGACTGACACAGACTTTTAAGTCTCTCTCCATACTGTGAACCCACTCGATCCTTCTTCTAAAAAACCAACCACCCACAAACCAATTGTGCTTATTGGAGTAGTAAGACGTGCCCTTTCACACTTCTCGCTTTTTGAGCGAGTTATGTTCTACACGCTCGCCTTCATCATGACGGCAACCTCCCTTACTCTTCTTTTGTGCGTCGACAACCTTTTTACCACCCCCGTACCTATCCTTGGAGGAGAACTTAAAGAAGGGGTAGTTGGTTCAGCGCGTTTTATTAATCCTGTTCTTGCAGTATCTGATTCTGACCGAGACCTTACTACGCTTATTTATTCAGGGCTCACACGCACCCTTCCCGATGGGACGATCATTCCTGATTTGGCAGAAAGCTATAACATCACTGATGATGGAAAAACATACGACTTCATCCTTAAGAAAAATCTTACTTTTCATGATGGGAAGCCAATCACCGCAAGCGATGTTGAGTACACGATCCAAAAAATACAGGACCCTGCGATCAAAAGCCCAAAGCGACCAAACTGGGATGGTGTAGTTGTTGAAAAAGTAAGTGAGGAAGAAATCAAATTCCACTTAAAACAAGTCTACGCACCATTTTTGCTTAACACCACAATCGGTATTTTGCCAAAACATATCTGGAAAGATGCTACTCCTGATGAATTCCCTCTTTCACTTTTCAACTTTGAACCCGTAGGTTCAGGTCCTTATATGGTCTCAGGGATTGATCGAAATACTGCAGGACTTCCTTTGGCATATACGCTTACTCCCTTTTCAAAATACGCACTTGGAACTCCTCATATTAAAACTATCTCTTTCTCTTTCTTCCCCAACGAGCAGAGCCTCTTTGATGCCTACACCAAGAAAAGTATTGATAGCATTCACAGCGTAAATCCAGAGAAACTAGAGACCTTGAAACGTTCCGACACACATATTGAGACTGCGACCCTTCCTCGTATTTTTGCCGTCTTTTTCAATCAAAACGAGGCCCCTCTCTTTACTGATAGCAATATCAGGAAAGCACTTGATCTTGTTACTCCAAAGCAAGAAATCGTAAATACCGTCTTTAACGGATATGGCACTGTGAACAATGGGCCATTGCCTCCAGAAATCGCGACCTCCACCACTCAAACAAGTCAAACAAAGCTCCCTGACGATATTATCCTTAACAACGCTCGAGCGCTTCTCGCAAAAAGTGGTTGGGTCTACAATGAAACAACGCATGTACTTGAAAAAACCGTAAAAACGAAAAAACAAACGGAGGTCCAAAAACTAAGCTTCTCTATTTCAACAGGAGATGCCCCAGAGCTCAAAAAGACTGCCGAACTCCTTAAAACAGCCTGGGAAAAACTTGGCGCAGTTGTTGATGTTAAGGTGTTTGAACAAGGAGATCTCAACCAAAATGTTATTCGCCCACGTAAATACGACACCCTCCTCTTTGGTGAAGTGGTGGGCAGAGATCTCGACCTCTACGCCTTCTGGCACTCAAGCCAACGCAATGACCCAGGGCTCAACGTTGCAATGTATACCAACAGCAAGACCGACAAACTCCTAGAAGTAGCACGTACCTTAGAAAGTGATAGTGATCGTATAGAAAAATACCAAGAATTTTCATTCGAACTTACCAAAGAAACGCCTGCTATCTTCCTTTATTCCCCCCAATTTATTTATCTTGTACCAAATACTATTAACGGACTTACTCTTAGTAACATCACTATACCCTCTGAACGGTTTGCGAATATTTATGAGTGGTACATTGATACTGAAAGAGTGTGGAAAGTATTTGCAAAACATTAAACATATTAAAAAATTAATTAACATTATTATCAAACACATATATGAACGACGAACAGCATAAGACACCAGCGCCAAGAGGACTTGGAGCACGAAGACCTACACGAAGCCCAAGAGGAGCTTCTCATACACGTCCACTGCAGCACAGAGCTCCCGCAGGAACTAATGACACAGCAGGACACGGTACTACTTCACGCACACGTGGGACAACAGGGCGCCCACATACACGCGGTATGGGTGGAGGAAGAGGCCGCTCTCGTTCCCGTTTTCCTGACCGAGCTCCCTTTGCACCTCGCGAAGACGCATCAAAAATAATCGTCCCGACAGCGGCTAAAGACATGCTTCCCCCACCTGATGAAAATACATTTCGTATCATCCCTCTTGGTGGTGTTGAGGAAGTAGGACGCAACATGACGGTAGTAGAACTACACAATGATATTTTTATTCTCGATTGTGGTTTCCAATTTACGCCAGAAAGTGACGCTCCGGGGATTGACTATGTCCTTCCGAATACCAAATACCTCGAAGATCGCAAAGAACGCATTAAGGGCGTTATTATCACCCACGGACATCTTGACCACATTGGTGGTATCCCCTACATCATGGACCGTATTGGTAATCCTCCTATCTACACTCGCTACCTCACCAGTCTTATGATCTTGAAACGTAATGCAGAGTTCCCACATCTTTCAGCAAGCAATATTATTGTGGTTGAACCTGGACAAAGGGTAACTGCTGGAGACACTCCTGTTTCTTTCTTCCCTGTAACACACTCTATACCGGACGCTATGGGTGTAGTGATTGAAACTAAGCATGGAAACATCGTCTTCACTGGAGACCTCAAACTTGATCACGAGAACGGTATCCCCACCGAAGAAGAGGCGAAGCGCTGGGACGCACTCAACAAGCAAAAAAATATTTTCTTTGCTGCAGATTCGACAAACACTGAACGCCCCGGCTTTTCAATTACGGAAAGACAGGTGTATGACACCCTCGAAGACATCATTAAAAATACTAAGGGCCGTCTCATTATCGGAACCTTCGCTTCCCAGTTCGAGCGCATGATTAAAATCATTGAGGTTGCTGCAAAGTACAACCGCAAGATTGTTACAGAGGGTCGCAGCATTCGCACCAATATCGAAATCGCTAAAGAAGGAGGGATTCTTGATATCGACGAAAGTGTGTTCATCACCTCAGACCAAATCCCTAACTATCCACCAGACCGCGTGCTTATCCTTGCAACAGGAGCACAAGGTGAGGAATTTGCTGCGCTTAACCGTATTGCAAGTAAGAAAGATAAGAATATCGCGTTTAACGAGCAGGATACCGTCGTACTTTCTTCATCAGTCATTCCTGGAAATGAAATTTCTGTTCAGAAACTGAAAGACAATCTCTATCGTCACAACTTAAAGATTATTCACTACCGTGTATCTGATGTGCATTCAACGGGACATGGAAATGCGGGCGAACTTGTCTGGATCAACCAAAAAGTTAACCCTAAGTTCTTCATGCCTGCATATGGATTTCGTTCTATGACAACATGTCACGCTCGTGCAGTTATTGAAGCAGGATTCCCTAAAGAAAACGTAGTACTTGCTGACAATGGAACAATCATTGAAATAAAGAACGGTGAAGAAATGGAAATCCTTAAGGAAAAGGCTCCTGCAACTCCACTCATGGTTGATGGATTCTCAATTGGTGACATGCAAGAGGTAGTCATTCGTGATCGTCAAACACTTTCAAAGGATGGTATGTTTGTAATCATCGGTTCAGTCAATCCTCGTACAGGGAAACTCCGAAAATCTCCTGATATAATTTCTCGTGGATTCGTGTATCTTCGTGAGTCCCAAGAACTCCTTAATCAAACACGACTCATTGTAAAGAAAACAATTGAAGATACCACCTCCGGCATGAACCCTATAAACCTTGAGTACACTAAAACCGCACTTGTCGATAATGTTTCTCGTTTTCTTTTCCAAAAAACGAACAAACGTCCTATCGTCATCCCCGTCTTAATTGGACTCTAAAATTACAAAAACACCGCACATAACTGTGCGGTGTTTTTGTAATAGGTTATACTAAACAAAGTATCTCTATGAAGCATCTCTTACAACTTACACAAACATATATAATGGTGATACTGCTTTGTCTTGCTAACCTTTTCCTTTCTTTTCACTACTTTCTCACCATCTACGTTAACTCCTCCTTTCTTCGTAATCTCCTAGTTGATAACAAAGATCTCACGATCACCTTTATTTATAGTGTCGCAGCGCTTGCAACTTGCGCCTTCTTCCTCTATGCAACACAGTTCCTAACTCGCTTTGGGGCTTATAGATTTGCATTAGTACTTACGGTTATTGATCTTTTAGCAGTAAACGTCCTTAGTATTACAAGGAATCTTAGTATTGTACTCCCCTTTCTTTTTCTTCACATTGCCGTTGTACCACTTATCCTCTATATCCTTGATATTTTTCTTGAACACTTCTCCCCCAAAAGTGCCACTACCGGAAGCGTTCGAGGTATATTTCTAACAGTAAGTAATGTTGCGCTCGTGCTTTCTCCTTTTTTCATTTCGCTTCTCGGCGTTTCTGAAAATGATTTTTCTTATATTTATAAGCTTTCGAGTTTTTTCCTTTTCCCACTTCTTTTCATCTTTCTATTTTCTTTTAGAACCTTCCGCGACCCACCTTACTCCCACACAAGTATTCGTGGGGAGCTGTATCGACTTTTTCGTAATATAAATATCAGAAGCACAGTGAGTGCCAATTTCCTTCTTCAGCTCTTTTTCTCCCTCATGGTTATTTACTTCCCAATATACATTACCCAAACATTAGGGTTTTCCTGGAGCGAGTTTGGCCTCATGCTTTCAATCGCCCTTCTCCCCTTTGCCCTCCTTGAGTTCCCCATTGGACTTTTAGCCGATCGTAAATACGGCGAAAAAGAAATGATGGGTATTGGCTTTGTTGTCATCGCTATTTTTGGAAGTCTCCTTTCCTTTGTCACCACAAGAAGTTTTCTTATCTTTACCACTTTTCTTTTCTGTACCCGTGTCGGCGCAGCTCTTGTCGAAACAACCTCTGAAAGTTACTTCTTTAAAAAGACGGACGAGGCTGACGCGGATTTAACAGGCCTTTTCCGTATGACGCGCCCCTTCGCTTACCTTGTAGGCCCCCTTTTAGCACTTCCCCTTATTGCACTTTTTTCATACCAATACGTATTTGTCTTCCTTGGTGTCCTTATGCTTTTTGGCCTCTACTTTACCGCTTCACTTGAAGACACACGTTAAAGCGTTACGCGTCCACCTTTCTTTTTTAAAAGCCCTTCTTTTAAGAGTTTTTCAAAAACAAGCGAAAACTTCTCTTTAGTGGCACCAAGTTCTTTTTTCACCCTATTTGCCAATTGCGCTTTGGTAGATGGTGTTTTGAGTAACCACGAAACAATATGTCCACGTATTTCTCGCTCTGATCCTTTAAAAGCTTTTTGCTTTTTATATGTAGTGCTTTGCTTATTTTTGTTTCCAACTTCTTTTTTAAGTGCTGCCCCATAATCCATTAAAAGTCCGTACCAAGTATTAATTCCTCGCTTTGGAAGCAAGGAGGAAAGTACTTTTTTAAGCATTTGATCAGTGACCTTTTCTGTATGTTTAAAAAAATGATGGATCAACACCGTTCTAATATTTGTTTCAAGTAAGAGCACTCTTTTGTTAAAAGCAAACGCAAGCACTGCATTTGCCGTATACTCCCCGACCCCAGGTAGTGATCGCAGAGCTTCATAGGTATGAGGAATACTTCCTCCAAAATCAGTTTCTATTTTTTGAGCTGCGTTATGTAAAAAACGTGCACGGCGGTTGTAGCCTAGCCCACTCCAAAGAGTGAGTACCTCCTTAAGTGATGCCTTAGAAAGTGAGGTGCTTGTGGGGAATGTTTTGATAAAGCGAAGGTAGTACGCTATCACGCGATCTGTTTGCGTTTGCTGAAGCATTATTTCAGAAACCAAAATATGATAAGGGTCTGACTCTCCTCGCCAAGGAAATGAACGGTATCCTGTTTTTTTAAAACGAGAGAGCTCACGTTTAAATAAAGCTGCTGTGTTACCGTAGTGCATAGACACGACTAAGCCCTCTCTAGGCGTATGCCTAGAGAGGGCTTAGATGTTTAATTAGCTTCAAATACTGTTTCGATCACCTTGCCGCTCCCATCCTTTATAGGAGCGTCTTCTGCTGTGTTAAACCCACGATCTCCATTATCTTGATATAACACAGCGTGATACTTACTTCCAGCAATAGTTGGACGAAGAAGCTCAACTACTCCCAAGTGAATCCCTGGCTCAAAACGAGCGGCTCCTAGAATGTTACCCAACGATCCATTTCTATCTTCATGTATTGCCACCCATCCAGGAACAGAAAGTGTGATCATGTTGATAGTGGCAGTAGTTCCTGCTTTTTGAGCGTCAGCAGCAATTGCATTGTTTCCTGAAACCTCAACCGCCTCTTTGCGTGTTGAAGGAGCTGTGAGAGTAGCAGAGGTTTCGTTTTTAAGCACTGGAGAAGCTTGCCCTTCTACTTCAGTACTCGTAGAAGTCATTTCAACCTCATCTCCCACTTTCTCTGTTGAAACTTTCTTACTATCACCCTCACTCAACCAAAAACCAAAAGCCCCCACTACTGCCCCAATCAAAAACACTACGATGAGCTTTCCCGTTCCACTACTTTTTGAGGCAAGTTGCTTTTGACTATCGAGCAGTTTCTTTTGATCAGCATTCAGGAGATTTTTAGGCGTTTCCATGGAGTAAAAAATTACATAAATAATACCTTAAGTGTAACAAGAGTGTTTTTTTCGTCAAAATAGCCAAAAAGTCGCAAATATTACGTAATATAAGCAAAAAATATACCTAAATGAGGGATTTATAAGCTTGTAGAAGCAGTAAGGCCGCTAAGCGCTTTTGGTAAAAATACCATTGTTCCTAAAAGTGGTAGAAGAGTGAGGAGCGCCGTAATCACAAGCACCCAGAAAAAGTATCGGCGTGTCTTTTCGGTCGACACTAATACTTGATCGAGCTTACTATTTAACTCGGCCACTTTTAGTAGTATTTCTTGTTCTTTGTCCATATCGATTCAGTATACTACAAGTAATACACAACATCCTTTCGTTCAACCACTACTTCCCATTTTTTCTTTTTTGCTTGTTTATACAGTTTTTCGTTAGGGTTAAAACAAATAGGATGTTCCACTAACTCAAGAAAAGTACTGTCACTTTCAGTATCCCCGATTCCCACCGAATCAACTAAAGTGAGTCCCTCTTTTATCAAAGCTCTTTTTGTCACCATCGCTTTATTTTTGATGATATGCTCATCAACCACCTTTCCTGTAAAACAATCATTTGGGCCCAGCTCATAAATACGCCCATATACCTTATCAAATCCAAGTTTCATACAAAAGGAATCAAGTATTGCTTTTGGTGATTGGGATATTGCAAGGAGATAATACCCGTCCTTTTTTAACTTCTTTATCAAATCTCGCGTGTACTTATAGGTACGGTGCTGATAACGTTCTATAGTTTGGTCCGCAGCCTCTTTGAAGTCTTTATATGACACTCCCTTAAGATGGCCCATAAACGCCTTAACAACGGCATCGATATAGCTCTCATAGTCTCCTTCGCGATCTAACCATTTTTCTTTGTGTTTTACATAAATGCTTCTTGCTGAAAGTGGGAATATTTCTTTATCAATGAGCATGTCGGTGAGTTCAATAACGAGACTCGAACGGAAAATAGTCCCATCTACATCAAAAATCGCTACTTTTTTTCCCTCACGCAATATATCCTCCTTTATCATTAAGTGCATTTTACTCTCTTTAAAGCAGTTTCTCTAGTCGAAGCCCCAAAAGCCGTAATCCCTTCTTGTGGGCATTTTCCCTCTTGTCAAAAAAAGGCAATAACAGCTTAAGTGCAGTAAGTGACAGTCCGCGGGAGGTGGCAATGGGGGTGGTAAGTGTCAGGCCCCTTGTTTTTGTTTCAAAATCAGAAAATCGCGCAATAAGTGTTACCTTTTTCGCTCCCTTAAACCCTGCTTTTTCCAATTTTCCAAAAAGAGTCTTTGCTGTCCGCTCCATAAATACTTCTGCCTCCTTAAGGGTGGTGATATCTCTGTCAAACGTCTCCTCTTCACCGATTGATTTAGCACGTTCTTTCTCTCTCTCTACCACTCTTTCATCTATCCCCTCTGTATACTTCACTAAACGTTTTCCGTATACCCCCAAATGTTTAGTAAGTAACTCATTACTAACGGAAGCTACATCAGATACTTTTGTTATATGAAGTTTCTTAAGGATTTGCTCCGTCTTTTCTCCCACCCCTGGAAGCACTTTAATGGGAAGTGGCTGTAGAAACGACACCGTGTCTTCACTTGGCACTACCACAAGGCCTAGGGGCTTTTTCATGTCCGATGCTATTTTAGCTACCATTTTGTTTACCCCGATGCCAATTGAACAAGTTAACTTTTCGTTTTTTAAAATAGCTTCTTGTATTGTTCGACAAAGTGTTTCTGCTCGCTCAAATGTTCCACAAAATGAAAGGTCAGCATATCCTTCATCAATACTTGTTGCTTCAAAAAGGGGCGCATAGGAAGCAATAATAGCGAATACCTTTTTTGAGACCGCTCCATATTTACGAAAGGTAGGGGTAATAAAAATAACCTCTTTTTTCCCCTCTTTTTTTGCCTGCTGACTTAATCTCCATGCTCGAGTAATGGGAAGCCCTGCATGAAGTCCATATGCCCTAGCTAGATAATTAGCAGTTGCAACTACCCCTCGCCCCTCGCCGCCCTTAGGATCCGCCCCTACTGCAATTGGTGATCCCATAAGGTATGACTTATCCCTTTCCTCGACTGACGCAAAGAAAGCATTCATATCAATATGAGCGATAATGTTTGTATTTTTCACCTAATAATTATAGAGAAATTAGAATGAGAAACTAACGTTGACAATGTTTTACATTTAGACCATAGTTAGGGTCGTTTTATTACAGCCCAGGAGGGTGCATGTTCAACATCAAGAAGGCCTGGCAAGTTTTTTGGGCCCCCCGAACAAAACAAAAGTTTGTGTATATCGCCCACCCCATCCGGGGGGATATACCAAATAATCTTCGAGCGGTACTCGAAGCCCGGAGGACTGTAATCGAAGTGGGGTATGTTCCAATTGTTCCGTATTTGGCACCCCTCGAGATCCTGCGGGACTATGTCGAGAAAGAGCGCACCCTCGGCATGACCATCAACTTCGCCCACCTGCGCTCAGGCTTCGTCGATGAAATCTGGCTCTTCGGCAATCGCATTAGCGCCGGGATGTGGGCAGAAATCGAGGTTGCCCGCGAAATGGGTATTCGCATAAGGCCCATGAGCAAGGAAACCGTGATTGCCTACGGAGAGAAGTACGGCTTTAGCCTTTGGTAGTTCAGGTCTCCCCAAAGCAAAAGCCCCGCACAAGCGGGGCTTTTTACATTACAATTATTATCGGAGGGTAAACGCAGCTTTTACTGTCACCATCACTTCTTTCTTGATATCGCCTGTGGCATAAGCTCCGTAGTCTGAAACATCAACAGAGTTGAGTGGGAGCACTTGTACTACACCACTTGAAGCATTCTTGAGTTGCCCTACCGTCTTACCTGAAGCTTCAGCTATTTTATCAGCGCGCGCCTTTGCATCTTTAATCGCATCAGAAAGAAGAGAGACACGTAAGTCGCTTAGCTTTGAGTAATAATACTCAAGCCCATAGGTAGTAAAAATAACTCCTTGATTAACTAATGTTTGAGTTTGCTTAGAAAGATTAGTGATCTTATCTACATCTTTTGAATCAACAGTTACTTGCTGGCTTAGCGTATAACGCTTTTCGTAGTTTGGATTATTATTCGAGTTATACGAATAATCCTCATTCATAGAAATTGCGGCAATAGTTACTTCATCTTTATTTACCCCGTTTTTCTCCATAAAGGCCTTCACGAGAGCTTCGTCAGCAGCCATCGTGGCATAACCTGATTTTATGTTACTTAACGTAATGGTACGAGAAAAGTTAGCTCGCCATTTTACTGTATCAGATACCACTTCTTGCTTAGCAGAGCCAGTAACTGCAAGTGAATCATCGAGCAGTCTCACACGATAAAAGGCGTAGCCC
Source organism: uncultured Candidatus Saccharibacteria bacterium (assembly GCA_964541455.1). GTDB lineage: Bacteria > Patescibacteriota > Minisyncoccia > Phycocordibacterales > JAKFXT01 > JAKFXT01. Next base: position 25,654 of record CAZIPS010000008.1, on the reverse strand, counting down.
GCAATAGCAGTGCTACCTAAAAGTGCAAGTGCTATAAAAAAAGGAGCAAAAAGAAATGACCCCGAAGCGCCGAGTTTAACATGTGTATCTTTTGTCTCTTGCATATACACCTCATTATAACAGACCTATAGAATTAACATAGCGTCTCCAAAAGAATAGAAACGGAATTTTTCTCTCTTTGCGATAGTATAGAGATCCAAAATCCCCCGCTTTGCCCCCTTACTTTTAAGTACTGCCTCAACTAACATCATAAGGGACGATTTCGGCACATGGAAGTTAGTGATAAGCCCATCTAACACCTTAAAGGAGAAGGGTGGGGTTATAAAAATATCTGTTTGCCCCTTACCTCCCCTTAACACCCCTTCTCTTCCAATACTTTCGAGCGTTCTTGTTGAAGTAGTCCCAACTGGAATTATCGTATATCCTGCTTTCTTTGCCTCCGTTATACGCTTCGCTGCCTCTGGTGTTACTTCAAAAGATTCTTTAAATAACGTTTTGCTTTTGATATGCCCTTCATTAATAGGAGCAAAAGTCCCCATACCAACATGAAGTGTTATCTCTACTTTCTCTACCCCTTGATTAAGAAGCTTACTTAACACCCGCTTAGTAAAATGAAGTGACGCCGTGGGAGCTGCCACTGAACCGCCGTATTTTGCAAGTACACTTTGGTATTTTAAGCGCGCCTCATTTTCTTTAAGTGGAGTTTTTTTAATATAAGGAGGAAGTGGTGTTACCCCATAACGAAGCAATACCTTTTGTAAATTTGCGATTGGAAAGCTTGGTGCTAAGAAAAAATACTGTTCATCCTGTCTTACAACAGTGAAATACAATACAGGGGTTATAAAAAGCTTTTTCCCTAGGGGAAGCTGTCTATCTGCAATCACCTTAGCAAGCCCATCCACCATTTCTTCGTTTAAAAGGATGAGGATTTCTGCCTTACCCCCCGTTTCTTTTGTTACATATAAGCGAGCAGGGATCACTTTGGTATTGTTGAACACTAAGAGCGTTTTTGGCGGGAGATACTTGCCAATATTACGAAACACATCAAAAGTTACCTCATCATTTTTAGTGTCATAGACAAAAAGTCGAGAAGTATCTCGTGGGCTCTGTGGGGCCTTAGCTATAAGTTCCGGAGGAAGTGTATAGTCAAAATCCTCCAAAGAAAGCTTCGTTTTTAACCTCTTTTGCATAGGGAATGTTCCCTATAAAAACACACGAGTCTTAAGGTATGCAAGTCCCCCGTAAAGTCCTCCCAAATCACCCAATTCTGCTTTTTTTATAAGAGGCATTTCTGGAAAAATAGTGAGCAGACTTCTTACGTATTCTTCAACCTTTGAAACCTTTATACCCACCTCTTTAAACATTGATCCTCCAAGCACCACTGCATTTGGTGACCAATAGACAATCGTGTTATACACTCCAACTGCACAAAGATGCGCATACTCATCCCATATTTTTGGATCAGTGATTTCTTTCGGATGCTTTCCGTAGCGCTCGAACATTGCTGAACCTGAAATAAGTGATTCTAGTTCCTGCGGCACTCCTCCCGAAACTACTAATTGGTGTCCTGGTTCAAACCCATAAGCTGATTGATCGATGATCCCGTTTACAATACGCACTCCTCCCACCCCCGTTGAAACGGTAAGGTAGGCCATAATGTCTTGATCCTGCCCTCCTCCATAGTGAGCTTCTCCGAGCCCAACGAGCGCAGTGTCATTCTCAAGATACACTTTCGTACGAAGTGCCTCCTCGATATAAATTGCCACTTCCCGTCCGTCCCATGTAGGCAAATGAGGTGCACGCAAAAGAGTAGTACGCTCTTTGTTAAGCACTCCAGGGACCCCGATTACTACCCCATCGGGCTTTTTATTATGAGTGAGCTTCTCAACGGCATCAGCAAAAGCGCGTATTGCTATTTCAAAATTTTGCGGAGTATCAATAATAATAGGAATGGAGAAACGCTTGAGATCTTCACTTCCCGCTACGCGCATTTTTGTTCCACCAATATCAGCAACAATATACATATCTATGTTTTAATTTTCTCTTTAAATTCAGCGATAAGTGGAGTCGCCGCTCCGTCAATCCCTTTCTTGTTTGCAATTGCTAGTGCCATGAAGTCAGCCACAAGCAGTGAGCTAAAAATTCTTTCAAAAACCGTATCCCCCTTCATAATAGAAGTGAGCACTGTGTACCCCCTTTCAGTGAGCATCCCCTTCAATACTTCCATACGTTTCAAAATACGAGGATGGTCATTTGCATCCTCTATGAAAATAAATGTGTAAGGACCGATAGCGTCATAAGCAGACATCTCATTATGGTTAAGTTCAGGAAAGACATTAAAAAATGCTGGCAACTTCCCTGTCTCATTTAGCTTAATCTTCCAATTATAGGAAACTGCATAATTTTGAGCCGAACTGTAAATCACCGGGATAGAGCCTTCGAGCCCTTGTGCTAACTGCTCACCTTCTGTTCTGTAATCTTGAGGCGTGAGTGTTTGGGAAAGCGTCTTAAGCATATCAAACGCCTCAGTGTGGTCTATAAGGTGTGTGAGTGCAAGCGTTGCATATCCGATAGCACTCCTTGGTTCAATACCTGGATTTGGTAGATCAATATAAGGCAACCCTTCTTCCTTTGCTCGATCAAGAAGCGTACCTCGATCAGTCATCACTGCCATGTTAACCCCGCGACTTAACCCTTCTTCAAGCGCCTCGAGCACTTCTTCAGTTTCTCCTGAATAGGAAGAAAGGATAATGAGTGCATTTTCGAGAAAATAATCGGGCACCTTGGGGAGTCCGTAGTTCCGATGAATAATAAAATCAAAAGAAGGATACGCACAACGTAGAATATCAGCACAGAGATGTGACCCTCCCATCCCGATAAGTACGAACTTATCTGTTTTTTTAAGCCTTTCCTTGTTCTCAATTACGGGAACATACTCGAACTGTTTTGCAAAAGTTAAAATGGCATCTTCCATAGATAAAGTAAGTATAGCAAGATCTAGTGCTTTATGAAGCTGGGTTACAGGCCTTGCAATACCCCAATTCCTCTAAGCGATTTAAGTAGCAAATCACGGTATTTACATATTCCGCATGACTCCATGTAAGCGGGGCCGCGGAAATTTGCTCTCCTGAATGTGGGTGGAGTTGTTCAGAAAGTACCCCTGAAGGCATAGCGTACCGTGTTACCCAAGTGAGGATATCACGTACCTTACCAAACTCCTTTTCAGTTTGAGCTTGTGCAATGTAATACTGCGCGAGCCATAATGTAGTAATGATCCAAGGATTCCCTGGAGTGTCCCCCGCCGCGCGATAGTAATTATCTCCCTCATAACGCGCCAATCCTTTAATTGAAATATTCCTTGAGAGCCCCTCTTCTGTTACCTTAATAGCCTTTACAAGTATAGGGTCATTAACCGAAAGCACTCCGAAAGAAAAGATACCGAACACACTTGAGGCATCGAGCGTCTCATCGCGCATTACCTCCTTCCCATTTATAGTAATGAGTTTAATGAAATATCCTCTATCCTCATGATAGAGATACTTCAACATACCCGCCTTTATTTCCTCGGCCGCCTTAGTATAACGGGCCTCGCTCTCTGTTTTACCAAGAAGTTTTGCAAAATGTGCTGCAGCGGTGAGTGCACCATATACCGCAGAAGAAGTAAAAGTGGTAGTGCCGTATTTTTCCTCCCAGAGATCGTAGCTTGCCTTTGGTAGTTTGGTGACACTGTCACGATACATCACCATAAAGTCAGCTGCCTTTTCAATCACCTCATTGTAAAGTGCTTCTACAAATTCAACGTCTTTGGTTTGCTTGTAGTGTTCATAAATTGCCCAAATAACGAGCGCTGTTTCGTCTTCCTGAATAGGTAACTGGTACTGCCCGTCACGAATATAAGGGTGCCAAGAAGAACCGAGAGACTGGTCAGGCAGATACTTGTGCATAAAATATCCCTCGTTTGATATCACTCCCTTACAGAACTCAAAAAAACGACGAGCAACATGTGTGTCCCCCGAGCGATCAAGCGCTATGGCGCTATATGCCCCATCACGCGGCCACATATAGGCGTAAGTATCCTTACCTTGGTGGAGCATATCGGAGTCTCCAGAAGCTAGGATAGCTCCTCCGTCATCAGCGTGGGCGCGCACAATCATCAAAGAGCGCTTAAAAAGTTTGATAATATCTGGAGTCAAACTATAGAAACTAAAATTGTATTTATTTACCCATGCCTGCCAAAAATCAGTCGTACTTTTCAAAATATGTTCTGGTGTTTTTTTGAGTACTTCGCTATTAAGTGCTAATGCCTCTGGAATCGAAGTAGCCCCCACCATCCAGTAGTACACGCTCTTTTCTTCTTCCCCTGTATAAAAACCATAAAAGCCCATCACTGAATCAACAGGGCCATGTTCAATTGGGTTTTTAGCAAGCACGCCGTCCTCTGCATCACGATGCGAGCCTACTTTGTCCTGATAGTTCACAAGCCCTACAGTATAGTCAGAAAAAGGCACCCCTTCTATTTCTCCATTCATAAGGAACACACGCCGTCCTTTGTAATGAATAAGTGCATGGCGCACTGGGTCAAAATAACCAGTATCTGCACTATGTGACTTGTATAACTCAAACTGATGTCCAATGTATAACTTTATCTCTCTACTTTTCCTTAAAAGATTCTTAACAGTAATATTCCTTACAAAAATACTCTTTTCATTGTATACAACATCATGAAATGAGAGAGAAACATTGAGCGTGGGGTGTAGTGCCTTAACATCGCTCCCAAGTGATTCTTCTTTAGAAGTTACCGTAAACTGCCATTCTCCATCTTCCTCAAACCAAGAAAGTCTTCCGTCGATCCACACTCCTATTTTGTGTACATAATGGCCTCGCACCTGATCCTCAAGCCCCACATAGGGGAAATACAAATCGCGCACTTGAGCATAGCGATCAAGTCCAATCAAAGTCTTGCCATTTCCAAGCACGAGCGATCGAGGCATATCAAAAAACATTAACCACTAATTGCTGCGGCGTTATGCGTACTGCTTAACAGTTTCCTCAACAACCAAAAGGGCCTCTTTCTTAGTCTTAGCTTTTTGTAATTTTTTGCTGCACGCCTCCTCAAAAAGGACTCCCTTAACCCATACTGCAAAATCATTCTTGTCTTTTGCAACATGATGTTTGAACTGCTCGTCGGACATATGCTTAAGTGCATAATCGAGATCCTTAAGGGAACTTAGAATTGGTCCATTGTTCACCCAAAAACAAAGATCCCCTGAAACCTGTACCATTTGTTTTGGCTGTTTCTTAGCAGTCTTTTTAGTAGACGTTTTTTTGCTCACAGCTTTGCTGCTTACTTTTTTAACTACCATAGAATTAAAACGTATGAAAAAAAATAATTAGTTAACTGCGTCGACGTTCGCAGTGCTATAAAAAGTATATCACGCAGCACTCTCAACACGCAGGCGCAAATCGTTGATAACATTCATGTAGTTCATAAAGGCATCATAAGGTGAGTCGTATGGCGAGAAGTATGCATGCACATCACCATCACTAAACCATTTAGTGCACATATAGTAGAAGTGGTCCGACGTTGTTAACTTCCGCCAATTTTCAATGAGTTCTTTATTTTTTGTGCTAAGTACTTCACGCTCCAGTTTATACACTGCGTCAATTGCCTGATGCTGCATAGGGTTCCCTACCCATGCCGTTAAGTCACGGTCGGTATCTGCCCAAGTGAGAATATGTGGCACATCTAGATCCCCTCGTACAGGGAAACTGCGAACTACTTCACTTGGCGTTTTAAAATTATTATCAGGATGTTTTAAAATTTCTTCTGGCAGCGCGTAGAGAAAATGGAAAATACCCGTATCCTCCCATTGATGCTCGCCAAACGTCTCATAGTCCATGAATAGGTTCACCGTGTCTCCGTTGCCGTTAGTACTATTGAACCACTGCGCAAACTTAGGCGCAGTGAGAGGCCACTCTGACCAATCGCGCGAAGAAAAACGAAACGCAATATCATCTGAAAGCTTATAATTTTTGAGAAGCAGTTTAATACGAGATGTTCCCACAGGACGATAAAGGAAGTTGGGGCTTCGCCATCCTAATACCTTATCCCACCCCTCTGCGATAATCCCCTTATACCCCTTATCATCCGCCCAATAGGCCAAATCATTTCTATAGGAAAGTTCGGTATTACGAAAGACCTCTGGCCGTACACCAAACAGCTTCCATATCAAATCTCGGTGCATCTGCACCTGTTTTTCAAATTCTTCTTCAGAATAGAAAAAAGAAAGTGAGTGATAATATGTCTCTCCTAGTATTTCAACTCGCCCCGTATCAACCATTTCCTTAAAAAGGTCGATGAGGTCGGGGGCAACTTCTTGCATTTGCTCAAGAGCGATCCCTGAGAAAGAATAGGCTGCCTTAAAATCCTTGTGCTTTTTTAAAAGATCAAGAATGAGTCTGGTTGTGGGGTAGTAAGATTTCTCTGCCACCTTCGCTAAGATCTTTTTATTATTCGTTTTACCTCCCCCTTCATCATTAAAGTAATAAGGATCATTCCCAATATCAAAGACACGGTACTTTTTTACGCGATAGGGTTGATGTACTTGAAAGTAAAAACAGAGCGAAGTCATATGTGCCCATAGTATAGCGCAAAACAGGTGGTCCCACGAGAAGCGTCTTCTAAATTTCCTGGCTAAACCAGTTTTTAAGCCGCTCAATTACCTCCCTCACTTTTTGAGCGGCTCGCTCCCAACTAATATGTACTACTTCAGTTGCTCCATTATCCCGAAGTGTTTTATGAAGCCCACTATAACCAATAACCCCCAATATTTTATTAGCCATCTCATCGGTATCCCAAAAATCTACTTTAAGTGCATTTTTAACCACCTCTGACACCCCTGATTGCTTCGAAATAATCACCGGGGTGCCAAGTTTCATCGCTTCAAGTGGCACAATACCAAAAGGCTCGGAAACTGAAGGCATTACCACCACATTTGAAGAAGCGATGGTATCGGCAAGCTCTTGTCCACGCATAAAATCATGAAAAAGTACCTTGTCTCCTATTTTGTAATAGGCCGCCTCCTGCATAAGCTGTCGTTGCATGTCTCCTGATCCAACAATAAGAAAAATTACTTTAGGATTCTTTTCGAGTACTCGGCGCGCCGCTTTAATTAAATAATCAACTCCTTTTTGAATAGTAATGCGCCCATAATAAAGCACGATACTATACCCCGCATTGCGTAATCCTTGTAACTTTTCATTCCCCCCTCTAGAGAAAGGAAAGGTAACATCATCTATACCGTTGTGCACCACCACTACCTTATTTGGATTCACGTGATAGTGCTTCACTACCATGCTTTTGGTGTATTCAGAGACAGCAATGATGCAATCAGCCTCATGGAAACCATCGTACTCCATCTGATACACTTCTTCATTCACCCCACTTCCACCCGTTCGGTCGTATTCTGTAGCATGTATATGCACTATAAGAGGTTTACCTGAAATACGCTTTGCTTCAAGTCCTGCGCCAAAGGAGAGCCAATCGTGTGCATAAATCACATCATAAGCATCATCTTTGACAAGCGCCCCACCAAGTAATGCATACCGCCGTACTTCTGCCATCAGTGAATCACCGTAGATAGAGCCCCGATTGCGCGCGCCCCTTTTGCCAAACTTCTTATCATACTCCCCCGCACTCATATAAGGAGTAACTGGTGAAGCAATACCCTTATACTTAATATCATCAACCCCTGCCAGTTTTATTTTGACCCCATCATTACTTGAAGCAAGTCCTTTAGGCAATACGAAAGTAATATCAAAACCCTCGCGTTTTAGCGCATAGGAAAGCCCCATACAGGCAACCCCAAGTCCGCCACTATTGTGCGGTGGGAATTCCCAACCATACATAAGAACTTTTGTAGCCATTGGCAAAAAGAGTTCCGAGACAGAACTCAATAGAATCGTACCACGCAAACGATTAAATCCGCCTGTGCATTACTCAATTACTTAACCCCAATAGAACGCAAAAATGCTTTGTTGTTAGGCTTACGACCCAAAAATCCTTTTACTAATTCCATTTCATCCATAGACGACCCTTTCTCAAGTATCCATTCACGATATTTTTTCCCAATCGCCCTATTAAGAAGACCTTTCTTTTGAAATTCAGTGAACATATCTTGCGCAAAGACCTCTGACCAGTGATATCCATAATATCCAGCATCATATCCATGTGCTAAATGCCCAAAACCGGCGGGATGGAAACTTTTTAAGGGGCCATTAATCCCCGTTATTTTTTTAGAAAGCTTTGAGGAATAAGTGTTCAACGCTCCTTTAACCTTATTAGTGTGCATATCCATATCAAGAAGTGAGAATGTTACTTGACGTAAAACACCATAACCCGAAAGAAACTTCTTCGCTTTTTGCATATTGTCTATAAGGAGGCTCGGTAAAGATTCCCCTGTTTTATAGTGCCCAGAAATTTTCTTTAGTATTTTTTCATCCCAAACCCAATTTTCCAAAATCTGCGATGGCATTTCAACATAGTCCCATGCGGCATTATACCCAGCCTGTGAAGCAAAACGTGCCTTAGTAAGTATGGCGTGCATAATATGTCCAAACTCGTGAAAAAGTGTTTCTACTTCTCCATGAGTTAAAAGTGAGGATGTATCCTTTTGGGGCTTAGCAAAATTAGCAATAATAACTGCTGCTGGTGCCCTGTAGTACTCTTTCCCCTGCTCTTTTATAACCTCTCCAGTTATAAAACAATCAGCACAGGCGTGCCCGTATTTGCCGTCGCGCGGAAACAAATCCATAAAAAAATAAGATTGTATTTTTTTACCATCTTTGACCACATAGCTCTCCACATCACTATGCCACACTGGTAAATCAACTTTTTCAAACGTAACCCCTAATACTGTTTGATAAACCTCAAATAACCCCTTCTTTACTTTTTCGAAAGGAAAATATTCTCTAATTTTCTGACTATCAACACTATAAAGTTTTTTGCGCAACTCATTTGAGTAATAACTGTCATAGTATGTATATTGGGCCTTTTCATCTCCGGTTATTTCTTTTTTAAAATTTTGCAGAAGCTTAAATTCTTTCCTCCAAAGCGGAGTGGCTTTTTTCTGTAAGTCTCTAAGAAATGCATACACCGTGCGAGGGTTCTTAGCCATACGTTCTTCAAGTACATAATCGGCATGTGTTTTATACCCAAGCAATTTAGCAGACTCGCTTCGAAGCTTCATCAGTTTAGTGAGAATCTCTAGATTCTTTTTCCCACCCTTAAGGGCTAATTTGTCGACAAGCTCTTTACGTTTCTTGTCATTTTTAGCATTAGTAAGAAATGGACCGCTATCAGGGTATTCAAGAGTAACTTTATAACGCCCCTTACTATCACGTATAAGTCCCTTTAGATAAATTTCTGAAAGGCCTTCAGTCTCTGTTTCACTTACCCAAATATGATCTTTGTATTCGTTTAAATTTTTATCAAACTGAATAGAAAGTCTAGATCTTTCCTTTATATTCTTTTTCACCAATTCACGCTTTGCTTTTGGAAGTGCAAACCCCATTCGCAAATACCCCTTCCAAGTATCTTTCAAAAGTCGCTTTTGATCTTGCGCTAATTTCTCTTTTTTCGCGTTCCCATCTATATATTCTTTAACTGCAAAATAGAGCCCCTCATCATATGCAATATCTACTATTGCTTTACTATATTTCTCTGCCGCTATATGCGAAGCATCTCTTACTTCCTTTGATGTTGAAACTTGTCCTAAAATATGTGCGTATGATAATTCCTCGCCATATGGGTCCCCAGCATTCGCAAGTGCTAGAATAGTATTCTCAAAAGTTCTTTCTGCTTTTGGTATCTTTTTAATTACCTCATAATCAACCTTAACTTTGTTTAAAACCTTCTCCGGAAGAGCCAAAATATCTTTAGGAGTCCACTTAACCCAGGCAAAATCGTCCTTAGTATAGGTTGTAACAGGAAGCTTTTTTGTATTTAACATCCGCGGATTATAGCACAAAAATTAGGGCAAAAAGGACCCCCTTAAGCGGCGAAAAATGCCTTATGAATCTTGCGCACCTCAAGCCCAAAGGTTGCCCCATCTTCACGGCGTGGATGAGTCATTGTGACAGGATAATCCCCTACAATACGAAACTCCTTCATAATAATAATGCGATTAGCGAGCGCCACCGCTTCCTCAATAAGGTGCGTCACCATAATGATCGTTGCCCCTGTTTGTTGCCACAAAAGACTAATGTCACGATGCAATTCTTCAGTAGTTTTCGGATCAAGCGCTGAAAAAGGTTCGTCGAGCAAAAGCACCTCTGGATTTGAAGCAAGCGCTCTTGCGATACCAATACGCTGCCGTTGCCCACCAGAAAGTTCTCGGGGTGTCTTTTCACTAAAATCTGCGAGCCCAAGCTTCGCAATAGCGTTTTCAGTTCTTTCCCTCTGATCTATTTCAGTACCACCTATTGCTCGTGCGCCAACCATCACATTATCTTTCACAGAAAGCCACGGGAAGAGTGCTCCGTTTTGAAACACTAGCGAAACTCGCTCCGGCTTCTCTACAACCCCCTCGGTAGGTGCCTCAAGTCCAGCAACTATTTTCATTAATGTAGACTTACCACACCCTGAAGGACCAATAAGTGCTACGAAGTCTCCTTTCGTTATAGCAAGGTCAATATCAATAAGCCCGAGGTCATTCTCCTCGTAACGTTTCCACACGTTTTTAAACGTGATGATGTGTTTAGTCGAATTTGAATCGTTCTGCATATCGAAGTAATTTTTGCCACACTAGAAAATCAAGTAATGCAATGGCACACACCATCATACTCATTGCACCCAAAAAGAGCGAGAAATTACTTGTGCTTGTGGCATCAACTAATACCCTTCCAATCCCAAAAAGATCATGTGAAGTATCAGCGTGTGGCAAATATACATGAAGGACTTCCGCCACAATAATAATGTTCCACCCCTGCGCCCACGCCAAAAGAGACCCCAACACAAAAGATGGGATTGAAGCAGGAAGCAGCACTTTTTTAAAGTAAGCAAATCCTTTGATACGAAATACTTCTGCCGCCCATTCAATATCGCGTGGGATTGCCTTAAAACCACTAATGAGACTGAAAATAATATTCCAAAGCATTGAAAGAAAGATAATGAAAATAGCTGCCTCATTCCATAGTCCACGTGTTGCAAAAGCAACAATCACTACAGGGAAAAAGACCAGTACAGGAATAGATTGTGCTACATCAAATACTGGGATAAGCAACCGCTCTAAAAACTTAACCCTTGAAACAAGGATAGCTAGAGGAAATGCTAAAAGTACTGCAAAAACGTACGCCGTACACATTCTAAAGAATGTAGCAATTGTCGCTTCAAAAAGGTAGTTAAAAGAAGCACTATTTCCTAGGGACACCGCAGAGAGACTGTTGGCAGAAAAATACGCCAAGGCCACAATCAATATACCGATAATAGCAAAGGGGGCGATGAACGTCGTATAGAGACGCTGTGTCATCGATATAGGATATGTTTGTCCACTATGATGTCTGTAGTGGAGTCCGTGCTCGTGAGTCGCCATATAGAAAGTATAGCACCTCCTTTCTTTACAAAATATGTAACATTATTTTTGCAACGCCTTTACATCACCAAGTACCATTTCAGCATGCAGGTCTGGTTTTACATCAGTATAAACCTTAGCAATCACTCCTTTAGGATCAATGAGAAAGGAGGTACGCATAGTTCCCAAATATTCTCGTCCCATAAATTTCTTTTTGCCCCATACTCCATACGCCTCTACTACTTTTTTATCTTCATCTGATAAAAGCGTAAATGGTAGCTCATACTTCTCAACAAACTTGGCATGGCTTTTGACCGAATCCGTACTTATACCAAACACCATAAGCCCTAACTTTTTAAAAGCAGGAAAATCATCTCGAATAGCACAGGCTTGTTTTGTACACCCTGGGGTATCATCTTTTGGATAAAAATAGATAAGCACCCACTCCCCCTTATAATCAGAAAGTGCGTGAACCTTACCCGTCTGATCAGCTAGTGTAAATAATGGTGCTTTAGTTCCTTCTTTTGGCATGTAATATAATTAGATTAATAATTTAGTATATCAAGTTTTGGGTGTTAATTTCTGGTAATGAAAATAACCCCATATCTATACTCTCTTTTACAAGAGCACTCGTACTACTGGCTGTTTTAAGAAAATTCAAAATAGTATCCCTCACCTCGCCCTCCGCAACCTTTGCCTGCCCGATTGAAAGAGTAAGTGGGATCACTGTAAAATCAGTACGCTCTTTATATAGAGTAACCCTTATACCCAATGCTTCTTGAGTATGCGGCTGATACTGATCAAAAATAAAATTGCCGAGCGAATAAAAGATTGCCTTCCCTTTATATATCTCGATCGGTTCCACTACATGCGGATGTGCACCCACAACAAGGTCTGCACCACTATCAATAAAACGATGGGCATATGTCTTCTGAAGGGTTGAAATGTCTTGACTATACTCAGCCCCCCAATGTGGGAATACCACTACAAAAGCACCTTGCTCAACAGCTTCCCTTATTGCCTTTTCAACCGAAGCTGTTCCTGTGTAAGAAAACTCATTAAACCCAATGAGGGCAATCTTTTGCCCTTCTTTCTCCAAATACACCGGGCCCACTTCTTCGTTCCAAAAATCACCGAAAACTTTTATACCAGCGCCCACTATCGCATCATGTGAGTATGTACTAGCACTTCTCCCAAAATCAGCATTATGGTTATTGGCCTGACTTAAAGCACTAACCCCTAGTGCATAGAGCTGTGGCAGTGTACTTGTGGCAAAAGTAAAGCGAAGAGGAGCATGTTCAACTCCCTTGGTTACCGAATCATTCACACTAAATACGCCTTCAGCATTTGCCACTACAAAATCAGCACTCTTGAAAAGCTCTGCTGTATAGAGAAAAGGATACTCGTTCCCATACCGATCCATATTAAGCGCCACATGTCGATCAAGCATCATATCTCCAAAAAATAACACACTGACTCCTTTTTCTTTCTCCAAAGGAGTATTCACTACTTTAGAAAAACCCCCTTCCTCTTGCGTAACATCAATGCCGAGCACGCGCGGCAAAAGCCCAATCAAAAAAACTGAAGTAAAAATAACGAGACTTATGAGTGTGGCAAATACATGGCGCATGCTATGCGCAAAGTATAGCAAAGAAAAAACTATTTTTTATAAGCATCAATAGTGTCTAACATCGTTTTCCAAAAAGCATCAATTTTACTTATAGTTGCTTCGTCCACAAGTACTCCTGTTTCATTAAATTTTGAAGAGGTATTGCTTATCATGAATTCCGGCTGACCAAAAAGAATAGCGTTTAGGTAAAGGAGAATTTGCTTAAGATGATACTGGGCGAGCGCAGTTCCCAAAAGTCCATCCGTTCCTCCCGCTACCCCGACCACCTTTCCATCAAATGAGTTTTTCCCATATGGGCGACTTACCCAGTCAATCATATTTTTAAGTGATCCAGGAATTGAACGGTTGTATTCTGGCGTTACTATAATAACGCCGTCCGCCGTTTCAATTTTTTTCTTTAAAGAAAGTGCTTCTTCTGGCATTGTTGCCTCCTTATCTTGACTATAGAGAGGCATATCAATAGAAGCGGTTACCACCTCAACTCCCTCTGGGGCACGAGCAATAAATGCGTCAAGTATCTTTTTGTTAAGTGAATCTGTATGAAGACTTCCCACAATACCAAGAATTGAAATAGCCATAGGTTTAAATATTATTCTGTTTTTTTAATAATAGTTCTGATAGCGTCGAGTCGTTTAGAGAGGTGCTCGGCAAACTTTTCAAGATTAGAAAGTTTTGAAAAAGCAATCATGTCGCACCCCATACCAAACACGAGGAGCTTATCCCCTTTTTGTAACTTCATCGCCTCCCGAGCCTCTGAAGGAATGACTACTTGCCCCTTTTCTCCTACAGTAGTGGTACCATAGAAAACCTCTTCACGCTTACACTTCTTCGACATAGATACTCAGTATACCGCAAAACAGATATTTCCTACAAGTAGGAAATGTTAATTTTTAGCTTCAATCGTACTGTAGACCAAACGGGAAGCCTCTGAAATAAGGTTTTCAAGTGGTGTAAAATCCTTTCCTTTCGTCATTACACAAAGAAGGTAGGGATGTTCTGGATAGTACACAATGCCACAATTATGAAGCTCTCTTTTCATAATTTCCCCTGCTTGATTCTTTACCGTATACTCACCAAATTTTTGAGCAATAGTAATGGCATTAGGTACCCCACTTTCGATTCCTTGGCTAAAATCAGTTTTTGTTAAAAGGGAAAGTGCTTTTTCTGAATATTCACGAGAAAGGTATGTTGAGTTATAAAGAATTCTGAAAAAAAGTGAATAACGTCTTGGGGTTAAATAATCATCAGTCCCTAATTCTTTAAATCCAAGATCGGTAAAGAGGGTGTTGAAGGCGTCACTTTCTCCTATGTTATTTAAATGCTTAATGAGGAGCTCTGCAGCATTATTATCAGAGTACTTAATCATATGTTCAACCAATGCTTCAACGGTGTAACTGTTCCCCTTCACCAATTGTATAGGCGAGCGAATACTTTCTTGCGTATTTGCATTGCTATCACCATCATAATATATCGAAGTGTTAAGCACTGAAGGATCTTTTTCGGCCACCTTATAGTAGGTGATCATAAGCGGCACTTTAAGTAAACTCGCTGGGTAATACTCGGCATCGGGGTTAATACCAAACCCCTCACTTGCCTGCAAATCTTTAAAATAAATAGAAGCCTCAGTGGCCTCACCCTTACTTACACTTTTATCAATTAATTCTTCCAGGCTTCTTTGGAGCGGTTGCCATTTTTTAGGCGTTACTGTTGAGCTATTACCCACTGCAAACAAAGGATCAGTAAGTGTTCCTGTTGTTGAGGCAAAGCGACTAAGTCGTATCGGCGTTAGATCTGAAATAGGCACTGAAGTCTCTGAAAAGTGGTGGAACATTACATCTCCAAAAAAACAAAGTAGTACTCCTGTACACACCCCCACCAAAAAATATGCATGGTATCTATTCATATCCCTTCTTTTTTTAAAAGTAATGCAAATGCTTTTTGCACCTTTTCTAGTTTTGGCTGTATTACTAACTCACAATAGGGAGCATCTTTATGTGCTTCATAATAATCATGGTGATAATTCTCTGCCTCATAGAAGGCCTTGAAAGGCACCACTTCTGTTACAACAACCCCTCCTTCTTTACTGCTTTGGTTAATATCTTCAATAAAAGAGGTTACTTCACCTCTTTGTGCCTCAGCGGTATAAAAGACCACCGAACGATACTGCGTCCCCACATCAGCCCCCTGTCTATTTAGCGTTGTGGGATCGTGGGACGCAAAAAAAACAGTAAGCAGTGTTTTAAAACTTACTTCTGTAGGATCAAATTCTATATAAATAACTTCAGCATGCCCAGTATTCCCCTCACTTACCTTCATATAAGTTGGATTCTCTGTAGTACCGCCACTATACCCCGGAAGCACCTTGTACACCCCCTTCAAGCGTTTAAAAATCGCTTCCGTGCACCAAAAACAACCTCCTCCAAATACTGCTATTTCTTTATCATGCTCGGCTGCCATATCTATATTATATGAAATGAAACACTACTATTTCGGCCCTCGTCCCAACACGCATAGGCGTTCCCCACGTCCCCACCCCACTTGAAGTATACACATAGAGTGCCCCAAATTTTTTGAGCCCATAATCATACCCCTTGTACATTGAACGCGTAATAAAAGAAAGCGGAAACATTTGTCCCTTATGCGTATGACCTGAAATATGAAGCGAAATACCTGCGTCTCTTGAAACAGCAATATCTCTTGGCGTGTGTTTTAAAAGTATACTTGGACGAGCAGGATCAATAGAAAGGTTTTCTAAGATTTTTATAAACGCTTTCTTTTTGATCGTATCTCGATAATCAACACCAACGAGCTGCATTCCATCTATTTCAACTTTTTGATTAGCAAGTACATGCATCCCTGCCCCCCTTATAGAAGAAAGATATTTCTGAACATCAGCATATTCCTCATGATTCCCTGTACTAAAGTACACTCCGAGGGGAGGGGTAAGCGCCTTAAATGGAGCGATGACCAATTCTTTAGGTACCTCTGCGCCATCATAAAGATCTCCTCCTACGCACACAATGTCAGGGTGTATATCATTAATTTTTTGCACAAGTTTTTTTGCAAACGATACTCCAATGATTTGCCCTAAATGAATATCGCTTATATACACCATCACTCTTCCTTTCCACGCTTCTGGCATATATGGAAGAGAAATATCAACATGAGTAGCCTGTATACGCCGAGCATTAAACAGTCCGTAACAAGAAATAAGTGTAGCGATCAAAAAAAGCACACGCCCATAAAAAACAAGGTGCTCTGCATCAATTGCACCATAGCCAAATGTTTCTATAAGTACATAAAAGAGTCCAGCAAAAATGTAATAGAAAAAGAATCCCATCCATACTGAAGAAATATAATACGCCACTCGTGTTATCCAGTGGTAATAACGAGCAGTTATAAGTGTTGTAAGAAGAAACAACCATCCTAGTACAAAAAAAGTACTTCCAAGTACTGTTTCGTACGGAAGTAATTTTGGAAAAAGTTCAATAAGAAGTGCTCCAACAAACCCATGCAGAAAAAGCACCAGAAGTTCAAAAGTGGCGAGGAATAAAAAAAATTGCATGCGCATACTACATAAAAATAGAATCTCTGTTTATATACAACTAAGTTTCTCTATGCTATAGCTGTAAGTATAGTAGAGAGTCTGACATTGGGCCACTACCCCTACCTGTATGCAGAACACCGACGAAGCACTCATCCTAAGCTATAGAGATGGTGAAAAAGAGTCTATCGACACACTTTTCACTCGCTACCTTCCTGCCACCTACTCATTTCTGGTAAGATTGACAAATAACGAAAATATTGCAGAAGATGCCACCTCTGAAGCTTTCTACAAGGCATGGAAATACCTCGACCGCTTTAACGCCAAAGAGCCATTCAAGCCCTGGCTTTTTAAAATTGCTCGAAACACTGCCTATGACTTTTTACGCAAAAGGAAACTTTTTGTATTTTCTGATTTTGAGACAGAAGAAGGAGAAAATCCCATCCTTGAAACCCTACAAGATATGGAACCCCTCCCTTCCGAAATATTCCAACGTGGACTTGAAAAAAAGGTGCTCCTTGAAACAATAAAAACCCTTTCCCCACCAGAGCGAGAACTCCTCACTCTCTACTATGAAGAGGAGTTAACTTTCAAAGAAATAGGGGATATTCTTGAAAAACCCCTTGATACCGTCAAAAGTCAGCATCGGCGCATCCTTGAAAAACTCCGTAAACGCATGCCCACAATGCACCATTAATAGCCCCTAAAACGTATATTACTTAAGACTATGGATCTCGATCACGCCCTAAAAAACCTGCCTAAAACCCCACTCCCCCTTTCGCTTCAACACCGAGTACTTTTTAGAATTCAAAAAGCCGAGGAAATGAGGGAGCGAATTGTTTTTTTGACTTTTGGAATTGTAGGAGTTGCTTCTGTCTTGGCACTTATTCCAACCCTATCGAGCCTAGTTAACGGTCTCCAAACTTCTGGTGTATATAGTTACCTTTCTCTTATGTTTACCGAAGGCTTTGGTGCAACCACATTTCTCAAAGAGCTTACGTATACAATTGTCGAATCAATCCCTCTTTCAGCACTCACGCTTACGCTCTTTTTCCTCTTCACCTCGCTTATGTCTCTCAGAAAAATAGCACGCGAAATGCCAAGTTCTTTTTTTGCTATTAGTGTAAGTTAATTATTTTTTACATATGCCTTCCCCTATTCAAAAATTCGTTGAAGCAAAACCCTTCGGTCGTATATTCTTTAGCATCGGTATCCTTCTTGTAGTGGTACTTATTTTTGAAGCTGGTGTTATGGTTGGCTTTCATAAGGCGAGTTATTCATATGCATCAGGCAATCATTACTACGAAAACATCAATGGCCCTCGTGGCATGATGCCTATGGGTATGCGTGATAGGGATTTTACAAGTGGACATGGCGCTTTAGGTAAAATCATTAAAATCACACTTCCTACTATCACCGTTGAAACCCCAGAAGGAAATGAAAAAACAATAACTATTTCTGACCAAACAACTATACGTCGCTTTAGAAATACTATTACCTCGCAGGAGCTTAAGGTTGATGACTTTATTGTTGTGTTAGGATCTCCACAAAGTAACGGCACTATCCAAGCAAAACTTATACGTACAACTCCCCCACCAAACGAATTAATCGGAACCAGTAGTAAACAATTTTAACCAAACTATATTTTTTTAAAAAATAATGAAAAAACTATACATTACTCTAGCTTTCCTTATTGCTGTAAGTGGAGGAGCATACTATACCTATACCACTAAAAATGGGAGCAGTGGCGAAAGTTATATGCAATTAGAAAATGCTTCACCAGCTACTAATAGATTGCAGAACACTACCGAAAAAGAGGTTTCCACCAATACTACCGAAGATGATGTTTTAGAGAATGGTGAGGATGTACCAGTGGCTGCAAAGACAATCTCCCCTGCTCCTACTTCTACCACCTCAAGCACACAAGCAAAAACATTTACAATCAAACAAGTAGCTGCGCATAACACTAAAATAGATTGCTACACTGCCATTGCTGGATCTGTATACAATCTGACACTATGGATCAATCAACATCCAGGAGGCGACCAAGCGATTCTTTCACTATGTGGTATTGATGGCACAAGTGCCTATGATAGTCAGCACGGAGGGCAGCGGCGACCAGCGTCCATACTTACTGAATACAAGATTGGGACCTTAGTAAACTAGCCTCATTAAAAAACTGCCTTAAAGAGCAGTTTTTTAATGATAACCCAACAAAACCCTCACAAGTCGAATATCCTTAAAAGAGATCGAGGCCCCCACTTTATGTTTAACCGGGGAAAGCAATACCTTTCCCTCCTCTTCGAAAAGAACCTCACAGACTTTTTGTATTTTTTTGAAGTGCGCAGGAGAAACTTCCTTTTTCAAATAACTCATATCAACATCACTCTCTTCATCTTTAAGTGCTTCAAGGTGACTGATGATCGTTTCCTCTGTCACCCCTCGCATTTTCGCCATATCTTTAAGACTTTTTTTCTCTCGCAAAAGTTGAGCTGTTTTTTCGTATGTTGAGATCTTCTTTTCTTTTTGTGGAGGCGCGATTGCTTCTATAAACACACGCTGTACCTCGTTGATTTTCTTTTCACTTAACTGCTCAAGCGTTGCCTCTGCCTCAAGAGACATTTTTTTAAAATGATCATCAACAAGAAGCACCTCATCATGCACACGTAGTGCCATATCATTAATACCAAGCAGTGTAAGTCCGGAAAGTGTACGCACCCGTGAAAGCGCAACATACCCCATCCCCTTTTCGAAACTTTTTGAAAGATCCACCTCAACGGTCTCAAGGCTCATTCCCTGACTTTTGTGCACCGTAATCGCCCATGCAAGACGTAGTGGATACTGGATGAGCTCTGCTTTTGTTTTTCCTTCTTCTTCTATTTTCCAAGACGCTTTGGGAATAGCGATCTCTTTGCCCAACAATGTCTTTATAACCGGATCTTCATTCCTCTTGGCTGAAACTACTATTCCAAGCGTCCCATTTACATAGCCCATTTCAGCGTTATTTTTAACACACATAACTTTCGCCCCCTCTTTTAGAACAAGGGTTTCAGGTGCTAAACAGGCACTTTTAAGCGCGGCAACTATGAGCTCCTTTCCTCGGGTTTCCATTGTATAAGAAACTTCTACTCCTTTAATACTTGAAAGTTCAGCTTCATTAATACGATCAACGTCAATGTTGTGAGTATAGAGTCGCGTACCGTTAATTCCCTTATCATGACTGTGGTTCAATCGTTCCATTAACTTTTTCTTATGCCCCTCCTCAACCTCACCACTTCGAATGGCGTTAAGCAGTCGCGTATGTACAGTATCACTTTGCCTAAATTGCTCCTCCAAATAACACACGGTGAATTTTGCCTCTTTCCAGGCACGGGATCGATACGCAAAAAGTACTTCATCTTCTCCACGAGAAATAGGTGGAAGTTGAAAAAAATCTCCACAAAGCACCACCTGAAGGCCTCCAAAGGGTTTATTATTTCGTTTCATATGCCGGAGCACATCGTCAACCATATCGAGGCGCGAATGAGCCAGCATGGAAATTTCGTCAATAATGAGTACTTTTGTTTTTTCAAACCTCTTAAAGAGATATTGCTTCTCTTCCATAGCTTCAAGATCATAAGGACTTATTTGTGCCTTAGCCCCAATACCACTCCAGGAATGGATAGTAACTCCCCCAAGATGAGTTGCCGCGATCCCTGTTGAAGCAGTGATACCCACCTCGACACCATGCTCCTTTAGATAGGCTAAATATTGATTGAGTACATGAGTTTTACCAGAACCAGCGGCTCCAGTAAGAAAAACATTTTTACCCATTTTAAGCAGGGTAAGCGCCTTATCCTGCGTCATGTTTTTAAATATTATCGAAGCTTGTCCGCAAACGTATGATTCACATCTCTGTGGTTAATTTCGTCTTCTCGAGTTGCAATAATCACCTCGCGCAATCTTGCATCACTATTAAGTTTCCAGTACTCTATCGCAATTTCTGGTGCAGGCACGTTTTTCCTTGGGTTTGCATCAACTTGTGCCAAATACTCTGTGTAGCTATGTATTGCTTCTTCCTCAAGATACCCTACGGTACGATGGGCAGTGCGCGGTGAGAAAAGATAAATAAAAAAATAAAACCAATAAAAAATAATTTGCACAATCACAATAAGCAAGCGTTCAATGAGATTTGGCTTTGCAATATGTGCATATACCATAAGATGTATGCGTTCATTTTCTGCCTCATCAAGCAACGTTTTTATCCAACCATGATCATCCCTAATATAGCGAAGTGCCTTGAGGTGCTGCCAAAGCCCCCCTACCATTCCCGGAATCGCTGCCACCGTTTCAAGTGTCACCGCACGATGTCCATAGCGCTCGCGAAAAAAAAGATCTGCAAACACACGCGCGAATCGAACCAAAGAGTAGGCAATACGATCAAACACTCCCTGGATCTGGTGGTGATACACCAACTTATGGTCATTAATGTGCGGAGTTTCGTTTAACATAGACATATAATTTATTTTTTAATGATGAATACTTATTTTGAAAGCGCCCATTCCTTTAGTTCTTCATATGTTGCTTCTCCACAAATATACTTTTTACTTAGGGTGCTAAAAAAGAACGGTACCCCACCACAAAGTTTCGTATCATATTCTGCTATTTTTTTCCGATTTTCTTCATTGTGCCAAACTTCAAATTTCTCGATCTTTATACCCTCTTCCTTCTCAAGTCGATCAACTAAATGATGCATGCGCACACAGTGCGGGCATTCCTCTCCATAAAATTCTAGAAGCATAGACATGATTAATTATTTTTAAAGAGTATACCATTCTTAAGGGTGAGAAGTAATTTGCCTTTTGGCAGGTTCGTGTTAAAAAGAACTAGTTTTGTTTTGGGAGTCCATCATGGCCTCAAACGTAGTTCCCTTATTCAAACCGGAAAAGAAAAAGTGTCGTTGGTATCGAGACGAGAATGATGGGAAATGGTACTACCACTACTGGAAGCTCGACGAGCTTGCGGGCAGGAAGCCACGCGGGCACCCACAGCTTAAATTCGGGCCACGCGGCAAGGTCTTACTCGCCAAAAAGCAAGTATGGGTCGAGCTCGGCAGTGATGAGCTTTGGGTCATATCAAGTCTGCGGGTACGAGATGACGGTAAACATATCGTCTACCTCAAACACTACCTACTCAACGAGGAGTCGCGGCGAATCACCGAGACAACCTTACGATCTTCAATGATGGTGTATGAGGAGGCTCTTCGCCCCATAACCCCGGGCCCACACCAAAAGCTTACCCCCGAAGGAAAAACCACTGCTGTAATCATCCAGTTCCCCACCCGCGTCCCGTAAGTAGTATGGGCGCGGGCTTTTGTTTTTTTATGCCTCCGCTAATGTAGTTACTGTATTCGCACACACCTCACCACAAAACACCGTGCCCCCGCCATCACATTCATTACATACTAAAAAATGAGCATTACATTGTGGGTTAGCGCAATTTACATACTGCTCGGTCTTTGCCTTACAAAAACGACATGTTCCCACAATCTCTCTTTCTCCACCAAAATCCATCACTATGCGTCCATCAAAAGTATAGAGTGCTCCCAAAAAATCCTTACCAGGATACTTTTCCATATAAGCATGCATCCCATCCTCAAGTTGATACACCTCCTCAAACCCTTTGTTTTGGAGATATGCAGCCATAGGTTCACAGCGTACGCCACCAGTGCAAACTGTTACCACTTTCTTATTTTTTAATGGTTCAAGCTCTTTTACCTTTTCTTTAAGATCACGAGAGGCCTTGAGCCCAGGGTTAATGGAATTTTTAAAATGCCCTACCTCATATTCATAGTCATTGCGCATATCAACCACCACAAAATCCTCTCCCCGCTCATACCATGCACGCAGCTCTTCAGGAGTTAAGTGAGGCGCAGTTTCCTTTTCAGGATCCGCTTCTTCTTTACTAAAATGCGTTCCTACAATCTGATTCCTCACTTTAACCTTAAGCTTAGGAAAAGCAGTCCCCGTACCCTTGCTTCGCTTAATAGAAATGTCTTTGAAAAGCGGGTGCTTCAAAAATTCTTTTACAAACGCCTCTGTTTTGGACACCTCACCTTCAAGGGTTGCGTTAATTCCTTCAGAAGCAATAAGTGCCCTTCCTAAAAGTTGATACTTTTGTGCAAGTGCGCGAAACGCCTCCATTTCCGCCTCTGGATCTGAAATAGTGACATACTTATAAAAAAGAAGTATTTGGTGTTGCATAGGTATAGCCTTTGGATTCTAACAGAAAGTACTCTTTTATTAAAGCCCACATACCTACGCAAAAATGAGCGTCATCGTAGCCCCAAAAGGAGTTCCATTCCACTCTCCATATACCTTACGAAATTGCTCCTTAAATCGATTGTAAAAATCCTCGGTACACCACACTGGAAGCGAAAGTCCGCGAGCATTTAACATATTACTTACCCCTGCCACCAATTGTTCATAGCTTCCATTATTTTGCACTACTCCGGTTAGTGCTCCAGCAAATACTTCTGTGACAAAAACCTCGTCAGTAAATTCTTTTTCTTTTTCAATAAGCTTATTTAAAGCCGCATACGTAGCGCCCTTCGCAAGCTTCCCATAAAAAGAATCTTTGAGCCTTGCTTCAGTTTCAAGACAATAGTGGATGAAATCATGTACAAGAAAAGTTTCTGTTTCAAGTAAGGCGGTCTCACCCGTTCCATCTTCCCTTTTATACGAGAACTCATGATGTGCAGGCGAAATTTTTTTGAAAGTAAGTGTCAACATGGCACACACTATAAACCCCCGCAGCTATTTCTACGAGGGGCATAGTTCTTATTTCTTTCCTCCCTTTTTTGGTTTCTTTTTTTCTTTTTTGTGTGTTTCTCCCTTGGCCATACTTTAAAAAATATGATTAATAAACGTACTATAAGTATACCAAGGCACTTCCCTTTACGAAGAGTCCTCTGTGGATGCTACTGGAACTGAATATAGGAAGGGCGTGGCTGCAAACGTAATAATTCTTCTGGAGTGAGCATTGCCGTACTCGGCGGCAAAAGGTCATTTTTATAAAAAAGCTTAAACCCAGTAAACTGCACTGGCTCTGGTTGAATCACTTGGTAATAGGTATTTTTCTTTTTAGCAGGAAATCCCCATCCATCCATCACCATCACGATCTGTACTTCAGGAAGTGGTTTAATCAGTTTATAGTTAGTCACCATCTCTTCTGTAAAACGGTGTACCAACATAATCTTTGGCGGTAAATTATTATCTCTCACAATCTTTGCAATATATTCCGCGGCATAATTAATATCTGCTGCATCCATCGTGCCTATTTCTTTCCCTGGACGAATACCGTGCTTCATGGAGAACTCAGGATCTAGTGCTATGTGCACATTATCCATTTTCCAATACGTATCAAGAAGTGGTAACTCTTTTTGGATAGTGCTAAACCCGACCTGCATTTCGATGAACACGATACCATTCACTTCCTTTGCCATATCAAGTGCCTTGTCTATCTGACTATCTGGCATACGCAAACGATACATACCATCTGCCCCAGGACTTCCCTGCGCGGTAATTGCAATATAGTTAAAAGCTGGCACCACTGGAGTTGTCGGATCAGCCACATTCCACTTATCTACTTCTGTTTTAAGTTTTGAAATCACTTCATCACGAGGATACTGTCCGAGCACACCCATACCTTTAGAATAAAAATTCCCGTAGTAAGAAACAATTCGCTTAAACGGCAAAATAGCTCCATCATTTGGGTATACCGTTTTAGGCGGCCAGAGACGTTTGGTCGTTGTTGTGGTGGCTGCTTTTGTTGAAGTGGCTGTTGAGGTACTTACTTTTATTTTAGGCGCTGGATAGTTAGCTAACTCCAATAGCTTTGCATCATAAGCTACTTTATCAAGAGGGGGAAACCGTGAGGCGGTAAGCGTGGGGATCGCATTTACTTCTGTATTTTCAACTTGAGCCATATTTGGCTTCGAAGCATCATAAGTTATTGTAAAAAAGTCTGTATAGTGTGTAAGCACCACTACCCCCCCTGTAATTAAAAATAGTCCTCCAACGATCACTAAAAAAGTCAGGCTCTTACCATCAATTTTTTGCACCTTTTTTTTAAATTGTGCTTTTCCTTTTTTGTTAAATAGCGGAATCATGAGTCTGCATTAGAACCAATACTGCATTCTACCGCACCTAGAACTGTAACTAAATACTAATCTACCAGTTAAGGTACGTAATCGTTAATTGGAGTGTAGTAGCAAAACAAACCCAAAGTAAATACGGAATGTTAACATACGTAACCCAAGGTGCCTTAGGATAAATGGCATAAAGGGCCCAAAATAGTGAGCCTAAAACAAGAAGAATATCGATAGCTGCTAGAGTATTATTCTTAAGCCAAAATTGAAGTGGAGTAAAAATGAGATTAAAAACTATATTGAGAACAAAAGGTAAAAAAACAAGAAACGAAATTTCTCGACGAAAAAACATAAACCCCACATAACTAAATGACACCGCAATAATAATATACAGAACACTCCATACCGGCCCAAATAGCCACGAAGGTGGTGCCCAAGAAGGTTTGATAAGGGTCTGATACCATTGATACGCATTGTTCATATTGTCAGTATAACAAAATTTAACTAAATTTTAGTGAAAAAAACTTCATATGCCCCCTCACCTCCATCTTTAGGTTTAGAAGGTATGTAATGTATCCCCCGAGTGAGGAAGAAATCTCTTACAAAGTTTTTAAGCACTGGACCCTTCTCACGAAAAGTACCCTTTCCTGTAATTACCCGTATGTGGGTATATGCGGCTTCCCCCACTATAGAAATGAGAGCCTGTTCTGCTTCTTTTAAGGTATATCCATGGAGATCTAGGACACGCTCTGGCATCCGCTCATATTTGTTCATAGATATAG
>CAZIPS010000007.1:0-50420 GCA_964541455.1 uncultured Candidatus Saccharibacteria bacterium | reverse complement strand
CAGTAGTAGCAAGTGGAACACTCTTTGGTGTGCAAACTGATGACGGTAAGCTTTTTGACGCAAAGGTAGTGCGCTCTAACGATGCTGTTGATGTTGCTTTTCTTGCCGTGGATAAAAATGCACTAAAGGATAATAAGGAGCTTGCTGGATATGTATTTACTCCGGCAAAGCTTGGCGACATGACTAATCTTAAGTTAGGACAAAACCTTATTGTGTTTGGTGGGAAAAGCACCAAGAAAGCAATTACTCCTGGTGTCCTTTCGAGTATTTCAACAGTTGATGTAAAGGGGGAGAGCGCAAGTTCTACCCCAAAGCGTAAAATAACAGGAATCGATGCAACCATGGCACCATCGCTTGGTGTTGTGGGTGGACCACTTATCAATAGTTTTGGTGAAGTAATCGGATTCAGTTCGTTAAGCGGGTTAGGAGATCGCAATGCAACCTATGTTCCGGTAAATATAGTGAGAGAGGAGCAGGCACTTATAAAATAAATAAAGTGAGGAGGGAGAGTTTTTGACAAAGCACAAAATTTTGTGCATAATATTAGCCTAAGATATAACGACTATGCCACCATTTGAACATTTTACAAGTAAGGCAAGAGAGGCTATTCGCAAAGCTCATGAACTAGCGATTGAGCGCGGAGTAAACCAGGTGAACCCAGTTCATTTGGCAATTTCACTGCTCCTTCAAGATGAGAGCCCTATTTTTTCTATTCTTGATGTACTTGAGATTGATAGCGCAGCACTCACCGACGGCTTTATGGAATCACTTGAAGGAGGGGGGAGCAATGAGACACTTTCGCCTTCTTTTCAAATATATTTAACTCCTGAATTAGCGCAGGTGCTCGAGCAGTCAGGTAAAGTAGCGCGCAATATGCAAGATGAGTTTGTGGGAGTTGAACATCTCTTAGTCTCACTTCTTGAAGTTGCGTCAGAAGCGCGCGACATCTTCACCCGTTATCGTGTTAACAAGGAATTGGTAGTGAAGGTGATCAATGAGATGCGCAAAGGAAAGATTGCTGATGATCCACAGCCTAAAAAGTTTCGTGCACTCTCAAAATACACACGCAATCTCACAAAATTAGCAAGTGAGAATAAACTTGACCCTGTTATTGGGCGTGATACTGAAATTCTCCGTATCATTCAAATCCTCTCTCGTCGCACAAAGAATAACCCCATTCTTATTGGTGAAGCCGGAGTTGGTAAAACAGCTATTGTTGAAGGACTGGCTAATCGCATCGCAGTAGGAGATGTGCCTGATTCGCTTAAGGGCAAAGACCTTGTCTCACTTGATCTAGGGCTTCTTATTGCTGGAACAAAGTATCGTGGAGAGTTCGAGGAGCGCCTCAAGGCTATTATGAAAGAGGTGGAAAAATCTGACGGTAAAGTAATTCTTTTCGTTGATGAAATACATACTATTGTAGGAGCTGGTGCAGCCGAAGGGGCTATGGATGCTTCTAATATGCTTAAGCCTGCGTTAGCACGTGGAGAACTACGCGCAATTGGGGCAACAACCTTAAAGGAATATCAGAAGCATATTGAGAAGGACCCAGCACTCACGCGTCGTTTCCAGCCAGTGTATGTCTCTGAACCAAGCGTTGAGGATACGATTGCCATCCTTCGTGGACTAAAGGAAAAATATGAACTGTATCATGGGGTGCATATCTCAGATGATGCACTCATTAGTGCAGTTGAACTTGGAAGTCGCTATATCACCGATCGCTACTTGCCGGATAAGGCGGTGGACCTCATTGATGAAGCCGCTTCAGCGCTCCGCATAGCACTTGAAAGTAAACCTCCTATTCTTGAAGAAACCCATAGGAAAATTATGCGTCTTGAAATTGAAAGAGAGGCGCTTAAGAAAGATGCTGAAACGACTGAGGGGAAAAATGCAAAAACACGCATTAAAGCAATCGAAAAAGAAATTGCTGACCTTGAAGAAAAAACGCACGATATTGGCATGCGCTGGAACAATGAGAAGGATTTGCTTTCAAGTATCCGTCAGATCAAAAAGCAGTTAGAAACACTTCGCAACGAAGCAGAAATGGCGGAAGCTAAAGCTGACCTCTCAAAAGCGGCTGAAATTCGCTACGGCAAAATCCCGCAACTCACTAACGAGCTTGAAACAAAGAGTAAGAAGCTTGAAAAGTTGCAGCGTTCTCGCCGTATTTTAAAGGAGGCAATTACGCCGCAGGAAATTGCCGATGTTGTTGCGCGTTGGACGGGTATCCCTGTAGCACGCATGCTTGAAGAAGAAGCACAGAAACTTTCACGCATGGAAGAGGAGCTTGAAAAGCGAGTAGTTGGACAAAGTGATGCGGTGAAGAAGATTTCGGATGCGGTGCGTCGTTCTCGTGCGGGGATTTCTGATCCTAATCGTCCTATTGGTTCGTTTATCTTCCTTGGTCCTACGGGAGTAGGTAAAACAGAGCTTACTAAGGCACTTGCCGAGTTTATGTTTGATACTGATAAGTCTCTCATTCGAGTAGATATGAGTGAGTATATGGAGCGTCATGCAGTCTCTAAGCTTATTGGTTCGCCTCCAGGATACGTTGGACATGAGGAGGGGGGCGCACTCACTGAAACTATCCGCCATCGTCCTTATAGCGTGATTCTCTTTGATGAGATCGAGAAGGCCCATCCAGAAGTGTTCAACATACTGCTTCAGGTACTTGATAATGGGCATCTTACAGACTCCAAGGGTCGTGTGGCTAACTTCAAAAACTCAATCATTATTATGACGAGTAACATTGGCGCACAGTACATCGATCGCATGGAGCAGATTGGTTTTTCAACAACGAGAGATAATACCGAAAAAGAGTATGCACTTGCAAAGGAAAAGGTAGAGGAGGAGTTGAAGGAATATTTCCGTCCAGAGTTCTTGAACCGTCTCGACGATATCATTATGTTCGATATCTTGAAGCCGGAGGTTATTAGGAAGATTGTGGAAATACAGGTGGATCTCGTAAAGGCGCGCTTGCAAGAAAAGCACATTTCTCTTCAGATTGCAGAGCCAGTCTATGAACTCTTAGCTAAGGAGGGGTATAACCCACACTACGGTGCTCGTCCATTGAAGCGTCTCATTCAAAACAAAATCCTCACTCCTGTAGCTAACTTCATGATTAGTAAGGGGGTAACTGAAGGAGGAACAATCTCTGTGTCCCTTAAGGGTGAAGAATTTGTATTTGAAGTTAAGAAAGGGAGAGGACAGCGAATGCAGATGCCTAAAGAAGTAATGGTCTAATAAGATAGAATGAACTCCGGATAGAACCGGAGTTTATTTTTACAAGACACAGTATAGTTAAAATCAATTCAAATAAGTACTGCACATGTTTAATTTGACTTATCTGCAGAAGGCACGCTACAATGTAATGATGGGTACTATAAAGCAGCAAGAAATCGAGAATATAAAAAAACTTTATTATGATAAACAGTTGTCTATAAAGAAAATTGCAAACGAGTGTAATATTTCAGTAAATGCTCTTACTTATTTTATGCGCAAGCATAATTTAAAAAGACGAACGCCGAGTGAAAACAGTAAAATTAATTTTGATAAAAAAGAACTCTCGTTTAAAGAGGGTGTTGTTAATGACAGAAATAAAGAATTAGTCGCTTTTGGAATAGCCCTGTATTGGGCTGAGGGGTATAAAACAGAGAAATCCTCCGGGATAGATTTTGCAAATAGCGATCCTTCTTTGGTTAAGATTTTTCTTAGTTTTCTGCGAACCCTTTTTATGCCAAACGAAAAGCGTTTTAGGGTGTATCTTTATTGTCATTCTCATGAGGTTGCTGCAAAAAATATTGCTTTTTGGAGTCGTATCACGGGAATTCCAAAAAAACAGTTTCTAAAGCCCTATATTCAGCAAAAAATAAGAAAATCTGGTAGAATAATGAAGCATGGCTTGATTCATGTGCGTTATAATGATAAAAAGCTATTGTTTAGGGTAAGGGAGTTTATAGATCAGTATCAAACTCGCTTTAGTAATATATAAATGCGCGTCGGTGACAGAGTGGTCAATTGTACTTGACTGTAAATCAAGCGGCTTTCAGCCTACGCAGGTTCGAATCCTGCCCGGCGCACCATAAAACTCCCTTAAATGGGAGTTTTTTGTTGGGCAGGATTCGAAAGACGGAGCGCGACGGCGCGAGTCGGGGTCGCGTAAAATTCTAGCAAGAATTTATTTGTGACCGAATCCTGCCCGGCGCACACGAACAAAAACATCCCCAACTAGAATGGGGATGTTTTTGTTTGATATAGCATTTTTAAAATTATAAAAGAAAAAGGCCGCGCTTGCGCGCGGCTTCTGGCGTCAGTGTGACGCCTAGGCGATCCCCCGCAATTGCCGGTCGTGGTCGCTGTAGAAGCGGCCCCCGCTGGCCTTCGGTGGGGCGAAGGGGAGAAGGGTCTCGTCGTTGCGAGTGAAGTCGCCGGTGTAGAGGTGATAGAACCCGTCTGCACCAGCTTCACCGCGCTCAGCCACAACCGAGACAGCCCCGCCGCGTTCGTGCATCCCCACCTTGAGCGAAAGCTTGTGCTTTCTGGCGACATGGAGCAGGTCCTCTCCATGTTCGGGGAGAAGGGCGGTGAGGTGTGGTTTCCCGTTCGTTCCGACGACCCCAGTCTTGAGGTCGACAGGCACCACGGTCTTTATCGGCCGCATGACGGCCGATTGCTTGACTCGGTCCAAGGCTGGACCGAGGGTAGCACTTTTTTTCATTAAAACCCCCACATTGGTTGACGAAAGGAACATCTTGGGTGTCAGGCCAAATACAAAAGCCTGAACCTGCAAAAACTTTACTACAAAACCATGAAAATACAAAGCAGGGAAGGGGATTGACCTTTTGCATAAGTATGTTAATGTGCATAGAGCAATAAGAAACGACGGCAGTAGTGCCGCCGTTTTCTATTGATTAGTCACATTCAACTAGATTTCTGGAGGGCAAATGCAACTATTTCAGTACGGAGAAACGGGGCCGGCAAGCCGGCTTTATGGCTTGTCGGTCAAAGGGCCTGGAGAGGGTCACTTGACCCTCGCAAGGCTCAACCAGGTCTGCGCAGAGGCATCTCTGCGGGTTGCCGGACTTCAGTCGGTGACCCCAGTGCTGCATCGCAGTGGGCTCATTGGCTTCACGGTGAATCCGCCCTCGGCGCAGCACCTGCTCCCCCAGTTCGTGGGAGAGGTGAATCACATCCTTTCGGGGAAGGTGGAGCAGGTGGCTTTGGCCGCCTAAAGTTCTTTCGGCCCTTATGGGTCAACCAAACACAAGCCGCGAGGAGCGGAGGGGCGCACAACTTTCTAGTGCGCCCCTTTATATTTTTTTATACCCCCCTACTTACGCTCAACTTTATATATGGTGATATTTTCCTTTTTGCCTTTTACACTAGCGTTTCCAAGGGGAGTGATAATAAGGTCTTTGGTTTCCTTTAATAACATTTTTGTACTCTCACCGATGATAAGTTTGGCCTTATAGTCTTTTGTTAGCCCTTCAAGACGGGATGCAGCGTTTACTGTGTCACCAATTGCGGTATAGTCGAATCGAAAACTTGATCCAACATTTCCCACAACGGCTTTGCCACTATATATACCGATGCCAATTGCAATTTCTGGTATTCCTTCTGATTTAAGCTGTGTATTAAGCTTTTCGAGTGCAGTTAATATTTGAAGTCCAGCGCGTACCGCTTTGTCCGCTTGATTCTGATCAGGGATAGGTGCACCCCAAAAGGCCATAATGGCGTCACCAATGTATTTATCGAGTACACCCCCATTATCTATGATATGAGGTGTTACAGTTTCAAAATAGCGATTAAGGAGCGCTACAAGAGATGTTGGGGTGAGTCCTTCAGAGAGTGTGGTGAAGCCGCGAATATCAGAAAAAAGAATAGTTATTTCTCTTTCTTCTCCCCCTAAGGTAACTTTTTTGGGATCAGCAAGTAGGGTGTCTAGCACCTCCTTTGAAACATATTTTGAAAACGTTTGTGTAATAAACTTTTTCTCGCGTTCATTACGTAGGGAAACAAAAAGTGAAAGGGTTATAGTGGTAAGTACCCAGGCAAAAGTCATGTGTGTAAAGTTAATCACAATGCCTCTTTCAAAACAGAGTATGGTGACAATAAGGCACAGTCCCCCGAAAATGACATTTAGAAGTACTGCAGTAGTGACGTTCCTTGCAATAATGAAAAAAAGAGCACTTATAAGTGCAACGAGGAAAAGCAAAACAACGGTGACACTTTTGGCAAGCGGTATAAGCGATACGTTTTTAAGAAGCATGTGTGCAATGAGCGTGTGGATATACACACCGGAGGTGTCACTTTGAAGTGGTGTTTTTTCGTTATCACGTAAGCTTGGGGCAGTAGCACCAATGAACACAATAGAGTCTTTAAGTATCGGCGCGTCAGATTCAAGCATGCGATAGAGGGGGATGGTGCGTATGGTGTTTGGTGAAGCATCGTACACTAAACGTGTGACCCCTTGAGTGTATGGAGGTGTGGAAAGGAGTTTGGCTTCAGTGAGAACTTTTGCGCCCAAAGTGAGATATGAAGTGTTGTTGACGGTGGCGCTATAGGGAAAACTACGCACTACACCGTCTTTATCACTAATAACATTGACCAGCCCAACACTTGTGTGCGGCGTTATAAATTGCTGGAGGGGAGAAACTAGAGAGGGGGAAGTCACGCTCTTTTCCTGAAGCAGCATATGCTCCGCTTCAGCGCCAAGAACTACAGGGAAGTGTAGTGATTCCAGACTACGTTTAAGCACGTCGTCATCGTACGCCCCAAGTCGCGATGGTTCACTAAGTAATACGTCAACACCAAGTGCACGAGGGGGCGCCTTGTCTAGTGATGCAAGTACTTTGGCGTACACACTTCTTGGCCATGGCCACTGCCCAATGCGAGAAAGTGAATCATCGTCAATTGCAAGTACTACAAGGCGCTTGTCGGGGGTATGTGTGCTATAGAAATTATCCTCAAGACGCGCTTCAAGGTCGCTAAAAAGGCCATAAGAGTAGGAAAGCGCAACCATGCTTCCTGTGGCTAAAGCAAGAAGGAGGTATGTGCTATATGTTTTCCATTTCATACTATTGGCCCCCGATGTCCGTAGGTGGAGTAGTTCCTTGAATGATCTCTACACGGATAAGATTTGTTCTATTTATAAAAGTCTTGCCGCTTTTCGGGTCCTTATAGGTAGCAACAATCGCGCCATATGAAGCACCATTTTCACTGACTTCGTCTGAAAGTTTTGCGGTGAAAATCCCATCTTTGTTCACTGAACCAATGCCACCAAGTATGGTAAATGTGGTGCTTGGAACAACGTCAACAATATTTTCAGTAAAATCATTTGCCTTTATACCTACTTGAATAATAAGTTGATCCCCTTCTTTAAGAGGGACAAAGTTAATAGGATAATTATCTGCCCCAATAAGTTGTGGAGCGCCACCGCTTTTTTTAATAAGTGATACTACAAGCGAGCTATCAATCTGTGTAGCGCCTATCTCTGTTTTAAGTGACTTTAGTTCGATAGGAGCATTTTCATTAAGCACTACTGGCTTCTGGTCATTTTTAATGGAAATAGTCTTTGGAGGAGTGGTTTCAGAGTTTTTTGAGGGTAACTGAGTTGAAGAAGTATCTTTAGGGGTATCATTTTGTCTTTGGTCTATTTTTTTTATTTTTTCGGCCTCCTCTTTTACTTGTTCCTTTTTGACAGGTGCAATTCTATAAAGCGTGTCGGCAACCTCTTTTTCAAGCTCTCCGCGCCATGCTTCGCCGTCTTTAGTATTGGTATTCTGTTTTAATGCCTCAACTTTTTTGTTGAATTCTTCATCGTCAGACTGTACTTTTTTTACCCAGACATCCTCGGTAACGAGGTTGCTACTTGTACTTATGCGTGTTGTGAGGATAGGAGAGGTGGTAGCTTTGGCAAGCGCTATTTCTTTTTCTCCAATTTCAATAAAGGCCTTTTCTGAAAGTGAGACCGTGGCATTTTGAAGCGGTGCTTTACTTACTGGATCAAGGGGGGTTACAGCAACGGTGTGCTCGGAACCCAAAATCCATGATTTATTGTTCTTAAAGCCCATACCGAAAGCAGTACCACGCACAGTCGCAACGGTGTTAGATGTTTTTACTTCCCAGCGCGAAGTGGGAGTAGCGAGTCCTACTACTTTTGACCAAAGTCTCCCTGAAAGGAGAGCGATCTCAACCACAAGCGTTTTGTCTTTTGGTGTGTATGAGGAATGAGCCACGGTAAAACTTGTTTCCTTGTCCACGCGAAGTAGCGACCCGTCAGGGAAGTGGATTATTGCAGAGGTGTTCTTGCTTGTTTCAAGTGTGTCTCCTTCGTGCACAGTGTCGCCACTTTTTATAGGAGTTCCTTGTCCTACAGAACGAAGGAAAACAGTGCCTTGTTCTACCTCAATCCAAGCGTCGGTGAGGGCTGCGACCTGTGGAGTAGTGGTTTCGGCGTTTTTTGAGGCCTGATACTTAATGAGGCTATAGCCTCCAGTAGTGAGCCCTAAAAGGATAATAATCGTGGTGATAATACGTGCAAACATAGGTTTTTTCCTGCTAAATAATGTTTATATAGTATAGCGCACATATCCTCAAAGTTATTATAAAAGATGAGTGTGAGGTGGGGTTGATTTTTATGGCTATATAGGGTAAAGTGAGACCCACTTAATCAAAGTCTTTAGATTTTTATGTCACAAGATCAGCTTATCATTTTGCGCAACAAAGATACCGGCGAGGCGTATTATACGCGCAAAAACAAGAAAAAAGTACCTCGAAAAATCGAGCTAAAGAAGTATAGTAAAAAGCTTCGAAAGCACGTTACTTTCAAGGAAACTAAGAAGTAGAAAAAAGAGCCCAGTCGGGCTCTTTTTGATATAAAGTATTCTGTGTTAAAGTGGTGATCAAGCTTTAAGCCTTGGGGGCTTAGTTTAGTGGTAAAACTGCGGTCTCCAAAACCGCCGTCGAGGGTTCGATTCCTTCAGCCCCCGCATGGAGATAGTAACTTTATTTTTTGGCTCAATTGTGGGTTTCATTTTAGGCCGTTCAAAGTATAAATTTGAGCAAATTCATTCCAAACGTTTTCTTGTCATTGAAGAAACTTATGTAAGGCTAAAAATAGCGAATCGATCTTTCATATCTTTGACTAACCCTTATCAAGGGGTTGGGGAAAAAACCATTGATCAAAAAACTAAAGATTTTGTCGACTTTGCTAATGATTTTTTTAATTACGTTGATGAAAAAAGAATTTTTTTAATTATGAGGAAAAGGAAGTTATTGATTCTATAACAGAAGAATTTAAAAAAACTTGGGCAGACTTTAAATTGACGCAAGTGCACAAACAACTTGGTGAAAGCTCGCCTTCAGTAGCAAAACTTTATGAGCAGGTTTGGGGTAAGGCTAGTGACGATATCCCACGTTTAGTGGAACTTCTTGAGGGTGTATTTAAAGAACCCTTGGGAATGAATTAAAAAATTTACCACCCTGCCAATATCGCTCCCATGGCGAGCATCCCTACGAGAGACGAGACAAGTTCAAATACCCAAAGGGGAAGTGGGCGCTTCATCCAAATAACTTCAAGTGAAGAGCCGGTCACAATAAAGCCGAGCCAAAGCCATGCTGCAACAACGGCGCCACGGAAAGCAGTGCGCTCACCGATGAGTCCCGAAGGAAAGGCTGCCCAAAAGATACCTTCTATAACAAATGCAGTAACAATGTTAGCAAGGAGGTTCCAAAGGATTTGAGGAACCATGTCTTTGAATTTTTCATTTCCGGTGGGGACTATGTTTGCAAGGCGCATCCAGAGTTTGCCGAAAAATGGTCCATGGAAAAGAAATCCAATAATGAAATATACAACTCCAGCAACTAATACAGCAGTGAGGTTCATACGTGTAATTTAATAGTAATAGCTATAGTCTACTGCGCTTCACATTCTTTTCAATGGCGCATGGTGCATATGGTATGATCGAAAAATGGAAACAATGGATGAGGTATGGATGAAAGAAGCGGCACAAACGGCTCAAAAAGCCCTTTGTCTAAAATCAAAATGTGGAGCGGTTATTGTAAAGGATGGAAAGATAATTGGTCGGGGGTACAACGCCCCGCCACTAGACGACATAACAGCAAGGACGTGTTTAGAAGACGTTTCAAATGTTGGCAAAGAAAAGTACGATAAAACATGTTGTCTCCATGCTGAATGGCGGGCGATTATGGACGCGCTCGCGCATCATTCCGATAAAGTTGAGGGAGCTGATCTTTATTTTGTGCGTATTGACGACCAAGGGCATATTAAAAAGTCTGGGAACCCCTACTGTACTGTTTGCAGTCGTTTAGCCCTCGATGTGGGACTTGCCCGTTTTGCTCTTTGGCATGAAGCAGGGATTAAGTGCTATGATACGAAACTTTATAATCACCTTTCAGCTCACTATGTAGGATAGGTGGAACGTAGACTTCCTAGAGAAAATCCGTATAGTGCAGGGAGAGATGTTTAACCACTGATGGAGTATCTGCCATGGGCAAGCTGTTCACGTTTTCTGAAATGCGCCTCGGAGCAGTCCCATCACCAGAGACTGATTTTCCAAAGGCCTTGCGTATTCTCGCGGAGGATCTTTCGGGGACAGCTGAGGTGGTGGGGGCGCTTGTTTTCGGTTCAGCCCTGCGGCGGGATCATGACGAAAGAAGTGATATTGATGTCCTCGTGGTCCTAAGCCAGTACGACCAGCAAACTCTGAGACAGCTCATGCGGATTTTTCTCAGGGTAAGGGCGCTCCATATCCCACTTCAGTTCGTGTTTGTTGATGAGGAGTTGGGTGAGCTTGGCATCCACACCATTACGGCCGATCTACGGGTACACCTTGAATGGGCGGAACAACGCTCACTCATACTTTCGCCGAAGAAGTCACCCGAGGACCTGATCCACAGCGCTGTGATAAAGCAAAATCCCTTGCTTTTCATTAAGCCAATGGGACAAATGGTCGACGCGACTACTCAGTACATAGCGGGAAAGTTCGCAAGCCTCCTGAAGCATTACATCAGTTTCTACTCCGAATCAGAGGAGGCGCAGGCGCAGGCACTTGGTAAGGCACTTGATATCAGTACCTATCTCGCGCGCAAGATGCTGTTTGTGAAGGGGGTTGAGCTGTCTGTTGACCGGAAAGATGCAGTGGGGCATGAGTATGTCCGCCATTTCCCCCCGCACTTGCAAAGGCTTTATCGGGAAATTGAGGGGATACGGAGAAGGGCAAAAAACATGCAAAAGAACATGTTGAAGGATCCTGATCGCGCCACGCACCAGCGGTATTTCGAATATATCCATGGTGAAGTTCCCAAAATCAAGGAGTTAGTAAGTCAGAATGGGGTGTATCTTGCGGAACTCCTCAAGGAGAAAAAGGGCAGTTAGGATGTCCGGCGCGAAGACGCCGGTTTTTTTTTATAATTTAATCCAGTGAATAGTCTTGTCTTTTTTAAACCAAGTACGCTGACGTTTTGCGTAGTGCCAAATCTCATTTAGTAATTGTTCTTTAAATACTTCCTTTGAAATCTTTTTTTGCAAGAGTCGTGCCATAAAACGATACTCAAGTCCTAATTCTTCCATACGTTTATAGGAAAGTCCGTGGGCATGTAGTGTTTCTGCTTCTTTGAGCATGCCCTTTTTGAGTCTCAACTCTAAACGTTTCAGAATACGTTCTTTAAGTACTGCATCAGGAAAATCTATGCCGATTTTGATCACAGAGTAGCTCGAGGGTTGTTGTTGTGGCATTGGCACAGCACCTAAAGCCTCAACAATCTCAAGGGCGCGGATAAGGCGTACAGGGTTATCTTTGTCGATAGTTAGTGCGCGCTTTGGATCTTTCTTTTTAAGTGTGGCAAAGAGTTCTTTTGCAGAAAGTTTAGAAAGTTTTTCTCGTAGCTTTTTGTTGGGAGGTACTTCGGGCATAGATATTTCTCCAAGGAGAGCAGAAATATAAAAACCAGTTCCACCGCAAACGATAGGTATCTTTCCTTTTTTGATAATAGTGTTGAGTGCTTTTTCACCACGCTTTAAAAAATCTGAAGCAGAAAACTGTGTTTTTGGATTAGCGACATCGAGGAGATGGTGGGGGACTCCCTGCATCTCCTTTTTAGTAATTTTCCCTGTGCCGAGATTGAGCCCCCTGTAGACTTGCCTTGAGTCAGCTGAAATAACCTCGCCATTTAGGCGCTTTGCAAGTGTTACTGCAAGGTTGCTTTTCCCCGTTGCGGTGGGACCAAGGACAACAATAATCAAAGGTAATGTTTCTTTGTTTTCAGTATCCGATCTCTTCATATAAAAAGTTTTGTCCCTCCCCGGCGAGCGGGAAGGGACGTCTAGTGGGACAGGAAATGGAAGAACTTTGCTGCCGCCGCGAGAAGCAGCGCGACCAACAGAATGAAGATCAACGCGGCACCCAAATCTCCGTTTTCCTTGGGACTCAGAATCTTCCATCGATCAGTGATCCGCAGGGGATCGAGGGCCGATGGCTTGTCGAGTATCTCTTTCAACTCCGGGTACTCCTCGTTGCGGTCTGGCATTTTTCACCCCTCCAGGTGAGTTAACTTACGATACTATACAATCCTCTCTGAAAAAAACAACCCCTCCGCTCGCAAGCGAGGAAGGGGGTGCCGGGGTCTTCCCCGGCTAGCGGCGGCCGATGATGGGGCGCGCCCAGAATCGGTAGGCCCAGTCGCGGGCGATCACCTCGAGACACATGCCGCTCACGAGCAGCATGAATGAGACGAATTTGATGAGCTCCATGACACTCTCCTGGTTGGATGCCGGTTGTCCGGCAGAACGTGTTCTACGGGGAATCCGTAGCTGTATAAATAATATCATAGTTATATACAAAAGTCAAGTAATATTGCATAATAAAATATAGAAGACAAGCAGCAAAAAAACCGCTCTATAGAGCGGTTTTTTTGCTGCTTGTGTGTATAGTAGGTAAAATTACTGATTTACAGCTTCAAAAAGAGAAGCATTCATTTTATCCGTTTTTTCTATAACTTTGGTACCAGCCTGAAGTCCTCCTATTAAGAAAAGGCTACAAACAGTAATCATGAATATAAGGCGGGTGCTGCTCATAAGATGTGTAGTTTCAACACTTTACAATATAAATACTTTTTGTCAAATATTTGTAAAAAACAAAGGGGCCTTTTGGGCCCCATGTGGGAAAGACGATCGCTCACTCGAGTGCTTTTACTGTGGTTTCGAGATACCCCATAATGACAGTGTGAAGCCTCTCTAGTTGTTCATAGACTCCACAGGGCAATAGCGACGTGTTTTGCAGGGCCTCATGTGGTCCAACGTAGACTATGCGTAGTGGCCGGCCTTCCTGATAGTGGATTTCAAACCGTTCTACGCCGTTATCTACAGTGAGAAGATTGGTGCCGTCTGTCCCTCCTTCATAACTAAAGGCGAGGCGCTTATCTTTTATCACAAAGCGCCCTTCGCTTTGGTAGCAAAACACGATCGGCGATTTCGGGTGAAGTGCGCTTTGAACAACTTCTTCGACACCAAAGTCAGTGTGTGGCGGAGGGTGGGAGAGAGAACGCTTCAAAACGTAGAGCAGAAACCCCACCAGAACAACAAAAAGTACAAAAGTGACTACAAGTCGTGCGTCCACAGGTTTCTCCTTGGGATGCGTATCAGCCTATACCCTAAGGGGTAATGCCATTTTTGTCTACAAGAGTGTGTTTTTTTTCCTTTTTTCTGTAATATAAGAATGGTTTTTGATTGCTGTCCATTCTGGAGGTGTGTTATGGAAGGGCATCAACTGTGGCTTGTTAGCATGGGATTTATTGGCGGGCTTTGGCTTGTTTCATTGCTTGTTTCTATGATGCGGCTTTTGATGGAACAGGGCCAGAGCGAAATCCGA
Organism: uncultured Candidatus Saccharibacteria bacterium; assembly: GCA_964541455.1. Taxonomy (GTDB): domain Bacteria; phylum Patescibacteriota; class Minisyncoccia; order Phycocordibacterales; family JAKFXT01; genus JAKFXT01. Next base: position 36,531 of record CAZIPS010000007.1, on the reverse strand, counting down.
GCCTGTCGTGAGGAGGTGACTGCTTCTACAGTATTTTTCGGGGGAAGCCTTTTCATCATGTTCTTGTTGGAAACATTTGAGTTTGAGGTCGCCATGTTTCTCTGGCATTGGCGGTAGCAGCGAGGAATACCCGGTGGCGGAAGCCACCGGTGTTTTGTTTTTAGTGCCGCGGGGGAGAATCGGTTACAAGTATTTTTCTAGTGAAAAATCTCGCAACCCCCTCTCGCGCCGTCGCACTCCGACCTTCGATTCTCCCAACACTAGAAAACGTATCAGAATAGTTTTTAGTGCCGCGGGGGAGAATCGAACTCCCATGGGTTGCCCCGCACGATTTTGAGTCGTGTACGTCTACCAATTCCGTCACCACGGCATATGCTTTGTTTCCCTAAACACACAAGTGTTAGAGAGGATAAGCTGTTATTACCTTACACGAAGATAGGCTTTCCTTCAATATTTTAAGGTTTTAGTGGTGCGTGTTAAAATCTTTCTATGTCGCAATATTTAGGAGATTCTATATTTTGGATTGAGGTTGATAAAATTGATCCTAACCCATTTCAACCACGTCGCGAGTTTGATGATGCGCGTCTCAAGGAACTTGCGGACTCACTTCGACAGTACGGGTTTCTCCAGCCACTCACGGTGACGCGTAAAGAGGTGATGACTGAAGATGGTGGTCTTCAAACACGTTATGAACTTATCGCCGGAGAGCGAAGATTGCGCGCTTCAAAGCTCGCAGGCCTTACTACGGTGCCTGCAACGATTCGCGCAGGAGAAGATGATAACCGAGTGAAACTTGAACTCGCTATTATTGAAAATCTGCAACGTGAAGATCTTAATGCGGTGGATCGTGCACGCGCATTTGAACGCTTGGTAAACGAATTCGGTTTTAAACATGCACAAATTGCAGAAAAAGTCGGGAAGAGTCGCGAGTACGTTTCAAACACCCTTCGTCTCTTGCTACTTCCGCCTGAAATGATTGAAGCGGTAGCCACAGGGAAAATAAGCGAAGGGCACACTCGTCCACTTCTCATGTTGGCTGATAGACCAGAAGAGCAGACAGTGCTTTTCAAAGAGATTATGTATAAGAAGCTTTCAGTACGCGAAACTGAAGGACTTGCCCGTCGTGTGGCGTATGACCGAGTACGTAAGAAGGAATACCTACTTGATCCAGATATTGCAGACCTTGAAACGCAGCTTACAGAAAGTTTAGGTACGAGAGTTAAGATCGAACAAAAAGAAAAGGGGGGGAAGGTGGTTATTGATTTTTTTGGAGAAGAAGATTTACGTGCACTTATCGAAGCGCTTAAAAATAAAGAGACAAAGGGTGCTGATCATCTTTTAAATAAATTCATTGAAAAAGAAAAAAATACTAAACCTTCAACAATGGCAGAAGCAATAGAGCAAAGGGAGGCCGAGCTGCGTGTGCTAAATGAAAAATCAGCCATACTTACACCAGAAATTACCCCAGAAATACTACCTGAAGTGAGGCCAAATGAGCTTCCGGCTATTCCTCAAACAAATGAGATGGTGCCCGTTGAAACACCTCATGTAGAAGTCGAAGAGGCAGTGGATGATCGCAGTAAGGAAGAGCAAGAAGAGGATCTCTATTCGGTAAAGAATTTTGTTATTTAAGAGTGTGACTATAAAAATGTAAATCCCGTGCGCGGCAAAGCCGCGCACGGGTGTTCAGAGAAGTCGCATGGAAATGGTGAACTGGAAGCGCTTGGTGAGGTCGATAAGGGCCTTTTGGACCCCAATCGCATCAACACCACTCGCATAGCAGAGCAACTTCCCACTATCGGTGAGGTACAGTTCGCAGAGTTTGCGGAGAGGTGAGCGCTTGAGCCAGTTGGCAAAACGCCTGTACCAGGGGAAATAAAAGATGACCGAATGGTACATCCGACCCCTGATCTTCTCTTCATGTTGCCTGTAGCGCACCCACTTACCGTCGCTTGCGCCGAGCTCTCTGCGATAGTGTTCGGCAATCCGCTCGGCTACTTTCGGCAGATCGCTTGCTGTGAGTCCCCGCATATTAGTCATGACGTCTCTCCGTTGTTTGTCCGGACTCTATACTACTCTTTTTGCGTTACTTGTGAAGTTATGCACCAGGCGCACTAATGTTAAGGGTGGTGCGGATATGGCGTCGTGCGAGTGTTGTTTTGGTGAAGTCGAGCCACTTTCTTGATGGTTTGCTACTTGCTTTGGTGATGATTTCAACAATATCTCCATTTTCAAGTGGGGTATCAAGGGAAACAAGTTTGTTATTTACTTTTGCTCCAAATACATGGTTCCCTATATCTGAATGAATTGCGTACGCAAAATCAACAGGGGAAGAGTTGATAGGAAGGTCGATGACATCTCCTTTGGGAGTAAAGGCGAAGAGACGATGCTCAAAGAAGTCAGTCTTTAAGTTTTCCATGAATTCATCGGTAGGCTCTGTTTCGGTGTGGTGGTCGGCAAGTTGCTTAATCCATTCTGGAACAGAAAGACTTTCCTTATGATGATCTTCCGTCTTACTTCTAAAGAGTCGTCCAGGCGAGGGGAGGAGTTTGCGAATCCAAAGCATGTTTGCACCGAGTTTTGAGGTCGAAAGTCCTTCCTTGTAAGCTAAGTGAGAAGCAATACCGAATTCAGCTTCTTTGTGCATCTCATCAGTGCGGATTTGGATTTCAATAATTGATCCGTTACCCATAAATACCGTGGTATGAAGTGAACGATATCCATTTGGCTTTGGTACAGCGATGTAGTCTTTGATACGGCCGAGGAGTGGGCGGAAGTTGGCATGCATAATACCAAGTGCTTTATAGCAATCGCTTTCTGTTTCAACAATAATGCGAATCGCTAACAAATCGTAGATAGTACTAATATCTTTTTTTCGTTCAAGTTTTTTACAAAGGCTATAAATACCCTTAACACGATAATCACTTTTGAAGTTGGTAAGTCCGGAGGCGGCAAGGGCCTTTTTAATACTATTTAGAAATTTTGAAAGACTCTCTTCAGCATGTTTGCTGGTGACATCACTTAAGAGTTGCTTTGTTTCTGCGTATGCTTTGGGGTTGGTGTAGGCAAAAGCAAGATCTTCAAGTTCGCGGTTCATTTGGCGCATACCGAGGCGATGTGCAAGTGGAGCGTATATCTCAAGTGTTTCAAGCGCGATGCGCATTTGTTTTTCTTTTGGCACAAAAGATAACGTCTGCATGTTATGAATGCGATCAGCAAGTTTAATGATGAGCACACGTACATCTTGGGCAGTTGCAACGAAAAGTTTCCGCAGACTTTCGATGTGGCGTTGCGCGTCGGCGCGGAATTTGATTTTTCCAAGTTTCGTCACTCCATCAATGAGAAACAGAATTTCTGGACCAAATTCTTTTTCTATTGTCTCAGGGGTAACCCCCGTGTCTTCAATCGTGTCGTGGAGAAGTCCTGCCGCGATACTTTCTGCGTCCATCTGAAGCTGAGCAAGGTTTTTAGCAGTTTCGAAAAGATGTATGAAGTATGGCTCGCCTGAATAGCGTTTATGATCCTTGTGGGCCAGTTCAGCAAAGATATAAGCCTTTTCAATAAGGGCTATGTCTTCTTTTGAAGGGTCGTTAAGAAGAGAGACGATATCAGTTACTTTTGGCAGTGTATCTTTCATAATCTCTATAGTACGTATATTTGCTTGACATTCAAGTTTTGAATCTGTTTACTAGTTTTGGATAAACAACCGGAGATGGCCATGAATCGCTGTGGGTTTTGCAACAAAGAGGTGCCCTGCTTTGACGTTGGCCCAGAACAAGGAGTTTCCCCTCGTTGTACCAAGGAAGGGGAGGCGATCAGCTGTCCGCGTATGCAGGATTGCGTACTCACCTGCACTCGTGGGGCGATCCTCTTTGGGGACATGACCGAAGCGGAAAAGAATGCGGCGCTTCAGTTCCTCGTCTTTTCGAAGGCTACGGAAGGAACTCCTGTGGCCACCTGCCGCTTTTGCCACAAGGAAGGCGTCTACTGCGACAGCGTGAATGCGGCAAGTATTTGCGCTCATATTCCGCCAGCAGTTGCGGGGCTCACCACCTGCGACCGGGAAAGGGTGCTACTTCAGGCTGCGGCAAAGGCGGTGCGTCATGACAGGACTTGATCTTGTTGCGTCGGCGTCGGCGATTGCGGCGGTTATGTTCCTCCTTGATGCACTTCGCGAAGTGTGGCGAGGTTTCAAGTGTCAGGTAGGAATGGGGGGCACTCCTGTTTCCATGCCAAAGGCAACCGCCCACTACGGCAAGGCAGCCGTGAACATTGCGATGGCACAAGTTGCCCTTGTATTCTCGCTGCTCCTCATAAGGCAGAAGGAGATGGCAATGTACTCCGCCATCGCCGCACTGGTCTTTTTGGCGCTTACCGTTTTCCTCAGCTGGTATTCGAGGTTCCTCGAAGACACTGAGGAGGACGGATTGAGCGGTGGTGAATAGGAACCCGCGGTCGCAAGACCGCGGTTTTTTTATGTTACTTTTTTGACGCTGTTAGTTTATGAGGGTTGTGCATTGCACAGGCCTTGTTTGAACATCGCTCTCAAATAGTCTTTGGTCACAGATAATTTTCTATTGAAAATTTCCGCGACCCCGACTCGGCTCGTCAGCCTCCGTCTCACGAAGACTATCGCATACAGCCTATGCTGTATGCTTTCCAGAGCTTTTTATGTTACTTTTTTGACGCTGTTAGTTTATGAGGGTTGTGCATTGCACAGGCTTTGTTTGAACATCGCTCTGGAATAGTCTTCGTGCCTTCCATCATGAGAGAGCCACAAAGTTTGCAAATGTTTCCGGTTGGTTTTGCTTTAATAGCATTTTTGCATGTTGGGTAATTACTGCAAGAGTAGAAAATACCGAAACGCCCTCTCCGTTCAATCATGGTGCCTGTGCCACAGGTTGGGCATACCACGCCAGTATTTTTCTTGGCCTTTTCTGCCTCGTCTTCTTTTATGAATTTGCATTTTGGATAGTTCGAACAGGCAATGAAGCGTCCATAACGTCCATCACGCTCCATGAGTTTTCCATCTTTACATTCTGGGCACGCCTCTCCTGTGAGTCGAGGGCCTTGTAGTTCTTCGCCTTCTGCGGTACGTGCGCCATCACACTCAGGGAAGCGAGAACAACTCATAAACTTTCCATTTTTGGAAAGTTTAAAAATCATAGGCGCGTTACATTTTGGACAAGGAAATTCTTTTGGTGCATCGCCAAGATTAGTAATTTTTTCCGTTGCCTTACCACGGATTTTTATTTCTTTAGAAAATGGAGTATAGAAGTCTTTAAGTGTTTTTGCATACTCGCGTTTACCATTTGCAATATCATCAAGCTCATCCTCCATTTCCGCCGTGAAGGTGTCACTAATATAGTCTCCAAAGTTTTTTTCAAGAAATGAACTCACCACATCTCCCGTGTCGGTGGGGATCAGTGTTTTCCCCTGTTTTTCGACATATCCACGCTCCTCAATTGTCTTCATAATAGAGGCGTAGGTAGAAGGGCGGCCGATTCCTCTCTTTTCAAGTTCCTTTACCAACCCCGCTTCGGTATAGCGACTTGGTGGTTCAGTTGCTTTTTCAAGTGCATCAATAGAAAGACAGGTGAGTGCCTCATCTTTTTCTACCTTGGGAAGCTCTACATCTTCGCCGCGTGCGTCGGGGTCGGCCTTTAGCCATCCGTCAAAAAGTACTCGTGAACCATTCACACTAAAAGTAGGAATATCAGCGCCTGCAACTTCAGCTGTTAATTTCATGCGAAGGGTTTTTGCATCAGTCATTTGTGAGGCAATCGTTCGATCACGAATAAGTCTGTATAGTTTCTTTTGTTCGTCAGTGAGTCCCGCACTTACTTTAAGTGCATGCGTGGGGCGAATGGCTTCGTGAGCTTCCTGTGCATTCTTGCTTTTTGTGGTGAATTGTTTGAGTGCTATATACTCTTTTCCGAACTGTTTCTCGATAGTGAGCGCAATTTCTTTTTGGGCGACCACACTTAATGTAGTACTGTCAGTGCGCATATACGTGATATGCCCCGCTTCGTATAATTTCTGGGCGACAGCCATAGTGCGAGAAGGGGAGAACCCAAGGCGTGAACTGGCTGTTTGCTGCAATGTTGAAGTAGTGAACGGTGCACGTGAAGCTCGCCTCACTTCTGTTTCGGTAATGTTTGCAACTTTCCAGGTTCCTTTTTTGCCCTCTCTCAATATCTTATCAACAAGTCTTTTATCTTTTGGTTCCTCATCGCAGGTAACAGTAAAGCTCTCCCCTTTTTCCCCCTTAACTTCTGCTGTGATAACGAAATACACTTCAGGAATGAATGCACGTATCTCGCGTTCTCGTTCCATGATGATGCGAAGTGCCGGCGATTGTACACGTCCAGCAGAAAGTCCATAGCGCACTTTTTGCCAGATGAGACCGGAGAGATCATAGCCGACTAGTCTATCGAGGACACGGCGCGCTTCTTGCGCTTCTTTGAGCTGCATATCGATCTTTCGAGGATGTTGCACCGCTTCCTTAACTGCTTCTTCGGTGATTTCGTGAAAAACAACGCGTTCGGGGTTTTTGAGTCCCAAGGATTCTTTAATATGCCACGCGATAGCTTCACCTTCACGATCCGGGTCTGTTGCAAGATAGATATCCTTGGCTTTTTTAGCCAAGGTTTTCAACTCTTCGATTACTTTCTCTTTTCCTTTACTTACTTCGTAGTGCGGAATGAAGCCTCCTTCTATATCAATAGCCTTCTTATTGTTCTTTGGTAGATCACGGATATGACCAACCGAAGCGCGCACGGTAAAATCGCCACCGAGATACTTCTCAATGGTTTTTGCTTTAGCTGGTGACTCAACAATTAGTAGTCGCATAGCGAACTAATACTACGGAAGCTGTATGCATGTCAAATAACAACCTATATTGTTTGTTTTAAAAAGTGCATTATACGCGATAAAATTTTCCCACACTTTCTTTGATTAAGCCTTTAAGTTCCATCATGGTTAAAAGTGAATTAGCTTCACTTATTGAAAGTGGAAGTTTGGATAAAAGTATTTCTTTTTCAAGCGGCTCTCGGAGGAGCTCTATAACTCTTTTTTCATCATCAGTGAGATTGTTTGGAAGTATTCTTTCCGCATCATTAGTGGTTATATGAAGTGTCTCCAAAATATCATCGCTCGTACGAATAGGGGTGGCGCCAAGTTTGAGTAAGAGATGTGTCCCCGTTGAGGTTTCGCTAAAGATAGAACCTGGAACAGCAAGCACATCGCGATTGTATTCGGTGGCAAGACGAGCAGTAATGAGGGTTCCTGATCGCTCTTCTGCTTCAACTACCAGTGTTGCGTGAGAGAGTCCTGCCATAATGCGATTACGTTGTGGGAAAAAGTAAGGTGCTGATTTTGCATCTGGCTCAAATTCAGAAATAAGTGCACCGCCTTCTTCCACTATACGTTTCGCGAGATTGAAGTTAAGTCGTGGGTAGAGTACATCATCATTGAGTCCAGAACCAGGGACAGCGAGCGTGATAAGTCTTGTATCTAGCGCGGCTTCATGAGCGATAGCATCGATACCAAGTGCAAGCCCAGAAACGATAACAATGGGATATGAAGAAAGTCCTGCGAGAAGTTTTTGACAGGCATCTCGGCCATACTGGCTATATTTTCTTGATCCAATAACAGTGAGAAACGTATACCTTTCAAAATCAGGAAGTGTACCTCTATAGTAGAGTTTTTTTGGTGGTTCGGGTATCTCTAAAAGGCGGGGAGGAAAATCATCTTTTAGAAGTGTGTGTATATCCTGCATGTATCCTAATCATAGCTTAAAAAGTGAGGGTACGTTGCAATTTGTGTATTTTTGTGGAAAAACTACATTAGAGTAATTTTGTGTGGAGGCATCATGACGGAGAAGCGAAGAAAAGTGCTGGTGATGTGTGCAGAGCATCGCACGCGGCGAGAGATCTGCTCACGCATCAATGGATCTGGAGTTGAGACGGGAGAGGTCCGCAATTTAGTTGAGGCCTTTCGCATGCTTCGAGACTTTCCGGAGTATGGACTTCTCGTTTTGGGTGACGAGGAGAAGGTGAGCCTTCATTTGGCTGCCATTTTTGAGGGGGTGAATAATGCCCCTCCCATGGTGGTGCGAGGACCCAAGGCGCTCGAATCAGACTCGAAGCGCAAACCCTTTCCGGTGTGGGGGTATGAAGAGGACTCGTTGGGACTTGCCAAACGGGCATGCGAACTCATGCAGAGGCCCTAGTGCGGGACGAGCGGCCGAAGGCCGCTCCTTTCTTTTGGCTTGATTCTCGGCTTCATTAACTATAGACTGTTATTTATTAAAGAAACATTATGCTCGATATTAAATTCATTAGGGAAAATAAAGAAGCGATTGCCGCAGGTGCTAAAAAAAAGCATATTGATTTTAATGTGGAAGCGCTCGTTACCCTTGATGATAGGCGTCGAGAGGTGCTCTCTATCGTTGAGGCCAAAAGAGCCGAGCAGAACAAAATAGCTGAACTTGTGCCTCGTGAAGCAGATCAAGGGAAGCGTGCTGAACTTATCGAGCAATCAAAGAAGTCTAAGGAAGCACTTGCTTCGGAAGAGGAAAAGCTCAAAGAGATCATGAAAGAGTGGCATCTTTTGATGCTTCAAGTGCCAAACATTCCGGACATGTCTGTACCTGAAGGAGTTGATGATGCTGAGAATCAGGAGGTCAAAGTATGGGGTGAGAAAACCAAGTTTGATTTCGAGCCAAAGAGTCACATCGACCTTATGGAGGCGCATAACATGGTTGATTTTGAACGCGGGACAAAAGTTGCCGGCTTCCGTGGCTATTTCCTCAAAGGGGATGGGGCGCTTCTCGCATTTGCTGTTTGGCAATATGCTCAAAAGTTTTTCTTGCAAAAAGGGTTTAATCCTATCATTGCACCGAGCTTAGTTCGTCGCGAGGTATTTATGGGTACAGGGTATTTGCCACAAGGAGAAGAGGATTTGTATAAAACACAAGATGGAGATTTTCTTGCAGGTACCGCCGAAGTGGGAGTTATGGGATACCACATGGATGAAGTATTAAAGAAAGAAGATTTGCCGCTTAAGTTTCTCGGATTCAGCCCTTGTTTTAGAAGGGAAGCTGGAGCGCACGGTAAAGACACGCGAGGACTTATTCGTGTACATGAGTTTTATAAATGGGAACAGGTAATTATTTGTGAAGCGTCACATGAAGAAAGTGTGAAGCATCATGAATGGTTAAACCGCAATACTGAAGAGTTCATTGAGTCTTTGGGCATTCCATACCACACGGTTGCTAACTGTGGCGGAGACTTAGGGCTTGGGCAAGTGAAGAAGTATGACATTGAGCTCTGGGTGCCACTTGAAGGGAAGTATCGTGAGATAAGTTCTGCTTCTTATTTCCACGATTTTCAAACACGACGTTTGGGTATTCGTTATAAAGATAGTGATAGCTCAATGCGTTTCGCGCACTCACTAAACAGTACGGCTATTCCAACCCCACGTATCCTTGTTTCAATTATTGAAAATTATCAACAAGCAGATGGTCGGATTAAAGTACCAGATGTTTTGGTTCCCTATATGGGTAAAGAGTATATAGGGTAATTTTCACCCATACGCTTTCTGCACTATACTTACTCTATGCAGAAAGGGAAGCGCGATCTTGATACTAAAAAAAGAATTAAAAGAAGGCAGCAACGGACACTTCTTAAGGTAGGTCTTTCCCTTTTTATACTTGTTGGGGTGTGTACATTGCTCTATAGTGTTCCTCGTTTTCCGCAACTAACCATAGAACAGGTTTCAGTGCATGGAAACGAGGTAGTAAGTACAGCAACTATTGAGCGCACGGTTGAGGATAAGCTTTCAGGTTTTTATGTTCATTTTTTCCCACGACGTACAGCCTTCCTCTACCCCAAGGAAGCATTAACGGAAGCGCTCCAAACACTTGACCCACATATCGAGAGTGCCTCTGTTTCACTTAGTAATTTTCATACGCTTGAGGTAGAAGTCCTTGAACGCAAACCTTTTGCTCTTTATTGCGGAAGTGAAGTGGTAGCAACAAGCTCGACATGTTATTTCCTCGATGAGGACGGATATATTTTTTCTGATGCACCACAATTCTCTGATGCGCCCTTTATTTCTTTCTATGGTACTACCACAGCACCCATTATCACTTCGCACCTTTTGCGAAAAGATGAATTCAAAGCAGTTTCGTACACTGTGCAAGAACTGGCAAAGTTACATTATGAAGTTATACGTATTGCACTTAAAGAAGAGGGGCTTGTTGAAATGACGTTAAAAATAGGAGCAAAGATACTGTTCGCGCAAGATAGTGATTATGGAAAGGCACTCAATAATCTTAAAGCCCTTGTTTCGAGCGACAGTTTTAAAGAGAAAAATGCAGAGGGGATGGTGCAGGTTGATTATATAGATCTACGATTTGGGAATAAAGTATTTTATAAATCCCGTAAGTAAAAATGAAGGACGGCCTGGGCGCGCGTTGCGCGCCCAGGCCGTGTGCTATTCGTAGGGGCCACCGCGGTCGGTGTCCCGTTCGAGAACGAGGGCGACGAGGAGGAGGAAACAAAGTATCCTCTCGATGAAGTCATTCATGAGTTTCTTCATTCCTGGCTCCTACATGTCGAGATGTCTTTCGAAGAGGTCCGCCTTTTCTCTGGACGAAACAAGGGCGGCCCAGACGAGCAGAACGATGGCCGTGGGTACGATCCACAGCGCGTGGAGGGGGTGCAGAGTTTTTGATTTCATGGTGGCCTCACCAGAGGTCTTCTATGAGTCCGTCCGTATCCTCCTTGGTGGCCCACGCATGGAGTGCGAGAATACAGAGTAGGGTGACGACCACGTGAACAATCCACAACAGGTGAATCCGGGACATCTCCTTCTTGATCATGACCTTTCCCCCTTTGGGAATAATCTATCTATAAGTTAAGCTTGTTTCTCAATACAAATCAAGTAAGATAAAACTCTTATGAACTTAGGATTTTGGGGGGAAATAAAAAAGCCTGTTTTTGTATTAGCGCCTATGGCAGACGTTACTGATGCGGCGTTTCGTCGTGTGATTGCAAAGTATGGGAAACCTGATGTTACGTGGACCGAATTTGTTTCAGCTGACGGACTTTGTTCAGTGGGGAGGCCTAAACTCCTTCCGGATTTACGTTTTACCGAAGAAGAGCGACCGATAGTTGCACAACTCTTTAGTAGCACTCCTACTAAGATGGAGGAGGCGGCGAGACTTTGCGCAGAGCTTGGGTTTGACGGCATTGATATCAACATGGGGTGTCCTGATAAAACAATTGAAAAGCAGGGTGCAGGCGCAGCGATGATAAAAAACCCAGAGGGAGCCAAAGAAATAATTCGTGCCGCTAAAAGAGGGGCGGGGAAACTCCCAGTATCAGTGAAGACTCGAGTGGGGTATAACAAAAATGAAATAGACACATGGATACCCGCACTTCTTGAGGAAGATATTGCACTGCTTACACTTCATGCACGCACGCGCAAAGAAATGTCTAAAGTCCCAGCACATTGGGGGGATGTTAAAAGGGTAGTTGCGCTACGAAATAGTATGGGAAAAGAAACTTTGATATTTGGAAACGGAGATGTGAAAAATTTACAAGATGCAAGAGCACGTGTTGAGGAAACAGGTTGTGATGGGGTCATGATAGGGCGAGGAATATTTGGTAACCCATGGCTGTTTGCCGAAAAACATCCAACACTGAAAGAAAAGCTCATGGTGATGGTGGAGCATACTAAACTTTTCGAGGAGCTCATGCAGGGGGTAAAAAGTTTTGCACTGATGAAAAAACATTACAAGGCGTATGTGGAAGGGTTCCCTGGTGCTCATGAGTTGCGCACTACGCTTATGGAAGCCGAAAATGCCAGTGAGGTAGAGACGATTGTTAATACTTTTTTACAGAAAGACCGTGTTGCGTAAGGAGTTTTTTTAGCGCACTATACGCCACTAGAGTACCTCGCCGAGGTACAGTACATGGGAGTTGCAACATGGGCAAAGACATGGTTGTAGGGGCGTTGCTCGACGCTGGTTGTGTCGGAGTGGTGAAGCCGTTTTTCGACATGGCAAGCTGGAAAATCTTCAAGTCGGGGATGCTCTCGCCCTTTTACGTGGACGGCCGCAAGTTGTGGGCAGATCCGTGGGGGCGACAGGTCGCGCTTCAGGAACTGATCAATGTCGCGCGGACCGAATGTGGGCGGGGGGTGGTACTCGTGGGTATGGCGACAGGTGGAATACCGCCAGCAGCCATGGCCGCCCAAGAGGGCAGTATGCCCTTCGCTTACATCCGCGGTGTGGAGAAGGGACACGGAACGTCCAAGCTCATCGAGGGCATGGACGTGAGGGGCAGGAATGTGCTTCTCGTTGAGGATGTCGTCACGCTGGCGACGACATCGCTTCCGGCAATCCGAGTGCTGCGCAAAGCTGGTGCGGAGGTGGCGGGATGCTTCAGTTTCTTCACCTACGCGTTCCCACAGACGATCGAAGGATTCCGCAAGGAAGGGGTGAAGTTCTTTTTCTCCACCAGCCTCGACTCGGTTGTGGTCGAAATGGGGTCCCGCGGAATGCTCCAGCCAGACGAAGCGGAGTATCTCCTCAAGGACTGGCGGGAGGCCCCGCCCATGAAGGAAGGGATCCCTCCGCTGTGGTAGTGGGGGGGCGAGTAGGCGGCGTGTTTCAGCACGCCGCTTTTTGTATAGGTACAAATAGGGGGTTTGCATAATAGGTAAGTTGTTGTAGAATCTTTTGGTCAATCCATGGGGGGTTGGCATGTTCTTCATCAGGAGACGCAAGAATGCAAAAGCTGATGCAAAAGCAGGTGAATCCGGCCTTCCCGTTCGTGAGGGTGCTGTTTTCCCTCAAGGGGGAGACGATGGAAGCGCTTTCCGCGCACCTCGATACGCCGTGCAAGATCATGGTTGGTGGGGCGCCGGTGTTGGTCGAGGGACTGGAAGGTGTTCTGGCCTTGGGGCAAAACGGGTACCTCATCGTGCTCAACGATGCTCCGGGGCATGAGATCACTCTCTTTTCCGCGGCTAAGGCAATTTTCGCGGCGGCGAATCTGAAGAAGATGACTGCGAGCGATTTCTGCCACGAGCTCCGTGCGACGTTGCTTGGGCACTCCGAAGCCATCAAGGCGGAATTCGGCAAGGTGACGGGGTTCCTGAATCCGGCGCTGATTTTCAAGAGCATGGCGCCCATTCACTCGATCGCTGAATCGAACGCACGGGTGATCGGCGTTTCGCCGCGGCAGTCTGGCCTGACCAACGCATTGGCCGCCACCGCCTGATCGGGCGGTTCGGCCTTCTGTAGGCGCCCCTAACGGGGTGCCTTTTTCTTTGTCTTGTGGAAAGTGTGTTTTTATGTTATTCTCTTAATTGGCCCAATGAGGGGTCTTTTCTTTTGGGGGTACGAATGACCGCGTTGTTACAAGAAAGACCAGCGGGTATCCGCAATCTTCGCGCGAGGGAATTTCGCGCAATATTGCGAACGCTGGCGTTCGATCCGGAGTTTCTTTCCTTCAGAGCATCACTCGAAGGGAGGACGCCGGTGGAGCTTGCTCAAGGGGGGAGCCCGATTGAACCCATTGAAGGGTGGCGTCTGGCGCTCGGGGCAACGGGGTTCCTCCTCGTCGACACCAAGGGGCAACTCCCTTCGCGTGAATGCACGCAGTTTGAACTCGCGCGGATGTTGGGGAACATCCCTACTCCCGTCGAGCCGCAGGTGCTCATGGGAGGACTCTTTGCCCTCTCGAGGGGGTATGAAGTGGCGGGGAGTTCTGTCACGCACGTGCCACAGCAAGAGCAACCCACTACGTACCGTGGCTACACGCTTACCCAGAGCATGTAGCCCGCAGTCCCGCGCCGCTTCCTCGGCGCGGGCTTTTCTTTTTTCCGCGCTCATCTTGTATACTGCTTCAGTATGACTAGGGATGCTAAAGAAAAATCTACTCAGGAACTTGCTCTTTATCGGAAGTATCGTCCGAAAACATTTGAAGATGTGGTAGGACAAGATCATGTGACAAAAGTTCTTGAAGCATCTTTATCTAAAGGCTCGATTGCACATGCGTATGTGTTTGCTGGTTCACGCGGTACAGGTAAGACATCAGTTGCCAGAATATTTGCTGAAGGCGTGGGGGCAAAACCGTATGATGTCTATGAGATAGATGCGGCCTCAAATAATGGCGTGGATGAGATCAGGGAAATACGTGAGGCGGTGCACACACTTCCACTTGAGTCACCATACAAAGTGTACATTCTTGATGAGGCGCACATGCTTTCGAAGGCCGCCTGGAATGCGCTTCTTAAAACACTAGAGGAACCACCTAAGCATGTCATTTTTATACTAGCAACCACTGAACTTGAGAAAGTGCCAGAGACCGTTCTTTCTCGCTGCCAAGTATTTTCATTCAAGAAACCTACGCACAATATACTAAAGAGCGTTATCGAAGATATTGCTAAGAAAGAGGGCTATACGTTTGAAAAATCAGCCAGCGAACTCATTGCTTTTCTTGGTGATGGATCATTCCGCGATACTGAGAGCATTTTGCAGAAAATTATTAGTTCCTCTAAAGATAAGAAGATAAGTCTTGAGGAAGTGGAACTTATTACAGGCGCACCTAAGAGTGAGTTACTGAATACGGTGCTTTCCGGAATAGAAGAAGGTGATAGTAACAAAGCACTTAAGGCAGTACATACGGCCAAAGGTCAGAATATAGAGAGTAAACTATTTCTCAAGTTACTGATTGAACGTGTGCGCATTGTGATGCTCATGCGTTTCGCTAAGGATTTAGAGGCTGAGTTTAAAGAGAGTTTGAATGATACTGATTTTGTGTTTCTCAAGGGTTTGGCGGACAAGAAGGGCTCCAAGATTACTTCCAAGATTTTAGATGAGCTACTTCGAGCGTTTGAAGAAACAAGTTTTGCGGCTCTGAAAGAGCTTCCTCTTGAACTAGCGCTTATGCGTATAGTGGGGGAGTAGTAATTGAGAAAAAAGCATATATATAGTAAGTTGTAGAGGTTATAGAAATAACTTTGGGGGATCGTCTAATGCGTCAGATTTTCTTAGCCGTATGCGGCTTTAGAAAATCCAGTACTGAGCCCTTGGGGCGTACGTAGTAGGACATCAGCGTCGAGCCCGCGAGACAATTCTATAGAGGTCCTGAGTACGAAGGACGGTAAAGATAGGGCGTAAAAAAGTAAATAATATTTGGGGGATCGTCTAATGGTAGGACATCAGGTTTTGGTCCTGAGTATCGGGGTTCGAGTCCCTGTCCCCCAGCAAACAAGAAAAATCTGAGGTTCACCCTCAGGTTTTTTCTTGTTATGATGGGGGGCATGCGGGGACTCGAAAGCCGGAGCGCGACGGCGCGAGGCGGGGTCGCGAAAAAACTTAGCAAAGTTTTATTGGTGACCGAGTCCCTGTCCCCCAGCCAAAAAAGCGAAGCCATTTTTTGTCTATCTGCTATACTCATCATATAAAAATCTAACCATAAATACATGAATCCAGTCGTACATTTTGAAATGGGGTATTTTGATAGAGAGCGAGCCAAGGAGTTTTATACAAAAGCATTTGGCTGGAAGATGCAGCAGCTTGGGGAGGAAATGGGTAACTATGTAGTAGCCCAAACGACAGAGACAGATGAAAAAGGAATGATAAAGAATCCCGGAGCTATAAATGGGGGTTTTTATCAGAAAACTGAAAACGAGGGTTCGCATGCTCCATCTTTTGTTGTCTCTGTTTCGGATATAAAAGAAGCTATGAAAGCAGTGGTGGATAATGGCGGAACTATTTTAGGTGGGATGACTGCTACCGGCGAGCATACTATGGAACCAACTATGATTCCTGGGGTGGGGCTATGGATCTCGGCACAAGATACCGAGAAAAATCGTTTTAGTTTGTTACAAGCGCTTCCACGAGCATAATTGTATGAAAAGCTTTTTCACTATCGGTATAGTGGGGCTAGTACTTGTTTTTGCTTTGTGGGTCGTGGGAGAACGTACTGTTGTTACAGTTGATACCTCCACTCGATCGACTGGGAACTTAGAGGGTACTGTTTTAAACATGAGTAATCAGGGGCTAACTAAGGTGGCCCCCGCACTTTTTGAGCGCACGGATATCGTAGAGCTTGATTTGTCACATAATGCATTACAAGGAGCACTTCCTTCACAAATTAATAGGCTCCAAAATCTAAAAGTTCTTAATTTAAGTTACAACCAATTTACAGGTGTGCCAGCTGAAGTCGGACAACTAAAAAATCTTGAAATGCTTAACCTATCGTATAATAAGCTCACCGGACTTCCCCTTGAACTAGGAAACTTGTCCAAACTCAAAATGCTTGATGTTTCAGGTAACGCCTATGCCGAACAGGATTTAGAAGCTATACGTAAAAATCTTCCGTCAACAACTGTTATTAAGATAAACTAATATAATCAATGACCTCTACCAAACTTAAAGACGGAGCTCGTTGCAAAGTTATTGCCGGCACCCATAAAGGTAAGTCTGGTGTAGTAAAGGATATTAACACCAGCAAGACTGGAGCCGTAACTATAACGGTATTAGAAGCAAATGGTGAGCGTTTCAAAACACTTGCGAAGAATGTTGAAGTAAAATAATTTCAAAGAATGTATTTAAATAAGTAAAAATATGTTGCAATTAAAAGCCAACAACCCCATTCAGTATGATTCTTCAGAAATGAACTGGGAGATTATGGGTGATGAAAATTCAAGATCAAGAATATTTTTTAAAAAATCTTTAGACGCTTTTATAGAGAGGAGTGATATTGAAAACAAATGTCTGGTAGATGTTGGATGTGGAACTGGTTATGTTTCTAATTGGTTAAAAACTAATGGAGCGAGTACTATATTTGGTTTTGACCCCGCTAACCAGAATATAGCTATATGTCAGAAGAAATATGCAAATATTAGTTTTAAGGTTGCCACGTTGCATCAGTTCGCGAGTGAGAATCTAGGAAAATTCGACACAGCTGTATCCGTTATGGTTTTTGAACATATTTTTGATTTACATGAAGCTTTTGTGGACATTAGGATAATGCTAAAAGAGGAAGGTAAGTTCTATTTGATAATTGGAGATAAAGAAGCACATTTATCTACAAATAGGGAAGATAGACCTGACCTACTTGATTTTGAGATTCTCAACGACTTTGGTGATGGTACGGTTGAGGCCAAAACAATCCGCGATCTAGGTAATGGTAATACAAGTGTTATGTATGATTTTTTCAGACCACTTGCTCAAGTGAAAAAAATAGGAGTAAAAACTGGCTTTATTCTAAATAAAGAGATGCCCCTTTTGGTAAATCGAGGAAATAAAAAGGTTCCAGTGTGCCACGCTTTGCTTTTCACTATGATTTAAATTACTTGAAATACTATTTGTAACCTTTCTCACTTATCTTCGTTCTAATGGTATGAAAAAACCATTTATACATGCGAGTGCCGCAGCACTCTATATAGTAGGGATTGTGTTTGCTATAGACACTCTTACGCGAGGAATACAGGGTAAGGAGCTTTTTGTACCAATGATTATGCTTAGTCTTTTGGTACTCTCGGCGCTCGTTATGGGTTTTCTCTTTCTTTCAAAACCTCTCACGCTCTATATAGATGGAGAAAAAAAAGAGGCGTACGTATTCTTTTTCAAAACAGTGGGATGTTTCGCTTGCTATGTACTTCTTTTTTTGGGTTTTGTTTTGCTTCAGTTACATAGCGGAGCTGTCTTAGTACCGGCAAATTTTTAGCTTTGTTTTTATATATAAAATTGCAAAGAGAGACAAAATGCCCTAGTATCGACCCAGATTAACTGCGGAGTTCCATCATGGACTTTTACGTTGTTTTAGAAGGTGACATTGGGCGAGACGTTCTCCGGGTGTTTAGGGAGATGCGGCAGGTTGTCGAAGCGTTGCCGCACTATATGCTTCCAAACGGAGTAGTCATTTCGTGTCACTTGCTCTGTCGGGCACTTGTTGAGCAATACTCCGGCGGCAAAGGGCTTCCAAAGTTTTCCGTGGTGGATGGCTACTTCACGAAAGGATATGAGCACAGCTGGCTCACTACGGCCGATAGGAGAGCTATCTTGGACATGTATCCGGTGGCAGGCGCCGCACCCTTCGTGGTGGCGACTGACATCATGTCTCCGTGGAGGGGTATGTATGTTCCCTCCAATGATTTTCAAAAGAAACTGAGAGGCCCGCAGTTCAAGGAGGATGTGGCAATTCTGGCGGCACAAGTTAAGGAGACGGTGGAGTGTCTCAAGATCCCCTGGTAGCAAGGTGGCGGCAACTAGCGAAGGAGGTAAAGGAGAGCGGTCCATGGTTGGATCGCTTTTGTTTTTTGAGGGAAAGGATAAACGCGCCCAAAGGCGCGTTTAGAAAGGAACATCTTCGTCGGGACCAAGGTCATGGGTACCAGTTGGCGGCATCTCATCGTCAGACACAAGCCTGTTTACTGGAATAACCTTGTTTTCCAGTCGGACAGTACCGTCGACTTGGCGGACAAGTACCTCGGTTACTTCAAGGCAGACGGCCATGCGTAGACTTACTGGTTCCTCAACATACACCATGTCTTCGTGGTAGAGCGGGCAGGTGGGGTGTTCATGTTCATGCATCACAAAGAATTTCCCAGGCCCAGGTTTCCAGATATAGCGTTTGTAATACTCCCCAGGATAAATGTTATGGAAACAACGATCGCAGAAATGTTGCTTGCGAGCCTTTTGATGCGATTCCCAGAAGAACTGGCGCATGGCGCCCCCTTTTTTTGTTTAAAGAATACTTTGGGGAATATAGCATATATTTCTACATGTAAAAATATTTTTCCGTTGGGTGTTGTCTGATAGAATACAGGTCTATGGTACGGGCTTATATTCTAAGGTATAAAAATGTTGTAAGGGGGCTCATGGGCATACTCACACTGCTTCCTGTAATTACTTTTGCAGAAGCGCGCATGCTCTCCCTGGGTCTTACTGGAGACGATGTTACAGCTATTCAAAATGTACTCATCGCTAAAGGGTATTTGAAGGCGGGTAGTGCATCTGGATATTTCGGCCCCCTCACAGAAGCTGCGGTGAAAAAGTTCCAATGTGATCAGAACATTGTATGTACTGGAGGAAGTAGTAGTGGATTTGGAGTGGTAGGGGGAAAAACAGCCGCAGCTCTTTCTGGTCTCCCCACTTCGGCAAGTACAGGAGGAGTTATTACAGGCAAGTCACTCACTGGGCCTTGGAAAGGAGCCTTTGAATATTCTGGATGGGTTCCCGGTTGGCGTGCGGCAAGCGGGACACTTGATGTGATGCCTCACCTAAAGCAATTGCAATCAGTTATGCCTTTTGGCTATAAGGTAAGTAGTGATGGGCACCTCATAGATGATGCGAAACTAAGCAAAGAGCCATGGCCTACGTTTATTGCCGAAGCTCGTAAAAATAAAGTACGCGTTATACCAACGGTGGTCTGGGGAAGCGGACCTGCAATACATGCAGTGTTAAGTGATACTAAGAAGCGCGTGGCCCTTGAAGATGAAATCGCGGCGGCAGTGAAAGAAAATAATTTTGATGGGATCGATATCGATTTTGAAGCTAAGCAGGATAAAACAAGAGACTACTTTTCGACTTTTCTCAAAGGACTTTCGCAACGGCTCGGGAAAAAGTGGATGTACTGTACGGTTGAGGCGCGCATGCCGCTCATTGATCGGTATTTGCCAGGGGAAACTATCCCTCCTGATGCGACTGAATTTGCCAATGACTATAATGCGATGAACAAATACTGTGATCGGGTTGAAATCATGGCTTATGATCAGGGTACGGTGAATAAGCGTCTTAATATTGCACGCCAAGCACCCTATGCTCCTGTTGCTGATCCGGGGTGGGTGGAGGATATTGTTCAGCTTGCTGCTCAAAATATCGCCAAAAATAAGTTGGTGCTCGGTGTTCCTGCATATGGATATGAATATTTAGTAACTCCTGTGAATGGATCGTATCGATACAATGTGCTGTGGGCTTTTAATCCTGATTATGCAGCAAAAATAGCTGCAAAGCTCGGTGTGACTCCTGTGCGCACTAGTGCTAATGAGCTTGGGTTTACTTATGATCCCAAGGTGCTTAAAGCGCTTGCCCCAACGGGGAATGATTCAACACAAACCCAACAGCAGGAAGAAGTTTCGACCACTGTACAAAATAGTGGTTCACAAATTCAAACTAATCAGCCCTTCAATTTTATGACATGGAGCGATGCCGTGGCGATAAAAGATAAGGTAGATCTAGCTAAAAAAATGGGCCTCCGAGGAGTAGCAGTCTTTAGTATGGGCGGTGCAGAAGATCAGGGGATGTGGGATGTGCTTAAATAAGCTCTTTTAAGTTTCTGTGGAGAGAGGTACTATGCAGGTATGAAATACATTGTCCTCATCTTGAATGTAGTGTACGTTTATTTGGTGCTTCACGCTCTTTATGCAGGAGTGACCAATTTTATGGCTTTTGCGAAACCAGCACTTCTTGGACTTTTGATACTTTTGGTTCTAAATCACTTTTTCTTGGAAAGTTGGGGAGGGCATCATTAACTTATATATGGAGACTCAAAACGACAAATTTTCAATAGAGCAAAGGGTGAAGAGCGTTGGCCACGCAGTGCGCGGCCTTACACTTTTTTTCAAAACTACTCATAACGCTTGGGTTCAAATTATAATCGGGACATGTGCTGTGGCACTTGGTATCTATGTGAACCTTACCACGATAGAATGGCTTTTCCTTGTTTGTGCCATTGGATTGGTCTTGGTGGCGGAAGCTTTTAATACGGCGATTGAAATTGATATTGACCTTACTTCTCCAGAATTTCATCCTTACGCGAGAGATACTAAGGATGTAGCGGCTGGTGCAGTGCTTCTTGCTGCAATGACTGCTGTGGTAATTGGGGCGCTAGTTTTTGTACCGCATCTATTATTGCAAATAATATGGATAGTAAAAAGGTAGTGATGACGGGGATGATTGTCGGCACTTTTTTGGGTGGGTATGCACCTGTGTTGCGGGGCGGTGATATGTTTTCGTTTACTTCGATACTTCTTACGGCAATCGGTGGACTTCTAGGTATTTATATAGGTTTTAAAATAAGCCATTAATATGAAAAAATTCTTTTTATTTCTTTCCCTAATCTTTCTTCTGGGGGGCGGGTACTGGTACTTTAGATATTACAAAAACGCATTTTTCTTCCTTTCAAAATGCAAAGATTGTGTAGTAATTGCCTCTTCAAAAAAAGATCCTAAAAATACTTCATACAGTATTGATCAGAAATATGTGACGCTTATAAATGGATTTGCATCTGTGGCAAACAGTGGTGAGCTTGTGGTTCCTATAAAAACCACTTATTTTGGAAACGAGGCACAGGGTGATCTAAACCAAGATGGGGTGCCCGACACAGCCCTCCTACTCACGCAAGATGGCGGAGGGAGTGGTACTTTTTATTACATTGTAGTCGCCCTCCGTGCAGGGGATGTTTACGTTGGTACCAATGGGCTACTTTTGGGTGACCGTATCGCGCCACAAACAACTGAAATTAAAGATGGTAAAATTATTGTAAACTATGCTGAGAGGAAAGAAGGTGAGCCAATGACAACAGCCCCCTCTGTTGGTGTGAGCAAATATTTTGAAGTAAATAATGGAATGCTTGTTTCGGTGCAATAAAATATATGTTTTTTAAGGAATACTTTAAGTACTTACGTGACAACAAGGAGGGATATTGGTTTAAGCGTAAGCTTTATGGTTGGGGCTGGACACCAGCCACATGGCAGGGGTGGGTAACGCTTTTGGTTTTTGTAGGAATTATTTTTTTTAACTTTTTACGTATTGATGCAGTTTCTCACTCGGTAAGCGACACACTCACAAATTTTGTACCGCAAACAGTACTTGTATTGTTAGTGCTTATAGGTGTTTGTTTTAAAACTGGCGAGTCACCTCAGTGGATGTGGGGGGTACCAAGCACAAAAGGGAAGCGCCCAAAGGTTGGAGTAGGGGTAATAGTGCTTCGTGACGGCAAAATCCTTTTAGGAGAGCGCTTGGCGGGCCATGGCAGTGGGAGTTTTCAGCTACCAGGGGGCCACTTGGAATACGGAGAAACTTTTGAGGAAACTGCTCGTAGGGAAGTTGCTGAAGAAACTGGACTTACAGACATAGAAATAAAAGGAGTAGTTTCTCTTGGTAATGACATAATGTACGAAAAGCACTATGTCAGCGTTGGTGTTTTAGCTACTTCTCGTTCAGGTGATCCTAAAACTATGGAACCAGAGAAGTCTAAGGGTTGGGCCTGGTTCGATGTTAATAATTTGCCAGAAAATGTTTTCCTAATGAGCGAAAAAGTAATTGATAATTGGAGAAAAAATATTTTCTACGCAGAGCATAATCTTTAAGTAAGTAAAAGATCTACACAGCTTTTTCTGTACCAGCCCACGTTTGTCTCATATACTTAAGGTACTTATCAAATAAATTATAAATACCCCTTAATCCCTTTATGAAAAAACTTCTCTCCATTGTCGCTGTGGCAGTGCTTGTTGTTATATTGGTACTTATTATTGTGGCTGATTTTGTAATGCCAAAGAGTGAAAATCCTCCACTTACCACATCGCTTGAGACAGCTGTACCGACAAACGGAGTAATGGGAGCAAGTTCTAGTACAACCGCATCTACGAGTGCCGTGATTAAAAAGGTCTCAACTCCAGCGTCCGTAGTCTACACCTCAACCATTACTCGAAGTCAAAATAATAAGGTGGTGTATGTAAAAAAGGGAGGACGATTTACTTTAGCACTTGGTGATCTTGATTGGACAATCACGATTGGGGACACTTCAACTGTAGGACAAATACAAAACTTCCAAGTAGTAAAGGGGGTACAGGGAACCTACACTGGTATAAAAATAGGGACCACTACTATAAGGGCAGAAGGGCGCCCGCATTGCGATTCTGGGAAAAGTTGTCTTAACACTATCACTAATTTTAAGGTGACTATTGTTGTTAAGTAGTTTTAAGTTGCGTATACTTAGAAGGTGAGCGATATTCTTCACGCCAACATTTTTTTCTTTATCACTGCAATTGCTACAGTAGTTGTGACTGTGCTTCTATGTGTTGTACTTTACTATGTAGCTGGGATCTTGAGATCGGTGCGGAACGTCACTCGCCGTATTGAGCGGGGAAGTGAGGTTTTAGGTAAAGATCTCATAGATCTTCGTCGTAGTGTTGAACATGATGGCATGAGGCTTCGTCACATCATTACTTTTTTTGGGAAAAGGGCCGGGTGGTATCCTGAGACTTCTACCAAAAGAAAGACAAGGGTGCATAAGGATAAAAAAGAGGAGGAGGTATCTGATACTAATTAACATAATACATTATGAAAAAGGGGACATCAAAAGCTAAAAGTTTACTAGGAGCAGCAGCCACGGTTGCAGGTGTTGTGGCAGGAGCAGGGGCTTACTATTTTTATGGAAGTAAGGATGCTAAAAAGCATCGACATCAGGTTGCTTCATGGATGAAAAAAGCTGAAAAGGAAATTGTCACTGAAGTTAAAAAGTTAAAAGAAAACGCTTTTAATGAGAAAAATGTCAAAAGTATTGTCGCCACTGTTTCTAAAAAATATGAGGCACTCCAGAAAATAGATAAGAAGGATATTGCAGCTTTTGCAAAAACGATTGGAGGGGCATGGAAGGATATGGAGAGGGAAGTGAAGAAAAAGGCTCCTGTAGCAAAAAAGGCCGTGAAAAAGGCGGTTAAGACTGGAGTAAAGGCAGTTAAAAAAGCCGCTAAAAAAGCAGGACTCAAATAGACGGAAGTTTGACAAAATAGTTCTTTTAAGCTACTATACGCGTATTACTTATTTCTCTTAAGTTTTGTTTTGAAAGAGTTGTTCTCTTCCTGATATTGATCAGCTAAAGCAGAAGTTTCGAGAACAACAAGAAAGCATGTATTCAAGACAAACATCTGGGTCCCGCGGAGGGAGCCGCAGTGCTTCCTTTGGAGGAAGACAAAGAGCCTTTACAGGCAATCGAGGAGGATCCTCACGGGGAGGCAATTTTCGTGGCGGTCGTAGTGGGTTCCGTCGTGGGCGCCCTTCTTTTGATCGCGGTATAGACATCTCGCGATTTGTTAATAAAGCAAAGGAGTACGTCGCGCCAAAAGCCTACGAAAGTAAGCATGCATTTTCTGATTTTGCCATTGAGGAGGGACTTAAGAAAAATATTTTATACAAAGGATATGTTACTCCAACTGCTATCCAAGATCAGGCAATTCCAGTGGTACTTACTGGTAAAGATATTGTAGGAATCGCTAATACAGGTACAGGGAAAACAGCAGCATTTCTGATTCCGCTTATCAATAAAGTATTGCTTAATCGTAAGGAGCAAGTGCTGGTTATGGTACCTACTCGGGAACTTGCTATTCAAATTGAGGATGAACTCAAGAAGTTTACCGAAGGGATGCGTATCTTTTCAGTATGTGTAGTTGGAGGTGCCCCTATAGGGCGTCAAATTAGAGAGCTTCGTTATCATAATAGCTTTATTATCGGTACCCCAGGTCGTATTAAGGATCTTATTGAGCGAAGGGTAATTAATCTTGCAACGTTTAACACAGTGGTGTTGGATGAGGCTGATCGTATGCTTGATATGGGGTTCATTAACGACATGCGGGAGATTTTGGGGCTCATGCCGTATAAGCGTCATACACTTTTCTTTTCAGCAACTCTGTCAAAAGATATCGAACGCTTAATTCATGATTTTCTGAAAGACCCTATAACTGTTTCTGTTAAAACAGGAGAGACTTCAGCTAATGTTGATCAGGATATTGTTCGGGTACAAAAAGGGATAGAAAAGATTGATGTGCTACACGATCTCCTTACTAAAGAAGAATTCAACAAGGTACTTGTGTTTGGTAAAACAAAATGGGGAGTTGAGAAGTTAGCTAGTGCACTTTCATCTCGAGGTTTTACTTCCGAGTCGATACATGGTGACAAAAATCACGCACAACGTCAGCGTGCACTCGGTAATTTCAAGGAAAACAGGGCTCAAATACTAGTGGCTACTGACGTGGCGGCTCGTGGACTTGATATTCCTAACGTATCGCATGTTATTAACTACGACCTTCCTGCAACTCACGAAGATTATGTACACCGTATTGGTCGAACTGGCCGTGGGGGTGAAAAAGGAAAAGCTCTAACTTTCGTTGATTAACAAAAAGCTCCCGTAAGGGAGCTTTTTGTTTAGAGCGATCCAAGATCCAGCTCTTCGTCAATTCTAATTTGCTTTACAAAATCAGGAACGTGCGACACAAGGATCATAACACCCTCAAACTGATCAAGGGCTTTTGCAATAATAGGAATGTGGCGGAAGTTGATATGGTTCGTTGGCTCATCAAGGATTAAAAGTCCTGGTTTTTCCATAACAAGTTTGGCGAAGGCAACAAGTCCTTTCTGACCCTCTGAAAGCGCCCCTACTTTTGTACCCATCATTTCACCGGTTAAGTGGAAGCCTGAGGCAATTGCGCGCATTGCCTCATGGTTATATTTGTCCGGTGCTGACTCAACGAGGCATTCAAACACTGTTTGGTTAAAATCAAGGTTCCCAAAATCTTGACGATAGTAGCCAATGCGTGTGTCTGGGGCTATGACAATGCCTTTGGCCTTGTTATGGGCGAGTGCTTCAAGGAGGGTTGTTTTCCCTACGCCATTTGGCCCTGCAAGAAGGAGATGGGTTTTCTTTCCGAGTTTCAAGTTCAGCTTTTTGGTTACCGGTTTATGCTCCTTGAGGAATGATATTGAAGTAAACGTAAGCACATCTCCCGAAAGCGAGTCTTGTGTTGGAATGGTAAAGGGTTTTATAGTTTTATCTTCCTTACGTACCTCGACCACCTCTTCTTCTAGTTCCTCGGCGAGTTCACGCATGCGACGTGCTACTAAGCGAAGTTTTCCTCCTTTGTGTGCAAACACGTTTGCTTGGTCTTTCTTAGCTTGAATGGTTTTCTGCAATTGTGCGTTTTTCTTATTTTCGCGCTCAATACGGGCGGTAATCTCTCGCACTACATCAAAATAGTTTCCTGCATACTGCTCGATTTTCTTTGTGAACACATCAAGGTAAAGTACGCAGTCGGTAAATGAGTTAAGGAATTCAGCATCGTGTGAAATAACAATAACCGTTTTTTTGTACTCTTTTAGAAATGTAGTGAGGTGCGAGATACCTGCCTTGTCGAGATTGTTTGTTGGTTCATCAAGAAGCAGAATATCAGGATTCACAATAAGCGCTGAAGCCAAAAGGAGGCGGGCTTGCTGACCACCTGAAAACTCATTGATCTTCATGTTATGCACCACTTTTCCATGAGGGGGAATGAGGTTCACTACTTCGAGGATTTTGTTGATACGCGGATCGATGTCGTAGATTCTTTCTGAAAATTGCTTTTGGAAAAAATCGCGCACGGTGAGGGTGAGCTCGTCACGCGGAATCACTTGGCGAGATTCAGCAATTGAAAGACGTTGGCCGATATGGATTTCACCAGCTGTTGGCTCAAGGGTTTTGCGAATAAGCTTAAAAAGGGTGCTTTTTCCAGCACCATTTTGTCCCATGATGGTTACCTTGCTTCCGCGGCGCACAGTAAAAGAGACCTCATCAATAATGGGTTTATTGGGGGTGTATTCAAATGACACGTCTTCAAAACGTATAACAATTTCGCCTGCCATAAGTTCCTACCTTACCAGAAAAATTGCTTTTTAGAAAGGTGTATGTCTTTATAATACTTGGTTTTTTTGTACAATGTCATCATGAAGAGGCTTTTTAAATTAGCATATGTAGTTTTAGTCACAGGGGCCTTTCTGCCATGTGTTTCTTTGGCTGCTAGTTTTGCCATAGTACCGAGTGTCGTCACGCAGGGGGAACCTCTTATGGTGGTATTAGGAGATACTACCGCAACAACCAGCATTAAGCGTCTCGCTATAGGTGCAACATCGTTACCTATCACCATGTATCATCATAAGTACATTGCACTTTACGGAGTTGATCTAAGAGCAAAGACGGGAACCTCAACAGTAGTACTTACTTTTAAAAATGGCCAAAAAGAATCTGTGCCATTTGTTATTAGTAGTAGAAAAAAGGAAACTGCCCCCTTAGGGATTCCTGCTAAGCTTGGGGGGACGAGCACTAGTTCGGTTAAGGCACTTGTTTCTGCGCTCGCAAGTGACCAAGTCTTATTAAATAGGAAAACACCTACAACACTTAAAAAAATATGGCAAGGAGATTTCAGCTACCCTCTTAAAGAAGTGGTTGTTACTGACTCCTATGGCTACAGTAGAGTAACCGCAGGGGAAGAGATTGCACACAAGGGGGTTGATTATCGAGCAGAGGTGGGAACCCCAGTGTATGCAATAAACCGCGGGGTAGTGCGTGTGTCTCGGTATTTTAAAACATTTGGGAACCTTGTAGCTATTGATCATGGATATGGCCTTTACTCACTCTACCTTCATCTTTCAAAACGTTTTGTGAATGAAGGAGAATTAGTGTCGCCTCAAGCGCAAATTGGTCTTTCGGGGGATACGGGATATGCCGAGGGAGCACACTTGCATTTGAGTATTCGCTTAGACGGGAAGGCAATTGATCCAGTTGCGTTTTACACATTATTGAAGGATATATAGCGCAAGAGTGGTGTAAAAGTATCTATTGCTTTTCCATAAGAACTTATATACTTATACGTATATGAAAAACAAAATTACACGGAGCATTGCTGTTGTTGTGGCACTGCTTGTTGGGGCACTTTTTTTTACAGGGGTACTTCCCTCCTTTTTTAGAAGTGGCGGGATAATAGGGGGAGGGGCTCCAACTCCTTTAGTAGGAGACACTTCGGAAATGCCAGTGGGTGCACAGAGGGGAAATGCACCGCTCCCAATTGATTAGGTATGAAGCGCTTATTGTCTGTTTGTAGGAAGGTGTCCACACTCTTTGTTGTATGGGGAGTTCTCATGGGGGTTGCGTCTGCTGATGGGTCAGAAGTTACCATTACTAGGGATGGGAAGGCAACAGTAAGTAGTGCGCGGGTAATGCAGTTAGCTGGTCCAACCCTCTATACACGCCTCTACTGGGGAGATGCATTTGTAAGGCTTTTGGTAAAGGGGAATTCATTCACAAAGGTGTATCGCTCAACAGGAGAAACTTCGAGCTTATCCGAAATTGGAGAAGGGGATTTGCTTAATATGGAAGGAACGCTTGAACCAGGGGGGACGGCGCTTGTACTTATCCCTACGACGATAAAAAATATTTCTGATCAAAAAAAGCAAATTGTTGCATCGGGAGTAGTGACCGCACTTAATCTTGATGTAAGTACTTTGACTATTCAAACGAAAAAGTATGGTGCTATTACTGTAAGCGTGGGGACAACTACACAACTTATAAAAGGGAGTCGGGTAGTAGCACTTTCTAAAGTAAAAACTGGTGACATTGTAAAGCAGGTAAGCGGGAGTCTCGATATGGGAAGTAAAAAGCTTGAAGCGGCAGGGATCTCTATATACGTAGACCCCCATCTTTTTGAGCCTCAGCTTCATCTCATGCAACTCACAGGAATTGTTATGAGTGCTTCAAGCTCGGTTGCTTCAATGACTGCCACGAAAGACAATGTTTCATATACGCTTATTCCAAAAGGTGCTATTACTTTTCTTAACAAGAGCAAGGCATTAGTAAGTCCTTCGCGCTTTGTGGTGGGGGACACTATTCGTGTCTGGGGGGCGCTTGAGGAGACAGATGTTCCGACTATTGACGTTGAGGTGGTGCGTAATATGAACTTGTAACATGTTTTTTTCAATGCATGCAAATATCGTTGTGCTTGTAGCCGCACTTGGAGCTTTTTGTATTGAAAAGGTGTGGTACTCCTCACTTTTTTATGGAAAAGAACACAGAAAGCGAAGCGTAGTGCATGACATGCGAAAAGATTCGTGGAAAGGGGGGTTACTTCTCTTTCTGAGTCTTATTATTCAAAGTGGGATACTATACGCTCTTGCTTTTGAAGCTGCTTTTAACTTCTATGTAACTGCTCTGTTACTTTGGTGTGGGTATACGATGACACATAGTCTTGAATACTATATGGACAGCCATACGTCAAAGGGGGACAGTCTTCATTTTGCTTTTCTAAAGTTGATACTCTTTCTCTTTATAGCCACAGTGTTCCAAATAAGCTAAACTAGATTTTTATTTATTTTGTGTTATAATTTCCCTCATGAAAAAGAAGGGAACGTTATCTACAAAAAAGTCTTTGCCTGTGACCCACAAAGGAAAGACTTCGGAAAAGCACAGTACAAGTTGGGGAACTGTGGCTTCTTGGTATGAGGAATTGCTTGAAGATGGAAGTGGCTCTTACCAAAGTGAACTTATTTTGCCAAACCTCAGTCGTTTTTTGGGGAATTTAAATGGGAAAAAGGTATTGGATCTTGCTTGTGGCCAAGGATTTTTTAGTCGCGCTTTAGCACAAGCTGGAGGAGTGGTAGTGGGTGTTGATATTAGTAAAGAACTTATTGCTTTGGCTAAGGGAAAGGATACTCCCAATGTTACATATGTTGTGAGCAAAGCTTCAGCATTGGGAATGCTCAAGGACCAGAGTATTGATCTTGTTGTGTGTATTTTGGCACTTCAAAATATTAAAGAAGTGCAAGAAACATTCAAAGAGGTTGCTAGGGTGCTTAAAAAAGATGGTACTTTTTGTTTTGTCCTTAACCACCCCGCCTTCCGTATCCCACAAGCATCTTCATGGGAGTGGGACATAAAGAGGGGAATTCAGTATCGTCGAATTGATCGTTATTTGGGCGAAAGTGAGTCGGCAATTCTCATGCACCCAGGAGAAGAGAATAGTCCCACCACTGTTTCCTTCCACCGACCATTACAGTATTACATAAAAGCTATGGAAAAAGCTGGGTTTGTACTCACTCATCTTGAGGAGTGGAATTCACATAAAAAAAGTCAAAAGGGCCCACGGCAAAAAGCGGAAGATACGGCACGCAAGGAAATACCACTTTTCCTGTTTATTGAGGTACGAAAGGCGTAGGTGGAAAACGGCCTATAGCTCCATCGAGGCTTGCTATACTATAGACATGAACCTAAAACGTGTTTTGGCAATTACACTTGTACTCGGGATTATTGCTCACGGTTTCATTTTCTGGAGCAAAAAACCATATATTAAAAATGCAGACTCAACAGGGTCAAACATTATCGCGTTCGGCGATAGTCTTGTGTACGGTGTTGGCTCAACACCGGGGAACGATATGTTTTCTCTAACAGGTAAGGCCCTTGGGGTAACTATTATAAATAAAGGAGTGCCGGGGGACACCACAAGAGATGGGCTTATGCGTTTTGATAATGACGTTGTTAACAACAATCCTCGTATAGTCTTTATCCTTCTTGGGGGCAATGATTATTTGCAAAAAGTTCCCGAAGAAGAAACATTTAAAAATCTCGAGACCATGATCCAAAATGCCCAAGGGGCTGGTGCAGCGGTTATACTCCTTGGGGTAAGGGGTGGGGTATTTGTTGATAAGTTCGCCGAGCATTATAAGGCACTAGCTCAAAAGTACGATTGCTTGTATGTACCAAATGTACTTGAGGGGATAGTGCTTAATCGTGACCTTATGTACGATTCAATTCACCCTAACGATAAGGGATACAAAATCGTGGCTGTTCGTTTGGAGGCTGCTCTAAAGGAGGTTATTGATGCGGGTCAAATTTAAAACTTAATTAGTCTTTATATGGCTAATATAAAGGCTTTCTCGGATGATCGGCCTTTTGAAGCCTTCCACTACTAACATTGATGTGCTATAGTATATGCCTGTCGATCCACTTTTGGGTCGCTTTATTTTTTTATATACAAAACACATATGGAAATTAGAAACATCGCCATTATTGCCCACGTAGATCACGGTAAAACTACACTTACTGACGCTATCATGCGCCAGAATGGGGCTATTGCTGAAGGTGTTTCTATGGATTCAAATGCACTTGAGCTTGAACGAGGTATTACCATCTATGCAAAGAACGCTTCCATCATGTATAAGGGGACAAAAATTAATATTGTTGATACCCCTGGACACGCCGACTTCGGGTCTGAAGTAGAGCGCGTACTAAGGTCAATCGACTCCGTCCTTCTCATTGTTGATGCTCAAGAGGGGCCAATGCCCCAAACACGTTTCGTGCTAAAGAAATCACTTGAACTTGGGCTCAAGCCTATTTTGGTAATAAACAAAATTGATAAACCAGCAGCCAATCCAACGCGAGTGACTGACGAAGTGTTCGATCTCTTTGTTGAGTTGGGGGCAAATGATGAGCAGCTCGATTTTCCTATAGTCTATGCGATTGGTCGAGAGGGAATTGCAAAGCGAAACTTAGCTGATGAAAGTAAGGATTTAAGTCCACTCCTCGATCTTGTGCTTGAAAAGGTACCGCAAGCAGAAGGGCACATCGATCAGCCTTTTCGTATGCAGCCATTCAATTTGGCGTATGATAATTTTCTTGGCCGACTCGGTGTAGGAAGAGTGTATGATGGAATCTTAAAGGCAGGGGAAAGCGTCACTATTAAGAAGCCCAATGGGGAATCTCGTACAGGAAAAGTAGCCAAGATATTCACTTTTGAAGGGGTTTCTCGAGTAGAAAGTGGGGTCGCTGTAGCAGGGGATATCGTTATGGTGTCAGGGCTTCCCGACATCTACATTGGCGAAACAATTGTAAAAGAGGGGACTACTGATGTGCTTCCCGCAATTGAAGTTGATGAGCCTACTATCACACTTAATTTTGTGGTGAACAACTCCCCGTTTGCGGGGCAAGAGGGGAAGTTTGTAACAAGCCGCCAGTTGCGCGAAAGGTTGTTACGAGAACTTGAGGTGAATGTCGGACTTCGTGTTGATTTCGATAGCAGTGAACATTTCATTGTTTCAGGACGTGGAGAAATGCACATCTCAATACTTCTCGAAAATATGCGCCGTGAGGGGTATGAGGTGCAGGTATCACAACCTCAAGCAATTATTAAAACAATCGATGGAGTTAAGTCGGAACCGTTTGAGGAAGTGACCATTGATATTAAAAGTGAGTACCAAGGAGCGGTGATTGAAAAGCTGGGTATGCGTGGCTTTATCATGACTAACATGATTCAAAGTGAAGCATCAGTACGTCTCATTCTTGAAGGACCAACACGTGGACTCTTGGGTTACCGCGGACAATTTGTTGTTGATACAAAAGGTGAAGGAATCTTGTGTTCACGCTTCATAGGATTCAAACCTTATGCTGGTGAAATTAAAAAAAGAGTAACCGGTTCAATGGTATCAATGGCAAGCGGAAAAGCGCTCGGCTTCTCCTTGTGGAACTTACAAGATCGTGGTGTGTTGTATATTGGACCGGCAACAGAAGTGTACGAAGGAATGGTGATTGGCAACACTTCAAAGGGCGATGAGATGCAAGTAAATCCGACAAAAGGTAAGCAACTTTCAAACATGAGATCCTCTGGAACTGACGAAGCAATTGTACTTACTCCACCTTATACACTCACTATTGAGCGCGGACTTGAGACAATGTCGGATGATGAATATCTTGAAGTTACCCCTCAAAGTGTAAGGCTTCGAAAAATATATTTAACCGAAAACGACCGAACGAAAGCCCGACGAGAAGTTAAGTAAGTACCGAGAAATCCCTTTATAAAGCCATATCTCGTCTTACCGAAAAAACCTTGATTTCACCAATCAAGGTTTTTTTCTTTGAAACTTGTAGCTGCAGTAAAAGTACAGATGACAAAAGTAGTGGAGAATAATCTTTGCTTAAATTACTAGTAATTTTAAGCGTAAAAACCTAAGTATTTTGAAGTGAAGAATACCTAAAAAATTTTGAGGTAAGAATGATCAAATTTTGCCAAAAATATGGTTCTTATTTTGGAAGAAAAAAAGTTGACGAGATTTGAAAATAATTTTATTTCAAAATTGCCAATATACAGCTTATCCACAAGGTTTCTCTGTTATCTCGTCTAGCCGAGAAGGTATACTTATATCCAAGAAAACCTATGTCGTCAGACCTTATTTTAGAAGGTAAAAAATTTGTGTCCGCAAAAGAAGCGCGGGGGGCTACTGGCTACACTTCTGATTACATCGGACAGCTTTGCCGTGATGGTAAAATTCCCGCCCAAATGGTTGGTCGAAGTTGGTATGTTGATTTGGAGGCATTGCTTGCATACCAAAAAGAGGCAACCCTTTCAAAGTCTGCTAACGGGTACGCTGCAGTTGCCTCCGTTTTGAAAAAAGAGGTTGCTCCAATCTTGGCCCCAAGTGTAATCCATTCTTCAAAAGCTGAAACAGAAAGTGTAGCCGTAGGGCAGCCTGTAAAAGTGACGTTCACTCCTTCGAAAGAAAAAATTATTTCCGCAAGTACACCTTCTTTTGCAGAAGTGGCAGAAGTGGCAAACAGTTCAAAATCAAGTGTTCCCATCAAAGGCAAAATATTTGCTTACCAAAACGACGCCACTGCTGAACTTATTCCAACGCTTCAAAAACAGAAGGCTAAAACTTTTTTTGCGACTCCAAATTTTAGGAGTAAAAATTTTGGAAGTAACACCAAAGTAGCTGATGCAAGAAAACCTGCGCTTCTTAGCCCGTATCAATTTAAGTTTTTTGAAAAGGGTGTGGCATTTGCTGTTGCGCTTGTAGTTGTGCTTGGAGGTATTACTTTTGCAACTACATCTGGTTTTTCCGAGATTGCTTATAAAACAATTGGGACATACACACAGGAACAAGCTCGTGTATCCGAGATCGCAACAAGGGATAATCTCGCTTCAGCAAAGGAGTCATCAGGAAGTATTTTTGATGCCATCGGCGTAGGCTTCGGCATTGTTAAAAGTAAGGTAGTAGCTTGGCTTACACCAGCCCAAACTCCTACTACATCAAAAGTTGCAGCAACGACCCCATCAGTGAAGAACAACGTTAGTGGCACAACAACGCTTACTCTTCCTGTTGTTGGCCTAAGTACTACAGTTGTCGCAAGTTCAAGCAAGGTTGCTGTTGTTACAAAGTCAGTTGCTTTTATTCAAACTCCAAAGGCAACTACAACAAAGTCTGTACAAAGCACTCAAACGACTATTCAGTCTGGGCTTACTACTATTGCTTCGCCGAAGGTTATCGAGCGCATAGTTGAGGTTAGTAGGGTGAGTGGTGTTGAGCTTGATAAAAAGTTAAAGGATCTTCAGGATAGGATTTATCTTTCTATCAACAATCTTTCGGCTCAAACAACTGGACAGTATAATGCGCCACCAAGTTTCTATCCTGTTGCTTCGATTGCAAACAGGGTTGATAAACTAAGCAATGTCACAATTGACGGATCGCGCATTTCAGGAACAAGCATCACCAACAGCACCTTTAGTGGTGAACTAAGTCAGACAAATGCAAATGCCACCTCCACTTTCGCGGGAGGGCTTAGTGTTTCTGGGGGGCTCTCAATTAACTCTCTTCTCGATTGTAGTAAGCTTTACACCGATACTGCCGGAAGTGTCTTGTGTGGTGTTGATGCCGGAGGTGTTGGTGTTGAAACTAACTGGTCATTCTTTAATAACAGCGGTGTTAAACTTGGCACCTCAACAAATCAAGTACTCATTGGAGCAGGGGCAACTAGTACGAATCAAAAGCTTGAAGTTATTGGTGGCGGATACTTCTCAACAAATCTAGGTATTGGTACTACCTCACCATATGCAACACTTTCTGTTAATGGCGGCATTGTAGGTTCGTACTTCACTGGTGATTCAGTTGCAACGTCAACACTTCTTGGTGGGTTAAGTACGAAAGCGCTCGATGTGTTCGGAACAGCCACTTCAACCTTTGCTCAAGGAGTTAATTTAACAAGCGGTTGTTTTGCAATAAATGGGACGTGTGTTACAGGATCAGGAAGTGGTACTCCTGGTGGAGCTGACACACAAGTACAATTTAATAATAGTGGTGCATTTGCCGGTGACAGCACTTTCACTTGGAACAATACTTCTAAACTCTTAACTGTCGGAAGGATTACTTTGACGGAAGCTACCACTTCGTCTCTTTTGGTAACTGGATCTACAACGCTTCAAAACTTTGCATTTATAAATGCCACTGGTTCAAGCGCTACGACAACAAGTTTCTTTTCAACTAACGGAACATTTACAAATCTCTTTGCAACCAATTTTATTCCAACCAACCTCCTTGTTACTGGAAGCTCAACATTACAAAACTTCACTGGCATTAACAGCACGACTACTAATAGTACAAGTACTAACTTCTCAACAGGGGTACTTACGGTTACAGGAAGTGCTACTACTTCCTTCGGAGGAGGAGTCCAGACGACGGCACTTAATGTGACAGGGTCAGGGACGTCAACCTTTGCTAACGGACTCTCTATTAGTAGTGGCTGTTTCTCAATCAATGGCTCATGTATTGGTAGTGGTTCAGTAACAGGCAGTGGCGTTTCAAACCAAGTCGCTTACTTTAATGGAAGCTCATCATTAGCAGGGAACAGTGGCTTCACCTTTAACCCTAATACCAACCTCCTCACTGTTACCTCAGGACTCTTCACCTACGCCTCAACCACCAACTTCCTTGCTACTGGTTCCTCCACCCTCCAAAACTTCACCTTCATTAACGCTACAGGAAGTGCTGCTACCACCACCAACCTCTTCAGTACCACCGCTTCTTCCACCAACCTCTTTGCTACCGTACTTAATGCAGGAAACGCTACCTTGGGTAATGTGACCGGTGCTACCTTACTCTCATATGGGTCATCTACTCTCCAGAACTTCACAGGACTTAACTCAACTACCACCAACAGTACGAGTACGTCATTGTTTGCAACGACCGGAACATTTACTAATGCTTTCATAAACTCACTCCTTACCGCTTCAAATCTTCTCGTTACTGGAAGCTCAACATTACAAAATTTCACTGGCATTAACAGCACGACTACTAATAGTACAAGTACTAACTTCTCAACAGGGGTACTTACGGTAAGTGGTACTGCAACCAGTACCTTCGGAGGAGGAATCCAAACGACTGCGCTTAACGTGACAGGAGCAGGAACCTCTACTATCACTAATGGACTCCGTGTGATTGGAGGAGGACTAGCACTCAGTTCTGCTAACTGTACACTCTTTAACAATGGAGGAAAGCTCACTACTGATAGTAATGGCAATGTGGTGTGCGCTAATGATACGTCGGGGGCGGGGGGAAGTGGGGCGGATGTTAACTGGACCTTCTTTAATGGTTCAGGTATTTCAGTTTCTACTACAAGTAACCAAGTCTTAATCGGCGCCTCCGCCACCACCTCTCTTGCTAAACTCGAAATCCAAGGTAACACCTACATTAATGGTAACCTCGGCATTGGTACTACCTCACCATATGCTCGTCTTTCTGTTGCAGGAGAAGCAGTAGCTGGATACTTCACTGCTACTACCACTAACGCTGTCTCAAGCTTCGGTCAATTCCTCGCATACTCTTCATCCACCCTCCAAAACTTCACCTTCATTAACGCTACAGGAAGTGCTGCTACC
>CAZIPS010000006.1:0-53401 GCA_964541455.1 uncultured Candidatus Saccharibacteria bacterium | reverse complement strand
TTTATATATGAGGAACGATCGGAATAGGGCTACTTCCCTGAGATATTTGGGTAAAAGCTACCGAGATATTTCACAAGAACTGCATATTCCTATGTCTACCCTCTCTGATTGGTTCAGAGGTGAGGAATGGTCTCGTACTATAAAGGATAAGCTCAAAAATTCGAACACTAGCGTTGCAAAATCTCGAATGGAGCGATTAAACGCTGTGCGTGGTGAAAGACTTACCGAGCTTTACAAACAAGCGGAAGACGAAGCACGAGAAACATTCGAAAAGCTCAAGTACCACCCCCTTTTTGTGGCAGGGCTCATGCTCTATGCTGCGAACGGGGACAAAACTACAAAGCATCATATCAAAATCTCGAGTACTAATCCCAAAGGCATAGTCCTTTTTAAGCTTTTTCTATCGAAGATTTGTGAAATACAAGATGAGGACCTCCACGCTTCCCTGCTCCTCTACAAGAATCTTCTCGAGGAACGTAGTATGAATTACTGGTTAGTTGAGGGTGATTTGCATAAAGTAAAGTTCAATAAAACATTGTATATAAAGGATAAAAGCCCGATAAAGCATATGCATCAGGGGGTGTGTAACTTAGGTATTTCGAGTAGCTACCTAAAAAGAAAAATGTTACTATGGCTTCAACTCATTGAGAAAGAACTTGTGAGTAGTGAGTATTATGCGGGTATAGTTTAGTGGTAGAACACGTCCTTGCCAAGGATGAAACGGGAGTTCGATTCTCCCTACCCGCACACACAGTAAAAATCCCCCTGCCTGGGGGATTTTTACTGTGTGTGGGTAAGAAAGTGAATAGTTTCACTTTCGTGGGAGAATCGAAAAGCTTCTCCCATATTTTTAAGTAATTCTCATTACGAAAAAATGGGAAAGCTGTACTGCTCCTGTAAGGAGAGATTCTCCCTACCCACCCCTGCGATGGGATCTAGTATCAACGATTAACCTTCTCCTCCCCTGTTTCATAAAAGTCAGACTTCCCCACAAAGCTCTTAGACAGTCAAAAAATGTTTTATAGAAATAGCTTTGTTGAGCCATAAAGTGAATAACTGTGGATAAACATGTTTACAGTGTTTATAACAGACAGTCAAATTGTCCAAGAAAATATGGCTATAAACCGTAAAAGCCTTATTATAGGCCATTTTAATGACTTTTTACCTTAAACTGATGTTACATGTGAAAATAGTTAGATTTCACGTGAAACGTAGCTGATAGTTACACGTGTAATCTATACTTACTACTATAGATATGGATAATAGGACCCAAAAGCGTAAGATAGGGGACTTAGGTGAGGATCTTGCTTGCAGATTTCTAATCGGGAAGGGTTTTACGGTTATCGAAAGAAACTATCTAAGGCCATATGGGGAAATTGATATTGTTGTGAAAAAGGAGGGCAAACTCATCTTTGTAGAGGTAAAAACCGTCACACGTGGAACTAACCCATTTGTTTCAGGTGAAACAAATGGGGGAATAGGGGAGAGTGGTACACGTGTAACTTTGCCAAATGTGTCACGTGAAAAGGTTCTTCATGGTAATGGTGGGTATAGAGCCGAGGATAATATTCACCCTTGGAAAATAAAGAGACTTCAAAAGACCATAGAAAGCTACCTAACCCGCTTTAAACAGGTCCCAGAGTGGCAACTTGATGCAATTATCGTTTCCCTCGATAAAGTCTCTAGGACAGCAAAAATAAAGCATCTACAGCATATTGTCCTATAAGTTGTCCTTTAGTTTTTCTAGTAGAGGAGAGTTATTGCTCTAAAGAGGATTCTATTTTTAACGCTATTGCTATCGGGTTATCAAAAGTCGTGTTAGTATGGCTTTTGTTAGGCAGGGGTTTGGTTTGATACGAATACTTTGAATTTTATATATGGAGCATGGCGTCGGGGTGTGGTGTAACGGCTAACATTCTGGTTTTGGGTACCAGCGACTCAGGGTTCGAATCCCTGCACCCCGACGGCGGGCTTCATAATAAACATTGTTTGATAGGTCTTAGTGATCAGGATTTATTATATGAAATTTCTCCTTACTTCAGCTGGATTGCGAAATGACGATCTGGTGAAAGCACTCGGCCAATTACTAGGGAAACCTTTTAATGAGGCCGCTGTTGTTTTTGTAACAACCGCGGCAAATTTAGATATAGGAGATAAAAGTTGGTTACTTGAGGATATAGACCGATTTAAGGCAGTTGGTTTTAAAACTGTAAAGGTAGTTGATATTGCTGGTTTTTCAGTGGAGGAGTTCGCTTCTTCTTTACTTCACATTGACCTCGTATGTTTTGGTGGGGGGAATGAACGGTATTTGGCGCATATTATTGAAAAAGGAGGATTTAAAAAGGTACTGACTTCCTTTTTGGAGAGAGGAGGGGTGTATATGGGTATAAGTGCGGGAAGTATGGTTCCTGGCGCATTTTTGCCTAGAGAAGTTAGTGATCAGATTTTTACTGAAGAAGATTCTGGTGATTGGGAAGGGGAGTCGATGGAGTTTTTTGATCTTGCGTTTATCCCACACTTGAATTCCCCTTGGTTTAAGTTTGGTAAAGATAGACTGGAAGGGCTCAAGGATAAGTTTGATGTTACTGTGTATGCAACTGACGACGAGACAGCTATAAAAATAGATGGAGAGGAAATTGAAATAGTGGGGAGGGGGGAAACCTGGATACAGATGCTTATGGTTGCGTCTGACCATGACCCACTTATGACGGAATAAAATTTTCAAGCACATGAAGACAATACTAGTTGATGCAGTGAGGTGCTTTGTTTCAGAGCAAGGAGAGATTTTTAAAGAGATGTATGACTTACTCGAAACATATCCAAATAAAAAGATTGTGTTAACTGGAGCAAATGATGAGCAATTTAAGTTATTTGGCCTGGATAAGATGCCCTATGAAGTTTTTACACTTAAACATAATCCGGAAAAAGTTGATCCGAAATACTATGAAATGATGCTCACTTATTTTAAGCTTAAATCTAGCGAAGTTATATATTTTGAACACAGCCCTAAGGCTGTGGAAAGTGCGGAGTCGGTAGGAATAAAGACCCACTTGTATGATAATGACAAGAAAAACCTGGAGGAGTTAAAAATCTTTTTAGATAAAAATTAATAAATTAGCTAGTCAACTCGTTCACTAAAATATTTTTTAGGTATTGGAATTTCCCATTTTTGAAGTTTGAAAGTGTCTCGCTAAGGTCTCCCAAAAGATATCCAGCAAGCGTTTTGTTCGTGCTTGCTTCGATACTGCGGTTGATATGCGAGATACTGATTGCGTGGAGATCTCTATCTCCAGTTGTTTTGGCTTCAGTCGTGGTAACTACGATACCAACAAGGGCTTCGTCTTTCTGTCGCACGACGCCACCGCCTGAAGCCCCTTTTTGTGCAAGGACAGAGCCTCCGAAGGAGAGAAGATCGATTGTTTTTTCTTTGAAAGTGTAGAGTTTTTTAAGTTGGGATACGGTTGATGAGATAAAAAGGTTTTGGTAGATATCGAGTGAGCCAAGAAAGCCTGCTGGGTAGCCAACAATAACAAAGTTATCAAGTCCATCCGTGTCGGCATTTATATCTTCTGTGTTGTAAGACACGTGGGGGAATGTAGCAGGGAGCCTTTCTCCAGCATTTACTGAATTAGTGATTAAAATAAGGGCAAAATCATTTTCTCCGGTACCTGTTGGATCTTCCTCGGTAATATTTTTCTTGTTGGCTTCTACCCATGGTGGGGAAATAAAGAGAAGTTCGCCACGATACATGGCGTGTGCTGGTGCTCCTGATCTAATAACGCAATCAACATTATCCTTTTTGGGGAAGTCGCGCAGAAGAAAATACTGACCAATGTGTGCGTTTGTAAGTATGACTCCTCGTTCGTCAATAATCATGCCGCTTCCGGAGAGGGGGCGGAGCCCATCTTGTGCGGTGTTACAGAGTATGTTAACCACTGCGCTACGGGCCTCGGTGTTTAGTTGTGCGAGGGAAATGAGTGGCTTTGCGGGGATGTCAGTATTTAAGGTGATCTTAAGCTTATCCTTTTCTGTGGCAGCTTTGACAAGCTCTTTTGCGGGGATTAGCCCAATATTTTTATTTTTAGTTGTGGTTGCAAGCGCAAGGGGGATTTTGGGACCGATAAAAGAAGTACTTGTTGAAGCTTGTTTTGTTTGCTTTGTGGTAGTGGTGCTTGAAAGTGAGAGAGAGGTGGTGGCATGAGAGGCTACTTTAGTAATGGTAGCTCTGGGTGTCGTTTGATTATGATTTTGAATAGCTTGAGAAAAGAAGGTCGTTATCGCAATAACACCAATACTAACTATATGTAGCGATTTAGTGAGGAAAGCGTCCATGGTGAAATTAATAATACCATGGGATACAAAGTGAACACTGCTATATAGTCTGATATACTATGTTTATGAAAAAACTATCTATAAAACAAAAGGCGATTGCACTCCGTAAAGAAGGGTATTCTTATGGCTATATTGCAAAAGAAGTTGAGGTGTCAAAAAGCACCTTAAGCACATGGCTTTCAGAAATACCTTATACGCCGAACCAGAAGACTTTAGAGACTATTGGAAAAGCAAGAACTGCTTCTGGTAAAAAGAAGGCCGAGATTAAATTGCAATCTATTAAAGAGGCTAAAACTGAGGCACTCAAAGAGATGGGAAACATTTCTAATAGAGATTTGTTTATGCTCGGTATAGGGTTATACATAGGCGAGGGTAGTAAAACAACACAAATGGTTCGTATTGTTAATTCGAACCCGAGAATAATAAAGTTGGCAATAAGGTGGTTTGAGAAGGTGTGTGGGCTTAAGGTTGAAAACTTTGCATTACGAATTCATATGTATCCCGACAATAAAGAAAAGGAAACTTTAGACATGTGGGTCAAATTTACAGGGATTCCACTTTCGCAATTCCATAAAACTCAGATAGATAATAGGGCTGGCAAAAAGATGGGGAAGCGTGGTAAACTCCCGTATGGGACTGGGCATTTAACGGTTCGCAGTAATGGAAATAAGGCCTTCGGGGTTTATTTATCACGTAAAATAGAAGCGTGGATGGATAGAGCCTTGAATAACTAGCGGGTATAGTTTAGTGGTAGAATGAGACCCTTCCAAGGTTTAGACGAGAGTTCGATTCTCTCTACCCGCACACTAAAGAGAAAACACTATCTTATTAGGATAGTGTTTTCTCTTTGCATTCAAATTTAAAAAACACAAAGCTCCGCGTCTATTTCGGAGCTTTGTGTTTTTTCATGGAGAGAAAAATTACTTAACAGCGTCTTTGAGCGCTTTTGCTGCGCGGAACTTTGGTACGCGCATTGCTTTCACCTGCAGAGTCTCACCAGTTCGTGGGTTACGAGCCTGACGTGCCGCACGAGTCTTCACTGAAAAGATACCAAGTCCAGCGATTGAAACTTCGTTACCACCCTTGAGGGCTTTAACAATAGTATCAATCAAAGTTTCAACAGCAGTTTCTGCTTGAACTTTTGTCCCTCCA
The DNA here is from genome assembly GCA_964541455.1 of uncultured Candidatus Saccharibacteria bacterium. Classification (GTDB taxonomy): domain Bacteria; phylum Patescibacteriota; class Minisyncoccia; order Phycocordibacterales; family JAKFXT01; genus JAKFXT01. The sequence continues at coordinate 47,917 of CAZIPS010000006.1, read as the reverse complement.
AGTGCTCCTTGCACAGCTTCAACGAGTGATGCTTTGTTCATTGTTTTTGAAGTAGGTTAGTTTTTCGACCTTAAAATAAGTATATATGAAGCCGTTTTTTTGGCAACAAGGGGTAGGGAAGAGGTTTTTGGGGTAGAAAAGACCCCACAAAGCTTTGCTTTGTGGGGTCTTTTTGATTTATCTTGCGTATTCTATAGTTCGACTTTCCCTGATCACATTTACCTTAATTTCACCGGGGTATTTGAGTTCTTGTTCTATACGTAGGGCGATATCGCGGGCTAGCTTCTTGGCGTCGAGGTCAGAAATCTTGCCTGGATCAACGAAAACGCGCACTTCGCGTCCCGCTTGGATGGCGAAGGAGCGCTCCACTCCCTCAAAGCTAGTAGCAATACCTTCAAGGTCCCCTAGGCGTTTAATGTAGTTCTCAACTGTGTCACGTCTTGCTCCTGGGCGACCTCCTGAAATGGCATCTGCCACTTGTACAAGTACTGACTCCACGTTGTCATAAGGGTATTCCTCGTGGTGAGCCGAAACGGCAATGATGATTTGTTCATCCACCCCGAATTTCTGAAGGATTCTGCGGCCGATTTCAACATGTGTTCCTTGTATTTCATGATCCACTGCTTTACCTAGGTCGTGAAGGAGGGCGCCAGCCTTCGCAACATTTACATTAGCCCCTAATTCTTCAGCCATAACCCCAGCAATATGGGCCATTTCTATAGAGTGCTGAAGCACATTTTGCCCGTAGCTCGTACGGAAATGGAGCCGCCCAAGGATAGAGACTACACGTGGATCGAGGTTGAACACTCCACATTCGTAACAGGCTTGCTCACCCTTCTCTTTGATTACTTTGTTGATGTCGTTCTTGGCTTTTTCTACGAGCTCCTCGATTTTTACTGGTTGGATGCGACCGTCAGTAATCAAGTTTTCAAGGGCAACACGTGCTATCTGGCGACGTACTGGGTCAAAGCAAGAAATAGTGATAACCCCTGGGGTGTCATCAACGATAACCTCAACACCTGTTGCACGTTCGAAGGCTTTGATGTTTCTTCCTTCTTTGCCAATGATTTTTCCTTTGATTTCATCGTTCGGTATAGTGACACTTGTTGCCATGGTATCTGATGCTACAGAGTTGCCAAAGCGGTGAATAGCCGAGACCAAAATCTCCTTAGCTTTGCGTTCGATTTTTTCGGTAGCAAAACTTTCAACTTTCTGCATGCGCACAAGAAGATCTTCTTCGGCTTGCTTCTCAATGAGTTTAAATAACTCTTCTTTTGCTGTATCTCCAGTGAGCCCAGAAATACGTTCGAGTTCAGCACGCTTTTCTTGCTCTATAGCCTCTGTTTTCTCTTTGATTTCTTTGACTTCGATAGCCTTGAGCTTTATATGCTCTACCTCTTTCTCTATATCTCCCTGTCGCTTGTCGAGTAACTCCTCTTTTTTGATGAGGCGCTCCTCATTTTTTTCTATTTTCTCCTCTCGTTCTTTGGCTTCTTCGCGCTTTTCTTTTTCAAACTCTTCTGCTTTCTTTTTTGCTCCCTCGACAATTTTGTCAGCCTCTTCTTTGGCCTTGAGTTCCATTTGCTTTACTTCGAGCTCCATCGACCCCTTTTTGCCTAAGGTGATGAGAAAACGAAGGAAGTAGCCAATGACTACACCCAAAAGCCCTCCAAGACCAAGGAGCGCTATGATTAATTTTATTGACATAACGGATTACAATTCCGCTTTTTCCAAAGTGAGGCTCGGTGAATGCTGTTGGCTGAAGAATAAATGCATAGGAATAGAAGATTTTTTTCGGTAAGCTACTTTTGGGCAGGCGGGACTGTCAGATTATCAAACTTACTAATAACCCCATAGTAGTCGTAAAAAGGGAAGTTGTCTATGAGGTGAGTCTAATAGGTAAAACCCCCGCAAAGCAGAGCTTTGCGGGGGGTTTTACACTAATTAGCGCTTAGATTTGTGGATTTCATCAATAATCCCGTACTTTTTGGCTTCATCAGATGACATATAGAAGTCGCGCTCTACATCTTTCTCAATCTTTGAAAGAGGCTGACCAGTATTTTTGGCGAGGATTTTGTTCAAAATCTCGCGCGTTTTCAAAATATGTTTGGCAGAAATCTCAATATCAGTTGCTTGACCCTCTGCTCCACCCCATGGTTGGTGAATCATCACTTCAGAATTAGGTAGTGCGTAGCGCTTACCCTTTTCTCCAGCTGAAAGTATGACGGCCGCAGCGGAAGCTGCTATACCCACACAAACCGTAGATACATGAGGCTTGATGTAGTTCATAGTGTCTAAGATCGCAAGTCCAGCAGTAACGTGCCCTCCAGGACTATTGATATAGAGAGAAATATCCTTCTTTGGATCCTCTGATTCTAGGAAAAGAAGTTGAGCAATAATAATATTGGCAACTGTGTCATCTATCGGGCCGCCAAGGAAAATAATACGGTCTTTAAGGAGACGGGAATAAATATCGTATGCCCGCTCACCAAAATTAGACTTTTCGATCACTGTTGGAATAAGTATAGACATATAGGTGTTGGTTAGATGCTCACAATAATATAAGCACTACACTTCCGCAACTTTTTGTAATTAACTTTGAGATTCTAGAAACTGGAAGACTTTTTCGTTTTTGATGACGTGAGAGAAGTAAGAAGCGGCGCGCACTGGGTCGGCATCTTGGTAATGCTCTAAGAGGTGTTTTACTTCAGTTTCTACTTCTTCTTGTGGGGCTTCGATTTTTTCTTCTTTCGCTATTTTATCTAGAATAAGTTCCATCTTAGCGCGTTCAATAGCATCATTCTCCCATTCTTTTCGTAAATCAGCTTCGGTTTTTTTAATACGTGCGAGATAGTCGGCCATGTTGATCCCCATACGCTCAACATCGTCCTGCATTTGTGCAAGCATACGAGAAAGCTCACTATCTATGATGATACGAGGAAGTGTAAGTTCAGTTTTTTCAATAATCGCTTTAACAATTGCAAGACGGTGCTTTTCTTTTACCCGTAACCCCTTTTCTTTTTGGATACTTTCTCGCATTTTGTTTTTGAAATCGGCGATATTTTCGAATTTCCCGAAATCTTTCACCATGTCATCAGTTAATTTAGGGAGATCTTTATCTTCAATTTTTTCTCCTTCCTTGCCCTGCTGTTCACGCATACGTCGTATGGTCATAATACCTTCTTCAACTTCCGTGTCAGTAACTTCAATTTTTTCCTTCTTGGTACTTTCTGCTTTTGCAAGTTTCTTATAGTCAGGAAGCTCAAAGGTGGGGAAAAGAGAGGCGGTGATACTGAACGAGAGAGGGGAGCCAAGTGCAAGCTTGGTGATCTCAACTTTCGGTGTACCGATAATATCCTCTTTAACTTCTGAAAGAATTGCAGGGTAGGCTGCTTCAAGTGCTTGTTCCCCCGCTTCTTCAAGAAGTGCGAGTTCGCCTACACGCTCAATAATAGTTTTTTCAGGAACATGACCCTTACGAAATCCAGGGAGTTCAAGTTCTGCCTTGAAATGTTCGAGTGCGTGTTCACGATAATGAGCAAGGGCTTCAAGGGTGATTTCCCCTATGATTTTTACTTCTGCTTGTGGAAGTTTCTCTACCTTTAGATTGGTATGTAACTTCTCATCGTGGTTATGTGTATGTGTAGCCATAATAGTGGTTGAGTTTAGCTTGAAACTACTCATTTCGCAAGGAAGAAGACGGAAGATAAAACCCCTGCACAGCGAAGCTGTGCAGGGGTTTTATAAGGACCTACTGACTAAGGGTTGCTTTAACGTTAGCAGTATCACTATCAATAGCTGAAGTATCTGTTGACTGTATGTCAGCTTTAATCGAGCTCAAGTCATCAGTATTGCCTTGTGCTTGTAGTTTTGCTACTGCTTGATCAGTGTTTGCTTCATTCACTGTTTCAGTAGGGATAGGAGGGCGACTATCAATACTCATCATTTGTTGTCCGTAGTAGTAAAGACCACCAAGGATCAAAATAAGGACAATAATGATTGAGCCAATGATTGGACCTGTTGAAGTGTGACCTTCTTGTGGCATAGGAACATTTGAGACGGGGGCTGTTGGTGGCGCCATTTGCTCTGCGGCAACTGGAGCTTGGGTTTGGTTTTGTACTGGATCCATAGGTGTATTGAATTAATAATTTTTTGTAATCACTTAGGGTTGTGGCGTTGTAGCAGTGTTGTCGTTTGAAACAGTTGAGGCGGGGGTGTCGGCTCCTTTTTGTCCGGTAAGGGCACTGGCAGCTTTTGCGAGTGCATCTTGGGCCGCTTTCATAAGTACTTGTTGATTTTTCATAGCTGTTTCAACTTTGGCCGCTCCATCTTTTGGATTTGTAAGTGTTGCTACTTCTGCAAAAGCGCCTGAAACAGTGGTGATGCCATCTTTAGCGGTGGTTATTTTGCTCTGTGCATCAGCTAAAGCTGCTTTTGCGGCAGTAGTGTCACCTCCTGCGGCAGAAACTTTGTCAATACGGCTTTGTATTCTTACTACAAGACCGTTAAAGCGATCTATTGCTGCCCCCATACGATCAAGGGCTTGCTTAGCGAATTTGGCTGCTTGTTCAACAGCCCTTGCAGTACGCTCGGCATCTGTTGAGCTCCCCATACGACCCATACGAGGTGAGGTGCTTCCCATGCGCATCGTTCTCTCCGTGGTGCTTGCTAGGCGCATGTTACGCTCTCTAACAGCGTTCATGATGTCATCTTTTGCTTCATCACGGCGATCTTCTATTTCGGCACGCATTTTAAGTCGGAGATCTGTGGTGGAGGCAAAAGCTGCTTTGCGAGTGTCTTTGATATCTCCACGCATTGCGTCGATTTTATCGCGAAGCCCCATGCGAGCGTCAGCGGAAGTAGCGCTTTTCATGAGTTCGCGCATATCTTCTCTTTCGTTTTGGATTTGACCACGAGCGTCTTTGCGAATCCCTTGTATTGCTGCGGTAGTAGATGCACGCATGCTGGTGATAGCTTCTCTTTTTTGTCCCTGGATGTCACGGATTTCACGAGAGAGATTTTGTGGCGGAGGGGCTATAGGAGTACGCGCTGATCCTGGCGCAGACTGAGGTGCATTGTCTTCAGCTAAAGCGGCACTAGAAAGTGTAAGGGAGGCAAGTGAAACAAGCGACGCCCCTACAAGAAGTGCAATGTTACGTTTATTCATAAAACTTAATTTAAGTACTAACTTAGTAGAAAAGAAAAACCACAAGCCATAAAGAGGCGTTCCAGCTTTTTCTTACTCTAAAGTATACAACCACTCGGCCGTTACGCAGAGTGGTTGTGGGGATAAGAATGACGTGTATCCTTTTTTATTTTTGAAATTTGTTTTTGTAGAGATCGATTGCTTTTTGAAAAGCTTTTTGCGCCTCATCTTTTCCGCTAAACCCCTTGACCTCTACTATTTTATTCTGCAATTTCTTATAGGTGCTGTAGAAGTGTTCTATTTCTTTAAGAGTATGTTTGTTTACATCTTCTAGGTCTTTAACATCGCCCCAGCGTGGGTCATTCACCGGGACTGCAAGCACTTTGTCATCCCCTTCGCCAGAATCGATCATATGCATGATTGCTACAGGACGGGCGTGGACCAGGATACCTGGAACAAGGGGGTAGGTAGTAAGAAGCATAACATCAAGTGCGTCACCGTCTTCCCAGAGGGTTTGAGGAACAAAGCCATAGTCAAAAGGAAAGTCTTGAGCGGTGTGGGCCACGCGATCAAGTGCAATAAGCCCTGTGTCTTTATCGATTTCGTATTTATTCTTAGAGCCTTTGTTTATCTCTACTATTACAGTCATTTCTTCAGGAGTCCCTGGTTTGATGTCGTGCCACAAGTTCATAGATGTTAGTTAGATAATTACTATAATAAGGGTAGTCTATATTCTCTAATAAAGAGAAGCAAGAACCCCTCCCTCGCTTTAGGCGGGGGAGGGGTTCTTGATGTTTACACTAATTCCGACTGATCTTCTTCAGAAGAAACGATATTTTCTCCTCCAAGGGAGCTAATATCTATTCTCCAACCGGTAAGTTTAGCAGCAAGTCTTACGTTCTGTCCGCCTTTACCAATAGCGAGTGATTGTTGGTCTTCAGTCACCACTACTTTGGCTTGGCGATTTTCAACGTCAGTTTCAACAGAAAGTATTTTGGCAGGGGAAAGTGCATCTTCGATGAATTTCTTTGCATCTTCAGACCATTCGATAATATCGATTTTCTCACCTCCAAGCTCACTCATTACTGTTGAAACGCGTACGCCACGCTGTCCAACGAGTGATCCAACGGGGTCAATATGAGAATCTTTTGAAAGGACGGCGATTTTTGAACGAGAACCTGCTTCGCGTGCAATAGCCTTGATTTCTACTACTCCGCTTGCAAGCTCTGGTGTTTCTTGTTCAAAAAGTTTGGTCAAAAACTTTGGATGTGAACGAGAAAGCTTTAGAAATACGCCTCGTGGGCTCTCTTCGATTGCAAAAAGGTAGGCACGAATACGCTCTCCTTGCTTGTAGCGCTCTCCTGGGATCTGCTCTTCGTAAGCAAGTTGTCCTACAGCACGGCCAAGGTTGAGGAAAATAGTGCCTCGCTCTACACGTTCTACTGTTCCAGTAACAATTTCTCCTTCTTTCTTGCCGTACTCTGAAACCATGGCAGTTTTTTCAGCTTCACGAATCTTCTGAATGATTACTTGCTTGGCGGTTTGAGCAGCAATACGGCCAAAATCAGCCTTTGTTTCAAGGGGGAAGGTAATTTCATCGTCGAGTTCAACATCACGCTTAATACGCTTAGCATCTCCAATTAAAATATGATGATCTTCGTTGTAACGTGGACGGAAGTCCTCTGGATCTACCTCTTTTTCTCCTGAAGCCTCGGCTTCTACTTCTTCAGGCATTTTTACGCGTGTTTGATCAACAACGCTTTTAATCTGTTCAAAAACAACCCCTCCAACGTTTAGATCGAAGTGAGAGCGGACAATTTGCCCCTTTTTCCCGTATTCCTTACGATAAGCGGTAGCAAGCGCAGCCTCAATAGCCTCGATAATCCTTTCTTTTGGAATACCACGCTCTTGTTCTAGTTCAACGAGGACAGAATTGATTACTTTAAGGTCAAACATATCTTAATAGTCTAAATTGGTTAAAAAAATAAGCCCGGCACAGCCGGACCTCACCACTAACAAAGACTATGATAGCAGAGAGGAGGCTTTTTGTCAAATTATCGAAAAAGACATGACCGCCCTAGGGCGGTCGTATTGGTCAAGATCGTTACGTCGGATACCACCAGCATTCGCAGCCGTAAATGATCTGACCAGACGCAAGCTCGATCTTGGGAGTTGTCAGACCCCCCGAATCCTCGATTTCTTCTTCTCCTTGGTATGTACCAATTCCAAGGTTTGTACTTCTGTCCGGGCTAAAAACTTGAACGCGAGTCCCAGGGGCTATCGATAGGCTTTTGGCCATGTCTGTTCCTCATTAGGTTGATGGTCTATCTAGCATATTACTTTTTGAGGAAAGTGTGTCAATTTTATTTATTTTTTTCTACTACTATAAAAGGAAAAAGCCCACTTTTCCCGCCTCAACCCATGAAGGGGAGACAGCTAAAAGGGGGACTTCTTGCACGTAGGTCTTGCGGCCGACGTGATATGTTCATGATTCAATGAAGAACTTAATGAACGCAGACCCTACTTCTGGTCTTTGTTCATTTTTTCAACCGCCACCTCTATGGCGGCACTACCGTTGTTGGCAACTCCCTTGTAGGAGGTGCCGTCGTCGGCGACTACCGTCGCCTCCTTCGCTTTTGGATCACAGTTGAAGACCTTGTCCAGAAAGGTCCTGTGATCCTCGACTTCAATGTGGACAATTTTACGGCCACTCATGACACTTCTCCTTGGAACACTACAGTAGCGCGCCAAACGAAATGTTCGAGCATACACTACAGCAGTAACTTCATCTTATGTAACTACGGGGCAATGTCAAACATTTTTTTCTAAACGTTTTTACATAATTGTGTATTACTTTTTAAAATAAAATGTATATCACTGTTATACTTCTTATATAAGAAGTGTCGTCACAGAAGTATAAAACTTTTTTGTCGGCTTCTGTTTTTCTATGCACATTAAAGATGATCAGTTAAAGGAGTTCATACTTGATTCAGGACTTGTATCGCGGGCTGATTTTGATGCTGCGGAAGCTGAAGCTATCACGCGGGACCAAAGCATTGGTCATATTTTGATTGCAAACGGCAAAATGTCGGAGGATGATTTGCGCCGTGTGCAGGCGTATATCCTAGGTATCCCTTTTGTGAACCTCAAGGGGCAGAAAATTGATTTTGATATTTTAACGCTTATTCCAGAACCGATTGCACGTAATCACAACATCGTTGCTTTCCGTAAGGCGAATGACGCTATTGAAGTAGCGATGCTTGATACTGAAGATTTGGGGGCTATCGATTTCGTAAAGAAGAAGGTAGGTATGAAGGTGCTTCCTCGACTCACCGATACCGAGTCTATGAAGAGTGTGCTTTTGCAGTATCAGAAGAGTCTTAAGGCAGAGTTTGGCGATATCATCCAAAAGGAGACAGATTCTCTCAAAACACTCATGGAAGAAACGGGAGAAGGGGGAGAGTCTGCTTCGGATCTCAAGAAGTTGGCTGAAGACTTGCCGGTAGTACGTATCGTGGATTCACTACTTCGTCATGCTATATTGCAAGACGCTTCTGATATTCATATTGAGCCCATGGAAAATCAGGTGCTCATTCGCTATCGTATCGATGGCATGCTTCGCGATGCGATGGTGCTTCCTAAAGATGCTGGTTCGTCAATCACTGCGCGCATCAAAGTGCTCTCTAATTTAAAGCTTGATGAAAAGCGTTTGCCACAAGACGGACGTTTTAAGGTGGAATCCGAAAATCAAAAAGTATCTTTCCGTGTTTCTATATTGCCGACGTATTTTGGTGAGAAGACGGTGATGCGTTTGCTTAAAGAAAATGCTGGAGGGTTTTCTCTCGAGGGGCTGGGGCTTCATGGAGAGGGGCTTGAAAGAGTACATGAGGCAACCCGGCTTGCTAATGGACTTATTTTGACAACTGGGCCTACCGGAAGTGGTAAAACTACTACCCTCTACACGCTCCTTGATCTTTTAAATACCCCTGATGTGAATATTTCAACTATCGAAGACCCTATTGAATATCAAGTAGCACGCATTAACCAAACACAAGTAAAGCCAGAAATCGGTTTTACTTTTGCACAAGGTCTTCGTACGCTAGTGCGCCAAGACCCAGACATTATCATGGTGGGTGAAATCCGCGATGAGGAAACTGCTGCTTTGGCGGTGAACGCCGCGCTCACTGGTCACTTGGTGCTCTCCACGCTTCACACCAACTCTGCGGCAGGGGCAATCCCGCGACTTATTGATATGAAGGTTGAGCCTTTTCTTTTGGTTTCAACTATTAAAGTAATTATTGCACAACGTTTGGTGCGACGCCTTTCAAGTAGTAAAGAACAGTATTTCATGAATAAAGATGAACTGGGACAACTTGCTAAAACGGTTGATGTTGATCGCGTACTTCAATTTTTGAAGGAAGAAAAAGTGGTAGCCGAAAATGCTACTTGGGAGAAGGTGCCTTTCTATCGCGCAAAACCATCAAAGGATAGTGAAGATGGATACGGAGGGCGTGTCAGTATTCATGAGGTGCTTAAAATGACAAGCACTATTAGAGATCTGGTCATTAAAGGAGCATCTTCTGATGAGATAGAGGCACAGGCCAAAAAAGAGAAAATGACGAGCATGCTTGAGGACGGTATTTTTATGGCAGCACAGGGCTTCACTACTATAGAAGAAGTGCTTCGCGTGGTTAATTCAGAGTAAGACTATGGCACAATTTGAAGTAAAACTTTTAACTAAAGAGGGGGAAATAGAAACTAAAGTTATAGAGGCGGTTACCAAAACTGCGCTTTATGAACAAGTGCGTCAGGAAGGACACCGCCTTGTTTCTTCTAAAGAATTGAATAAGGCGGGGCTACAAGATCTGATTGATAAGATTAATAACTTTCTTGGTAAAGTTAAACTTCAGGATCGTATCACGTTTGCGCGTAATATCGCTGCAATGCTTGCAGCAGGGCTGGCGCTTTCTCGCGCTATCTCCATCATGGAGCGGCAAACAAAGAATATTAAGTTTAAAACCATCCTCCAGGATTTAAATGAAGAGATTGGAAAAGGGGCTACGTTTTCAAGTGCGCTTGCAAAATATCCAAAAGTTTTTTCGAACCTCTTTGTTTCGATGGTGCGTGCGGGAGAGGAGAGTGGGGGGTTGAGTGACACGCTCACCGTGGTTGCTGATCAAATGGAAAAAACCTACCTCCTCATTAAAAAGATTAAAGGAGCGATGATTTATCCCGCGATCATTCTTTCTGCGATGGTGTTGATTGGGATACTTATGATGATTTTTGTGGTACCATCTCTCACCGCAACATTTAGGGATTTGAATGTGCAGCTACCGATGAGTACTAGGATTATTATAGGGGTAAGCGATTTTTTGAAAAACCACCTCGTTATTTTTATTTTCCTTTTTGTAGGTGGTATTGCTTCATTTATTTCAGCCGCTAAAACAACGTGGGGGAATCGCGGACTTGATTATGTTACTCCGCGTGTGCCTATTATTGGTGGCATCGTGCAGGAAGCATACGCTGCAAGAACCGCACGAACGCTTGCTTCATTACTTCAAGCAGGGGTTGAGGTGGTGACCGCGCTTACGATTACTAAAGATGTGCTCGATAATACGTACTACAAAGAAGTGCTTGGTGAAGCGCAGAAGGAAATTGAGAAAGGTGCGCCAATGTCTGCAGTATTTATGAAACACGAGGAAATCTACCCTATTTTGGTTGGAGAGATGATGAGTGTAGGTGAAGAAACAGGTGCGCTTGCCGAGATGCTTTCAAAGCTTGCGGTGTTTTACGAAACAGAGGTAGATCAAAAGACAAAAGATCTTTCGACGATTATTGAACCATTCCTTATGCTCTTTATTGGTGCAGGGGTTGGGTTTTTTGCAATTGCGATGATTTCACCAACCTATTCAGTGCTTTCAAATATCTAATATGGATATGTTTTTCTACAAAAAGCATAAAAAGAGAGGCATGACGCTTGTTGAGGTAATGGTAGCAAGTGCTATTTTCCTCTTTATATCCCTTGCGGTGTATGGAACATACACAGGGCTTTTTAACTTAGTAAAACTTTCGCGCATTAGGGTCGCGGCAACTAATCTTGTAAATGAACAGTTTGAAATTGCTCGTAACCTCCCTTATTCCTCTGTGGGGTTGGTGAACGGAGTTCCTTCAGGAGTATTGCAGCGTGTACAAACACTTGTTCGTGATGGTATTACCTTCCAGGCAACAACAAGTATTCAAAATATTGATGATCCTTTTGATGGGACTATCGGAGGAACTCCTAATGATTCAGCGCCAGCGGATTATAAGCTCATTGAGATTTCTGTTGGCTGCTCTGCTTGTACAAACTTCACTCCTATTGTTTTTACAGGGCGCATTGCGCCAAAAAATCTTGAAGGGTCTTCGACAAATGGTGCACTTTTTATCAGAGTATTTGACGCAAATGGTGATCCGGTTGATGATGCGGTGCTACATATTACAAATAGTGCGGTGACACCAAGTATTGATATCACGGATACAAGCAATACCCTTGGTAACTACGCCCTTATTGATACCCTTCCATCAGTAAATGAATACAAGGTAACGGTAACAAAGCCCGGATACTCAAGTGATCGTACCTATCCACCTGGGGGAGTGGGGCTTTCAAACCCAAGTAATCCTGATGCAACGGTGGTGGCGCAGCAGGTAACACAAACAAGTTTTGCTATTGACCACACAGGAACTATCAATGTTTCAAGTGTGGCGGATAATTGTGCACCAGTTGGGGGTATCGATTATACGATTTCAGGAGCAAAGACGCTTGGAACAAATAGTGGGGTACCGGTACTTAAGTATTCAAGCAATCAGACAACAAATGGTTCGGGGTTAAATACATTGAGTAATATGGAATGGGACACTTACTCTTTTGTGTTTAATGATAGTCAGTATGACTTGGCAGGAACGATTACGCCTATTCCAGTGTCACTAGCCCCAGGGGCAACGCAAAATGTGACAGTAGTGGTGTCACCAAAAGATCCGCGCAGTGTACTTTTCACTGTTAAAGACGCCGCGACTTCTCAACCGCTCACTAATGCAACAGTCACACTCATTAACGATGAAGGTGATTCGACAGTGCTTATCACTGATCGTGGGTTCTTAAAGCAAACTGACTGGTCAGGTGGCGGTGGGCAAGCGAATTTTGCAAACGATGCGACGAAGTTTTTTACTACGGATGGGGATATCGACTATAGTGCCACAGGAGGAGTGACGCTCAAATCAATTTTCGGGGTGTATCAAACTTCTGGAACACTTGAATCTTCAACATTTGATACTGGATCGGCGAGTAATTTTTACCAATTTACGTGGAATCCAAGCGCGCAGCCAAACGGAGTTGGGGCAGACAGTGTGAAATTCCAAATTGCAACAAATAATGATAATGCAACGTGGGTGTATAAAGGTCCCGATGGCACCGCCGCAACGTACTATACGCTCGCAAATCAAAACATAAGTTCGGTGAATAATGGAAATCGTTATTTGCGTTACAAACTTTTCATGCAGACTGCTGATAACTCTGTTTCCCCACTTGTTTCTGATATTGCTTTTGCCTTTGCTTCTTCCTGTGTTCCTCCTGGGCAGGTACTTTTCACTAACCTTAGTTCTGGTAACTACACCTACACAGTAAGCAAGAGCGGGTACCAGACATATAACGGTTCAGTTAACGTCAATACAAATTGGCAAAATCAACAGGTAATGCTCCAAGTACAATAGTATGAAAAGAAGGCAACAACGAGGAATGACCTATATCGATTTTCTAGTCAGTGTGGCGATCATGGTGATGATCTTTAACCTTATCAGCCTCTTCGGGCGTGATGTGTTTAGTTTTTCTCGATATACCAATAGCACGCTTTCTGCTCAACAGGATGCACGCAATGTCTTGCGCCAGTTCGCCTCTGAATTACGCACGGCCTCAATTGCAAGTACGGGGTCATATGCAATTGGGGGAGCGGCAACAAGCTCAATTACTTTCTATAGTGATACTAATGGGGATGGGATAAAAGAACAGATTCGTTATTTTCTTTCAACGGATAAAAAGAGTTTGAAAAAAACGGTAATTACTCCATCAGGGACTCCGCTTGCATATACTGGAGCGGGAGTTACGACGACAGTAATGAATGGATTGGCAAATGGAAACAACCCTATATTTACCTACTATGACAAAAATTATACGGGCACTTCTGCGGCACTTTCTGATCCCGTTGATATACAAGCAGTGCGCTTGGTGCGTGCGGACATTACTATAGATAGCGATCCCAATATGTCCCCTGTCCCTATTGTGGTAACAACGCAAATATCGATTAGGAATCTAAAAGATAATCTATGATCAAGTTTAAAAAAACAAACGGTGGATTCCTCTTGGTGCAGGTGTTGGTTTTTGCGACAGTTGCGGCACTTATTTTAACGGCGCTTGTTGGGTGGGCGGGAATCAATATTCAGGGTGCACGTCATTCGCTCTATCGAGAGCAAGAGTTTCAGATTGCTGAAGCAGGTATTGAATATTATCGTTGGCACTTGGCACATGCTCCGGCGGATTACAAAGATGGCACAAATAGTGCAGGCCCTTATGTGCACAATTATTATGATAAGGATAATAACCTTATCGGGCAGTTTAGTTTGGATATTGTGGCGCCTCCTACTGGATCAACCAAAGTAGTAGTACGTTCCAAAGGAACAGTGACAGCAGACCCCGGTTCTTATAGGCGTATTGAGGTGCAATTCGCAAAACCTTCAATTGCAAAATATGCGGCAGTGAGTAATGCCATCATCTATTATGGAGGAGGTGATGAGGTGTGGGGGCCTATTCACTCAAATCAAGGAGTGGGATTTTTCAGTGGGAACCCGCAACCAAAGGCGCATAACACTGTAACGAGCGCCGTAAGTACCTTTAACGATGTGAATGGAAAACATTTTGGCGTATACACAAGCGTTCCAAATGCAGACCCTACACCACCAGCAGTGGTGCCAAGCCGCCCAGATGTGTTCATGGGAGGTCGCCAGTTTCCTGTTCCTGCTGTTGATTTTTCTGGAATGACTACTGATTTAAATACGTTGAAAACTGCTGCTCAAGCGAGTGGCTTCTATCGTGCAGGCTCTGGTGGGTCGGGGTATCAAGTTACTTTAAAAACTAATGGCACTTTCGATCTCTATAAAGTAACAAGTCTCATGGCAGCCCCTGGGACTGGGGCGAGTGCATGTTCAAATACAAGTGGGGAAGCTAATTGGGGAACGTGGAGTGTGAATGCCAAAACACTACTTGGTAACTACGCTTTTCCTTCAAATGGTATTCTCTTTTTTGAGGACCATGTGTGGGTAGAGGGTCAAATAAACGGAGCACGTATTACTGTTGTCGCAGCAACGTTCCCTGTAAACGCCGCTACCTATCGTAATATTATCGTAAATAATAACCTTCTCTACACTAAGTTTGACGGGACGGACACCATAGGACTTATTGCCCAGGGGAATTTTCAAATAGGTCTTTTTAGTGCAGATAATCTCACTATAGATGCAGCAATTGTAGCTCAAAATGGCGCAACCTATAGGCAGTACTACCGCCCGGCTTCTGGAGGTAGAAATTACTGTTCTCCAAATGCAGTCCGAGCATCGCTCACCACTTATGGGATGTTTGCAACAAACGCACAAGCATATTTCTTACAAAACTCAGCAAGTGGACAAAGCGGGTATTTAAGTCAGCCGGCAAGTTATGACACCAACCTCCTTTACTCTCCTCCACCGACCTTCCCACTTTTGTCCGATCAGTACATAACACTCTATTGGCAGGAAATAAAGTAGAAAATACTTAGGGGAACATATCGTCGTTACAAGTGACTTGTTTCGGGGTAAAATAAACCCTATGCAAAAAACAAAAAAGCTCAAAAAACTAGTGGTTGCTAATTGGAAAATGAATCCAAAAACAAATGCTGAAGCGCTCACTATTCTTAAAGAAACGCTTAAAGGAGCAAACACAGCTGTTGATGTTACGGTGTGTCCTCCATTTCTTTTCTTGTCCCTTTTGGCAAAGATAAAGTTAAAAAAGGGGATTACCCTCGGACTTCAAAATGTTTCAGAGTTTGAGGAGGGGGCACACACCGGAGAAGTTTCAGTCTTAATGGGCAAAAATTTCCCCATAAGTTATGTTATTGTTGGACACTCTGAAAGAAGGGCAATGGGAGAGAGTGATGAAGTGGTTGCTAAAAAAGTACTGGCAGTAAAGAAAGCAAAACTTACTCCTATTGTGTGTATTGGTGAACACGAGCGTGATCAGCACGGACTCTATCTTGATGCGATTAAGAAACAGCTTCTCGCTTCGCTCGCACTCCTTCCCAAGGCTGCTATTAAGGAAATTGTGGTTGCATATGAGCCCATTTGGGCAATTGGTAAGTCAGCGTCAGAAGCTATGGATGGACATACGCTTCATCAAACATCACTTCTTATCAGGAAAATTTTAATTGAGCAGTTTGGAAGTGGTGCTAAAGAGACAAGAATTCTTTATGGAGGGGCAGTGGCACCAGAAAATGCTGCACTCTTGGTCAAAGAAGGAGAAGTGGATGGGCTTCTTGTAGGGCATCAAAGTTTAAAACCAAAAGCATTTGGTGAGATTATTATGGGAGTGTCTCATGCATAGCGTATATGCAATTACTTAAGAGCGCTCACATAGAGGAGGGAACAAAAGTACTTGTGCGCGTTGATTTCAATGTGCCTGTGAAAGATGGCGCACTTGTTGATACGTTTCGTATTGAAAAAGCACTCCCCACTATCAATTTCTTACTTGAAAAGAAAGCCCTTGTTATATTGGTGAGTCATATAGAAAATGATGAAGGAGAGACATTGCTCCCTGTTTCTGAATTTTTAAAACAAAAAGGGTTACCAGTAACCTTTGTTAAAGAGAGTGACCTTACGATAATTAAGGGGGGAGTAGCTAAAGCACAAAGCGGGGAGATAGTCCTCCTTGAAAACATCAGACGGTTTAAAGAAGAAAAAGAAAATGATGAAAATTTTGCTAAAGAGTTGGCAGCGCTAGCAAATCTATATGTAAATGATGCTTTTGCAGTGTCGCATCGAGTGCATGCTTCGGTGGTAGGTATACCAAAGTTCCTACCGCATTATGCCGGTTTTCTTGTGGAGAAGGAGGTTACAGAACTTTCTCATGCGTTTAACCCAACACACCCCTTCCTTTTCATTTTGGGGGGAGCCAAGTTTGAAACAAAAGAGCCGTTAATAAAAAAGTTTTTGGAAGTTGCAGACCGTGTTTTTGTGGGAGGAGCACTCGGAAATGATTTTTTTAAAGTGAAGGGATATGAGATCGGGGGATCAATAGTATCAGGCAAAATGCCTGAAGAGGAAGTGGTGACTAATGAAAAACTATTGCTCCCAAGTGATGTGGTGGTGAGAGGGAGTGACGGACGAAGGGTATTGCGTACTCCTACTGAGATTTTGCCGAATGAGATAGTGAGCGATGCGGGGAGCCACACGCTTGAAGTACTTCGCGAACATATTATGAGCGCTAAACTTGTTTTGTGGAACGGGCCACTTGGGTTTTATGAAAAAGGGTATGATCATGCGACTAAAGCAGTAGCCACTATGCTTTCAGAAAGTTCGGCGCGTTCAATCGTTGGTGGGGGAGATACTATTGCGGCTATCGAGTCATTAGGCCTCACTGATCGCCTCTCGTTTATTTCAACAGGAGGTGGAGCAATGCTTGATTTTTTGGCCAATGGAACTCTGGTGGGTATTGAGGCACTAAAATAAGTTTACTTTTAAAGAGATAAGATATATACTTCCCTTGGCTCGTAACAACACTACGGAAAACGCCGCAAGGCGGTCAGGGTTCGATTCCCTGGGAGTGGTCAAGGATTCTGGAAAGAGAGGGCGTAGGATAGGTGGGAGGCTGTGAAGCCCTGCTTCTGGGAAGGGTAGAGCCGACGTTGCAATACCACCCGCTTTTCGAGGAATCTGCGATTGGAGTCCGGCCTGCATCGCCCCACTGGGCGGTCCAGGCCGTTTTACTTTATAGAGAAGTGCTTAATTTTTTGCCGGTTTCTTCTAGTTGCTCTTTGGTAACTTCCGTGTGACCCCAGTGGACTAATCCATCATCTTTGAAACGTGGGATTACGTGGAGGTGTGCATGAAAAATAATTTGTCCCGCAGCTTCATCGTTGTTCATGCCGAGGTTTACTCCATCGGCCTTAAGCTCGCTTTTTATAGCTCTGGCTATTTTTTGTGCGGTGTTAATCATACTTTCTCTATAGCCATCTTCGAGTTCATATAGATTGGCCATATGTTTTTTAGGAATGACTAAAGTGTGACCTAGGTTTACTGGTTTTATGTCTAAGAAGGCATACGTATGCATGTCTTCATATACTTTAACTGCAGGAATAGTGCCTTCAATAATTTTGCAAAAAATACAGTTCGAGTTCATGAAGTGAGTATATGGTAAAATGCGCTGATGCGAAAGTACTCCACTAAAAAAGCTTTAGAAACAAATCATGAAGAGCTTGCAGTATTTCACCCTCTTCAGCAGGCACTTCTAGTATCGAGGGGTGTTACTACTTTAGAAGAAGCTCAAAGATTCCTACAGCCTTCATATGATGATCATACTCACGACCCGCTTTCTATATTGGGTATGGAGAAGTCGGTCCTACGAATTTTGGAGGGAATGAAAAAGGGGGAGCGTATCACCATTTACAGTGACTATGATCATGATGGTATTCCTGGGGGAGTAGTGCTTCATGATTTTTTTAAAAAAGTTGGATACGAGAACTTTACTAACTATATTCCTCATCGTTATACCGAAGGGTATGGTCTCAATATTGGTGCGATAGAAAAGTTGGCAGCAGAAGGCACAACGCTACTTGTCACCGTTGATTGTGGTATTACTGATGTTCAGCCTGTAAAGAGAGCAAATGAATTGGGTCTTGATGTGATTATCTCTGATCATCATTTGCCTC
The DNA here is from genome assembly GCA_964541455.1 of uncultured Candidatus Saccharibacteria bacterium. Taxonomy (GTDB): domain Bacteria; phylum Patescibacteriota; class Minisyncoccia; order Phycocordibacterales; family JAKFXT01; genus JAKFXT01. The sequence goes on along the minus strand of CAZIPS010000006.1, from coordinate 29,791 downwards.
ACGGGGAACTTCCACCAGCGTTTGCCATACTAAATAGCAAACAAGAAGACTGTGCATATGCTTACGATATGCTCTGCGGAGCAGCAGTAGCATATAAGTTGGTCCAAGCGCTCATCAGTAAAGGCAATTTTAATCTCATTCCTGGGTGGGAGAAGTGGCTGCTTGATCTTGTGGGTATTTCAACAGTGGCTGATATGGTGCCCCTTACTGGAGAAAATAGAGTCTTTGCACACTATGGACTCAAAGTTTTGCGCAAGTCGCCACGACCGGGGCTCCAAAAGCTTTTGCGAGTGATGAAAATGAATCAGAACACTATTACAGAAGATGATATTGGGTTTATGATTGCGCCACGTATTAACGCTGCTTCGCGCATGGGAGATCCTCGGCTCGCTTTCGATCTTCTCTCTTCGAGTGAAGAGGGGGCGGGAGAGGCATTAGCGAAAGAGTTACAAAAACTCAACGATACGCGTAAGGGGGTAGTGGCGGCAATGGTAAAGGAGATGAAACATACTATCGCTTCCCGCGAGAGGCTTAGTGAAGTTATTGTACTTGGAAACCCTAACTGGCGACCGGGACTTTTGGGGCTTGCTGCAAATACATTGGTTGAAGAATATAACCGCCCCGTGTTTCTATGGGGGCGAGAAGGAGGAGAGACGCTTAAGGGTTCATGTCGTTCTGATGGGACGGTTGATCTAGTAAAGCTGATGAGTGCGGTGCCTAAACATCTGTTCTTAGAATTCGGTGGACATGCTGCTTCAGGCGGGTTCCAAGTGGCACAAGAGTATGTATACCTACTTGAAGAGGAACTTTCAAAAGCGTACATGGGGGTTAGGGAAGAGAGTACAACCGACGAAGTAGTGGTTGATCATATACTTACGCTTGATGAAGTGAATATGGGGACTTGGCGAGCAATTGAACCCCTCGCTCCTTTCGGCATAGGGAACCCCAAGCCTCTTTTTATGTTAGAACATATTATTCCTGAGAAAGCGCGTATGTTTGGTAAGACAGGAGAGCATCTAGAACTTACTTTTCGAAAAACAAATGGTGATTTTGTGCGCGCTATAGAATTTTTCAGCACTCGTGAGGTTAGGGAACGTGAAGCGCTTACTCTAATTGCAAACTTAGAGCGATCTACATTTGGTCGCTATCCAGAAATCAGATTACGGATAGTCGATGTTGTATAAAAAACACCCCGCTGACAAATGTGTCATACGGGGGTCCAGCCACGGGGGTTCTGTCGTTCAACGACGACTTCGTACTCCTTGTGTCCGTCTATCTCAACGGTTCTGACGGAGGTCACTACGACGCAGCCGCGTTCTCTGTAAGCCCTACCTCCACTGGGCCAGAAAAGGGGGACTTTGTCTCCCACGTGCGGTCGTGTAGTGATCTCAGCATCGAAGTTGAGCATGAGCTGGTGCCAAGGGCCAAGGTCCAACTTTCCTTGTCGGTCAGTGTTCATGAGTACTCTCGCCGGCTGCTTTTTCTGGCTCATGGGAGGCCTCCCTAAACATTGTCTATGTTTAGTCAATCATAGGCTTAAAAGAAGTCAATTATTTTTCAATTTGTTATAGTAGGGACTAATGAATGCATACACTATATATAGCGATGGGGGAGCGATAGGAAATCCTGGGCCAGGAGGATGGGGAGCGTATGTTTCTGATGGTGCTAAGGTGCTCGAGTTAGGGGGAGGCGAGGGACACACCACTAACAATCGTATGGAGTTAAGGGCGGCAATTGAAGGACTTCGTGCAACACCTAAAGGAAGCGTGGTAAAAGTTCATGCAGATTCACAATATGTCATTAATGGTATTACCAAATGGATACATGGTTGGAGGAGAAATAATTGGCAAACATCCCTTAAAGAACCAGTACTAAATAAAGATTTATGGGAAGAGCTCCTCTTTATTGTGGAGGAGAGAGAGGTGGAGTTTGTGCATGTGAAGGGGCACGCCGGTGTTGCACTAAACGAACGGGTGGATGTTATTGCCAACTCTTTTGCTCGAGGGAGGGGGGAAGAGGTTGAACTCTATAAGGGAGATAAGAAACACTATCCAGAATACGAAGTAACTCTTTCTAAGAAAATTTCAAGCAGAAAAGGTAAAGCATACTCATATGTAAGTTTGGTGGGTGGGCATATTACACGACATGCAACATGGGAAGCGTGCAAGAAGAAAGTAGAGGGGCGTACAGGAGCGAGGTTTAAAAAAGTGTTTAGCAAAGAAGAGGAAGACCAGCTTATAAGGGAGTGGGATAGCAGTAAATAATGGGGAGTACTAACAAGATTCTTTTCGCTATATTTGGAAGTTTTTTGTTAGGAATTTTTATTCGATCGCTCTATACGCTTCCCCTCTACAGTATCTACATACTTTTATTACTCGCTTTTGCTTATGCTGTAGTAGGGTTCGCATTCAAAAAGAAATACACTCACCTATTTTTGGTGAGTGTATTTCTTTTTGGTACGACGCTTGGGGTACTTCGCTATGCATACGACGCTGAAAAGGTAGATACTCTTTCTCCACTTCTCAATAAGTCAGTAATACTAAAAGGGGTCATCACTGAAGAACCAGACTATAGAGAAAAGACCACAAGGCTTGTAGTTGAAATAAAAAATGACTCAAATGAGAAAGATAGGGTGCTTATAACTACACTACCTCCCATGCGTTATAGCTATGGCGAGGAATTGGAAATAAAGGGGAGTCTTAAAAAACCTCAAAATTTTGAGACAGCAAATGGGAGAATATTTAATTATGAAGCATATCTAGCAAAGTCAGGCATTTTCTATGAAATGACTTTTCCGAGAATTACTGTTACGGGGGAAGGTAGGGGGAATAGTATAAAGAGAAATCTTTTTGCTTTAAAGCAAAAGTTCCTAGAGGGAATTAATAAAGTAATAGCAACGCCAGAAAGTTCATTTTTGGGTGGAATACTTCTTGGAGGTAATCAGTCGCTTCCTAAAGATGTGCAGCAAAGTTTTCGTAACGCCGGGCTTGTGCATATTATTGTGCTTTCTGGCTATAACATTACGATTGTAGCTGCGGCGTTCATGTTCCTCTTTTCCTTCCTCTCTATTCGTAAACGTATTTTCTTTGGAGTACTTGGTATTTTACTTTTCGCCATTATGACTGGAGGATCTGCAACAGTGGTGCGCGCCTCTGTTATGGCGACACTCGCACTCATCGCTACTTTTATAAGGCGGGACTACGATATCACTCGTGCACTCATACTAGCGGGAGTAGTTATGGTGTTCATCAATCCTAAAATTCTAGTGTTCGATCTTTCTTTTCAACTTTCATTTCTTTCAACAGTGGGACTCATTTATGTGGCACCTATTTTCGAACATTATCTAAGTGCATTACCGCAAAAGTGGGGCTTTCGTGAAATAGTAGTTGCCACGCTCTCAACACAGCTTTTCGTACTCCCTTTTATTCTCTATAGCATTGGCACTTTTTCAGTAGTGGCGCTTATTGCTAATCTTTTGGTGCTGCCGCTCATTCCACTCACCATGCTTCTCGGCTTCATAACTGGAGTATGTGCATTTGTTAGTACTACTATAGCCACTCCTGTTGCATACCTTACGTATTATCTTTTGCACTACGAGATGCTAGTTGCCGAGAGGTTTGGCAACTTACCGTTTGCTTCTTTTGCAGTACCGAGCTTCCCAGTATGGATTATGTGTGTATCTTATGTAGGGTTCGGTTTTCTTTTGTGGTACTTACAAAAAAGAAACACGCCGGCACTTGCCGGCGTGTAGTAGGGTGAGGGTCAAGCCCTCACTGCCTTGAAGTAGGCGTGGATCAGGTCACTGATTTGACCCACCCGCCGCGCACTTGAAAATTCGCGCAAGGTCACCCTTGAGGGCTCCTTCTTTCCTCCTGCGGGAAATCCTGCGGGAAACCCGAAGGCGAACCTCCGGATGTTGTCTTGGTTTTGTTTCGCGTCCATACGGCCACCCTCCTTGGTGGTTGTTCGGGGGAAGAATACTAAAAAGTAGTTAACACTACTTAGGCAATTTTATCAAATCGATTTTGTACCACAGACCAGTTGGTGTTTGAAAGAAAAGCATCAATATACTTCGCTTTTTCAGCCGGTACATAGTCAATCATAAAGGCATGCTCCCACATATCCATAGCAAAAAGGACTGGAAGTCCAGCAAGTTGTCCTAACTCATGGTCGGCTACCCAATATATGTGAGGAGTTTTGCCAATAGGGTCATATGCAAGAATGGTCCATCCGATACCACGCATAAGTCCAGTGTTTTTAAAGTGAAGGATAAAATCATCCCATGAGCCGTATTTTTCAATAAGTGCTTTTGCCACATGGCTTTCGGTGTCTATACTCTTTGCTCCTCCTTCGAATTGTTCAAAGTAGTACTCATGCATACGCATGCCATTAAATTCAAAACCGAAGCGACGGAGCACTTCGCTTATAGCGTAAGCATTTTTTTCACTATCTTTGCGAAGCTCTGCTAGTGTCTCGCGAAGAGTGTTAGTGAATTTCACATAGCCTTCATAAAGCTTGATATGGACTTCAAGTTGCTTAGTTGAAATGCCAGTGAGTTCTCCGAGGTTAAATTTTCGTGGTTCGTAGTGGTGCATATATGTATTAGTTATTTGAGGCTATTTTAGCACATCTTCTTCTCATCCGTTTTTGGCTATACTTAAGGGAATGGAAAGACTAAGGAAGTATATATTACCGGGAGTAGTGCTATTGCTACTTCTCTCTAATGTGTGGGTATGGCGCGAAGCGCTTTCACCTCGAGCGAAAAATAATACGTTGAAAGTGTTTTACCTTAATATTGGGCAGGGGGATGCAACACTTATCGAGGCCCCCAATGGCAACCAGGTATTAATCGATGGAGGTCCGACTGATAACAAGGTGTTGAGCGAATTAGGAGAAGTGCTTTCGCCGCTTGACCATGATATTGATGTCGTTATTGCAACGCACCCCGATGCCGATCATGTGGGAGGGTTACCCGAAGTACTTTCGCGTTATAAGGTAGGTATGTTTCTTGAGTCGGGGAATAGAACCAAAGACACACAAGCCTTTAAGCGACTGGATATTGAAGCGGCAAAGTTGGGGAGCCAACGAATTATTGCCAAGCGAGGAATGAGGCTTTTGCTTGATGAGGAAGATACAGTGTATCTGGATGTTTTGTATCCCGATAAAGATGTGTCGCAGGTGGAGAGTAATGAAGCGTCGATTGTGATGCGCCTCACCTACGGTGCTACCCACTTTATCTTTAGTGGCGACGCGCCGAGAGATGTAGAGCAACATCTCACACAGTTAGATGGAAATAATTTACAAAGTGATGTGCTAAAAGCTGGACATCATGGGTCTCACACTTCAAGCGACCTTGCGTATGTAACCAAGGTTCATCCAACTTTTACGGTGATATCAGTAGGGAAAGATAATAGGTATGGGCATCCCCATAAAGAAACATTAGCAACATTTAACGCGCTTAATATAGAAACATTACGCACGGACACCATGGGAAGGATTGAAATAGATTCAGATGGAGAAAAAGTTTTGCTGAAATGAAAAAGCCCCCGCTTACGCGGGGGGGGTGAGGGCCGTGAGGCTCTCGGAACTGCGTCGGGCCGGTGCGTCAGGTGGCGCCGGTGGCCGAAGGCTTGTTGATCTCGATCGCGACACGGGTCTGGGACGCGGTTGCGTGGCCGATGGCCAGCAGTGATTTCCACATGGCCGCAGTTTTCGCCGTGATGCCGTCGACGTTGGGTATGGCGAAGGATTTGCGCGAACGCCGGCGCAAGAACACCGCGAGGCTGATGGCGATGACCACACCGGCAGCGATCAGGACGGTCTCGAGCGTGCCGGGCGGCGACCAGCCGAAGTCGAACATGGTCGGCGGAGCGGCGACGGCGGGCAGCGCACCGGGCTCGGTGAGCCAGGCCAGCACGCCGACGAGGGCGACGATCAGACCGATGAACACATTGACGGGGTCGAAGAACGATTTCCAGCGGGAGCGGCGATTCATGATGCTTCTCCTGTTGAACGTCCACATGGACACTATTTACTCTACGCTCCTTTTAGAAAGAGTCAAGAGAAAACCCCTCCCTCGCGAAGCGAGGGAGGGGTTTTCTTAATCTAATTAGCTATTACAGCTAATTCTTCTAATCATTACTTATATCAACCCAGCTTTTTTAAGTGTTGCGTAAGCCCCATTCTTGTTGATAGTACGAATAGCGGCAGTTGAGAGGGTGAGTGTCATACTCTTATTAAGTTCAGGTATGAAAATACGCTTTTTCTGGAGGTTTACATGGCGGCGGCGCTTGCCAGTAGGGTTGAACTGGGTAGCACGAGTCTCGTTCGAGTAGCCCCCGCCTACGATTGAAGTCTTATTGGTAATTGCGCAAGATTTTGCCATATATTTGAAACAATAGACGCTATGCTATCATTACTCATGAAATTCCGCAATATCTATGAACGACCCTCTCGTCATTGTTTTTGAAATAGCCATTCTCATTATGTCAGTGATTGTTCACGAGCTTGCGCATGGCTATGTCGCCGATTTTTTAGGAGACAGGACCGCGCGTATGGCGGGGAGGCTCACCCTTAACCCACTTTCGCATATTGACCCTCTCGGGTCGATTATTCTACCACTTTTCTCCTTCTTATCAGCCGGGTTTATTTTTGGTTGGGCAAAGCCGGTTCCGTATAACCCTTATAACCTACAAGGTAAGTATGCGGAGGTGGCGGTAGCAGGAGCAGGCGCTTTTGCTAACTTTTGTTTAGCGCTTATGTTCGGACTTCTCATCCGTTTTGGAGGGGGAGCGCTACCTGCTTCTTTTGTTGATATTGCAGAGGCCATCGTCTTTATCAATGTGCTTTTGGCTGTTTTCAATATGATACCCATTCCACCCCTTGATGGCTCAAAAGTGCTTTTTGGCCTGCTGCCATTCCGCTTTGAATACGTAAGTCGCTCTCTCGAGCGTTGGAGCTTTGCAATCCTTATTTTCTTTGTTTTCTTCCTTTGGCAGTATGTGACCCCACTTATTGGCTTTATTGCCCACCTTATAATAGGAAGCTAAAAAAGACTATTGCATTCAAATGCTCTCTATAGTAAAGTACTTCCTACTGTGAGCTTAAGGCTCTCTTTTAATTTAGATGTCTACCATTAATCAGCTTGTGCGGAAATCCCGCAAGTCACCCATCCGTAAGAGTAAAACGGTGGCTTTGACGCGTGGCTTTAACCTCGTGAAGAACAAGCCGATGTTCTACGCCTCTCCTTTTAAGCGTGGTGTATGTACCAAGGTAACTACCAAAACTCCTAAGAAACCTAACTCTGCTATCCGTAAGATTGCTCGTGTACGCCTTACCAATGGTATGGAAGTAACTGCCTATATCCCAGGAGAAGGGCATAACCTACAGGAGCACTCTGTGGTGATGATCCGTGGCGGTCGCGTAAAGGATATCGGACTTCGCTATACGATCGTGCGTGGTGTACTTGATGCTGCTGGAGTAGAAAAGCGCCGCCAAGCTCGTAGCCGTTACGGTAACAAACGTCCTAAGGAAGGAGCCCCAGCTAAAAAATAATTTTATTTATGCGTCGTAAAGTAAAAAATCGAAATATTGCAAAGCCAGACCTTACCTACAAATCAGAGGTAGTAGGGAAGTTCATCAACAGTGTGATGAAAGATGGTAAAAAGGTGACTGCCACAAAAGTAGTCTATGGTGCGCTCAATGCTATCAAGGAGAAGGCTAAGGTAGAAAATCCGCTTGAGGTGTTTGAAACGGCTATTCGTAATGTTGCGCCAAACATGGAGGTGCGTTCACGCCGTGTAGGTGGAGCTAACTATCAAGTACCTCGCGAGGTACGTCCAGAGCGCAAGCAGGCACTTGCTTTCCGCTGGATTATTGACGCCGCTCATTCAAAAAAGGGTAAGCCAATGGCAGAAAAGTTGGCAGATGAACTCCTCGCTGCTTTTAAGAATGAAGGTGAGGCCATGAAGAAGCGTGAGAATACGCATAAGATGGCAGAAGCCAACAAGGCCTTTGCTCACTTCGCCTGGTAGTCGAAACTCTATTTTGAGCGCACTACTTCGTTGCGTTCATGAAAAAAGTTCCTAGCAGTACTATGTGTACAGCTAGGAACTTTTTTCATTCCGCGCCTCGTATTGCATATCAAAATAGAGTTTCTTACAAAAAAGCCTTGAACTTCAAGCGAGATTTTTATCCTTGTTTTCAATTTTAAAAAAATTGAAGTTAAAAAAGAAGCAGGCCCTTTTGCTTTTATAAAGGAGAAGCAACTTTCCTTTTTTGGAGTTTGGTGGTATTCTGCTTGCAACCTATCGAGGGGCTTTTTTGTTTAGAAGCTTCTGTAGACTTTAACTAAAAACTATTAATTAACTATATGAACCGTGATTATCCACTAGAGCGTGTCCGTAACTTCGGTATTATTGCCCACATTGATGCGGGTAAGACGACAACTTCTGAGCGTATTCTCTACTACACAGGGATGACTCATAAAATCGGAGAGGTGCACGATGGTGCAACGGTGACTGACTGGATGGAGCAAGAGCGTGAGCGTGGTATTACTATCACTGCCGCTGCTATTACCTGTTTTTGGGGTAAGACTGATGCTAAGAAAGAAGACCCTAAGTACCGTTTCAATATCATCGATACTCCAGGACACATTGATTTCACCGTGGAAGTGAAGCGCTCGCTTCGCGTGCTTGATGGAGCGGTGGTGGTGTTTGATGGAGTAGCGGGAGTAGAGCCACAATCAGAAACTAACTGGCGCTATGCCGATGAAGCTTCTGTGCCTCGTATCTGTTTTATCAACAAACTCGATCGTACGGGTGCTTCTTTTGAGCGTTCATACGCAAGTATTCTCGATCGCCTCAATAAAAAGGCAGTACGTCTCCAGATTCCTATTGGAGAAGAAGATGCTCATGAAGGAGTTATCGATCTCCTTAAGATGAAAGCCTTTTACTTTGAGGGGGAAATGGGAAACACCATCCGTGAAGCAGATATTCCAGAAACCCTTAAGGCTGATGCAGAAAAGTATCGCGCGGAGCTTGTTGAACGCATTGTTGAGCACGATGAGGCGACCATGACCGAGTATCTCGAAGGTAAGGAAATTATCCTTGATCGTTTGAAAGCACTTTTGCGTAAGGCGGTAATTGCTAACGAAATTTTCCCAGTGTATGCAGGTTCTGCTCTTAAGAATAAGGGCGTGCAGCTCGTGCTTGATGCGGTGGTTGACTACCTCCCTTCTCCACTTGATATTCCTGCTATTAAGGGAATTAATCCAAAGACTGGTGAAGAAATCGAGCGTCATGCGAATGATGCTGAGCCCTTCTGTGCACTTGCTTTTAAACTCCAAGCTGATCCATTTGTTGGACAACTTACTTTCTTCCGTGTGTATTCAGGAACAATTGAAGCAGGGTCATATATCTACAACTCAAGCACAGGGGAAAAGGAGCGTTTGGGACGTATTGTACGTCTTCAGGCGAATGATCGTGAAGAAGTGAAAAAAGTCTTTGCGGGAGAAATCGCCGCTGCTGTAGGACTTAAGAGTGCGCGCACTTCACACACTTTCTGTGATGAAGCTAATCCTATTGTGCTCGAAGAAATTAAATTCCCAGAGCCAGTGATCTCACTTCGCATTGAACCAAAAACAAAGGCTGACCAAGAGAAAATGGGTGTGGCACTTAAGAAGCTTTCTGATGAAGATCCAACATTCCGTATTTCTTCAGATACTGAAACAAACGAAACTATTATTTCAGGTATGGGAGAACTCCACCTTGAAATCATCGTTGATCGCATGAAGCGTGAATTCGGCGTTGAAGCAAACGTTGGTAAGCCACAGGTGGCATACAAGGAGACTATTACTCGCCCAGCTGAAGCTGAAGTGAAGTATGTAAAGCAAACAGGTGGTCGTGGTCAATATGGGCACGTCAAAATTAAGATCAAGCCACTTGAGCCAGCACCAGAAGAGCTTCCTCGTAATACTAAGCGTTCAGAAGGATTTGAGTTTGTGAACAACATCAAAGGTGGTGTAATTCCTCAAGAATATATCCCAGCAGTAGAAAAAGGAGTTAAGGAGGGAATGGAGCGTGGTATCGTTGCTCATTTCAAACTTGTAGATGTATCATGTGAACTTTTTGATGGGTCATACCACGACGTGGACTCTTCAGAAATTGCGTTCAAGATTGCGGCATCTCAAGCGCTTCAAGAAGCTGCACAAAAAGCTGGTCCTGTTATTTTGGAGCCTATTATGAAAGTGGAGGTGTTGGTACCGGAGCAGTTTATGGGTGATATTTCAGGACACCTTTCAAGTAAGCGCGCCCAGATTGAAGGTATGGGAGATCGTTCAGGACTTAAGGTGGTTTCGGCTAAAGTGCCACTTTCTGAAATGTTCGGTTATACCACCACTCTCCGCTCACTTACTCAAGGACGAGGTACGTCTACTATGGAGTTTGATCACTACGATATCGTTCCAGCTAACGTTGCTAAGGATATTATTGAAAGCCGCCAGTAAAAACTGGTATCACAGGTGCTTTTAAGAGTTATACACAGCTCTGCCTATGTGGGGCTGTGTATTTTCTTTTTGAGTGTATATACTAAGAAGTAGGAAGAGGGGGAATTGCACCATGCAACCCCCGCTTTTAGTTGTATGGCCAGTAAATGTTAAAATTACCTTAGTTTTATTTTTTAATTCATCATGCAAAACACAAAACAGCTCCTTAAGCTCGCACTTGTTAGTGTTTTTGTGTTCACTTTTTTCATAAGCCCGGTTACTTCATTAGCTGCAATAAGTAAGAGTAAGTCAGTACCTCCCACGTTAGAGGAACTTGAATTAAAAATTAAAGCTTTACGTGAAAGTATTAATAAATTTCTTGCTCAAAGCGGGAAACAGGCACTTTTGGCTCAAGTTGCAGGCTCAATTAGCTCTGCTGATACGGTTTGGATGGAAGACGCGCTTCCCGCTGGGGCTACTGCCGGGGGAGACGACCCGTTCACTTGGGTAAGTAGTAACCCAGCTGCGTTTTCCGGTTCCTCTGCCCATCAGGGGGCCAACAAGGCAGGTAGACATCAACATTATTTTACTAATGCAACAAACAAGCTGACTCCAAATGTGGGAGATAAGCTTTTTGTCTATGTATACCTTGATCCAACGAATACTCCTACAGAGTTAATGCTTCAGTTTAATGATGGAAGTTGGGAGCATCGTGCTTATTGGGGGTCAAACAGTATTGCTTGGGGGGCCGATGGGACTGTGAGTCGGAGGTATATGGGACCCCTTCCAGTTAAGGGACAGTGGGTAAGACTAGAAGTTTCCGCTTCACTAGTTGGACTTGAGAATCGCCCTATTAATGGTGTTGCTTTTACTCTTAATGATGGTAATGCCACGTGGGACGCATTCGGTAAAACTTCATCAGGCCAGGTTGTTGTTTCTCAGGGAGTTCCAGTTCAAGCGGATGTTGCTGAGCCCTCTGTGCCAGTTAATGTTACCGCCTCTTCTGTGTCTTCTACGCAAATAAATCTTTCATGGGGTGCTTCATCTGATAATGTCGGGGTTGCGGGATATAAGATCTATCGAGGGGGAATATTGCTCACTACACTCGGTGCGGTAACGGCTTATTCTAATACAGGACTTACTGCCGGCACAGCTTATTCCTACACAGTACAAGCTTTTGATGCTGCACAAAATCTAAGCACACAGTCTTCTGCTGTTTCAGCCACAACAGCTGCCGCTCAAGCTGCAGTGGTTGCGGCTGCGGCTCAAAACGTGGTAGCTGCTCCGGCAGTAGTGGCACAACCCGCCAACATCCAGGGCGCTATAAACGCGCTATCATACGGAGCAAGGATACAGAGTGGGGCTGGTACATCTCTCTATGCCAACCCTACTTCGGTGGTTAGTTTGGTTCCAGGAGTTAATACACCAAATCTTTTTGCGACACTTGCTTCTAGTATGTCAGGCTCAATTGTGGGGGGTCCCGTGACTGATACTGCTGGGGTGCGATTTTGGAAAGTAGATAATGACACTGGCCGAGACGGTTGGATTAAAGAGTCTTCTCTTTCACTTGCAGGAACGCAGGATACAGTTGCTCCAGCAACTCCAACCGGACTTACGGCAGTTGGAGTTGCATATGATCAAGTAAATCTTACGTGGAATATTGCTCGGGACAATGTCGCAGCGGGTATTGTTATGTATGATATTTATAGAAATGGTATCAAGATTGCTTCAACAGCTAGTTTGAATTTTCAGGACACTGGTCTTTCACCTAATATAAACTATACATATGCTATACAAGCACGCGATATAGTTGGTAACACATCAGCTCAAACAGGCTCAGTTGGTGCAACAACCGTTTCCTCACTTGCTAGTAATCCGATTGATTCTATGGCCCCGGGGACATGGTACGCAGTTCCTAATTCACAAATTAAGAAGATAGATTTTATTTGGCCAGGGAATCAGGCTTCAGGGAACTACACTGATTATTTTACAGAGAGTAGTGCTGCTTATGATTCAACTCGCAACCGCTTTTATATTCATGGTGGAGGACACAATGATTATTATGGGAATGAGATTTATGCTTTTGATATAAACACGCTTCAGTGGAGAACCGTGCGTCAGCCGGGTCTAGATGTTGATCCTAATAGTGCGATTGAAGCTTCTGGGTACTATCCAGACACAAGCGGCAATCCCGACTTACAACAACCTCGTTCCGTACACTCGTATAATTATATTCAGTACGTTCCGGCTATTGATCGTTTTTGTCGTTTCGGCACTTCAGCTCCGTACCCCACGGGACAAAGAACAACAAAACAAATCAATTGTTTTGATATAAATAACGATCGCTGGGAACAGAGAGGGGAAGTAACTTATTTTGGCGGCAGTGTGGTCCCAAGTACTGCAGTTGACCCAGCGACAGGGCACGTATGGAACTGGCCAGGAGTAGGAACTCTTTCCGAATGGAACCCGTCAACTGGTGTTTGGGTCGTTCGCGGTCCAAGTGAAAATGATAGTGGTTACTATACGGGTATAGTTGATACTAAGCGTCATCGTTTTGTTCGCTTTGGAGCGGGGGGGCTTTACTGGTATGACCTTAACGCTGCTGGGATTCTCTCTGTAAATAAGGGACCCCTTACTGGAGATACTGAAATAGTGAAAGGTAGACGTTCTGGGTTTGCATATGATTCAGTTGATGATGTATATGTGGCCTGGAATGGAGAGGCAGCTGATGAGAATGGAGATATTTCTATTGATCATGTTATTTTGCCGGAGGATATATATGTTATTAACCCTGATACGTTTGTAGTTACAAGAATTGGTACAAGTGCGCTTAGTTCCATTCCAAGGAATTCATGGGCGCTTAATAATGGGGCCAATAATGCAACGTTCTCGCGCTTTAGTTATATCCCTTCAAAAAATGTTTTTATTTTAGTTAATAATCACAAGAACGAGCCAGTATTTTTCTACAAGTTAGATCCAAATGCAGTAAAAGGAATAGTGCCAAGTGATAAGGTTGTGCCTTCTCCGGTTTCAAGTCTCTCAGCGCAAGCCACTTCAAACACCTCTATAAGTCTTGTTTGGAATGCTGCAACTGATAATGTTGGAGTTGTTGGCTATAGGATTGCACGACACGCTGATGCTCAGCAGCTACAAACCATTACAACATCTAGCACGAACTACACGGATTCCGGATTAGTGGCTGGGGCAAAATATTCATACGCAGTTATCCCCTATGATGCTGCAGGAAATATTGGCACCGTGTCGGTGGTTACACTTCCCGCAACTCTTGGTGCATCAGCGGGTGGAGCATTGGTAGCGCCTGTAGTAGTTCAGCCTAGCGCTCCCGATACGCAGGCTCCAAGTGTCCCTCAAAGTCTTCGCGCCACTCCTGTTTCACCAAATACAGTATCACTTGTTTGGAATGCTGCAACCGATAATGTAGCAGTTACTGGTTATAAAGTATTTCGTAATGGTACACAGATTAGTACCTCTCAGGGGGCTAGTTATAGTGATACAGGATTAGCAACCTCAACACTATATACATACACCGTTTCAGCGTATGACGCCGCTTTGAATAATTCTGCTCAATCATCAAGCGTCAGTACTACAACCTTAGTAGCAGCTCCTGTTGTAAACCAAGTTCCACCTGTAAATCAAAATCAAGGACCGCAAGATATGCAGTCTCCAACGGTTCCGCAAGGTCTTTCTGCTTCAGCCCCCTCGTCTTTCCAAGCGAATCTTTCTTGGAGTGCAGCAACTGATAATGTGGCAGTTACTGGCTACAAAGTATTTCGTAATGGTGTGCAGATTGGCACGGCGCTTTCGAGTAGTTATGTTGATTCAGGTCTTTCACCGGCTACGTCTTACACCTATACCGTTTCAGCGTATGATGCTGCTTTGAATAATTCCGCTCAATCAACTTCTGCGAATGTAACTACTGCCGGGGTCAATTTAAATGTTGGTTCTTTAAATGTTCCTATTACCATTAATGAGCTACTTCCCTCCGGTGAGTCCGGCACTACACGATCTAATGGTCTAGCTTCTTTTGGTATTCCTCTTAAAGACGCTGATAATATTCGATCAGTTAGTCAGCTCGGTCTTTCAGGCGCTGCGGTGTATCAGTTCAAACCACTCAGCTATCATCCAAGTGGCAATCTACAATGGGTGTTAGTTGATACATTGGCAAATGTTCCTGCGGGCGGGGCTACTAATGTCACGCTCACCAATGGTTCTGGTAGTAGTGGGGGGGCGAACATGGCAGTTGATGCAGGAGGTACTATTAGTGTTGATACCGGGGTTGCTCAGTTCACGATTCGTAAAAATGGTTTCAATATTTTTGATAAGGTAGTAGTGAGTGGTACTACACTCGTTGAATCAGGAAATAGTGGGGGGGCAGTACTTACTTTGCCTGGTAATGTAACATACTCATCGCTCTATGATACGCCAACCCTAACTGTCGCTGAAAATGGTCCAGCTAAATCAGTAGTAAAAGTTGAGGGCCGGTTTAAGGATGCTGCAGGGAATCAGGCGCCGCTTGGTTACACTCTTTATCTTACCTTTAGCAAAAATTCAAGCAGTGTTAAGGCAGTTCCAGTATTACGTAATGCATACTATGCAACTCACTCAGTTATTCCAATAAACTCCTTTGAACTTGTTTTAGGAACTGCGTTAAAGCAAAATCTTTCATATAGTTTGCCAACAAGTAAGAGTAATCAAACTGGAGCACTTGTAAGTAGTGATAATGTATATCTTTTTCAGGGTTACACTAAACGCTTAGCAGATACTTCATATAGTGATTTTTGGCAATGGAATATTGGTGGGTATTTTAATCCTCCAGTTAACTACACCACTGACATTGGAACTCGGTTTGTAAAAAATGGAACAGTGGTCAAAGATTTCATCGCTGATAATCTTACTGATTATGCTCTTGGCTACGGGGAGCTTAAAGATGCTACTAATAATGGCGTTACGGTGGTCTATCGCAATATGGCTGCTTACTTCCCATCTAGCCTTGAGTTTAATGGAAATGGAGAAGTTACGGTCGGCGTATTTTCAAAACGTAATAATAAAACAGGGATTGGTATAGATTGGGGAGTACATGAATCACGTGATTTGATGTTTAACTTCCATATAAGCGCCGTTGATAATGCAGCCATTAATACTGAAAATCAGACACCACTTTTTGGTCGTGCGGCATTTGAGCAGTATCGCGACTCCGGTGCTTTTTTTGGCGAGAAACGTCTTGCCTCAATGCAAGAACAGCAGACTATTTTTGCAGCTAATGGTAGACCCAACTTCACTATTCCAAATAGTAGCCGTGCAGTAACGCGCCTTTGGGATTCAAGCCAAGGAGGTACACTTAATCAACGTGATATTTCTCTTGCATGGCAACTTTCGTATGTGAGGAATGGTAATACGGGGCAAATGTTAAACGCCCTTGAACGAACGCACTTCGTGTCTGATCAATTCCCTTGGTACTCTGACGACTTTGATTTTGGAACTGCAAAAAATGATTACCACTACACCCGTTTAGTGCCAACAAAACCAATTGATGGCGGGATAAATGGAATGGAAGATGACTTTGAGCATATCTGGGTGTATAGCGTCTTTATGTCGTATTACTTCACGGGCGATGAACGTTATAAGGACGCAGTTTCTGAACTTGCTGAATCAGCTTACAATCGATATGGCGGTGCTGCTGACAATAATATTGAATATAGACTTGGTTTATCGGGAGCAAGGTTGGCGGCGCAGTCCTACATGTTTACTGGTAATCCTCGGTATCTTACAAAAATGGATCGATATGTTGATTATCTACTTTCAACTGAAACAAAATATCCAGGTAAGCCAGATGCTGGTCGTAGCCTTACTCGTGGCTATATCGCGACTCCTGTAAATGGGTTCCCACAAGCATCACATTCCATGTTCTCAACAACGTATTTCCCGGCCACGCTCTATGAAGTGTATCGCTATACGCCAGAGGGGCATGTCTACCAGAACGCTGCTTATCCAGGACTAAGTTATACCAAACAAGATCTCATGGATTTCCTTGAGGGTCTTGGATATTTTAACTTAAAAGAGGGTTATCGATATCCTGCAAATAACGGCAAGCCATGGGTGGCGTATGATTATGATGTTACAGTAAAAGACACTTCAACTGATGGTCGCACGTATGACTTTGGTCGCGGTGCATCTATTGCCTATGAAGCAACCGGCGATTCGACATTCCTTACGCTTGGTAAGCAGCTTGCAGTTAACGTTGATAAGGATCAAGACACAGTAGCCAACTCTGATATTGGTAATCTACGTTTTCTCTATGATGTGGCCCATGCAAACGACGTAAAGGTAAGTTTTGTTCCGCTTGATGTTGTGCCGCTCGGGGGTGGAACATACAGGATATCCTGGACAGCTCCAGCGGGTATGGATGTGTACCAGCTAAAGTATGCAAATAAAAATATTGTTTCAAACCTTAACTTTAATAGTCTTACGTTTACCTATGAATTTGACCCTGCGAGCAATATAGCCTTCTGGGCGGCCACCAATGTGTCAAACATGCCTCAGGTTGCATCTGCTGGCACAGCACAATCAGTTACACTTTCCAATCTCTCTTGTGGTAACACCTGTCAGTTTAAGCTTCGCGCCTCGGCTCTTACTAATGGCTACACTCAACCAAACTTCGCTAATTCAGGTAACGTGATTCAACCAGCACCAGTAGTACCAGTAAATAACGGCGGGTCTCCAGCAGCTGATACACAAGCTCCAACGGTATCTATCACAAACTCAAATCTTGGCGGTAATCTAAGTGGAACTATTACTGTTACAGCTGTTGCAGCTGACAATGTTGGTGTTGTTGGGGTGGTGCTTAAGGTTGATGGACAGGCGCTTACCGAGGATGCCTCAGCTCCATACACTTTTAGTTTCAATACTCAATCAGTTACAAATGGTGCTCATGTTCTGACCGCTGAGGCGCGTGATGCGGCTGGTAATAAGACAGTATCGAATGCTGTTTCAGTAACGGTTTCTAATGTTCTTGTTACTCCACCAAAACTACTTAGTATGAATTCTTCAGCAAGTAGTACAGGAGCTACTATTTTTATCGGAGCAGACAGACTAGTTACAGTATCAGTTGAATATGGAATTACGGCCTCGTATGGACAAATGCAATCAGCAGCTGCTGCTATGAGTAGTGTGGTGACTATTCCGAATCTTCTTCCGGGGACGCTCTATCACTTTAGGGTGCGTATTACTGATGGGGTAACAGCACCGCTTGTTTCGGAAGACAGTACCTTTAAGACCACCACTATTGCGTCAGCTAATAGTAATTTGGCCCCGATTAATAACCTCAATATTAAGGAACGAGCTGCAAAGGCGCTCCAATTGGCGTGGAGCGCACCAGCAAACTCAGGTCAGTTTGTAAGACCAACTGCTTATGAAGTTCGATATATTGCAAATGATGTAATATCGATTGATAACTGGACAGCAGCTACGCTGCTTCCTTCAAATGCGGTTAAAGCTCCAGAGGCCGCTGGTTTAACTGAATCATTAAAACTTCAGAATCTTCTACCAGGTACTACGTATTCAATTGGCGTTCGTACGAAAGATGATAGTGGTAATCTCTCTCCGATTTCAAATGTAGTTACCGTGAAAACCAAGGCTTTGCCTCCAAAGCCAAATCTTGTAGCCGTTACTTTTGGCAGTGTCATACTTTCTTGGTCAGCAGCTGATTATCCTGATGGTTCAGTGTACTTTAAGGTTATTAGAAGTGATTCAACACTAACGGGTCCAGCTGATGCAGCAGCTATTCTGGTTGGAACTACAACATTACCAACTATGATCGATGTGAATGTAAATGAGGGTCGGACATACTATTATGGTATTTTCTCAGTCAATGATACTGGTGACTTTTCAGACATGACTACCACTTCAGTAACGGTTCCTGTAAAGGGATCTTCTGGAAGTAGTGGGGTAGGCTCTGTAAGTAGCGGGGGATCTTCTTCAAGTGCAGTAAGTAACGCGAGCGGAGGAGGAAGCGCGTCACTTTCCCTTGGTAATGGCGCTATAGGAGCAGTTGGCGGATCGGTAGGTAGCGGCGCTGGTACTGGTAGCGGGGCAGTAGTATATGTGACGGTGTTTAAAAACCCTCTTTATGTAGGGCTCCGCAGCAATGAAGTCCGGTTGCTCCAACAGTTCTTGATTAAAACTGGATATCTTGAGGTTGGGAGTGATAGTGGTTTTTATGGAGTAGCCACAAAAGCAGCTGTTGGAAAGTTCCAGTGTGCACAAGGACTAGGTTGTGACAGTTTAGTTGAAGGATATGGATTAGTAGGGCCGCTTACTCGTGCAAAATTAAATGCGGCAAGTGGTGGAGTTGTTAGTGCCAGCCCCAGTTCTACTGTTGGGATACAAGTGCAAACGAGTACGGTCAGCTCATTTACTCGTAATTTAAAAGTTGGTATGCGCGGCGAGGATGTACGGCTACTCCAACAATTCCTCAATACCCATGGATTCATTGTGGCAAGTAATGGGGCAGGTTCTCTCGGCAATGAGACTACCTATTTTGGTGTTGCAACCTCCCGTGCTTTGGCAAAATTCCAAGAAGCTCACACGGCAGAAATTTTAACCCCAAATGGGCTGACGAAGGGTAGCGGCTTCTTTGGTGTTGGAACGAGGGCCTTTATTAAAACTTTGAAATAATTACTGACATACAAATTATTAACAGCTTGCGCTACGGGCCACGCTTAATCATGGTTTTAGTTTCGATGCTAGTGCTTATAGGGGTCAAAACTTGGTTTTCTGGGGTTTTACAACAGGAGCTAGTGCAAGTAAGTATATTGGTTACATTGGGATTCCTGCAGCCCCTGTTCCTGCTGTTGATTTCGGTTCAATTGGAGCATCACTTAAAGATGAGCGGTTAGATCAAATGGCGAACGCTATTTCAGCTCTTGCTAAGCTTATTCAAGAACTTAAGGCAAGTCAGCGCTAGGCGCAGATGAGAAAACCCCGCAGGACGAAATCCTGCGGGGTTTTCCACGTCTTACCCACAGCATGTTTATATTGACTATTCATACCCCTCTGGTAGTATTGCCCCTATCGCTTATAAGGTTTTTCTTTGTCTGTTTCTAGCATTTTAGGGGGATGTTAGAGAGACCATTCCTTAGTACCTCTTGTAGTAGGGGACGAAACAGGAAAAACTTTGCGAGGAAGGATTAATAATCAGTAAAACCACTTCTTTAACGGAAGGGGTTTTGCATAAGCTTTTAACATATGGCAGAAGCAGCAACTTTTGATCGTAGTAAGCCTCACGTAAACGTGGGTACTATCGGTCACGTAGACCACGGTAAGACAACTCTTACTGCGGCTATTCTTAATGTTCTTCACCTTGCTGGTAAGGAAGTTAAGATGAAGGGAGTGGATGATATCGATTCCGCACCTGAAGAAAAGGCACGTGGTATTACTATTAATATCTCGCACAACGAGTATGCAAGTGACACCCGTCACTACGCGCACATCGATGCTCCAGGACACGCGGACTATATCAAGAACATGATTACTGGTGCCGCTCAAATGGACGGTGCAGTTCTCGTAGTAGCCGCAACTGATGGTGTGATGCCTCAGACACGCGAGCACGTACTTTTGGCTAAGCAGGTGGGTGTACCTCGCATCATCGTGTTCCTCAACAAGTGTGACATGGTGGATGACAAGGATATGCTTGATCTTGTGGAAGAAGAAGTGCGCGAACTTTTGACCAAGCAAGGATTCGACGGTGCTAATGCTCCTGTGATCCGTGGATCTGGACTCAAGGCGCTTGAAGCAACTTCAGCAGATGATGAATGGGCAAAGAAGGTACTTGAGCTCGTAAATGCGCTTGATACCTACATCCCAGTTCCAGAGCGTGAACTTGATAAGCCATTCCTTATGCCGGTTGAAGATATCTTCTCAATTGAAGGCCGTGGAACAGTGGTAACCGGTCGTATTGAACGCGGTACTATCAAAGTAGGTGAAGAAGTTGAAATTGTGGGTCTTAAAGATACCGTAAAGACAACTGTTACTGGTGTTGAAATGTTTAACAAGAGCTTGCAGCAGGGTCAGGCGGGAGATAACGCTGGACTTCTTGTTCGTGGGCTTAAGAAGGATGATATTCATCGCGGACAAGTGCTCTCAAAGCCAGGGTCTGTTAACCCACATACTGAATTTGAGGCTGAAGTGTATATCTTGAGTAAGGAAGAAGGAGGTCGTCATACCCCATTCTTCTCTGGATACAAGCCACAGTTCTACGTACGTACTACTGACGTAACGGGTGAAGTAACGCTTAAGGAAGGTGTTGAAATGGTTATGCCAGGAGATACTGTTACCTTTAAGGTGAAGCTTGTAGCTCCTATTGCCCTTGAAGAGAAGCAGCGTCTTGCTATTCGCGAAGGAGGTAAGACCGTGGGTGCTGGAGTTGTTACTAAAATCATTGCCTAATAAGTTGGCACTAAGGATTATTCCTTAACTTAAAACTATATGGCTGAAGTAACGACAAAGAAAAAAGCCGCTCCTAAGAAAGCTAAGGCTGTGGAAGGAGGGGATATGGGTAGACTTCGCCTACGTGTTCAAGCGTACGAGCATAAAATCCTTGATACTTCAGTGAAGCAAATCATGGATACTGCAATGCGTTTTGACGCTAAGATAGAAGGTCCAGTACCACTTCCAACTACCATCAAGAAATATACGGTGAATCGTTCATCATTTATTTTCAAAAATGCTCGTGAGCAATTTGAAATGAGAGTGCATAAGCGATTGATCGATATTGTGAACCCAACAGCGAAGATTGTAGAGGCACTCACCAACCTCTCTCTTCCCTCTGGTGTTTCGATTGATGTAAAGATGATGTAATAAAGCACCATCTAAAAACTAAACCCCTCCGTCGCTAGCGACGGAGGGGTTTAGTTTTTATAGAAAGTAATATACAAAACGATCCCGCCTTGTGGGCGGGGGTATAGGATTATTTCTTCCGCTCCTTGAGAAAGGAGCAGGCCAGAGTGACTGCGCGCGCAAGGGACTCCTTGGGGGAGGCGTCATCATGGACATCTCCGCCTTGAACGATTCCGTGAAGGAGGCGAGACCACGTGTTGAGTACATCAGCTCGGTTTTCCGTAGCTTTGTTGGTTTGGATGTGAGCGATCAACTGCTGGAGAGTGTCGTCATTCGCGCGGTGAGTGGCTCGGCGGACGATTTCTTCGAAGGCCGCAGAATGGAGAAGGCGGGAAACGAAGCTGCGCTGCCCTCCATACCACGTTGCATCTTTGACTACTTGCTCAAGGAGTCTTGGGAACTCCCAGTCTCTCAGTGTCATGTTCGTTTCTCCCTTTTCAGTTTTTCCTACGAGGAACGAAACCCATAAAAGCGTACTCCTCTTGTAGCGTACTCCTTATTAACAAAACTCGTCAATTGATTTTTGTGAAAAAAGGAGTTGTGATAAGGTGTTTTGAGATTGTTTGGGGGATATCTCATGGTGAAAGATAGTATTACACACTATGGAACGGCTTACCGCCTTGACCCACTTGATGGGCGGTGGAAAAGCAGTGATGGGCGTGTACTTGCACCACATCACGTTGAAAAGGAGTTGAAACGCCGAGAAGAAAGGGCAGTAAAAGCTAAGGCAAAAAGGGGAGCTTCTGGTACTCCACAAAAACGGGCCTATCGCCGTGGGCCAATATTGTTTTTTCCGCCCAACTTCCCAAGAACCCCCGTGTGTAGGGGAAGGGATTGTTTCTTTAAGCCGAGGCATGTTCTGCTTCGGCTTACTATTTGCATTTTTTCTATGGTCGTGTAATATGCCTTCTATTGCGTTCTGTGAACACTTTAGGGTCCCTAGAGAAAGTTCCGCCAGACGAAAAAGTCTCTTAGAGACTTTTCTACTGGCGACGGCGTAAGCCGTCGTTTACGTTATATACAAATTACAGCAATGAAATTCTTACTTGGTAAAAAGAAAGAAATGACACAAATCTTCGATGAGAAGGGGCGTGTTTCTGCTGGTACCATTGTTTCAATAAGCCCACTTACCGTAACTCAAGTTAAGGGTGAAAAGACTGATGGGTACTGTGCAGTGCAGCTTGGTGGTTTCCCAGGTAAAAAAGCACCTAACAAGGCGCTTAAGGGGCACCTTAAAGAGCTTCCACATTTTACTGAGCTTATCGAAGTGCGTCTTCCCTCTGAAACAACCATGCAAGTAGGAGATGAAGTTACTATCAATAATTTTACTGTAGGAGATAAGCTTGAGATTTCTGGTATTTCAAAAGGTAAGGGATTTCAGGGAGTGATTAAGCGCCATGGGTTTGCAGGAGGTCCTCGTACTCACGGTAACGCTCATGCAGAGCGTGAACCAGGATCTATTTCAGGTGGACTTCGTTCACATGTGCCAAAAGGTATGCGCATGGGAGGACGCATGGGAAGCGATCGTATTACGATTGCTAACTTGAAGGTGCTTGCGATTGATGCGGATAAGAACGAGATGATTATTAAGGGTGCGCTCCCAGGTCGCCGCGGCACTCTTCTTGAAATAAAAGGTAAATAAACATATATGGAAGCAACACTTTACAATCAAGAAGGAAAGAAGAGTGGTTCAGTAACCCTCCCACAAGACATTTTTGGTCTTCCTTGGAATGCCGACTTGGTACACCAAGTGGCTATGTCACAGCTCTCAAGTCGCCGTATGGGTACTGCTCATACAAAAGATCGAGGAGAAGTTGCGGGAAGCAACAAGAAGCCTTGGCAACAAAAGGGAACGGGACGCGCTCGTCATGGTTCTAAGCGTTCTCCTATCTGGCGCCATGGTGGAGTTACTTTTGGTCCAAAGAACGAAAAGAATTACGATCGCAAGGTAAACGACAAGATGCGTAAAAAAGCACTCTATACCGTACTCTCTCAGAAGGTGCGTGATAATGAGATTCTTTTCCTAAGTGGTATTACGCTCAAGGAAGCAAAGACTAAGGAGGCAAAAGAAGTGTTAAATAATCTAGGGAGTGTGAAAGGGTTTGAAGCGATGCCAACAAAGCGCAAGAATGCTCTTATGATGGCCCTTGCCAAAAAAGATACTGCAGTTGAAAAGAGTTTCCGCAATTTCGGCAACATTTCTCTCGTTGAGGCACGCAACCTAAACGTTGCTGACCTCCTTAACTACAAGTATGTTGCAATCGTTGATCCTGAAACATACGTTACCTCAATAACAAAATAAGTATGGCGCTTTTTACTAACAAAAAAACAAAAGGAACCAAAGAAGCTGATGCACCAGCAGTTGTTTCAGCACCTAAGGTGGGGGTAAACATTGCCACTTTCCTTATGACGCCTCGTATTACTGAAAAGGCAACCGTACTTGCTGAGCGCAATGTGTATACCTTTAACGTACCTCAAGGAACTACTAAGGGTGCGGTAGCAGAAGCAGTATTTAAGCTCTACAAGGTACATCCATACAAAGTAGCTATTGTGAAAACACCAGCTGCACGCGTGCTTGCTCGTGGAAAGAGGGGTAAAACAGCCGCTTCTCGCAAGGCATATGTCTACCTCAAAGAGGGAGATAAGATTGAATTTGTATAGTATAAAACATTAGTATGAAAACTTACCGACCAACAAGTCCATCACGCCGAAACATGAGCACGATTCCTTATCGTGAGCTTCTTTCAGGTGACAAACCTCACAAGCCTTTGCTTACGGGGTTCCGCCGTGGTTCAGGACGTAATAGCGCAGGACGTATCACTACTCGCCACAAGGGAGGAGGGCATAAGCGCGCATACCGCCTCATTGATTTTAAAATGGACAAGATAAATGTCCCTGGAAAGGTGTTGACTATTGAGTACGATCCAAACCGTACAGGCTTTATTGCACTCGTTGGGTATAAAGATGGCGATAAGCGTTATCTTCTTGCATCAAAGTCTGTAGTAGTAGGACAGGAAATCATCACTGCTCCTAAGGCTTCTATCACTCCTCTTAACCGTCTTCCTCTCTCTGCGATGCCAGTTGGTACCCTTGTGTACAATATCGAAATTAAGCCAGAAGGAGGTGCTAAGCTTTGCCGCTCAGCTGGAAACTCTGCTGAAGTAATCGCGCAGGATGGTGATTACACGCTTCTTAAGATGCCTTCAACTGAAGTGCGTAAGGTGCACCATACTGCATGGGCAACGGTGGGAGAAGTATCAAATGATGAGCATCATCTTGAGAAGATTGGTAAGGCAGGACGCAATCGTTGGAAGGGTATTCGTCCAACGGTGCGTGGAAGTGCTATGAACCCGGTAGATCACCCACATGGTGGTGGTGAAGGGCGCCAAGGTCGCGGACTTCGTCGCGCTAAGAGTAAATGGGGACGCCCAACAGGAAAGGGTCAGAAGACACGTGCTCCAAAGAAATATTCAAATCGCCTCATTGTTTCTCGTCGCAAGGTAGGAAAGAAACGCTAATAAAAAACAAAAAAGCGCCACTCGGCGCTTTTTTGTTTCGATAGTATGTAAACTCTTATTGTAAAACTGAGGAAACTTCCAAATTTCCACATGGCGACTGCTAAACTACTTTGGCTTAGCAATCATCATGTATCAATTTGTAGTAATGAAACGCTATCAAAAATAAAAAGGTTACAAAAAACAAAAGCCGTCTCTTCGAGGCGGCTTTTGTTTTGGTGATTTTTTAGAGGCACTATGTAAAAAATAAAAAAGGCCCCGCGGGTGCGGGGCTTTCGAAGTCAGGTGGGGGAATTATTTCCGGGCCGCGGCAGCTTCCTTACGCAGTTTTCCGGGCGAAACCTTCTCGCCCAGTTCGCGGTAGAAGCCTGCGGCGCAGGCGAGCACTTCCTTGTGGTACTCCCGCGGGGTGTCCGCGAGAAGCTCCGCAATGAAGGGGCCGCGGCTCGGTCCTTTGGTTCGGGCAAGGAGCCCTCGCACGGTCCGCCTGGGATCAGCGCCAGGCTTGTGCTCGAGATTCCTGATTGCCTCCTTGCGGACGCGCCCCATGGTTCCCGTGGCGTCTGCCGCCAGGAGATGGAACTTCGCAAGGGGCTTGCCGGGCTTGATGGCCCAGCGTACCGAAGGCGGTAGGGCCTCGTCGGCAAAGGCTGATGTGTCGACGGTCCCCAGGGCTTTCCGCGACGGCGATGGTTGTTGCATCGCTTCCCGCACAAAACCAGCCAGAAGGCCGTGCCTCGCGAGGACATCACCGATTTCGCTCAACACCTGGAGTGCAACCGCATCCCGTGATCTGCTCTTACTCATGAATACCTTTCTCCCTTTTAGGGGGAAGTTGTGAGGAACAAACAAAAAGTTCACCTAAGTGAACCGACCTAAAATATAAAACTATTTTTAACTTTTGTCAATTATATTGCTGAGAGGTATGTACTCTAGGATTGGGAGGTTTGACAAATTCGGGGCTTTTGGTAAGCTTCTTTTTACAGCTTCCTTGGTTGGCGCCTTGGAAACCTTAGCGATAAGGTTTTTTTATTTGTATAAAAAGGTGCCTCAAAAACATAAAAGGAAGCTAAGCCAACCAATTTTAGATTTACATGTCACGATCACTCAAAAAAGGTCCATACGTAGAGCCAAAACTCCTCAAGAAAATTGAGGGTAAAAAGCCGCAGGAAACTGGGGTTATCAAGACATGGTATCGCGCCAGTCAGATTTCTCCTGAAATGGTAGGATTTTCGTTCGGAGTACATAATGGTAAGGATCATATCGCAGTACTTGTGACTGAAGACATGGTGGGGCATCGTCTAGGTGAGTTTTCACCTACCAAGAAGTTCCTCCGTCATGGTGGTAAGATGCAGAAAGAGCTTGAACAGAAGCGCAAGGAGTCTGAGATTGCTGCTGCTAAAGCCGCTACCGCCGCCGCGAGTGACGCCAAGAAAAAGTAGTATTTTTATAGTATATGAAAGCAGAACTCACTAACTACAGACAGTCTCCTCGCAAGGTTCGCCTTATTGCAAACCTCGTGACTGGCAAAAGCGTGCCACAAGCACTCGGTGAACTTGCTTTTCTCGTAAAGCGCGGGGCTCATCCAGTACACAAGCTTATCTCAAGTGCTGCAGCGAATGCTAAGGCAAACCATGGTATTGATGCTGATAAGCTCATGGTTAAGAGTGTTGTGGTGAATAAGGGGCTTGTTATGAAGCGCGTGTCACCTCGTGCTCGTGGGGCAGCGTATGTTATCAAGAAGCGCTCAAGTCACATTTCTGTAGTGCTCGACACACGCAAGGAGGTATCTAAGAAGGGAAGCAAAAAGGTGGCTGCTAAGGTAGAGGCAGCGCCAGAAAAAAAAGAAGTAAAAGCAAAGAGCAAAAAAGCAACCACCACTAAATAATATGTCACACACCGTTCATCCATATGCACATAGACTTGGTATCATCCGCGACTGGAAAAGCCGCTGGTTTGGGGTGGGAGACACCTACAAGCATTTTCTAAAGAGTGATACACTCCTTCGCAAGTATTTAGAGAAGCGTCTACGTGGTTTCTTTGTAAGTGATATCGGCATAGAGCGTGGACAGGATACGATGCGTCTCATTATTAAGACGAGTCGTCCGGGTATGATCATTGGCCGCTCTGGAGAGGGGTCTGAAAAACTTCGTAAGGATATTACCAAGTTTATCGAGAAGCATAACCTTGCTAAAACCAAGGAGCTCAAGATGGACATTGAAGAAGTACGTTCTCCAGAATCTGACGCTCGCATTGTAGCGTTCATGATTGTTGAGGGACTTGAGAAGCGTCTCCCATACCGTCGTGTTATGAAGCAGACTATTGATAAGGTAGTTGCTAATCGTGATGTTAAGGGAGTACGTATCTTGATCGGAGGGCGTCTAGGTGGAACTGATATTGCTCGTTCAGAGCAGTTGAAGCGCGGACGTATTCCTCTTCAGACATTCCGTGCAGATATTGATTTTGCTCGTGAGCGTGCACATCTTCCTTATGGAGATCTTGGTATCAAGGTATGGATTTATAAGGGAGAGGTGTTCGCAGAGGATAAGAAGCGTCGCTCATAATTTTTCTTAATTTTAATTTCACTTTTATGTTAGTCCCAAAGAAAGTTAAATATCGCAAGCGACAGACAACACGTCGTAACCCAAAGCGTTTAACTGCTGATACACGCGGTATCACACTTTCCTTTGGTTCTTTTGGACTTAAGGCGATTACTGCTGCGCGTATTCGTTCTAACCAGATCGAAGCTGCTCGTAAAGTAGTATCACGTGCTGCTGGAAAGACAGGAAAGATGTGGATCCGTATTTTCCCTGATTTCCCTTATACTGGGAAACCTGCTGAAGTGGGTATGGGAAAGGGTAAGGGGGACCTACAGGGGTATCAGTTTGAAACTCGTCCAGGACGCATCCTCTTCGAGCTTGATGGGGTACCAGAAAAAGAAGCTCGTGACGCACTGCGCAAGGCTGGAGCGAAGCTCCCAGTAAAGTGTAAAGTGGTAGCACGCGGCACTGTATAAAAGAGTTGCAAAAGGCTACTAAAACGGCTAATATCAAGGACTTATGAAAGAACTTAGAACTAAAACAGAATCAGAGCTCATCGCACTCCTCGCCGACAAGCGAGAGGCACTCCGCCTTTTCCGTTTTGGTATTGCGGGAAGCAAGACTCGTAATGTGCGCGAAGGCCGCGGTATCCGTAAGACAATTGCACACATCCTCACTCTTCTTAATGGTGCCGAAGCTAAGTAGTAAACACATTGTATGGCAACTAAAAAAACAGCAACTACAAAGACAGCAAAAACAACCGGGGCTCCACGTGAGCTTACTGGGCTTGTTGTGTCAAACAAAATGAAGGACACTGTTGTTGTGCGTATCGATCGTTATGAAAAGCATCCTAAGTATGAGAAATACATTATGCGCAGCAAGCGTTTTAAAGCACACGATGCAGGGAACACCAAGGCGCTAGGAGATAAGGTAACTATCGTTGAGTGTCCTCCTATTTCAAAAGATAAACATTTCAAGGTAGTATAGTCTCCTTGATATAAACAACACCGTATGATTCAACCAAGATCAATCGTCAAAATTGCAGACAACACCGGAGCTAAAATCGGGCGCGTGTTTAAGGTGCTTGGCGGTTCAAAGAAGCGCTATGCACGTATTGGGGACATTGTAATCCTTTCAGTACAAATCGCGGAGCCTCGCAAGGGGGTAAAGAAGAAGGAAATCCTCCCTGCTATTGTAGTGCGCACGAAGAAAGATTTTCGTCGCAAAGATGGTTCCTATGTTCGCTTTGATGAGAATGCAGTAGTTATTTTGGATAAAGACAAGAAAGAGCCACGCGGTGGTCGCGTGTTCGGCCCTATTCCTCGTGAGCTTGGAGAGTTCGGGTTCCAGAAGATTATTTCTCTTGCCCCAGAGGTAGTGTAATGTTACATCGTATGAAAATTAGAAAAGGAGACAGCGTTATAGTGACAAGTGGAAAGGATAAGGGTAAGACCGGTACGGTTGCTCGTGCACTTCCTGCAAAGGAAATGGTGCTCATTGATGGCGTTAACATGAAAAAGCGTCATCAGAAAGCACGTCGCGGAGGAGCGAAAGGACAAATCGTTGATAAGGCAATGCCTATACACGTTTCAAACGTAAGCCTTGTCGATCCTAAGAAAGGAGGAGTTACACGTATTCGTATCGTTCGTGAGGAAGGTAAGCGTACTCGTGTTGCTGTAAAGAGCGGCTCAACTATTTCTGGTAAGTAATCTTCTAAAACACTCATATGGCAACTTTCAAAAGCGTAAAAACATTAAGTGAAGAATCTTTCAAGGTATTGAAAGATCAATTTGGCTATAAAAACATCATGCAAGCGCCACGTCTCACTAAGGTGGTGGTGTCAGTTGGTACTGGCTCATTTAAAGATAAGAAGAAGCAAGAACTTGTTGCTGATCGTTTAGCAAAAATCACTGGTCAGAAGCCTGTAATTCGTAAGGCGAAGCAAGCTATTGCAAGTTACAAGACTCGTATCGGAGATCCAATTGGTTACCAAGTAACCATTCGTGGAGCTCGTATGATCGGTTTTCTCGATAAGCTTCTCCATGTGTCACTTCCTCGTACCAAAGACTTCCGCGGCATTAACGCAAGCGGGGTAGATAATATCGGTAACATGACAATTGGACTCAAGGAGCATGTAGTGTTCCCAGAGGTGGTGGACGAAGAATTAAAGGATGTGTTCGGTATGGCGATCACTGTCGTCACTACTGCCAAAACTAAGGCAGAGGCCAAGGCCTTCTTTGATCACCTAGGTTTTCCTTTTAAAAAAGAGGTGAAGAAATAAAATAAAAACTAAAAACCCGTATTGTTTGCAATTGCAAACAATACGGGTTTTTAGTTTT
>CAZIPS010000005.1:0-59468 GCA_964541455.1 uncultured Candidatus Saccharibacteria bacterium | reverse complement strand
ACAGTACGAGTACCTCATTCTTTGCAACGACCGGTAACTTCACTAATCTCTTTGCGACAAATGCCACCACTTCTGCACTTACCGTAACTGGTACTGCGTCAACTTCTCAACTCTTTGTATCTAACTTAGGGGGTAATGGTACTACTTGTCTTCAAGCTTCAGCCACAGGACTCATTACAGGAACAGGGGCAGCTTGTGGATCAGGATCAGGTTCAGGTTCTGTTGGTTTTGCTACTACAACAGTTAGTAACGAATCAATCCAATTCTATGGTAAGGGCTATGTCGGTATTGGTACCACCACTCCTAACTGGCTAGTACAGATTGCCTCCTCAACCGCCCCACAACTTGCGCTTTCTGACGGGTCACTTACATCAAATCATTGGGTTCAACGATCAGTAGGAGGACTGTTCTACATAGCAACCGCATCGCCATCTACATTTGCCACATCATCAATGTCTGCATTAACTTTAGATACCAGTGGTAGATTAGGTATTGGAAGTACGAGTCCAAATGCTTCACTGAGTGTTGCTGGGGCGGTGGGAGTGACATCAAATACCTCTGCTTATTTTGGTGGTAAGGTTGGAATCGGCACGGCTTCCCCAGATGGATATCTTACTGTTGCTGGAACAGGCAATGGTTCAAGTAAGTTTATTAGAGTAAGCTCGACAGCTAACTCTAACTCAATCCTTCTCTCTCTTGAGGGTGGATCTTCAGGATCCAGTAATGTCTTATATGCACAAGATAGTGGGGCCATTGTATTTGGTACACCAACTAACCAGACAACCGCTTTCACTTTTGGTAACAATGTAGCCACTTCTTATTTAAGTGGTGATTCTGTAAACCTTGGTGTAGCGGTTGGCACATATGGTGGCACTGCTGTCACGAAAGGAGGTCTTATCGTTAATCCTTATTTAGGAGTCGGCACCACTACCCCTAACTGGTCACTTCAAATTGCCTCTTCAACCGCCCCACAACTTGCGCTTACGGATCCTAACGGAGGCACTAACGCTAAACACATGGTCTTGCGTTACGCAAACGGAAGTTTCTACATCGCCTCATCATCTGACGCACTCTCAGCAACCTCAAGTATTGTCCGCTTCACTCCAAGTCAAGGAGTCTTCATGGTTGGTAATGGGGGAACATTAAATTCAGCAATTACCGACCTCGGTATCCTCTCTTATGGAAACAATAATATTATTGGTGGTACGGGTGGTAACCCACGCATGAATGCCTTCGGTAGTAACAATAATGTATCATCAGCCGATGACGCTACTGCTGTTGGTAATTCAAACGTTATTAACTCTATTCGAAGTTTGACCGTGGGCTATAGCAACACCGCAGGTGGTTCAACTCAGTATGTTACTGCAGTCGGTGCTGTAAATAATGCGGGAGCACTAGGAGCTTCTGCTATCGGCTATCAAAATAGCGCAGTTGGTCAATACTCCTCTGCCTTCGGTGCTTCAACTACAGCTTCCGGTATTCAATCCTCCGCCGTTGGTGCTTCATCAACAGCTACCCAACTCTTCTCAACTGCTCTTGGTTACAACATCTGGTCATCTGCACAAGGAGCATCAGCCTTCGGTTCAAACATCACCAACAACACTGCCTCATCAACGATGATTGGTCCATCAGATTCTGCAAAACTCACCATTCTTAATTCTGGAAGGGCAGGCCTCGGTACTACTACCCCTAACTGGCTCCTCCAACTTGCTTCTTCAACCGCCCCACAACTTGCCCTCACCGATCCTAACGGAGGCACTGATGCTAAACATGGGGTCATTCGTTTCGCTAACGGAAACTTCTACATAGGGACAAGTAGTGATGCGTTAACTTCAACCTCAACAGCTCTCTCTATTATCGGTTCAACAAATAGTGTCGGTATTGGAACAACGTCGCCATGGGGTATGCTCTCAATAAATCCAAATCAGATTACCGGTCCTGCATTTGTTGTCGGCTCCTCAACAGCAACAAGATTTATTGTTAATAATGGTGGTGATGTTGGTGTTGGTATGACAAATGTGAGTACAGTAATTGCCGGCTCTAGTTATAACCCTGGAGGTACGACAGGTGTGAAGCTTGGGGTTGTCGGAGATTCATATTTACAAGGCTCGCTCTTTATTAATTCGACCAATGTCAACAAGATGTCAAAAATCTATGACATTAATCCTGGTCTTGTGATGGAGGCGAATAATAACGGTAGTATTGGGAAAATTAATATCGATCCATTCTTCTGGTCAACCAGTTTATTGGGTGTTGAAATGTCACGTATGACATATGGTGGGTATTTGGGGTTAGGTACCACGACACCTAATTGGATGCTCCAACTCTCAACCTCAACCGCTCCTCAACTCACCCTTTCAGACACCAGTGGTGCTAACAATCATTGGTCATTCCGCAATGCAGGAGGATTCCTCTATGTTGCTACTTCAAGTAACTCAACGTTTGCCACCTCTTCAATCTCTGCCCTCACTCTCACCTCAAATGGCTTCCTCGGTATTGGTACCACTACTCCTACTTCGCGTTTCTCTGTAGAAGGTAATCTCTTTGCAAATGGCAATGCCACCACCACTGGAGCACTTAGCGTTTCAGGAGTACTTACTGTAGGAAGTGCTGCAACCAGTACCTTCACGGCAGGCATAAATGCTGCAGCACTCAACATCACTGGAAGTGCTACATCAACATTCACTAATGGTATCCGTGTCGCCTCACTTAACTGTGCAGGCTTCGCAAACTCTGGGAAACTCACTACTGATGCAAATGGCAATATTTTCTGTGGAGATGATACCAGTGGAGGTGGAGCAGGAGCCCCTCCTAACTCAAAGTGGGCCACTACTACAAGTGCCCTTAATCCAAATGCTATTTACGTAAATGGGGGAGTAAACACCCTTGTCGGTATCGGCACCACCACCCCTGCCTGGATGCTCCAAATTGCTTCTTCAACTGGACCACAGTTAGCACTCACTGATCCTAACGGAGGCACGAATGCAAAACATGGTATCTTGAGATTTGCGAACGGCAACTTCTATATCGGTACAAGTAGTGATGCACTTAATGCAACAAGTACGTTCTTAACTATTGCCAATGACGCTACAAAGCAGATTGCAATAGGAAATGGAGCTGGAGGAGCGGAGTTAAATACAGGGCTAAATACTATTGCTATTGGTAATTCAGCACTTGGTATTCGATCTTCTAAAAATGGAAACGGAAATATTGCGATTGGTCAATTAGCGCAATACAGCAATACAGGAGGCGCTGATAACGTGGCAATTGGAAATAGTGCACTCTATTCTAATAGTACGGGCAATGAAAATACGGCAGTTGGTCTAAATGCGCTTCAATCAAATAGTGCGGATGGAAATGCTGCGTTTGGTGCATATGCTCTGGCGGCTAACAATACTGGAACAAACAATGTAGCAGTAGG
The DNA here is from genome assembly GCA_964541455.1 of uncultured Candidatus Saccharibacteria bacterium. Classification (GTDB taxonomy): domain Bacteria; phylum Patescibacteriota; class Minisyncoccia; order Phycocordibacterales; family JAKFXT01; genus JAKFXT01. Next base: position 56,047 of record CAZIPS010000005.1, on the reverse strand, counting down.
GTATGGGGCGGCTGCTAATAACATTACGGGTGTATATAATAATGTTCTTGGGTTCCAAGCGATGAATAGCAATATAAGTGGTTCTTATAACTCTGTGTTGGGTGGATGGTCTCTTATTTCAAATACTACAGGCTCGTATAATACTGCTCTTGGATATCAAGCATTGCGTAACAATCAAACAGGTTCTTCATCTGTTGCAGTAGGGTGGTGGGCACTTTATGGAACAACAGGCGCTTCTTCAACTGCACTTGGTACTTGGGCGGGCACTACTACTACTACTGGAATTTACAACACTTTTCTAGGGGCTGAATCAGATGCTGGTTTGGGTACCCTTAGTTATTCAACAGCTATTGGTGCAGGAGCGATAGTGAATAAATCAAATGCCATGGTATTAGGGGGTGTGGGAAATCAGTATGGAGTTACGGTTGGGATAGGCACCACTACTCCTAATTGGCTCCTTCAACTTTCTTCTAGTACCGCCCCACAGCTAGCTCTTACGGACCCGAGCGGAGGAACGAACACTAAACATGGGATCATCCGCTTTGCAAATGGGAACTTCTATTTTGGTAAGGCAGTAGATGCCCTTAACTCAACCTCAACATTACTTACGATATTAAGTAGTGGGGACGTTGGCGTGGGTTCAACAACCCCCGCTGCTCAATTGTCAGTTGGGGATAATTCGGGGGTAAATAAACTCGCACTTTCAGTCTATAAAACAGGTGGATATTTTAATGTAGGTTCTTCTACAAGCGATTCCCCAGATTTATCATATAGTTGGAATACGCTGAATGGCCTTTCTGATGGTTATAGTGCAGCGCAATTTACTTTACCCTCTGGTTCAACGGTGGGTTCTCAAGGTACTTTCTTTAGAATTAATTCAAATATTGCTACAACAACTGGGTTTAAAATTTTTGATATTAGGCAAAATAATGCAAGTTTGTTTAATGTAGATTCAGCGGGGACTGTCGGTATCGGTACTTCTACTCCTGCATGGATGCTCCAGATTGCTTCTGCAACTGCTCCACAATTAACTCTCACTGATCCAAGAGGAGGGACTAATGCTAAACATGGTATCCTCCGTTTTGCGAACGGTAATTTCTATTTTGGAACTAGTAGTGATGCGCTTACATCAACATCAACATATTTAACAATTAGCGCTACGGGTAATATTGGTATAGGTACCACTTCACCAACTCTTGCTCGCTTTACTTCTGAGGTTGGCAGTAGTGGGGTGACGGCCGGACTCTTTACAGGAAATATTGATAACTACATGCAGGTAAATGTGCAAAATAGAAATGGCGGAACATCGGCTTCATCTGATCTTGTAGTTACATCAAACATTGGTACAGAAACTACCTATTATGGCAATCTAGGTATTAATGGGTCGGGATATAGTCAAGCTCTGCAGAACGCGGGTAATCCACTTGATACTTATCTCTATAGTTCAGACACGGCCCTCCTTCTTGGTACTGCTTCCACCACTAATTCTTTAGCAGAAATTCGTTTTACAACAGGTGGGCTCGCTTCTTCTTCAATTAAGATGCTTATCAAGCCATCAGGTGCAATTGGTATCGGCACTACTACTCCAAATTGGCTCCTTCAACTTGCTTCTTCTACTGTTCCACAGTTGGCCCTTACTGATCCAAATGGGGGGACGAATGCAAAACACGGTATCATCCGTTTCGCTAATGGCAACTTCTACTTTGGAACTAGTAGTGATGCCCTAAATGCTACTACTACCTTAATGACTATCGCAACAACAGGCGCACTTCTAATTAATTCACAAGCTACTTCCTCCTTTAACGGTGGTATCAGTGCTGCACAGCTAAATACAACCAACGGAACTTCAACCTTCACCGGGATCCGCGTGGCAAGTCAGGGTATGACCCTCTCAACGCTTACAGGATGTAATGGAACATTTGTTCTTGAGACTGATAGCAATGGAAATGTTCAGTGTGGTGCAGACGCAGGAGCTGGAGGAGGGACCCCAGGAGGGACAGCTAAAGCAATACAGTTTACTGATGACGGGGTAAACTTTAGTGGAGATGCTACGAATTTTAATTGGGACAGCACTAACAAACGTTTGGGAGTCGGATCAACTACTCCTTGGGTAACTTTTGGCGCCTCTTCTACCTCAGCTAACCCCGTAGCAGTACTTGATCAGCGTGGGGCGGGAGATATCCTTCACTTGCAGACAGGTGGGGTTGATAAAGCAGTCTTTGCAAACGGCGGAGGTCTTACTATTACAGGGGCAACAAGTGATGTGGTGAAGAGCACTGTTTCAACTGGTCAGACTACAGATTTTAACTACACCGGTGCAGTATTTACTAATACTGCAACAAGCGGTAGTGACGTGATACTTTCTCGTGGAACTATTATGAATAGTAATCTCGGTGTTGCTTCAAGTCCTGCAGCGACAACTACTGCCGTTGCTATAAACTCAGGAAGCCATGTTGTTCTTCGCGACGATGGTGGATACATGATTATTCATGGTGGTGGTACTTTCACTGCGTCTATTTGGAATGGTAATAGCGGTAATATGGGAAGTTATACTGCAGCAACTGGAGCACAGGGTGTGGGGGGTGGAGCGATTTCACTCCGCCAACCTGATGGAAGATATCTTTTGATACATGCTGGTTCAACTACGCAGACATCTATTTATGACCCATATGGAAACACTGCTGTAACTGCTGGACCAACCCTTTCATGTACCGCAGCCGATGGAACATTTGCAGTACAAAGGGATGATGGTAAGTATATTGTGTATTGTGGAGGGTCAACTGGTACAGCAATTTATGATCCAGGGCTTCGAACGTCAGCGGCAGGACCAACTTCACCTGCAACTATTCGCTCTGGTGCGCACGCCATTCGTCGTCCTGATGGCTCCTTCCTCATTTTTGCAGGTGGTAACTCAACTACAGCATTCCTTTATTCTCAAAACTATGGAACAACAGGAACAGGAGCGAACAGTAGTGCAATTACTCCAACGAACGGCCCAACAATAAAGAGCGGTGCGTTTTCAATACAGCTTCGTGATGGAACATTCCTTATCCTTTCTGGTGATGCTAATGCTTCGACACTCTATAACCCAGCGACTACTGCTTCAACTACTAACTCCGGAGTAGGAACATTTACTAGCCTCTCTGTTGGTCCGGCAACAGCTTTGGGTGATGGTGCTCAATCAGTCTGGCGCCAGGATGGAACATATCTTTTGATCCGAAGTTCTGGCCAAACCGCAACGACTATCATTGACCCAGCGAATGCAACAAACGCAGCAGGATTTACTACGGGGCCAACACTTGCAAATGCGCTCGCCTCTACATCTATCGCGTTTCTTCGTCCTGATGGTACTTATGCCATCACCCGTGGTGGTAATTCAACCGCTGTGGATCTCTATGATATGGGCTTTATTGTTGGAGGTGCTTCAACTACTGGAAGTTTGGCAGGGCAATATGAAACCGATTGTATGGTTGCAACTGGTCTTAATCCTAATTCAACACTTACGTGGGATATAGGTGGTGAGGGGGTAGTAACATTTGAAGTCAAAACTGGAACAGGATCATGTAGCGGATCTTATAAGTCGATTGCAAAGAGTGGGGACCTTATTGATCCAACGATTACCACACAAAACCGTGTACAGGTGCGTGTGACCTTGAAGCGTGCACTTCCTTACTTCCTTGATCAAGAGTGGGGGATGAGAAAGTCTGGTATTACTCGATATCAAAGAAATGTGCTTGACCCCGTGCTTCAATATTTGGCGGTTAATAACAATAACCTCTATAAGCGCACAACTTTCACTTTTGGAAATGCTTCAACTTCACCGTCTGGTGCAACACTTAATGTGAATAACAGAACAGATGGAACAGTGGCACTTAACTTGCAGCAAAATGCAAATAATGAGTACTTTAGAACTCAAAATACAACCTCAGGGAGCGGTACACAGCTCTTTGATGGCGCTTTTGCGACAACGACTTCACTCTTAACAGGTATTGCCTCATCTTCAATTGTGATGAAGCGTCCTGATGGCAAATTTGTGATTATCGCAGGTGCAACCTCTTCTCCGAATGCGCAAGTGTATGATCCTGATACTAAAAGTATTACTAACCTTGGAACAGTACCAGCTGCCTACGGAATCAATGTGAACATTGGTATTGGTGCACTAGCTTTCAAGCGTCCTGATGGTAAGTTCTTGATTACTCTTGCAAATGCAGTGAACACTGCAGGAAGTGGTGCCACTTCAACTACAGTTATTTTTGATCCAGTTGCAAATACCTTTAGTACGGGACCAAATCTTACTGGTAATTCAGGCCGTGGCGCAATGGCTATACCACTTCCAAACGGCCGTGTACTCATTCTCCATGGCAACTTTACTACCACTACTTCAATATATGATCCATTTACGGAAACAATGATGGCAGGTCCTAACACCAATGCAGTTGTTATTGGTTCTGGCTCCTTTGCGCTTCCACTTCCAAACGGTACTTATCTAGTCCATCCAGGTGTTGCAAGTGAAGCTTGTACTGCGGTTACTACAATGATGTATTTTGATCCATTCCAAATGACCTTCCGTACAGCAACTGGTGTTTCAGCTGTTGCGAGTGGTCCAGGAACCATCGTTTTCCAGCGAAGTGATGGTACGTGGCTCGAAGTTCAGGCTAACCAACCAACAGGAACAAGCGTGACCGTTGCCTGTGCAGCTCGTAACACTACAACTCTTTGGACAGCCACTAATGACCCAAAGCCGATCGTCGGTCCAACTATCGCCATCCCAAGCAGTAACCTTCGTTTTGAAAGTAATGTTGTAATGCCACGACCAGATGGAACGTGGACTGCTGTATGGGCTGGTGCGACTTCAACAGCACGTTACCAGCATTATCTTGAAAATGAAGGTGCGTATACTACTAACCTTGCTGGTCCTGGAGTGAACGGCGCAATCGGTGCTTGGGTTTCAAGAACTACGAACACTGCACCTTCAACAGGACTTGGTATTACAACCGCAGGATCTCCTGTAACTAACAACTACAACAACATCGGTCCTGGTGCGACAGCTTTCCAGCTTGATAATGGTAAATTCGTGCTCCTAGGTGGTGCAGCTTCTTCCACTGCTTCTTCTACCTCTGTTTATGAGTATGATGGTGGTTGGGCATCCTATGGTAAGTACACGACAGAAGAAATAAATATTCCTGATCTTGATAGTGCTTCTGTGCTCACATGGAAGACTAAGGGGGGAACTTTTGATGCGGTTTCTGCTGAAATCCGCACGGCAGCTACTATGACTGGTCTTGCCACAGCTACCACTCGAACACTAGAGCGCCCGGGAGCAAAGATAAACCCCGGAACAGGTGAGACATGGCTCCAAGTTACTTTCCATTTGAAACGCGCCTTCCCAAGTTATGGAGGTATACAAGAAGATGTGTGGATGGGTAATGGACCTACTCCAGTGTACCCACAGCGTACATTAGTAACCCCAACATTAACTGAAGTTGCGGTAACCAAAGACACTAACCTTATCGATCTTCAGTCAGACGGTATCTCAGTGTTCCGCGTCTCCTCTTCGGGAGACATATACGGTGCATCTGGCTCAACGATTAACACATCGGGCGCTGACTTGGCAGAACGTTATACTTCTGATCAAAACCTTGAAAACGGTGAAGTGGTGTCACTTGATCCAAAATACAACCATGGAGTGCTTAGAACAAAGTATCAGTATCAGCCAGATGTACTTGGAGTCGTTTCAACTGACCCTGGGTTTGTTACTGGTGCCTATACCAAAAATTCATTCCCTGTTGCACTTGTTGGACGTGTTCCTGTAAGGGTTTCAACTGAAAATGGCATGATTCGTGCAGGAGATTTCCTAACTGCCGCTTCAGTCCCTGGGTATGCGATGAAAGCTTCTCTTTCTGGTCGTGTGATTGGTAAGGCACTTGAAACGATTGATCCAAAAACTCTCGTTGATTGTCCACAAAGTGATTTCTTCATTCCCGGACGTCAATGCACCACCATTATGATGTTTGTGAACTTGATTGATTACAATGGTGCAAATGTTGATACAGTGATGGCTGATTGGAATGATCGAAAGGCAGCCCTCGCATCACTCGAGTCTTCAACAGGGCTTGATATTGCTACAAGCAGTGAGGCTTCGCCACTTACTATGGCAACCTCATCTACTTTTATGGTGACACAAAACCGTAAGGCTGACGCAGTACTTGCTTTCTTAACTGAGTTACGTGACTCTCGAAATAAAGGAGTTGCAGCACAATCAGAGCTTTTCACTGATCGTGTGAGCGCGGTGTCACAAATTATCGCTCCAGAAATTGTGACAGGACTTTTGAGTGCCGAAAACGTTGAGGCCGGACATATTACTGGTCTTACGCTTGATGTAGATACTCTTAAGGCTAAGAATATTACCACTCAGAACCTTGCAACAAACAGTCTTACTCTTGGTAATTACACAGTGCGCGTTGGGGCTGATGGTAAGCTTGAAATTAGTTTAATCAACAAAACTTTTGCTACTTCATCAAGTACTCTCCTTGCTATCGCCTCAACCACAGGGACTTCAACAGAGAATACTTTGGGTGTAGGTACTACTTCAGCGATTGCTACACTTAGTGGAAATGGTGATGATATACCTGCGCTCACTATTGACGCGCTCGGTAATATCGCCTTTGGGGGGGACGTTACTGCACGAAATCTAACTCCTGCTCATACCGCACTTCTCGCAAATCTCCTTAATGCATTTAGTCATACCGATGTGGCAACTACTGTTGGTACAAGTAGCGCAACGACAACTATTGAGACGTTCACATTAAGTAGCGGTCTTTCTGTTGGAGGAAGCACTGTCTTTAATGGGGGACTTAGTGTTGACACCATATCAAGTATAGGGACTACCACTGCATTTATGAGCGACACACTCTTTATTGGACGTCCATATTTCACGAAAGATACTGGAGGGTTCGCAGTTATTCCTAAGGGCAGCAAGAGTGTCTATGTCGCCTTTGATAGGGATTACACTGATACGCCGATTGTAAATGCTTCCATAAGCCTTGAAGATACCGACGCAACAAGTACGGGAGATGCAATTCTCAAGGGTGATGTGCGCTACATTATTTCAAATAAGAGTGTACATGGGTTTACTATTCGAATTAATGCGAAGGCCCCAGAGGACATCCGCTTTAGCTGGGTAGCGCTTGCAGTTAAAGATGCAAAAGTGTTCACCGAGCGAAATAATGCATACGAAGAGGATGATACCGCTCCAGCGCCGCCTGCAGCCGATGTTTCAACTACTACTCCCTCAGCACCAGTAAGCAGTACTTCAAGTCCCCCTAATGAGGCGTCGTCTTCAGCGACAGTAATCACAGGGAGTGTAGACAGTGGGTCTTCTCAAGCGACAGCTCCACCAAGTCCTTCAATTGTGGATGGAGGAGTGACCCCAACACCCCCTCAAACTACTGAAGGAAATCCCCCCGTTCAACAAGAAAGTACCGCACAATAATCTTATTAGATTCGATAGCTACTCTTTGCTATACTACGCCTATAGTTATTAGTAATAGATACACCTATGCCTCCACTACAACCTGAAATTCAAAAAACGTCTACCTCTTTTGTAACTACACCTCAAGAGAAAACCATTGGTTTTTGGGGGAGAATAAAAGTAACTTTGCGTTATTTGTTTAAAAAATCACCAATGACGACGGTGCTTGTAGTGTTACTCTTTTTGGCAGGTGGTTCTTCGTTTTACTTTTATCAAAAAGCTAATGCTAATAAGGACCCACAAGCGCAGGCACTTAAGGAACTACAGGCAGCGGTCAAACAGGTAAGTCGACTTATGGTGCTTCCAGATGATGAACAACCAACATTGGCAACGGTTTCAGATCCGGATAAGCTTAAAGACCAGGCTTTTTTCGCTAAGGCCCAAAAAGGGGATAAAGTGCTTCTTTACAGTAAGAGTGGTAAGGCAATACTCTATAGTGTGAAGCAAGATAAAATACTCGAGGTTTCTCCATTTAATGTCAACAATGCACCTGCCAGTAATTAATAAAGTCCTAAATGTTCACCAAGACCCTTAAGGCTATAGTTATTTTATTGCTCCTTACGGGAGTGGGGGGACCACTAGCCGTTTTAGCTGACGACTATACGGGCTCAAGTTTTCAAGTGCAAGATCCAGTAATTGCCCCTGCATCATACGCCTCTTCTGCAAATTATCAGCTTCAAGGAGTTCTAGCGCAGCCTTCAAGTGGAGAGAGCGCCGCTACGAATTTCGAAGTGAAGGCTGGGTTTTTGTATTTTCCTCTTGTCACGACAGGGACGCTTTCTGGTACTCCTGGTGATACAACGGTAGCACTTTCTTGGACAGGGAGTTCTGGTTTTTTGGGTTGGACCGTTGGGGGATACACCATTGGCAAATCGCTTACTGCGGGGGGGCCCTATACTTACAGTAGTGTGGGGAATGTGTTAAGTACGACGATGGGAAGTCTTACAAATGGGACACCTTATTATTTTGTAGTACGTACAGAAGATTTTTTTGGTAATTATATTGCAACTTCAAGTGAGATAACGGCGACCCCCCTTGGAAGTACTACAACGACTCCTCCAAGTAGTAGTGGGGGTGGGGGTGGTCCACCAATTTCATATATTCCTCCACTTACCAAACCTCTTTTGGAATGCAAGGAGATGGCAGATTTAAACTGTGATGGGTATGTTGATATTGTTGACTTCTCCATCATGTATTATTGGTTTGATAAACGTGATCCACCATTGCGTGTTGATTTAAGTCGAGATGGAAAGGTTGATATCTATGATTTTAGTATTATGGCGTATTACTGGCATGAAAAGCCGCTTAAGTAAGTATGATTAAACTATTTTTTAAAAAAGTACCCGCACTCTTTTTAGTTTTTGTAGTGTTTTTTCCGCATTTGCTTTTTGCTACTTCGCTTCAGTTTGAAAAAAGTACCTTGGAAGTTTCTGTAGGTATGAAGGTCCCTGTGCGCCTTATGCTTGTTCAAGATGGAACTGCTGTTAATGCGCTTGAAGGCTCATTAACCTTTGATCCTGAATATTTGACCCCCACTTCAGTACTTGATGGGTCTTCAATTATTTCAACATGGGTAAAAAGTGTTGATCTTAAAGATACTAAAGCCCAAAAAGGGTCGCTTCTCTTTTCTGGAATTATTCCACGTGGGGTAGTTACTGGAGGGGAGGTGGTGACGGTAGTGTTCACCGCACACAAAGAGGGGGGAACCCATGTTGCGGGAACTGGGATAGCTTATAAAAATGATGGTAAAGCAACTCCTGTAATTCTTGCCCCAGTTGAGTTACCAATTTTGGCAAAAAAGGATGGAGTTACAAGTGAAGCAATTCTTCCAAACGACAATGTTCCCCCTCAAATCACGCGACTAGATATCGCACAAAATGAGGCGATGTTTGAGGGGGCTTATTTTATAGTTTTTGCAGCAAAGGATGCTGAGAGTGGGGTGGATCATTTCGAACTACTTGAAACCTCGACAAAAATACCTTCTGGTAAAGAAAATGAAGCTTTTTCTTGGAAGGTAGTTACAAGCCCTGCCTTGCTTATGGATCAGACATTAAAGTCGTATGTTTATCTTAAGGTGGTTGATCGAAATGGTAATAGCAGTATAAAGGAATTGGAAACGCGTGCTGACTTATCACCACAGAAAGTAAATAGTTGGTTCAGTTATCTTCTTACATTAGGTATACTGATAGTATCCGTATTCGGTGTATTGTTCTTTTTCTATCACCGAAGGCAGGGGACAAGTCATGATTCCTACTAATAATCACCCCAAAGCTCATAGTACATTTCGTCAGTTTATTTTTTCTCTTTTAGGAGGGTTATTTTTGTTTTTTAGTTTTGCATCCTCTGTCAGTGCGGGAGCACTTATCCTGAGCCCAACTTCAGGGGCTTTTACAGTAGGAAGCACTTTTGATGTACAAATATTGCTTGATACAGAGGGAAAGTCGGTGAATGCACTTGATGTTGATTTACGCTTTCCGCCCGATAGGATTCAGTTGGTTTCCCCAAAGACTAATCTTTCAATTATTTCTGTTTGGACAAGCCAGCCAAAGTTTAATAATGCCACAGGCGAAGTGCGTTTACAGGGCGGAATCCCTAAGGGTATAAACGTGAATAACGCACTCGTTGCAACACTTACTTTTCGTGTTAAGTCAGTTGGGAATGCGATTGTTCGCTTTTCAAGTGATAATTCGAAAATACTTTTAAATGATGGGCAGGGGACAAATGATTTGAGTCATCAGGATACCGCCCTTTATTTACTGACTCTTCCTCCACCAGCTGGGCCAATTGTTGTTTCAGAGACACATCCGAATCAAAGTTTATGGTATACAAACTCCTCTGCTATTTTGAGTTGGGGGACAAGTGAACTTGTACAAAATTTTAGTTATATTTTTAATACGGATCCTGTGGCGCTACCTGATGATGTGGGAGAAGGGAAACGATCTCAAATTATTCAAAAAAATATTCCCGATGGAAGGTATTATTTTCATATTAAATCATTCCGTGATGGTGCATGGGGGGGCGTTACACATTTTGCGATTAATATAGACACGACCCCCCCAGCGCTTTTTCCAATCGCTATTTTACCAGCAGCACGTACAAGCGTTCGTGAGCCGATTATTAAATTTAGTACTACTGATGAAAGCTCAGGTGTTGATCATTATGAGTTAAAAATTGTAAATCTTAAACCAAATACAAGTGAAGAGAAGGGGAATCAGTCACTTTTTATAGAAGTAGAAAGTCCCTATGTTTCGCAAAGGCTTGATCCTGGGGTATATGATGTATTTGTGCGTGCCTATGATAAGGCGGGGAATTATCAAGAGGTTATCAAAAGACTTAATATTTCAGATGCGGTTGTCGGGTTTACGAGTGAAGATGGGCTGATTATTGGAAGCTTCGCGATTCCTTGGGCACTTTCTATTATCCTCCTCCTTCTTCTTATTGCACTTCTTGTGTATGGCGTTATGCATTACAAGCGCAAACACGACACACTTGAAGCAAAACGCGCAACAAGAGAACTACCTGACCAGATTCGTTCACAACTTGAGGAGCTTAAACGTTATAAGAGTAAGTACGGTACAGTAGCAATCGCTTTTGCTTTTGTTGGTCTTTCTCTACTTTCGCTTGTGGCAGGAGGTAGGGTGTATGCGGCAGATGATAAGGCGGGGACAGTAGAACTTGCCCCTCCCTATGTCACCACTATTTCTAAAAATGTTTCAAATAATGAAATCTTCTATATTGGCGGGAAAACAGAAAATAAAGACACTGCAGTCACTATCTTCTCTCAAAATATTTCAACAGGTGAGACAACTAGCTACGAGGTGACATCAGATAAGAAAGGGGAATGGTTCTATAGACATAATACGTTCCTCTCTCCTGGAAAATATATTCTTTGGACTCAGGCAAGGCTTGGAGACATAAGCAGTCCTCCATCCTCACAAATAGAGATGAATGTGGCTCGTGCGGCGATTGTCTTTGGGGTGACACGTGTGAGTTATGAGTCCCTCTATCTTGCAGTAGTCTCTATACTGGTGCTCGTTGTGGTAGGACTCCTTATCCTCATGCTCTATCATGCCGTGCGGGCTAAGCGTAAGCATAAGGTAGTACTCAAAGAAGTAAACGAAGCCCAAGAGGCATTACGAAGGGGTTTTGCCGTGCTTCGCCGTGATATCGAACGTGAAATTGAAATGCTTAAGCGCGATCGCGTAAGTAAGGATCCTACACAGGAAGAGCGAAGTCGTGAAGAGGAGTTGCGTCGTGATCTTAAAGACATTGAAGATAAGATTGGAAGAGAGATATGGGATATCGAGCGACTTGAGGTGTCGGCGGTATAGAAATTGACAACAAGGTTCCAAAGGGTATCCTTAACTTCGGAATTTTCGTAACTTCCAAGAAGGAGAAGGCGATGGAACTTATCACGGCCCTTTTGGGGCAGCTTTTCGGCAAGGAACAGGCGGGCGGCACAACCATGTCAGTGACTATCAGTATGGTCTCGCCAACCCATTGCGAGGAGGTTTCGCGGTATTCGACCTGTGGCGGTGACCGAACAAAGGTCGAGTTCATGCCGCCGCTTCCGCTTGACGAAGCGCTTCTTTACGCAAATCGCTACAAGGAAAAAGGGGTGTTCACCCACGGACGATAGGAGCTGCCGCCAGAAGGGCGGCGCTTTATTTTACAAGCTTTAGATCGATCATGCGTCGTTCTACGTCGGTGCCAATGATTTGGAATTTTACACTGTCTCCAAGGGCGTAGGTTTTTTTCGTACGTTCTCCAACGAGGCGATAATTCTTTTGATCGAGTGCGTAATAATCATCGGTTAAGTCTTTAAGGCGGATCATACCTTCACTTTTAGTTTCCTTATCTTCTATGTACATTCCCCATTCAGTAACTCCTGAAATAGTACCTTCAAAGGTTTGCCCGATGCGGGTACTCATGTACTCAACTTGTTTCATTTTTATACTTTCACGCTCTGCTTCCGCAGCACGAATTTCGGCTTCGGTGGTGATTGAGGCAAGTTTTTCAAGGCGGGCAAATTCTTGTTGGGGTATTTTCTTGCCTTCGAGATACTCCGCAACAAGTCGGTGTACGAGCACATCAGGATAACGGCGGATAGGGGAAGTGAAGTGAGTGTAGTAGTCAAACGCTAAACCATAGTGACCAATATTGTTCACCGAATAAATCGCTTTTGCCATTGAGCGTACGGCAGCGGTTTTAATCATCATCTCTTCCGCCTTCCCCTCTAACTGTTTAAAAAGGGCATTTAATTCAACACCGGTTACATGTGTATCTTTGATAGGTAAATCGTAGCCAAGTGCTTTTACAAAAAGGGCCAGTTCAGCGATTTTTTCTGTATGAGGAACATCATGAATACGGTAGAGGAAAAGAGGGGTATCTTTCTCACCATGTTTTTTCTTATGGTGCTCGTTTATGAAAAAGGCAACCTCGCGATTAGCAAGGAGCATGAATTCTTCTACGAGCTTGTGCGCATCAAAGCGCACCTTGCGAATAACTTTGATGGGTACTCCCTTTTCGTTGAGTACAAACTTAACTTCATCCTGCTCGAAAGAGATGGCTCCCTTGCGTGTTCTTTCGAGAGTGAGTTTTTTGGCAATGGTATTTAATATCGTAAGTTCTTCTCGGTATAGCTCACTTTTTCCAATAATGCTTTCCTGTGCCTCTTCGTAGGTAAAACGTTTAGTGGAGTTAATGATCGTGCGACCGAACCATTTGTTATAGACTTTCCCCGTAGTATCCATTTCAAAAATAGCAGAGAAAGCGAGCTTGTCTTCATTTGGGTTAAGGCTACAGAGGTCATTTGAGAGGATTTCAGGAAGCATAGGGATAGTACGGTCTACAAGATATACGGAGGTGGCCCGCTTCACCGCCTCTTTGTCGAGATGCGATCCATGTTGCAGATAGTGCGAAACGTCAGCGATATGGATGCCGATTTCGTAATGGCCATTTGGGAGAGTGAGGAATGAAATCGCGTCATCGAAGTCTTTTGCATCGAACGGATCAATAGTCATAGTGAGTGTTCCACGCATGTCTCGGCGTTTAGCAGCTTCTCCTTTAAGATCGGCTTCTGCCCCTCTTTTTATTGCTTCAGCTTCAGCCTCTACTTCAGGTGGGAAGGTAGGGGAAAAACCGCGGTCGAGGACGATCGATTCCATTTCGGTATTGTGATCTCCTTTTTCCCCGATTACCTTAAGGATACGTACTTTAGGAGTATCCTCTCTGCGGCGCCATGAAATGAGTTTAAAATACACTTTGGTGTTTAAAGTAACAGGGTCAGTTGTTTCAAAAACAACGTGAATTTTGCGATTGTCAGCGACAATCACTGTGTGGTTGCCATCTTTTATAACGCTCCCTGTGAAGTGAGTTTTTCGGCGCTCTATAACTTCGAGCACTTCACCCACTACGCGGTTGTAGAAGTTCTTACCGATGAGTGCGATACGAACAGTGTCTCCGTGGAGTGCAACGCCTGTTTTTTCAGGGGCAATTTCAACATCTTCCTCACGTCCCTCAATAGCAACATACCCCACGCCTTTGCTGGTGATTGAGATAGTGCCCTCGAGGGTTTCAGTCGGTTTTTTCGCCTGTTTTGGGTGCATATATATAGAGCACCAGAGTAGCATGGAAAACGGGGATTGACTATACAAATTTTTGTTTTGCGCTATGATACAGGTCTTGCGGCTCGTTCCTATTCGTTTAGCCCGAACATGGTTCTATGAGCGATTAGGGGTAACCTGGGAAGGTCGCCCCTTTTTTTTTAATGCTTCCTTAGGGAGGGGCTACCTTGGGCGTAGGGTGTGTTATGGGGTATATTTATGTCCGGGCTATTTGACCTTAGGCTTCTTTTTTGGTAAGGTTCCCCTTATGTTACGAATACGACTACAGCGCGTTGGCCGCAAACACGAATCTAATTTTCGTGTGGTTTTGACTGACCGTCTTAATTCTACAAAAAGTGGTAAGGTGCTTGAGGTGCTTGGCAACTATGACCCACGTTTTAACAAGCCAGTTATAAATGCTGAACGTGTGAAGTACTGGATGAGTGTTGGAGCTCAAGCAACAGACACGGTGCATAATCTCTTGGTGTCAGAAAAAGTTATTACTGGTAAAAAGAAAAATGTACTTCCAAAGAAGACCCCTCCAGTAAAGGAAGTGAAAGAAGAGGCACCTAAAGCAGAAACTCCAGTAGCAGAGGCCCCTGTTGAGACTCCGGTGGTCGAAGCTCCTCAAGTAGAAGCAGAGGCACCCACTGAAGCAGAGGTAGCTGCATAATAACTAAAAACAATCCCTCCCTCGCCCTTGGCGAGGGAGGGATTGTTTTTTGGGGTAATTTTTATATAATCAAGACTAATGATGAGCTAAAGATTGTCACTCATCGTTTTAACACTATAATTTGACAACAAGAGACCTATGACAGAACAAGATGCAGTATTTCTAGAGCACGTCGTTAAGTCGTTAGTGGATAATCCGAATGCAGTAAAAATTACAAGAACAGTTGATGAAATGGGGGTACTCCTTACTCTCGATGTTGATCCAAATGATATGGGGAAAGTGATCGGTCGCTCGGGCAACACTGCCAAGGCTATCCGTACACTACTTCGAGTGGTGGGTATGAAGAATAATGCTCGCGTTAACCTCAAGATTAATGAGCCAGAAGGCCGTCAGGTAGTTGGTGCTTCAGCGTCAAGTGTGGACGAGGTTATAGAGGGACTCAAAGAGGGGACTATCTAAATCTAAATAAAGACAAATATAAAAAACCGTGGTATGGTAATTCCACGGTTTTTTATATGCATTTCCATATCATCACCCTTTTCCCGGAAAGCTTTGACTCATATTTAAATGAGTCTATTTTGGCGCGCGCCAAAAAAGAAAAGAAAATAAAAATTTCATTCTATAACCCACGGGATTTTGTGAAGGGAAAATACAGAAAAGTGTGGCCCGATGGTAATGTGAGCAAAATAGTTGATGATCGCCCTTATGGAGGGGGACCTGGTATGGTTATTCGTGCCGAGCCAGTACTCCTTGCGATAGAAAAAGCCTATAAAAAAATAAAAGATCCTAAGAAGGCTAAGGTGTTTTTCTTCTCGCCAAGTGGGAGCCAATTCTCATCAGACGTAGCTGAAAAAGCAGTTAAAAAATATACTAATCTCATTTTGATTTGTGGACGCTATGAAGGGATAGATGCACGAGTACAAAAGATACTAAAAGCCGAAGAATTATCAGTTGGTCCCTATGTGCTCACCGGGGGAGAGCTCCCTGCCATGGTTGTACTTGATAGTATTTCCCGTCGTGTGAAAGGAGTCTTGGGTAACCTTGAGTCAGTAGAGGAATATCGCGTTTCAAGCTCTGAAGTATATACTCGACCAGAAAGTTTTGAATATCAGGGAAAAAAATATTCAGTCCCAGAGGTTTTGATCACAGGAGATCATAAAAAGATAGAGGAGTGGAAAAATAAAAACTAAGTCTTAATTGACACGCTCTATATAAGGAGTAATTTAAGAAGTGGTAGTACCTCGTCCCGTCACAGTGCGGGGCATAACTGTTTTAACCGGAAAGGTAGGGTAAGGTGATGTCACTTTTTGATCGAGTTGTGGAGGAGCGCATTGCGGCAGAAAATGCTTTGATCGACGGCATACTCCCGCTCAACAAAAGGAAGGTTCTTCCTACAAAGAACTGGCACGAGTGGCTGGTCCGTTGGCATGGAGCTACTTACCACGAGATGGTGGGGCTCCTCCTCTCGGGCTTCGATGTTCCACTTCAGCGTCGTCACTACGCAGAGAAAGAGTATGCATATAAGGACAAGGCCGGCTTCTATTTGCGAGTGGCAGATGGTTGGTCGTCTTTCAGTCTCATGAGGGGCGAAGTGGGCGATTCTGACAAGCATATCACCATGGCCCGCGACGCTAATGGCAACCCACAGCTGGTATCGGTTTCTGACTTGCGCCGAATGGTTGCAAGCAAGGCACTTGATGTTGTGACCAGCAAGGTTTTTGCTCAAACGCCAGAAGGAGAGGGGAGACATGGCCTAAGCCCTTTTTGGGAAAGGCATATTCTCGGGGATCTTTTCCCGATGATTCAACACTTTTTCCGAAACGACCCTGAGGAGGGCTTCGTCAACTTTCCAGCTCGACACGAAAGGGGGAGCTCAACAGCGAAGAAGGTTCACGAGTTCCTTTGTACTTTGGCGCGTACCCTCTTTCAAATCCGCGCGCCTGTACTTGACTCGTGGCTGAAGGAAGAAGAAAAGCAGGCAATGAGCGTGCAGTGGGAGCAGCTCGAGGTAGCAAAACCCTGGATGGTGGAAGTTCTCGACCACATCGGCGAGCTCAATCTGCTCCGTCCCTATATGCTTGACCTGTCCGAAGCATGTGAGGCGAAACTGCTCGAAATAGCACTCCAGACGAAACTCCCTGATTACCTGTGCTTAGATAGGGTGCCGAGGCCAGCCAAAACTCTTGAGGAGGCCGTGGTGGCGAGATCAAAGGCAGGACGGTTCCTTCAGGAGATCCGCACAATTCGCAAGGGCCAAAGGCGCCTTCTGAGTGAGAAAGCTAGGGCGGCGGCGGTCCGGGAAACAGAAGCCGACTTTAGGATGGCAAGTGGCGTTTCCGGCTGACAGGAGTTAGGCATCGAGCCCGCGGGGAATCCCGCGGGCTTTGTTTTTTACTTATCCCCAAAAGGCGGAAAAAACGCTTGACATAGCCATTTTTGCGCGTATAATTTCGGCTAACCTACGATTGTGTTATGGATAAAGGTTACTCCATAAGTCGCTAGAGTGAGGCTCAAACATCACTCTAAAAAAGCCACGTGCAAAGCCGTACATAACAAAAAAGTGAGAGCGAAAAGCCCCTAGGGAGGATGGGGCGGTTTTCTTTTTTTGTGAAGGAGAGAGGATTAATAAGTTTTAATAATAGTTGGTATACACCATGGAAAAAAAGTATTTCGGGCGTTTCAAAGAACCGCTCACCACGCTTCCTAATCTCGTAGAACCTCAAGTCCTATCCTACAAATGGATGGTGGAAGAGGGGCTCAAAGAAATTTTCAAAGAATTCTCTCCCATAAAAGATTACTCTGACAAGAAATTCACTCTTGAATTTGTTAGTTTTGAGCTTGGACAGCCAAAGTATGATGAGCATTATGCTAAGGCCAATAAACTCTCCTACGAAGCGCCGCTACGCACTATAGTACGCCTCACTAATAAGAGTATTAACTCTAAGAAAGAGCAGGAAATCTTCATGGTTGATTTCCCACTCATGACTGATCACGGAACTTTCGTGATTAACGGTGTTGAGCGTGTGATCGTACCACAGCTCGCACGTTCTTTTGGAGTGCTCTTCACTCTTGAGGAAGTAAAGGGGCGAGGTTACTTCGGCGCTCGTGTTATTCCTTCTCGTGGAGCTTGGATTGAGTTTGAGACAGATCCAGATGGCGCCATGTACGTACGTATTGACCGTAAGCGTAAGTTTCCTGTCACTTCACTCCTTCGTGTGATGGGGGCTGAAACAGATACAGACATATTAAACCTTGCTAAAGGGGATGAGCAGTTTAAAAAGGTGCTTGAACTCACACTTGCTAAAGATACTGCGAAAACAACAGCGGACGCTTACATTGAGATCTATAAGCGCATGCGCGATGGTGATTTGGCGACAGCTGATAACGCCCGTGAGTTCGTGAACTCAATTTTTGAAACTGAGCGTTATGACATTTCTCCTGTGGGACGTTTCCGCTTTAACAAGCGTTTTAACCTTCCTCTTGATGAGAAAACGCTTTCTGTGCGCACGCTAAACCTCACTGACGTAGGGCTCATTGCAAAGCATGTTGTGTCACTCAACAATACGCCTAACGCACTCCCAGATGACATCGATCACCTTGGTAGTCGTCGCGTACGTTATGTTGGTGAAATGCTCCAGCAGAAAATGCGTGTAGGTATGGCACGTATGAAGCGTAATATTCAGGATCGCATGTCTACTATTGATGCGACTTCAACCCTACCTATTCAATTTATCAACCCACGTCCATTCCAAGCATCGGTTAAAGAATTTTTCACTACGAACCAGCTCTCACAGTTCATGGCTCAAGAAAATATTCTTCAAGAGCTTGAACACCTCCGTACACTTTCAGCACTTGGTCCCGGAGGGCTCACCCGTGAACGTGCAGGCTTTGAAGTGCGCGATGTACACCCTAGTCACTACGGACGACTTTGTCCTATTCATACCCCAGAAGGTCCGAACATCGGTCTTATCTTGCGTCTTGCCACATATGCTCGTATCAATGATTTCGGTATGATCGAAACGCCGTACGCAAAAGTGCTTAATGGGAAAATTACAAAAGAAATTCTCTATCTAAACGCGCTTGAAGAGGAGAAGTACAACATTGCACATGCTGCTACGCCATACGATGATAATGGGAACATTACTGTAGAAAGTGTTGAAGTACGTAAAGAGGGGAGTCCTTCAATCGTGCCTAAGAAAGAAGTGCATTTTATTGACGTGGCACCGGATCAGGCGTTTTCTATCGCAACATCAATGATTCCATTCCTTGATCATGATGATGCTAACCGCGCGCTCATGGGAAGTAATATGCAGAAGCAGGCGACTCCTTGTATTATCCCTGAAGCTCCCCTTGTTGCTACTGGTATTGAAGAAGCTGCAGCTCGTGATACTGGTCGTCTCATCCTCGCTAAAGAGGAAGGAGAGGTTATTGTGTCTGATGCACGCAAAATTGTTGTTGAGGGTAAGAAAGGAAAAATTGAATACCCGTTGGTAAACTTCGTGCGTACAAACGGATTTACTGCGTTCCATCAGCGTCCTGTAGTAACAGTAGGAACAAAGGTGAAGCGTGGAGATCTCCTAGCCGATACTTCAACATCAGACAAGGGGCAGATGGCCATCGGTCAAAATACACTCGTTGCTTTTATGAGTTGGTCAGGTAACAACTATGAAGATGCGATTATTCTCTCAGAGCGTCTCGTAAAAAACAGTAAGTTTACTTCTATTCACATCGAAGAGTTCGAAGTGTCGGTACGTGATACCAAACTTGGTCCAGAAGTAACCACGCACGATATTCCAAACGTTTCTGAAGGTAAACTTAAAAATCTCGATGAAGATGGTGTTGTCCGCATTGGAGCTGAAGTGCGTCCAGGAGATATTTTGGTTGGAAAGATTACGCCAAAGGGTGAGACACAATTGACTCCTGAAGAGCGTCTACTCCGTTCTATCTTTGGAGATAAGGCACGGGATGTGAAGGATACTTCACTTCGCATGGAAAATGGTAAGCGAGGGCGCGTTATTGGTGTAAAGGTATTCTCACGTGAGAAGGGAGACAATCTTGATTCAGGTATCATCAAAAAGATCTATATTGAGATCGCTCAACTTCGTAATATTTCAGTGGGTGACAAGCTTGCAGGGCGTCACGGTAACAAGGGAGTTATTTCTCGCATCCTTCCTGTTGAAGATATGCCGTACATGGAGGACGGAACACCTATTGATATGATCTTGACCCCACTTGGTGTGCCAAGTCGTATGAACCTCGGACAGATTTTGGAAATGCACTTGGGACTTGCTGCAAATACCCTCGACTATCAGGCAATCGTACCTCCATTTATGGGAGCAACTGATGTTGAAATTAAGCAAGAACTTAAGAAGGCGGGATACCCTGAAAATGGAAAGATTCCACTTTATGACGGACGATCAGGTGAAAAATTTGGGCAAGACATTGCCGTTGGGTATATGTATATCTTGAAGCTGCACCATATGGTGGAAGACAAGATCCACATGCGCTCAATTGGTCCTTACTCACTTATTACACAACAACCTCTTGGTGGTAAGGCACAAAGTGGAGGTCAACGCTTTGGAGAAATGGAGGTGTGGGCACTTCTTGGATATGGTGCCGCTCACACGCTTCGTGAAATCCTCACTATCAAATCAGATGATATTGTTGGTCGTTCAGCTGCCTTTGATTCTATTGTGAAAGGGGTACGTATTAATCAGCCAAACATCCCTGCATCCTTTAATGTGCTTTTGAGCAACTTGAAAGGTCTTGCACTCAATGTTGACTTGACCCACAAGAGAGAGAGTGAGGCTGATGAAGATATTACTAACTAAGGATAATACTAAACAAGTATATGAACCCAATAAAAAGAGAACAGCAAAATGATTTCGATCTTGTGAAGATTACCTTAGCGTCTCCTGACATGATTCGCGATTGGTCATATGGTGAGGTCACAAAACCAGAAACCATTAACTATCGTACCCAACGTCCAGAAAAGGCGGGACTCTTCGATGAGAAAATTTTCGGTCCAGAGCGTGATTACGAGTGTTACTGTGGTAAGTATCGTGGTATACGCTACAAGGGTATTGTCTGTGAGAAATGTGGTGTAGAACTTACTCGTTCTATTGTGCGTCGTGAGCGCATGGGGCATATCGAGCTTTGTACTCCAGTGTCACATGTGTGGTTCCTTCGTGGTGTACCAAGCCGCATCTCACTTCTTCTTGGTATCGGAGCTTCTGATATTGAGAAGGTAGTGTATTTCGCTGGCTATATTGTGACAAAGGTAGTACAAGATGAGCGCGACCGTATCTTGCGTGATCTTGATGCTGAATACAAAAATAAAATTAAATCACTTCAAGATGATAAGTCTAAGGAAAAGGTAAAAGAGCTACTTCTTTCTGCTAAGGGAGATATAGAAGCGATTACTCTTGGGCGCGTGCTCGATGAAGCAACCTTCCATCGTTTCTCTGTTCGTTACGGAACAATGTTTGAAGCTTCTATTGGAGCTGAGGCAATATACAACCTTTGTAAGTCAATCAACCTTGAGAAGCTTCGTGTTGAAGTGGCAGCATTGCTTGAGAAGGCGGGTGCCGCAGATCGCGAGAAACTTCAAAAGCGTATGAGTCTTATCCAGTCAATGATTCGTTCAGGACTTCGCCCTGAATGGATGTTCCTTACTCGTCTTCCTGTTATTCCTCCAGCACTTCGTCCTATGGTTGCGCTTGAAGGAGGGCGTCATGCAACGAGTGATCTAAATGACTTGTATCGTCGCGTTATTAACCGTAACAACCGCTTGAAGAAACTCAAGGAGATTAACGCTCCTGACGTGATTCTTCGTAACGAAAAGCGTATTCTTCAAGAAGCGGTGGATGCACTTATTGATAACTCCATTAAGCATGGTGGTTCATCAGGTGGAGCTATTTCAGCTGCACAACGTCGTCCTCTTAAGTCGCTTGCAGATAACCTCAAAACTAAACAAGGTCTTTTCCGTCAGAACCTTTTGGGTAAGCGTGTGGACTATTCAGCGCGTTCAGTGATTGTGGTGGGGCCTGATCTAAAGCTCAACCAATGTGGGCTTCCAAAGCACATGGCACTTGAACTTTTCCGTCCCTTCGTGATCGCAGGGCTTTTGAAGAAAGAACTTGCTTTTAACATTCGTGGTGCTAATCGTCTTATCGATGAGGGGATACCCGAAGTATGGGCAATTCTTGAAGAGGCGATTCATGGAAAGTACGTACTTCTAAACCGCGCACCGACACTTCACCGTTTGGGTATTCAAGCATTCATGCCGATCCTTATTGAAGGTAATGCAATTCAGGTGCACCCACTTGTGTGTCCTGCCTTTAACGCTGACTTCGATGGTGACCAGATGGCTGTACACCTTCCACTTGGTGAAGAAGCACAAGCTGAAGCTAAGAATTTCATGTCAGCTGATAAGAATATTCTTAAGCCTGGAAACGGTGAACCAGTGGTGATCACTAAGCTTCTCGATATTGTGCTTGGTTCATATTGGATGACAAAGATTGTTGAGGGAGAAAAGGGTGAGGGGAAAATATTTGCTAACCCAAATGCAGCGATTACCGCAGCAGATTTTGGAGAAGTATCATTCCACGCTAAGGTTAAAATTCTTCCAACCGATACAGCAAAGTACGCCCAGTTCGAAGGTCGCGTGTTTGAATCAACAGTTGGACGCCTCCTCTTTAACAGCACGCTTCCTTCTGATTATCCATTTATCAACAAGGAAATCGACCGTAAGAGTATTACTGCTATCATTGATGATTTGATTGATCGCTATGGAGTAAATGCAGTGCCTGGAATCCTCGATAAGATTAAGGCCTTTGGATTTAGGTATGTTACAAGTTCTGGTATTACTTGGAGTATTGATGATATCCGTGTACCTGATGCTAAGAAAAAGCTTATTGATGATGCTAAGAAAAAGTCTGAAGAGGTACTTAACGAGTACAACGAAGGACTTCTTTCAGGAGAAGAAAAGGCTCGTCAGAACATCGAGATTTGGCACGCTGCTAAAAACGATGTTGAAAAGGCAACCCCTGAAGCACTTGAGAAAAACAGTTCTGTATGGGATATGTTGAAGAGTGGTGCTCGTGGTTCAACTGGTAACTTGGCACAGATGGCAGGTATGAAGGGGCTTATTCAAAACACGGCTGGAGAGACTATTGAATTCCCAATTCTCTCATCATACAAGGAAGGTCTTACACCACTTGAGTACTTCATTACTACTCACGGAGCACGTAAGG
Organism: uncultured Candidatus Saccharibacteria bacterium; assembly: GCA_964541455.1. Classification (GTDB taxonomy): domain Bacteria; phylum Patescibacteriota; class Minisyncoccia; order Phycocordibacterales; family JAKFXT01; genus JAKFXT01. The sequence continues at coordinate 32,983 of CAZIPS010000005.1, read as the reverse complement.
GGCTTTCTGATACAGCGCTTAACACTGCGAAAGCTGGATACCTTACCCGTCGTCTTTTCGATGTGGCACAAGACCTTGTGATTTCAGAAAATGATTGTGGCACTAAAGAAGGTATCATCATTGCTAAAAAGTCAGCTTCGGGAATCGAAATCCCACTTGCGAAAAACATTAAGGGACGCCACTTAGTAGCAGATGTGGAAGACGCTTCTGGGACAGTACTCTTTAAGCGTGGACATTTTATTCTTCACAAAGATGCAGAAGCTATTGAAAAAGCAGGAGTTGCTGAAGTAAAAGTACGCTCTCCAGTTACTTGTAAGAGTCTAAGTGGTATTTGCGCTACTTGTTATGGTGCAGATCTTGGAACGGGAGTATTGGTAAATCTCGGAGAAGCTATTGGAACTGTTGCCGCGCAAGCGATTGGTGAACCAGGAACACAGCTTACAATGCGTACGTTCCACGCGGGAGGTACTGCTTCAGTTGGTGGAGACATTACACAAGGTTTGCCACGTGTTGAAGAAGTGTTCGAGCGTCGTGAGCCTAAGAATCCAGCCGTTGTTGCAACTGTTGATGGTGAGGTAGTTGAAATCCGCAACGAAGGAAAAGAGAAGATCCTTGTGGTGATGCCAGAAGTTGAGGCACGCAAGGGTAAGGGCCGTGAGGCGATCGAGTACACAGTGAACTTCCGTCGTATGCCACTCGTCTCTCCTGGAAGTAAGGTAGTGAAGGGTGATCTTTTGACTGATGGATCAGCTGATATTTCAGATCTCTTTAAGTATGGAGGCCGTGAGCGAGCAGAGGATTATATCATTCAGGAAATTACCAAGATTTATGAACTCCAAGGTGCTTCTATTTCACGTAAGCATATTGAAGTCATTATCCGTCAGATGTTCTCACGCCGTAAGGTGAAGAGCCGTGGAGACACCGCTTTTGTAGTTGGGGATATTGTAAGTGAAGCAACACTTCAGGCAGAGAATAATCGTGTTAAAGCAACCGGAGGCGAGGAGGCTAAGGTAGAGCAAATGGTAATGGGTATCCAAGAAGTGTCGCTCACTCGTGAAAGTTTCCTTTCTGCTGCTTCATTCCAACATACCACCAAGATTTTGATCGGTGCTTCAGTTAAAGGAAGTACGGACGATCTTAAGGGACTCAAGGAGAACGTTATTATTGGACGCCTTATTCCAGCAGGATCTGGGTTCAAAGGATCTCATAAACATGCATTAGTAGCGGAAGTAGCTAAAGAAGCCGACCGAGCACAACAACCTGTAGATATTCTTTAGTTTGGTAGTAACCAACAAAGTGTGTCAACAACAACCGAAGCAATCAAAGAGCGTCTCGGCATAGCAGAGATCATAGGCTCTTATATAAAGATTGAGGGCGCTGGCATTAACTTTAAAGCGCGCTGTCCTTTTCATAATGAAAAGACACCGTCGTTCTTTATTTCTCCTGTGCGTAATACATTCTATTGTTTTGGGTGCGGGGCAAAGGGAGATATCTTTGAGTTCGTACAACGCTTTGAGGGTATTGATTTCAGTGGGGCACTTAAAGTGCTTGCTGAAAGAGCGGGGGTACCACTTACGTTCGAGAAAAGTGAGGCTAAGGATGAGAAGAAAGAGCTCCTCCTAATTCTTGAAGAAGCGATGAATTATTATCGCGACACTCTGAAAGAACATAGTGAGGTACAGACCTATTTAACTGACCGAGGACTTACTTCTGAAACCATCGAAAAGTTTAAGCTTGGATATGCGAAGGCTTCATGGCGCGCACTCTCTGACTACTTAGTGAGTAGAAATTATGATCCTGCACTTATTGAAAAAGCAGGATTAACCAAAATGGGGCCGAAAGGAGCTTACGATCGGTTTAGAGGGCGCATCATGTTCCCCCTCTTTGATAGTAGTGGTCGAGTGGTTGCTTTTTCAGGACGAATCTTCGATCAAAGTCTTGAAGGAAGTGATAGCACTCCTGCTAAGTATGTGAACAGTCCCGAAACACCGCTTTATCACAAGTCTCATATACTCTACGGCTTCGACAAGGCAAAAGAGGGGATACGTAAATGGACGTTCGCCATTGTTGTTGAAGGGCAAATGGATCTCCTTATGAGTCATCAGGCAGGGTTTACGAATACAGTAGCGCTTTCAGGAACCGCGCTCACTAAGGACCAACTCACCTTGTTGCAACGTTTTACTGACAGGCTCGTACTCTCGCTTGATGCTGACACTGCCGGACTCACTGCTTCTGGGAAAAGTGCCTCACTCGCACTTCAGGAGGGGATTGATGTAAAAGTGGCACATATTGTGGGAGGCAAAGATCCGGCAGATATAGTCAAAGAAAGTGTTGAGCAGTGGAAAGAGATCATTAGAAGTAGTAAGCACGTTGTCGAGTTCTATCTTGATGTACTTGCATTGCGAGAAAGCGATAAGCGTAAGTTTCGTTTGGCAGTAACTACAAGTGTATTGCCGTATGTGGCACAGATTAAAAGCTCAGTCGATCGAGAACACTTCATTGAAGTGATTGCCAATCGGCTTGGTATTCCACGTTCTGCACTTATTGAAGACATGAAGCGTATACCAAAAGATGTTACAGGGAGTGTTGCAGTAGAAGAAAAGAAGCAAGTGGGAAGTACTGCCTTTCTCACTCGAAAAGACATGATCATGAGTCACCTTCTGGGTTTCCTTGAGAGCAAGAAAGAGGGGGAAGATATAGATAAAGACCAAGTACTTATGGAGGTGAAGACGCTAGTTGGAGATGAGGTGGTAGAGCGGTTCTATAATTCACTTGCAGTGACAGAGGCATCTTTTAAGGCAGATATGATGATTGATCCGCGGCCGGGGGGCGAAGTAGTGAAGGAATTGTTACGTGAGCTACAGCTTGAAGTTAAAAAAGAGGTAGCAAAAGAAACGCAGAGACTGATAGGTGAGTATGAAAAAGAGGGAGATAAAGAGAATTTAGAAAAAGAAATACGACAGTACCAGTTACTAAGTAAAGACATAGCCTTACTCGAAGAAGCAATAAAGAAAAATAACCAAGAGTTACCAAAAACGTAAATTATAAAAGACTTTTAAAATTTTAAAAAGTAACTTACTATACACACTATGTCTAAAAAAGTCGCTAAGACCGCTAAAAAGAAGGTAGTAAAAAAGGGGAAAAAAACTCCCTCAAAAACAACCAAAAAGGTTGCAAAGACAAAGGTAAAAAAGCCTACGAAAACACTTTTCAAAAAGTTAAAAAAAGCGAATGTAAAAAAGACGCTCGCCAAACATCCCAAAGCTAAAAAGGTAACTGCAAAACCAGCGAAGGTGGTTGCAGTAAAACTTGGGAAAAAAGAGCAGGAGTTCCAGAAAAAGTCAGATGCACTTATCTCTAAGGGGCGTGAGCGTGGTTTCGTTACCTATGATGAGATTCTAAAAGAGTTCCCTACAATTGAGGAGAATATTTCTTTCCTTGATGAATTATACGAAAAGTTCCAAACGGCAGGCATCGATGTGCTTGAAGGGGGAGGGATGCTTAACATTGAACCAAGTCCAGAGGAACATAAACGCTATAGTTATAAAGGTGGCTCATCCTCTGATACATATGACTCTATTCAGATGTATCTAAAGGAAATCGGGCAGTATCCGCTCCTTAATGCAGCAGAAGAGCGCGATCTTGCAAAACGTATTGTGGAGGAAGACATAGAAGCCAAAAACTTGCTTGCTCGTGCCAACCTCCGTCTCGTGGTGTCTATCGCTAAAAAGTATGTGGGTCGCAGTCCCGACCTCACCCTCCTTGATCTTATCCAAGAAGGGAACCTTGGACTCTTTAAGGCGGTGGATAAGTTCGACTATACCAAGGGCTTCAAGTTTTCAACCTATGCTACGTGGTGGATTCGTCAGGCTATTACTCGTGCTCTTGCGGATCAAAGTCGTACCATCCGTATCCCAGTGCATATGGTAGAAACTATCGCTAAGTACAAACAAGTAGTGCGCCGTCTTTCACAAGATTTGGGACGTGACCCACTACCTGAGGAGATTGCTGTTGAAATGGGAGTTGAGGTAGATAAGATCTATACTATCGAACAAATCAACCAAGATACCGTGTCGCTTGAAGCGCCAGTAGGGAGTGAGGATGATGATGGTCGCTCGGTGCTCGGAGATTTTATCGCGGACGATAAAATTATTTCGCCAGATCAAGAAACTTCGCAGCGTATTTTGGCTGATCAAGTCAAAGAGATCCTTGACGATCTCTCACCAAAGGAGCGTAAGATTCTAGAAATGCGTAACGGGCTTATGGATGGCATTACTCACACACTTGAAGAAGTAGGACGTGAGTTCGGTGTTACTCGTGAGCGTATTCGCCAGATTGAAGCTAAGGCGCACCAGAAGATTCGTGAGCATCAGAAGTCTAATCGTTTGCAGAATTACTAATTTAAAAAATAGAGAGACTAAGTAAAAAATACTACATCTAAAGTGTAGTATTTTTTACTTACATTTTTACCCCATAGGAGACTCCTATGGGGTAGAAGGAGTATAAATGAAAAGCCGCCGCGGTACTCCGCGGCGGAGGTGAGGCAAACGCTTCAGGGGTTGGGGAGTGGCGTCTTTCGCAGCGTCAGTCCCTTGGAAGCAAGCACCTCCTTGATCTCGTTGAGAGACTTCCTTCCCAGGTTTGGGATTACTAGGATTTCGGGTTCCGTCTTCCTGATCAGGTCGCCGATTGTTTCAATTCTCTCGGCAAGAAGGCAGTTCATGGTCCTTGTGGTCAATTCCAGTTTGTCGATGTGTTGTGTGAGAAGAACTCGATTAGCCCCCGAAATTTCAGTCAATCCAGGGTCATTGCTGATAATGGTGTACTCCATCACTTCACCATCAGGATTGAGGCAGTAGAGCACGTCACCAACCTGCAGAGGTCCGTCTGGATTCTTGAGCTCTGCCCACTGGCCGAGGGAACGCGTCTTGAGACCCGCCCCTGCGGGGAGATCAGCAATGGAAGGGAGGTTGTTTCGGGAGAAAAAGTGCAACATGTGAGACTCCTAAGTTTCTGGCCACTGGCCGTGGGGGGGTCAAATTACTGAAAATTATATTAACACAAAATTATAAAAATACAAGAGCTGTTTGGCTGCATGTTATACTCTCCTTATACTATGGAAGACGTGTTTCTAGATAGCTATAAAAGGCTCAATAAGGAGCAAAAGGAGGCGGTGGATACCACTGAGGGGCCGGTGATGGTGATAGCGGGTCCTGGGACGGGGAAGACGCAGATTTTGACGCTGCGCATTGCCAACATTTTGCGCAAAACTGACACAGCACCAGAGCAAATACTCGCGCTTACTTTTACTGAGTCAGGGGTGTTTGCTATGCGAAAGCGCCTCGCTCAAATCATTGGAAGCCGTGCTTATCGCGTAAATATCTATACCTTTCATGGATTTTGTAATGATGTTATCGCTCGTTATCCAGAGTATTTTCCACGTATTATTGGTCGCACGGTAGTAAGTAAGGTGGGGAGAATTAGACTCATGGAAGGAATTATCGATACTGAAAAGTTAGAACTTCTCCGGCCTTTTGGAGATCCGTACTACCATGTGCGCTCCATTTTAAGTAGCATAAGCGATCTTAAGCGTGAGGCAGTAAGCCCATTTGAATTAAAGAGGGTTATTGAAAACGAGGAAAAGGAGTTCGAAAATATACCGGAAAAGATACATACAAAGGGGGCACACAAAGGCAAAATGAAAGGTGAGTATGTAGAGCAGCAAAAACATATTGCCAAACAAAAAGAGTTGCTCATTGTGTATGAGGCCTATGAGAAAGCTTTAGCGGAAGAGAAACTTTTTGATTATGAAGACATGATTCTTGAGGCGGTTTCAGCCATTCGTGAACATGGGGATCTCCGGTTAATCCTCCAAGAGTCATATCAATATCTTCTAGCAGACGAACATCAAGATGCTAATGCTTCACAAAATGCTGTGCTGGAACTACTTACTTCTTATCATGAAAACCCTAACCTTTTTATTGTGGGCGATGAGAAGCAGGCCATATTTCGTTTCCAAGGAGCATCGCTTCAAAACTTTCTCTACTTTAAAGAGCACTATCCTAAGGCAAAGGTTATAACCCTCGTAGAGAACTTCCGCTCAACGCAGAATATTCTCGATTTCTCGCATACATTAATTACTAGGGACAAAGTGGAGCGCGTAGCATTACCACGACCAGAACTACAAGCAGAAGGGGTAGAGAAGGGGAATGTTGCTCCTATTATGTATTATGAGTTTTCAAATAGTGAGGAGGAAATACGCTTTGTGGTAGAGGATATAGCAAAGAAACTTAAGGAGGGGGTTTCAGGGAGCGAGATAGCAGTGCTCTATAGGGAGAACAAAGACGCAGAACTGCTTTCTCTCATCTCGGCGCGTTACGGTATTCCTTTTGTGGTGCACTCTGATAGTGATGCACTTCTTGATACTGAAGTTGAGAAACTACTCTTACTTTTGCGAGCGGTGGTTACGCCGGAGAATAATGAACTTCTGGGTAAAGCAATGTTTTTAGACTTTCTCAATATCCCACTACTTGATACCTATGCTATGTTTGGGGCACTAAAACGTGGAGAAGGAACTCTCATAAATCTAATTTTAAAAGGTAAAAACTTTTCAGGTCTTACTCTAAGTGATGAGAAAGCTGTAACTACTTTTGGGAGTAAGCTCATGGAGTGGCATAGAGCTTCAAAGAATAAAAGCCTTTCGGATGTGTTAGAACTTGTCATGAAAGAGTCAGGGTATTTGACTCATTGTTTAGCGCTGCCACAGGCCCTTTCGATATTGAACAAAATAGATGCTTTTCTCGACGAATCACGGACGCTCCTTGAAAGTAATCGTAGCAGCAAACTTTCTGATTTTTTGGCTCACATCGATACCCTGATTCTCTATGGTATGGGAATACCCGCACGTGAGCATGTGGGGGCAACAAAAAGTGTCTCACTTATGACGGCACACAAGGCCAAGGGACTTGAGTATGAACACGTCTATGTGGTGGGATTGAATGATAACAAATGGGGGGGCAAGCGCTCACGTGACTCATTTCATCTGCCAGTTGGAGGCGCGATAAAGGGTGAGGAGGATGATGAACGAAGGCTCCTCTATGTTGCACTCACTCGTGCCAAAAAATCGCTCACCCTGACCCGGCCCCAAAGTACGAACGATGGCAAAGCACTCACGCCTTCGCGCTTTATAGAGGAAATTGACCCGTCTCTTTTTACTAAAAAGGAGGCACCGACAGTAATAGAAAGGAAGCATCTTTTAATGCTAGAAAAAAGAGGGGGCGGGGCGAAGCTTTTAGATAAAGAGTATCTAAAGGAACGCTTTTTTGATCAGGGACTTGCAGTAACCGCGCTTAACAATTATTTGGAATGTGTGTGGCGATACTTTTTTGTTAATCTTATTCGTCTACCACAATCACAAACCAAGCACCAACTTTATGGTATTGCGGTGCATCATGCCCTTAAGGAATCAATAGATAGAGTGAAAGCACTTGAAAGTGTCACTGAAGAGAGTTTTATGGCAAGTTTCTATTCTAAACTAAAAAGTTTGCCATTTTCAGAACTTGAGTACGAAGAGTCACTAAAAAAGGGGGAGAGGACACTCCCTGGGTATTTCAAAAAAGTTGTCCTATCTTGGGATCCTACTATGCGTGCTGAAGTTGCTGTTAAGGGAGTCTCTTTAACTTTAAAGAGCGGTGAGGAGCTACAACTAAAAGGAAACCTTGATCGCATAGATAGGGGAGAAGGAGAAATGGTACGGGTGATAGACTACAAGACTAAAAAGCCAATGAGCCGTAACGAGATAGAGGGGAATACTAAAAATAGTAATGGTAATGAAAAGCGCCAGCTCGTTTTCTACAAGCTACTTGTTGATGCGCATAGTGAAGGAAAAGAAATAATGAAAGAGGGGGTTATAGAGTTTATAGAGCCAACAGAAAAGGGTAACTATATTTCAGAAAATTTCACTATTACTGATGAGGAAGTAGAAGCATTAAAAGAAACCATTAAGGTTGTGGCAGAAGAAATAACAACACTTTCATTTGTTGAAAAAGGGGGATGCCAAAAGAAAGACTGCGAGTATTGTGCGCTTGCAAAAATGATCGAGCTAACATAAAACCCTCGTAAAGAGGGTTTTATGTTAGAGGGCTAATTTCCTTTTAAAAGCCCATCAATAATTGGTTTAAGCGTTGCGTAGGGGTAGGCTCCTTCTATGGGGTACGTATTACCTTTCTTGTCTACTATGACACTGAAGGGGGTTGCCTGTGTTCCTGCTGCAAGTGTGCCTTCGGCAATACTTGCTTTGATTTTTTGTGCGTATTTGCCACTTGAAAGACAGGTATCAAAAGCTTTGGCATCAATACCGATTTTTGCGGCAAGGATAGGGAGTTGTGCGGGATCTAAGCTGTCATTTGAATTAGTAGTTTCGTAAATACTATCAACGTACGCCCAAAACTTGTCATTACCACCAAGTTCAGCAACACACTCAGTTGCTTCGGCTTCTTTGGGGGCCTTACTGTGGAGTTGTTGAAGTGGCATTTGGCGATATACCCAAGCTACTTTTCCGTCTTTGCCGTAGTCAGACATTATTTGCTGCATAGTCCCTTGGAAACGCTTACAGAAAGGACATTCAGTATCTGAATATTCGATAACTACAAGGTCTGCCTTGGGGTTCCCAAGGATATGATCGGTCGCATCAACAGGGCGAAGCGTTGTTTTTTTGTTTTGAGCGGTAAAGCCCTGATCATCTGCTCCTTTAGAGGGTTCGCCACGTAGGTACACTGCACCGGCGATAATAATTCCAGCAATAACAATCGCTACAGGAATGCCGAGATTGCCGCTTTTAGGAGCTGTTGCGGGGGCTGGTTGTTGTGTTGGTTCCATAGTAAAAAATAAAGAAAGTAATGAGCCTATTGTAAGTCACAGCGTATACGACTGCAATGGGGCTTTTAGATGGTATTATTACCCATAATGAACATTACAGTACTTAGCATCATTGCGGTGATTATCACAAGTGCCATTTCTCTTGTGGGTATTTTCGCCCTTTTTATTAGTGAGAAAACACTTCGTCCCTACCTCTTCTTTTTGGTAAGTGTTTCAGCAGGAGCTCTTTTTGGGGATGCTTTCATTCACCTCATTCCCGATGCGCTTCGTGAGGCCGATACGGGGAATCTCGCTCCTTTCTACATACTTTTTGGTATCTTTTTCTTTTTTGCACTTGAGAAGTTCTTACATTGGCATCATCATCACGAAGATGAAAGTGCTGAACATGATGCACATATTCATCCTGTGGGCCCTATGGTGCTCATCGCTGATCTCATTCATAACTTTATTGATGGGGGGCTTATTGCTGCAAGTTTTCTTGTATCAGTTCCTGTTGGGGTTGCAACAACGGTTGCAGTGGTCTTACATGAGATACCACACGAGATTGGAAATGTGGCACTTCTTTTGCATGCTGGATTTACAAAAAAAAGAGCAGTACTTTTTAATTGTTACGCAGCGCTTACCTCGCTTGTTGGTGCAGTTCTTTTTGTGTACGGCGCAGGGGCTATAGTAAACCTTTCGCAAATAATGATCCCATTTGCAGCAGGCGGTTTTATTTACATCGCAGGCTCTGATCTTGTACCAGAACTACACAAAGATGTAGGGGTAGAAAAAGCGCTTATTCAGAGCCTTGGTATGGTGCTTGGTGTACTTGTTATGGTTGCCCTTTTGTTTGTAGAATAGTTTAAAACGGAAGCGAGAAAGTCATGGCTTTTTCCTCTTTTTTCTCCCAATTCTTAACATCGAGCGGTATATCAAATAGTTTCCCTGCTTCTTTAAACTTCAGCATTTTATTTTCTAAGGCATAATCGTAGATGTCTTTGGTGATACGAACATCTTCAAGGCAGTATGTGCGAATACTTTCTATATCTCCCTGTTTCCACCATTGTATAGCTTGGAGGCCATGCCCAGTTTTCTTACGGCCAAGGGTGCCTTCGGCTACTTGGTCAAGGGATACACGGCGTCCAAGTGATTTTCGTATTTCAACTAATAGATCAAGGCTTTTGATAGAGTTAAGATCTCCATGGTAGTACTTGTTGAGAAGCGGGATATCAAAATGATCAGAGTTGTAGCCAATGAGCATATCAGCCCGTTCCAAAATAGGCCAAAGTTTAAAGAGGTCTTCTTCAAGAAAGCTGCTGTAGGTGTCAGTTGCGCTTTCATAGATGCAAGCGATTGACATAGAAAGAGCTGCTGGATCACTTGACCCCACTTCTTGAAAGAGGTTTTTTGTTTCAAGATCAAATACTACTTTGTTAAGCTTCTTGCTCATAAAAATATAATCGCAAGTGTATCATATTTTAGTAGAGAGCTAAAAGTTATAGATACTTTTAGGTTATTTTTTAAGTAGATGTGCAATAAGTTTCTTGATGTCCCCCTTAGTTTCCTTGCCTGAAGAAAGTTCTTTGAGGGTGAAGGAGTTTGTATTTACCTCCTCTTCTCCAATGCAAATAATAAAAGGAATATGCTGTTTGTCGGCAGTTTTTATTTGATCTCCTAGTTTTTTGGTGCTTAGGTCAACTGCTACGGTAATACCAGCTGCGCGCAATTGTGTTGCAAGTTGTGTGGCAAAAGGAGTGAACGTTGCTTCGGTTTTACAAAGATAGAGTGTTACAGGGGAGACATAGGGAGTGAGTAGCTTATGTGTTTCGAGGAAATCAATGGCAGTAACATCCCCCATACCAAAACCAATGGCAGGGACTACTTCTTCGTCAAAAATGGCAAGGAGTTCATCGTATCTTCCGCCACCAAAAAGCGAGCGACTGTTAGATGGGTCGGTATCGAAAAACTCAAACACAATACCAGTATAGTAATCAAACCCACGCATGAGGGTTGGGTCGAAAACAGCATTAGTGATACCTGTATTTTTTAGCTCACTCATTACCGTCTCAATGTCGGCCCAAGCTTGATGGTCCTTTAGGGCTTCTGGTAGGTGATTTCTAAATTCCTTGAGAGTTTTTGTATCAAGTAATTTAGAAATAAGGCTGAATTGTTCAGGCACAACCGTTGAAAGTTCTTGGCGGAAGGTTTCAACAGGAAGTTTGGCTTTTTTATCTATTAGTTTAGCAAGTTTATGTGAAGTGTTTTCACTAAGTCCCCAATACGTAGTAAGCGTTTGAAAGGCTAGGCGATTGTTTATCTTGATAACAAAATTCTCTTCGCTTGCCCCAAGATTTAGGAGTAACGAGTGACCCAGTGAAATAACCTCAACCTCGCCCTGAAGTCCTTTAACGCCGAATATATCAACATTGAGCTGATAGTGTTCGCGGAGCCTTCCTCGCTGTGGTTGCTCATAGCGAAAGAGATTCGGAATAGAGTACCAACGCAATGGAAAGGGAAGTTCTCGTCTTCGAGCAGCTACCATGCGCGCAACAGTTGGGGTCATTTCGGGGCGAAGTGTTACATTGCGCCCCCCGCGGTCGATAAAGGAGTAGGTTTGCTCGTTTACTATTTCCTCGCCCGATTTGGCGGCATAAAGTTCGGTGGACTCAAGCGGGGAGGCAGTATACTCAACATAGCCATAAGACTCGCAGGTTTCGCGCATTTTTTGGAAAAGCCACTTAAGACGGGCCATATCCTCTGGGTAAAAATCTCGGGTTCCCTTGTAGGGGTCACGGGAAAGGGGTCTTTTTGAGGGTTCGTTCATAGGATGTGTAAGTAAGGCTCATTGTATCAGATTTGGCAGAATATCCTATACAAAAGGGATAAAGTGTGCTAGATTTCTATACAAGTAGTAAGTTTGAGTGAGAGTAGTACGTAAAGGAGTTTTCCACCAAGTGCCACGTTTCTCAAGGTCGACTACCAGTTTAAAAAGTTTGATTGAAAGAAAATGGCTAAAAAATTATACGTTGGTGGTTTGCCTTACAGCACAACTGTTGACGAATTGAAGCAGTATTTCGCTGCAGCAGGTGTTGTAGAAGACGCTGCTGTGATCATCGATAAGATGACCGGTCGTTCACGTGGTTTTGGTTTCGTTACCATGACTAACGATGAAGAGGCTGATGCTGCTGTTGCTAAGTTCAATGGTGCGGATATGGGTGGTCGCAAGATCCTCGTAAACGAAGCTCGTCCAATGGCAGAGCGTCCACCTCGCGGAAACTACTAAGTTTCTCAAAGCAAAAACCGTAACACTTTGTGTTACGGTTTTTGCTTTGGGTGTTAGGGGTTTTAAGGGGGATAGCGGGGTGGAAGGCTCAGATAAAACCCAGTATACTTACATAAACTAACCATTCATTTATGGAAAAAGAAGAAGACAAGCGAAAATTTACTATTACCACGACCGATGATGGTATTATCCACCTTTCGCTTGGTGGCCGTCTTGAGGGGCTTAACTTAGTTGCGCTTGAAAAATGGACACATGAAGTACACAACCTTATTAAAGACCGCTACGAGAATACCTATACCGCAGTAAAGGTAATTATCGATATTGAAGGAGTGACAGGGTATGCACCAGAAGCAGTTACTATTCTTACTAACCTTTTGATTGAGGATAAAGAAATGGTGCATCGGTCAGCAACATACGGGGGGAGTGATTATATTCTTATGGCGCAGGACATGCTAGCTTCACTTTCTGGGCGTACCAACTTTAAGTCTTTTAAAAGTGAAGCAGAGGCAGCGATTTGGGTGAACGCAGCTGCTGGAGGAGAAGCGTAATTTTTCTCATAAACTAAAAATAAAAAGGGGGACTCCCCTTTTTATTTTTTAATGACTCTTTTTTTAGTCACCTTTGGCTTTTCCTCTTTTGTTATGGCTTCAAGGAAGTTGTCATTTTCGTCGATAATTTCAGTAATTTCATCAACATCTTCTTGGATATCCTCAACGTCCTCCTGAATTTCCCCTACATCTTCCTGAATTTCGCCAATATCTTCTTGGAGCTCCTCAACATCCTCTTGGATTTCTCCCATGTCAGCTGAAACAGATTCGAGGTGTGCGGTGTTAATGTTTACTGTCATTTGAATGAGGAGTGAGAGGTAGATTGCTTCAAGCGACACAATGGTGGTGAGGAAGAGAAAAATATCGCTATATGCAATGCCAAAGACATGTAAGCTAAACGAAAACAGAAAAAGTATTGTGTGCACAATGATTGAAGTGGGGGAGCCCACCGCACGAGTGATCTTAAAAGCCCATGAGTCAAAGGGATTATGCTTGTTTTTAGGTGTAAGTTGAGTCATAGAGTGATTCTAACACAGGGCGCACTAAAGATTAGTAAGTAGAAAGGTCCCCACAATTGCCGCTGTCTCGGCACGAAGCGTTGTTTCGCCAAAGGAGAGGGTGTGCCCACCATGTACTTCAGCATATTTTTTTTCTTCGGGGGTAAAGCCACCCTCTGGTCCAATAAAGAGCGCAACTTCCTTTGTGGTAAGTGCGGGGGTCGAGACTCCTTCTTTGTCGGCTATGTAAAAAGGAATTTTTGATTCTGTGAGTTGTGTAATTGCTTCGGTAAAGGAGGTTGTAGGATGAAGTGTTGAGAGCTTTATCCGATCGGATTGTTCGGTTGCTTCATGCATTATTTTAAGCAGTCGCTCTTCTGAAATCTTAGTTTTAATAGTGCGATCGCATAAAAGGGGGGTAATACTGGTAACACCGCATTCTACGGCTTTTTGTACTACCCACTCAAAATTATCTCGCTTGAGGATAGAGACAAAAAGATGCACATGGTGTGAAAAACCTTCTGCACGTGTTTGAAGGGTGTTGATGTTAAAAGCGGCCTCTTTTTTAGTGAGTAAGGAGAGCGTTACGAGCGCTTCCTTTTCTTTTCCATCACTCAACATAAATTGCTGTCCGACTTTACATTTAAGTACAGAGTGAAGTTGATGCAGCAGATGATCATCTTCGGTACTTACTTGGTCATTGCCCCACGCAAAATTTCCAATAAAACGGTGTATTTTCATCACAGTATCCTTTTAGGTTTAATGTAAACCGAGTATACTAGAAACTAATGAATGCGCAAAAACTTTTTGGTCTAAAGGCACTTATCCCGTCTTTTTTCTTTTTAATGCTTGGATTAGTGCTCATTGCGCTTAATTACTATAAGGATATTGTGTGGAGCTACATCACACTTGTGTATCCTAACCCTTCTCAATACGCAGTACCGGGATTTTCAGGACTTATCTTACTCATACTTGTTGCGGCAGTGTGGGTACGCGAGAGACGTTTCGAGGTTTCAAAGTATGAGTTTGTAAATGTGGTGACGCATAAGTTCCGCACCCCACTTACCTACATCACGTGGTCTATTGAAAATTTGAAAAAGAACCAAACAGAGGAAGAAAAGCATGTCTCGATAAACCAAATTGAAAGCGCTACATCACGATTGGTTGAAATGACTGATATTTTGATCAACATGGCGAAAATTGAAGAGGGGTTCGCATATGTGTTTAAGGCAGAAAGTATGAGAGAGCTCGTGGAGCACGTGATTGCATCCTTTGGTCCACAGATAACGGAGAAAAATATTAAATTCACCATTCAAGTCGCTAAAGATCTGCCTTTGATTGCTGTTGATGTAAAACGCATTGAATTTGTTATTCGAGTACTTCTTGAAAACGCTATTACATACACTGGAGTGGGGGGTTCGATTGATGTCGGTATGTATTTGTATAAAAATAAATTTATTCGATTTATTATTCGGGATAGCGGTATTGGTATGCGTCGAAGTGACCTTGCGCACCTTTTCACTAAATTCTTCCGCTCAAAAGAGGCGACAGGGAAAGATACTGAAGGAATGGGACTCGGGCTTTATATTGCACAAACAATCATAAAACGTCATGGAGGTACCATAAAAGCGACATCAGATGGGGTTATGCGTGGATCAACGTTCACCTTTGATCTTCCAGTAAGCCATGAGGCATAGCGTTTAGTAGTATTCTTTAAGCTTATTGGCCTCTAGTTCGATAGGATCAACTTTGCGGAGCGAGGGGTTGTGTTTAGGAAGGACGGGTATATGGGGGAGGGCATCTAGTAGCTTAGAAAGCTCCCATAGATCACCTCGGCTGCTTACCCAATTGATGTGAGTAGCCTTCTTAAGGTCAAAAGGGAGAGAGTATTCTTTAAAAGTTTTTTTACCATTAGGTAGGAAGTATTCATGGGCATAGCTCATCATGAGCTCACGAATAGTTTTATAAATAGGGTCTCGGTAACGCAGCACTGAACGATTTGATTTACTTATTATCCCCCAGTACCCGTTTACCTTAAATGGAACAACCACATGATCATCATCTTCTTTGGTTGCACGCATATCAAGAATGAAGGGTGTTTTACCGTGAAGGTAGAGGGCAAGTGCCGCAATTAGGGCGCCTTCGATACAATGAAATGTTTGCCGGTTTAAAGATTCGCGCACTGAACAAAGGGACTCGCCATTTTTTTCGAGATTATTGGGGAGACTGTTTAAAAAGTCTTGAATTTTTTTTGGCGTTGAAAGTTTTTTAAACAATCTAACTTCAAGAGTGGTGAGCCCAAGTTTTCGTGCTAAAGAAGTATTGAATTGCGTTCGTGGTGTATGTGTACCCCCTTTCTTTTTCATGAATTACTTTAGAAGAAGTTCGTTTAACTTTGCTCTTGTTTTTGGTCCCACTTGTCCGTAGCCCACAACCCCCTTCTTCGCCAAGCCATATTTTACTTGGAAACGTTGTACTGCTCTTTCAGTAGCGGGACCAAAAAGGCCTGTAACTGAGGCTTCAGGGTAGAGTGTCTTATCAGTACTTAGATACGTTTGGAGGATTTTTACTTCAGCATTTTGAGAGCCTTTTATAAGTTGTTTAGTAAGGAGGGTCACGGTCTTTTTTGAGGCTGTGGTTGAGGTTACAGAGTTTGTGGTATTTAACAAATTTGCTACTGTGGTGGTCGGATTAAGTACAAGATTTAATGTTTTGCTATGGAGTCCATCATAGGTATTGTTGCTTAAAAGAGGGAGTCCCGTGAGTGTTACTGGGACAGAGGCTCCTGTTCCGTTATAAAGTTGAAGATATACGGAATTTGTTGGAATGGAAGAAGAGGCAAGGGCTAGCGAAGTACAGGGAAGGGTTGAGGTAGCGTTTCCGCTTGTCATAATGATGCTTACTTGCGCGGGACACGAAACATTCATATTAAATCCTATAGCATCAGTCACGCTCCATGTGATGAGAGTGCTTTCGCCGGAATTAATGGGATTTTTTAAGCTGTTGAATGAAAGCGTAGGGGTAGGTAATTGGAGGATAGGCTTGATAACAATGGGGAGAGTGCGAGTATGAATACCATCGTATATGCCAGTCCCTGTCCCAGGAAGGATGGTTATGGTAAGCGTTTTATCTGATCCAGAGGTGTTTTGTACAGAAAAAGTAAAAGATCCTGACCCACTTTGGTCTGTTGAAAATAGTGGGGTTACGCAAGGGAGCGGAGTACCACCATTTTGATAACTACTCGAGGTTGCAGTAAGGCCGTCTTGGCAATCTATTTTAACATTAGTGGCCCTTAGCCCAGTTTTGCCTTCCCAAGTGACGGTAATTGGGACGAAGGACGAAATACTACTTGTTGTTGCAGAACTTGTTAGGGTATTAATGGGGTTTGGTTCTGTCATAAGTACCACTGATTTGTTTTGAGTCTGTGTGGGTACTGCAACGCCTGTATTATCAAGTGGGGTGATGGTGAAGGTAATGTTTTGACTCGATCCGTACGTGTTATACGCAAGGAGATCGATAGCATCAGTGCTTACTGTGGTATTGGTGACAGGGGTGTTACAAGCAAGGTCCGTATTATCAGTCTTTTTTAAAGTTACTCCTGCGCCACAAGTAACCGTGAGGGTATATCCTGAAGCATTAGCAATGTCCCACGAAACGCCAATTGAACTCCCGCTCGCTATTTGTGTTGCTGAAGTGGTAAGGGTAGTAACAGTTGGGGTTACTTGGGCAAAGGCATTTTGTGCAAGGAATACCCCCAAAAAGGTGATCCCTATTAATATACTTTTAGAATAGTTCATATTTCTTGTAGAGAGCGTTTTCACTTGTTACAATAAGCCGCGAGCATGCGACCCATGCTCTTGTTAATTCTAACACGTAGCTAATTATGCCGAAGACTAAGAAGGGGGAGAAAAAAGCTGTTTCTAAAGAGGGAGTGAAAAAGAAAGCCAAAAAAACCTTTAAGGTTGATTTTAAAAAATTGATGCCAGCGGGGGTAAAAGTGGGGCGCTCGTACGCGGGGCTTGGCCTTTTTGCTAAGGAGCCTATAGCACGAGGTGATTTTGTTATTGAGTATGTGGGTAAGATACTTACGACTAAGGAAGCAGAAAACCATCTTGGGAAATATCTTTTTGAGGTAAATAGTAAATGGACGATTGATGGGGCAACACGTAGTAATACTGCTCGTTATATCAACCACTCCTGTAAGCCTAATTGCGAAGTTGAGATAAAAAAGAATCGAGTACTTATTTTTGCAAAGCGTGCTATCCCAGTAGGTGAGGAGCTCTCTTACGATTATGGGAAGGAGTATGTTGATGAGTTTATTAAGCCGTATGGATGTAAATGCGGTAAGTGTAAAGGAGTAGCTGTCAAATAGTTGGTGTTTTACACAAGCGCGCGCAGGGCGTTAAAAATCACTACGACGTCAATGGTTTCTTGGAGTATTGCTCCGTAAAGGGGAGGGACATTTCCTGTAAGCGCCAGTATCATAAGCGCTACGCTTAACCCTATACCTACGAGCATGGATTCTTTGGCGATAGTAACGGTGCGATGGCTAATAGAAAGAAGGGTAGGGAGTTTCTTTATATCGTCACTGTTTATGACTGCGTCAGCGGCATCAGTTGAGGCAGTCTCTCCATGTATCTGAAGCGCAATACCGACGCTTGCTGATTTAAGCGCGGGGCTATCATTTACTCCATCACCCACCATGGCAGTAACGCGGCCCTCTTTCATATATTTTTTAATAAGGGTGACCTTATCTTCTGGGAGGCATTCGGCCTTAATTTCAGTAAAAGGCATATTTTTAGTAATTTCCTTGGCGCGCGCCTCATTATCGCCAGTTGCAAGTATAAAGAAGCTATTGTGATTAAGGTGTTTTATGGTCATAAGCATTTCCTTAATACCCTTGCGGAGATTGTCTCCAAAACTCACAGTGCCAAGTAGCGTAGTACCCTCTGCAAGATGTACGGCAGTGCTCCCTTTTTCATGGATAATGTTATCAAGTGAGTGGGCGCGTGTTGAAATATGCACCCCCTGTGATTCTAGGTAGGAAAGTGTGCCAAGCATATAGTGTTTTTGATCAATTGTTCCCTTAATCCCTTTTCCTAAAATTTCTTCACTGTGAAGGGTGTTGAGGAGCGCAAGATTTTCTTTCTTGGCATAGGAAAGCATGCTTGTCGCTAAGATATGAGTTGAAAATTGCTCAAGCGAAGCAGCAATGGTTGCAATATCTTTTTTCAATAACCCCTTTTTCTCAACGAATACATCTTCAACGTGGGGAGCGCCTTCTGTAATAGTTCCAGTTTTGTCAAAAAAGAAAGCCGAAACCTTCGTAAGAATTTCAAATACACCACCATGTTTTACGATTATTCCTTCTTTGGCACTTCGACTCATGCCGGCAATAAAAGCAATCGGTGCTGCAAGAAGAAGTGGGCAGGGGGTGGCAACTACAAGGACAGCAGCAACAAGTTTAGGATCAATGGTGTAAGCAATTCCTGACATACCAAGGGTAAAAAGGGTGAATCCTACACTATATCGATCAGCCATACGTACGAGTGGCGCTTTTTCTTCCTCGGCCTTTTTTACAAGTTCTATAATTTGAGCAAAACGGCTGTGCGCAAAATCAGTAATAGCATGTATTTTAAGTAACCCACTTTCGTTTAATGTTCCTCCATATACATGATCATGGAGGGACACTGCCCTTGGGAGAGGTTCTCCGGTAAGCACGGATTCATTTACCGTTGAGGTTCCGTAAGTTACGATACCATCAAGTGGGATTATTTCGTGTGGCTTTACAAGTAGTTCCATACCGCGCACCACCTCATGTATAAGTACATCAGTTACAATGCCATCCTTAACAACATGGGCGCGTCTTGGGGTGGCGTTTAGAAGTTTTTTAAGAGCGTCTCTTGCTTTCCCTGCAGCATAATCTTCAAGGTATGCTCCTCCTGAAATCATAAGAAGAATGACGAGAGACGCCATCCATTCATGGATGAGAAGGGTAGTAATGAGCGCAAAAAGGGCAATAATATCAACAGCAAAAGTACGTGCAATGAGGTTTTTTATTATGTTGTATAAAAGAGGGGTTGCTCCAAGGATAATAATTACGATGACACCATAGTTAATAAAAGTGTTGTATGAGGCAGGCAACATGCCACGAGAGGCGATGTAGTATACAAGAATCCCTAAAAAGCTTACAAACGTAAGTACAGCATCAAGTATTCTTTTTTTATCAATGGGCATTTCTTTCATAAGGAAACAGTTGCCTCTCTGCTCAAGCTTAACTAGGAAATATCGACGTGATCTTTAGCGAACTGAAGCGAACCAAACACTTTTTTCCCAGGGTTGAAAATGTTTTGTGGGTCAAAAATATTTTTAACTTCTTCAAAGAGGTGGTATACCTCGCTACCAAACATGGTTGGTAGATATGGGGTTCGCATGAGTCCGTCATTGTGTTCAGCGGTGATTGAGCCATGATACTTAGCAATCATTGAGTACACTTTTTCAGTTACTTCGTAAATGAGTGTTTTGGTGCTTTCCTTGGTGAGGTCCATAAGCGGAATGATGTGGAAATTTGCATCACCCATGTGCCCCGCGATGGTGTAGGTGAGGTTATAACTATCAAGGAGCGCATAGAGTTCAGGAATAAATTGAGGAAGATCTATAGGCTTTACGATGAGGTCATCGATAAAGCAGGCAGTGCGCAAATTTTTTACCCGCTGACGAAGAAGATTAAAACTCTCACGTCTTACTACCCAGTACTTTTCTGCTTCAGTATCGGTTGAGGTAATAAGCGTTTTAATGTTAAAAGAAAGAACACTCTTTTGAGCTTCCTCGGCTTTTTTGTAGGCTTCTTCATCAGAATCTGCAGTAAACTCGGCAAGCATAACTAGCTTTGGAATCCCTCCTGTAAGAATCGCCCAAAATTCTGGAAGGAATTGTAGGCCAAGAGTAATCATACTTCCGCCTAGACGTTTTACAATTTGAGGAAACATTTTAAGGGCAATTTTGAATGTATGATCATCGTAGGATTCGAAACTTTCTGGTTTAAATTGCAACACGTGATTGATGAGGTCAGGAAGTATGTCAGTTTTTTTCAAAAACATAACAAGAAGACGCGAGTGTGTTTTTGGTTTTACTAGTCGGAATGTTGCTGCAGTATGTATGCCGAGTGTACCCTGTGAACCAACAAAGAGTCGAGTGAGGTCAAATACTCCCTTTTCTTTATTCATAACGTTCCAGAGCATATATCCAGCCGAATTTTTACTTACTTTTGGTTTGGCAGCTTGCAAAAGATCGTAATTTTTTTCTATAAGAGTATGGAGACTGCGGTAGATGTTTCCCTCAAAAGTAGCGAGCGATTCTTTTTCGGCTAATTGAGACATGGTAAGGGGACGTATGGTATACATGTTGCCATCAGAAAGTACTACCTCTAGTTTCTCCACATAATCCTCGGTTTTTCCGTAGGTAAGTGTTTTTTCGCCTCCTGAATTGTTGGCAACGATACCTCCCATAGCACAGAGTTCTCTTGATGCGGGGTAGCTTGGAAGCAACAAGTCTTTTTTGAGTGTTTCTTTTTCAAAATCTCGATATAGCATTCCAGGCTCGGCCGAAGCAGATGATGCTTCAATACCGAGGAAGTGGTTCATGTACTTGGTGAATACAAGGACAATCGATTCAGTAAGGGGGCCACCGGTCATATCAGTGCCCGCTGAACGCCCCGTAACACTTATATCTATTCCCTCAGCTTTTTTCTCTGCGACAAACTTTACGATGTTTGCGACGTCAGAGGCTGTCTTGGGGAAGACAACCGCACTTGGCGTAATTTTAAAAAGGCTTGTGTCGTGACTATAGGTGTCTATATCTTTTGGGGTAGTTGAAACGTCCCCTTTAATGAGGGAGCGAAGTTCCTCAATGAGTTCTTTTGATAGTGCCATATCATTTCAGTATAGCAGTGTTTTTGACTGTTTTGCTGGGGAAAAAGCGAGGTATAATACTTTTATATGGATGATATCCCAAAAACAGAAGAGGCTTGGAAGGAGAAATTAGGGAAAGAAGCATACGATGTGCTTCGTGGAGGGGGGACAGAAGCTCCTTTTACCGGTCAGTATGTGCACGAACACAAAAACGGAACGTATAATTGCGCTGGTTGTGGGAACCCTCTTTTTGCTTCAACCACTAAATTTGATTCAGGGACTGGTTGGCCAAGTTTTGATGAAGCACTTCCTGGGGCAGTTACCCTGCTTGAGGATACGAGCCATGGTATGAGAAGAACAGAAGTTGTGTGTGCTCGGTGTGGGTCTCATTTGGGACACGTGTTTATGGATGGACCAACTAAAAGTGGGAAGCGTTTTTGTATGAATTCTGTATGCCTTGATCTTAAAGAAAGTGAC
The DNA here is from genome assembly GCA_964541455.1 of uncultured Candidatus Saccharibacteria bacterium. Lineage (GTDB taxonomy): Bacteria > Patescibacteriota > Minisyncoccia > Phycocordibacterales > JAKFXT01 > JAKFXT01. Next base: position 11,409 of record CAZIPS010000005.1, on the reverse strand, counting down.
GGGGAGTAAAGAGAGACTTTGTATAACAAAGTGTAACTAATCGAATATTTTTATTAAGTAAGTATCAATATCGCGCTCCGGCATGTCGTAGAAATACATATGTTGGGCATGGAGATAGGTGGCAAGGGCAACTCCCACGAAACGCCAGTGCCATGGTTCAAAAATGTAGTATTTATTGTTCGCCGGGTAAGAAATAATAAAGCCGTATTTGTAAGCATTTTCATTGAGCCATGGGTACGCCGGTTGTTTATCGAAGCCATCAAGGGTTGCCCCACCTTTGTTAGTGGTGAAATCAACAGTAGTGCCTAGCTGATGTTCCGAATATCCTTGGTCCGCCGAAAAGGTGTTGGTGGTATTGGCACCATAGATGACTGTGTATTTATCACGTATTGCTTTTTGAGTAGCAAATGACCGATAACCAGAAAGCACCAATAGGTCTATGTTATTACTTTTTGCATCTCGTAAAAGTGATTCGAGATAGGGTTTCACTTGTGTATGAATTTGTAGAGGGGTGCTTTTGCGGTAGAGAAACGCTGTATCAATGAGTGAAAGAGTAGCAGGGATGTAGTTCTCATTTAAGAAATATACTTTTGAATACTTCTTCAGCAGTTCGGGGTCAGTAGTAGTAAGTTTAACTAATGTGGCAACAGTTTGATCTTTGACCTCGATCTCGTTTTGGAAATCTTGGTTACGTGCTTTTAGGATAGTAAGGAGGTCGTTTAAGTCGCGGTTTTCAACCGTACTACTTGCAAGATGCCCCTGTAGTTCGTTAATCACATTGCCAAGATCCTTTCTAGTTATGTCATATTCAGCCTCTACTTTATTAAGTTCTTTTTTTGTTTCGTAATATTTAAAACTTGAAAAAGAAAGAGCAGCAATGAGACATATTAGGAAGAGAGAGAAAAAAATTTTATATGCCAAAGGAGTCGTTGAGGGTTGCATAATGATAAGTGTAGCATGGAGTATCTACACCTAATATGTTGTAAATATAAAATATCATGATTAAATATTTAGATATGGCAGAACTTGAATTACAAGAAACTGACGAATACGGTCGCCCCTTCACTTCGAGGAAAATTTTAGGGGATGAACAGGTCCCTACGCTTGTTAACTTGGTACTCAAGGTGGGTATCGTAAAAAATGGCCATCAAGCTTATCAGCTGTTAGCGGGTGTAGCACTTTTGTGTTCTGCATTTATGGTTATCGTATTGTTTTCTACATTTTCATCTCCCACCATGAAAACGACAGTTTCTAAAGACGAGGAAGCAAAGATCCATGCAACAATGGGACTTAAATAATATGCAGAAAAAATATATTGGACAAAGGAGCGGCTTTACACTCATTGAACTGTTAGTAGTACTGTCGATTATCGGACTTCTTTCTTCGATTTTATTGTCTTCACTTAAAACGGCAACACTTAAGAGTAGGGATACTAAGCGTCTTTCAGATCTTCGTCAGATGGTTACTGCACTTGAGCTTTATCGAAATGATAATGGTGGATATCCCTCAACAGGAGGGGGGTGGGTATCTGGGGCAAATGGGGCATGGATTACAGGACTTGCACCTACGTATATACCCATTATCCCGACGGATACTAATAGCGTTAACCCTGAACAAATCTATTACTATACGTCAAATGGTAGTGCATATTGCATACAAGTTTCTCAAGAGGGAGGATGTTCAGGTAGCCCCTATTATAAGGGGGTATGGAATAATACTTGTAAACTTCGTTACCCGGACCCAAATGCGGTAGTGTGTAATCCAGCACCGTAGGTAAACAAGGAATTAATAGGCTTGCGCAGCAACGCCTAAGCCATAGATAAGAAAGAAATTCATTGCAAAAGAAATGAGGACAATATAGCGTGGGTGAATTCTGAAGAGCCCCATGATAGTAAGTGCAAGCTCGTCGGGGAGGGGGGAGATAATAACAAACGCTCCAACTACCGCTCCCATCCAACGCACAAACCCAAGGTGGGTATAGGAGTAGAGCTTTTGGTATGCTTTTTTCCCGATGAGTACATCGGTGTTTTGGACAACTGTTTTGCGTATAAAAAGGAATATAAGGAGATCTCCCACCATAGAGCCAAGCGAACCAAAAAAAGCAACGACAATGATAGGAAAGCTTCTAGTCATAAGCGCTAAAAGAATTGCTGCCGGCCCTGCAGTCATAACCGAGGTGAAGAAAAGTCCCACTCCAAAGATGCCAAGAACTCCGAGATTTTTTGAATAGGCAATAAACTGCTCTACAACCCCAACTTTTACGAGAAAAAGGAAAGTGCCGATACCGACACTTATAAAAATAATTTCTTTAAAAATATCACGGATTGTACGGCTGCTTTCTTTCATACTACAGAGAAAGTATAACACTATCTTTTGGTTGTATTGTGAGAGGTATAAACAAAAGCCCCGCCGAAGCGGGGGGGGGCGAATCATGATTTTCGTTTCATGATCCGTAAGCCGGCGATGCCGAGGAAGGCAGCGCCGAAGAGGGGAAGACTTCCGGGCTCTGGCACGTTGTTGCCGATTTCGAATGTGCCTTCTCCTACGGCAAGTACCTGGGTCCCCGCCATGAGCCGGTAGGTTCCGGTGAACTCGAAGGGGGTCCCTGGGTAGGCTGCCACCGCATCGAGCGCGGCCTGTTGATCGATCTGGTCGCAGATACCGCTGCAGTAGGCGGCGAAGCTGTTGCCGCTACCACGCCCGACCAAGGCGTCAACTAGCTGGTTGTTTGGTCCTGAGGTGATGAACGTGTCATCTCCTCCGCCGAACATTCCGTCGGTTCCGTAGAGGATACCGATGTAGCCTGCGCCGTAGTTGTAGGCTCCGGCATTGAAGCCGAAAGCCAACGCGTTGAAGGGGTCAGTACTTGTGGCGCTGAACGCCATCTGGCCGATTGAGAATTGTGCTCCGTTGTGTCCTTCGATCCTGACGCCGAAGGTCATGCGGTTGCCAAGTTCGTTGGCATAGGCTGTGCCGAAGTTGGTACCGGGATCAATTTGTCCCCTCCAGCTTGTGAAGCCAGTGACCACCACTTCCGCAGTTGAAACAGGACCCGTGGTTTTGTTGAACTGTTCTGGTCCGGCGGGGCCGTAGGTCGCAGCACCGGCGTAAATGCCCTGCACGGCGTTCGCTTCTGCTGCCCCGAATGAGGGGGAGCCAAAGACGTTTGGCGCGAGCCAGGGCACGACGTCTATCGTGAATTGCGATGTCACCACTGCGCCATTTGCCGATATGGCCAAGAGGCAGCAGATGACTCCGAGCAAAAACCTTTTCATGAATCTCTCCTTGGAAGAACAGCAAAATGGGCGAAATGCCCGGCAATACAATACATCGTTTTTTTGTTGATGTCAAAAGCTTTAATTATTTTTTTAACTTAACCTCATCAGCAACCCGCCAAAAATACCAACTAGCAAGGCTTGCTTCGTTGCTCCATGGCGCAGCTTTTTTTAACATTGTTTTCTTATCAGGAAGCGTTTTCAATTTGTATACGATTTGAAATCCTTTTCGTACTCCAAGATCTCCTGTTGGAAGTACATTCAGTCGATTTAAGGTAAAGATAAGAAACATATGGACTGACCATTCACCAATTCCCCTGATTTGTGTCAAATGAGCAACAACTTCCTCATTGTTCATGGTTTTAAGTGACGAAGCATGTATGGTGCCGTCAGTAAACTTGAGTGCAAGATCGTGGAGATAGCTACATTTTTGCGCAGAGAGACCGGAGGATTTAAGAGTGGTAATCGGTGTATTTAAAATTTGTGCTGGGGTTGGGTGTTTTCCGTCATTATTAAAAAGAGCAAGGAAACGATTATAAATAGTAGCTGCCGCTTTAGTTGAAAGCTGTTGGTAAACAATCGAGCGTACAAGGGCTTTAAAAGGGTCATTTCCTCGTTTGAGTTTTGGTCTCCCATATTTTTTAATAAGGGAGGCGAAACGTTTGTGTGTACTAAGCTCTTTTAAGGCTTTTTTGAGCATGGGGTTAGTCTAGGCGAAGGCGATTACTTAAACAAGGGTTTGGCGTGGGGGTTCTATAATGTGGTAAAATTCGTAGACGATATGTGGCAAAAAATATGGGAGCAGGTGCATGCAAAAAAGCAATTGTTAGCATTTTTTGTTGTTGCACTATTTGCTGGTTTTTTGATAGGACATTTTTATTTCCCGTCATCTTTAGCGTCAACATGTGATACAGACCTTCCTTATTTACGCCCATCTCTTGATTGTATAGATTCTGATGCAAAAGAGGAGATACTTTCTAAATTGCGTGATCGCCTCAAAGTACAGACACAAGGCTATCTTAACTCCAACAAAGCTATGCGCATTTCGGTTTTTGTTCGTGATCTTAGTACGAATCGTTTTGCTGAGGTGAATGACAGTGAAGTGTACTATCTTGCAAGTCTTTTAAAACTTCCGCTTTTAATTGGCGGGTTTAAGTTGGCTGAGGTTGAACCACGTATACTTGATCAAACAGTTCGCTACACTGGAGCTCCTAATCTTTACGGTACTCAATACTATGATGTGCCTGAGAAGTTGGAAGTAGGGAAAGTGTATACGGTCAAAGAGCTTATGAGGCGTGCTGTGGTTAATTCTGATAATACCGCAGCTCAGATACTTTTTGATTATTATCCAAATCAGTTCATGGATCGCATAATGGAGGCGCTCGGACTACGTTTTAAAAAGGAGTCTGGTGAAACCGAAAACTTGGTTACGACAAGAAGTTATGCCAATGTTTTTAGAATGTTGTATAACACTTCGTATCTTACCAGTATTTATTCGAATGAAGCGCTTAGTATTCTTACTAAGGCAAGTTTTAATAAAGGTCTTATCGCAAAGCTTCCTTCAGACGTTGTGGTGGCGCACAAGTTTGGCGAACGTTCGTTTACACGTGCCTCAACATCAGAGGTAGTGTTACATCAACTTCACGAATGTGGACTTGTATATGTTAAAGGTGGGAAAGATCCTTATACTATCTGTGTTATGACTGAGGGGAGGGATTTTAATGATCTAGAAGAAATTTTGCAACAGATTTCTCTTAGTGTGTACGATGAAATGAGTCAGGGAACACCCGATTAATACTTATTTTTAGGCTAACTATGCATAAAGAACATTCTCTTACGCGTGGGGCACTCGGTATCTGGGAATCGATCATTATGGGTATTGCAGGGACGGCTCCTGCTTTTAGTATTGAAGTGACCGCTTCAACAATTATTTTGGCGGTGGGGGTATTTTCAACGGCGAGTATTCTCTATTGTGGGCTCATTATGTTTGGTATCACGTTTGCGTTTATCAACCTTAACAAAATGAATCCACATGCTGGAGCCGCGTATGCATGGGTAGGGCAGATATTTGGGAAAACATGGGGGTTTTTTGCGGGGTGGGCGCTTCTTGTTGCATCATGTCTTTTTATGGTGTCGGGAACCATTCCCGCGGCCAATGCCCTCCTTTTAATTTTTGCGCCAGAGCGGATAAACGAGGTGCATTTTATTACCATAATCGCTGCAACACTGCTTACATTCATTTCTTTTGTGGTGCTCAAGGGAATTAAGCTTACAAGCTATGTACAGGTGGCAATGACAGTTGTTGAAATTATGATTCTTACAGTAATTGCAGTTGCGAGTCTTATCGTTTTTCCACATGCAGCCACACATCCTTTTTCATGGAGTTGGTTTTCTTTAGGCGGCTTTACTCCAGAGACTTTTGTAAATGGGGCGCTTATTGCCATGTTTTTCTATTGGGGGTGGGATGTTGTTATGAATTTAAATGAGGAAACAAAAGATCCAGGCATTACTCCTGGGCGGGGAGCCCTTTGGGCCATGGTATACCTGCTTACTTTTTTTGTGTTGTTTATGGTAATTGTCCTTTTAGGACTTACTGATGCTGAAATTCAACACTACAATACTAATGTGATTTATGCAGTAGCGGAAAAATTGTATGGCAATACTTTTGGCTACGCTGCAATTATCGCGGTGCTTTTAAGTACTGTGGGGACACTTGAAACTTCCATTTTGCAATTTACTCGCACCCTTTTTGCCAAAGGACGTGATGGGGTACTTCATTCTCGTTATGCAAAACTGCACCCCACCTGGAAAACCCCTTATGTTGCAGTACTTTTTATTTGGGGGTTTGGTATGGCATTACTACTTCTTTCTTCGTATATTCCCACTGTAAATCAGATTCTTTCGAACTTTATTAGTGCGATTGGTTTTCAGATTTCCTTCTATTTGGGGCTTGCGGGGTTTGCTTGTGCTTGGTATTACCGGGGGAATATATACAAATCTTTTTGGCTCGCACTTACACAGGTAATTTGGCCCTTGGTGAGTGCATGTTTTCTTTTCTTTATTGGACTTTATAGTATCAAAAGTTTTGATGTGCTTACAACAGTTTTTGGTATAGGTGGTATTCTTGTTGGGGTAGTTCCATACGTATTTAATCGAGTACGTATCGCTAAAGGCATCTCACTTCCATGAAGTTGATAAGTGTGTAACTTAACTTGGGTTTGGGATGTATTATACGTGTATTAATAATAAGTTTTTACATATGAAGAAGTATTTGATCAGTGGGGCGATTAGTTTTGCGGTACTTGCTAACTTTGCAGGGGTAGCAGGAGCAACGGTTGGCCCCCCTTCGCAGTATCCAACTGATGTAGATCAGTGTAAGGATGGAGGTTGGGAATCATATAATGGCATGTTTAAGAATCAAGGGGACTGTGTGAGTTTTGTGGTTACTGATGGGCGCAATGCACCGGACGGACCAAATGCACAGTAGTAGGGAGAAAAGGCATAAGCAAAAAATCCGCCTAAGCGGGTTTTTTGTTTATATATCCTTGGTGTATGTAAGAAAAGAGAGTATGTTGATACTATGCAAAAAATAACATTGTACCTTTGGTATGTACTCGCACTCTATGTGGCGTATATGTTTGGCAATAAGCTTTTTGAGGGACTCGCGCACAGTCAAGAGTTTATGGATATTATTAGCTTAGTACCGCTCTTTAAGAATTTTGCCTATCAGCTCACTCCGCTTGTGGGGGTACTTGATTTCTTTATTGCTTTTGCCCTCCTTTTCAACCCATTTATTACAAAGAGTAGGAAAATTCAAACGGGGCTTTTTGTGTGGACCATGCTCTGGCCTTTTATTCCTTCAAGTCTTCGTTATTTTGGTGGAGTTGCTGAGTTTGAAATTGTCGAGGTAATGTCGATTTCAATTGCTGCACTGGTTGCATACCTTCTTTGGCGCACTTTTTCAAAAGCGAGCACTATATAGTTTCTAATATAAAAACCCCCGCCGAAGCGGGGGGTACAGGAATGATGGGTGCCTTATTCTGGTTTGCGCATACACAGGGCTGCCATGCACACGTTGAGAACCAGAAACCACCCATAGAGAAGCAGGTGTTCAGCACCATACTTCCCTTGCAAAAGTTTTGCGGCGATTGGGAAAACAATGGCAATAATGCTTACTTGCCAAATCCAGGCACTCTTGCGTGCCATCACTTGGTCGCGGATATAGTCCTTTGCCTGTGGCCATACCGAGAATGCTGTTGCAGCGATATACCCCAAAAGAGAAAAGGTTACCGCTTCGCTCATAAGCCACACCACAACCGATGCGATGCAGAGGATGAGTGTCTGGGTTTCATTTTCCGTCCAAACCCAATCACCCTTCTGTTTCCATGCGCCAATGACAATCATCAGCGCTGCCAGGCACCAACCGATCTGGATATAGGCTTCGTCATTGCCTGTTGCGAAGGCGAGGTACAGCCCTACGCCATCCAGAGTGAGGATGATAGTCCAGGTAGCCAGGTTAGCCTTCTCCTTACCCAGCCAGATCCGCACACCATACACGATCGCTGAACCGCAGCCGATGATGGCGCCAATCATGTTGAGCCAGAATATAGTACTCACGCTGCCTCCCGTGGCAATTTGTCTTTTATAATAATGATATATTATTTTTTATATGTCAATTATTTAAAAACCCCGCCGAAGCGGGGGGTGTTGCGGGTTGTGTCAGTGGAAGTAGTAGATGATCCGCGGGGGTTCATACATCCCCGTTGCGCCGGCGTTTTGTGGGACCGGTGCAATGTAGGGCGTTTGGGGCGCCGTATAGTTTCCGCCTATTGGGTAAGAGTAGCTGGGCCAGTAACTGTTTCAACTTTTCCAAAACAGTATCCGCCAGCACCCCCATCAACAGCTGTAGCGTTAAATGTTTCTAAGTAAAATCCTCGACAGACCTCAAATTGTTCGTTAGGAATAAAAATCCCTCCCCCTCGAGATATTTCTTTGGGTGGGTAAAAATAAAAGAATATTGAGCTAAAAATCACGGGAATAAGGACAATACAAAAAAAGGTAACCTTTAAGAATTTAGAAAGTACAGGAGGCTCTCCATATGTATTTGCATTATCACTTCCTTTTTTAAAAAGGAGCGGTGTGAGGGAAACAAAGAGTATAAGTGTACAAACAGCAGGAAGATAATAATAATTTAAAATACCGAAAAGTATGGGGACATACATACCAGCCCACCATCCTGAATGGTTTAGGTCATGAAGGCGTGCGCGTATGATAGAGAAAAAGAAAAATAAGACAGTAACACTTACGGTAATCGCAACTGGCTTTTCGAGTATGTATTGAAGATGAGACTGTATTGCACCTCCCATAAACCAGTTCATAAGGAAGTTAACTAAAAAGACAATGACACTAAAGATTAAAAAAGTGAAAAGAAAGCCAACACGATTTAATCTTTGAGTAAGAATGTGCATATCCCTAATTCTACTCTATAATTAAAGTAATGCCAGAAAAAACTATAAAAGGAGGAATAATTCACAGGCTCCCAGATGATTTAAGGGGTGCAATTGCGAGGACTCCCTCAGTGCAGGCTTTATGGGAAAGTATTACCCCGCTTGCCCGTAATGAGTGGATCTGTTGGGTTACTTCGGGTAAAAAAGCTGAGACCAGAGCCATTCGCATTAAAAAAGGGATTTCAAAAATGAAAGGCGGTATGCGCCGCCCCTGTTGTTGGGCAGGGTGCACGCATAGATAAAACAAAACCCCCGGCCGAAGCGGGGGTGGGGTGATGGAACGGCTAGGGCTTCTTTTCCTCAAGCCCTGGGGGCATGTTATAGAGAGGTACTAAAAACTCATACCACTCAAGCACCCTTTCTGGTTGTGTGAGCACCGCGAGGCGCGCCTCATGCCTTTTCTTGAACGCGTTAATGGCATCGTGTCGCAGCACATACGAGCCATGAAATACTGCCAGTATCCGCATCCGTGTTGGGTCGAGTGCCAATGGGAGTACACGCCCCTCCTTGTCTCTGGAGCGCCTGTACTCCACATCGGTGAGGCATGCAAGCGCGGTTGCATCCAAGCGTTCCGGGAGCATGTCGCTCTCCTCCTAAGTTGACTGACATGATGATACATCATAAACAAACTTCTGTCAATATTCTCAAAAATCGAGGGTTTTTAGAGGATGAAGAGGCTACTCCTCAACTCTTTTTCGGAGTTCATCGATGACCGCCTTTTCCCAGAATTTCATGGAGTACCAGCCGATTAGGGGTTTCGCCACAATCTGGAGCCAACGTTTGTGAATAGTTACTTCGTAGATGTAATCAATGTTGGTGCCTTCAGGGATTTCAGAGAGGAGCAACTCTTCATGACCTGAGGTTCCAAATACAGGACTCTGATTGTCTGAAATATAGCCTTTTTGTGGAAGAATCTGTGTTTTCATATAGACGGGGAAATCTCTACCGAACGATCTAACGGTGGCATGTATTTCTAGAGTATTTCCTTCTCGTTTTGTAATCTCTATAGCGCTTGCAACTTTCGGAAAATATTCAGGGAATTTTTCAAAATCTGTCATGACAGCAAACACTTCAGGAAGGGGTGCTTTAATAATCCATGAAGCGTGTAGAGAGATATGTTTCATACAAGAAGTATAGCAGAAAAGTAGTAGTGAAAAGAAAAAGGGTGGGGTTTTTATGATAGTAAAAATAAATCGCCTGACCAGCGAATAGCTTTGTCAGGCGGAAGTACGGAAGTGAAGAGAGCTCCAGTAGCACTCATGGAATGAGCTTGTGCAGATAATACTTTTGATTGGGGAAGCCGATACCTCTGGTAGGCGTTCGGAGCCGGTAGGGGAACCCCTCTTTCTTCAGTGCACTGTTCCAGTTTGACAATACGGAACCTTCTCCCACTCGAAACATGATTCCATCCTGTCCAGTCTTCAAGTTTCCAAGTTCTTTTCGAAGGCGCTCGGGCAGTTTGGCCGAAAATAGAGTGTCCCATGCTACTGTGTCAAGGTCAGCGGGAGATTCTTTTTTTGGGGTATACATATTCTGCTACCTCCATTTTCCAAACTAGGTTGCGGTTGATAACTCAAAATCCGATGACATAATATAATAAAAACTTAGTTTGTCTAGAGCGAAGGTTTTAACCCATTTCGTTTACTGGACGATGTTAGAACATGTTAGTAAAAGAATTTTCTGTACCTACTGCATTTGTTCGATGTCTTCACGGTCTACTGTGCGATCGAACATCATCTTTTCAGCAATAATAGATTCTTTTTTCATCAAAGGAACGGTAATTCCAAAAACCTCTTTCATGTCTGCATCGAAGTTGGTTTTTAATACATCCCACTCTCTAGTTTTTTTATTGAAAATTCTACAATCTTCTTCGGCTCCGATATCAATATCCTGTCCTTCGTATTCAAGTTCCATGGAGTATCCTTCGGTTTCCTCATCCTTGCTCATCTGTGGGCCAAAAATAAGATAATCTTTTACCTCAGGTAGAATTTTTTCGAAATCATTACGATGAATGACTAGGTCAATATCATTTAGTTCACGAGTAGAACCATAAGCACGAGCCGCTAAACCGCCGAGCACTATAAAGGGTACATTATGACGATTTAGTATTTCTATGATCCAATGGAAGGCTTTTTCGCTGTTCTTTGTTGACTTCATTTTGAGATTCTATCACAGGTTCTAAGTCCTATTGGGGGTATAGAAAAATACGTTGCAAAATATAGTCATAATCATTTGCTCCGCGGGCGATCTAATTTTCTTAGCTGTAATCAGCTTTAGAAAATGAAAGTACTCTTGTGGTATAGGGCGATCTTTCTCAAAAATAGATTTTCGTCAAAATCTACTTTTGAGAACGCGGATTGCGACAAGTTATACTGAGCTCGTAGACCGCAATTCGTTCGATCCCTACACCAAGGGATCTTCCATTACATGGACGGTACACCTTTCGTATCTCGCTTCGCCCAGAGGCTCGCTGCGATATACTCAAGGTTTTCGATCCCTACACGAAATGTGCATTGGCACATTTCTCCGCGGAGCAGAAATGAAAAAACGCCCTATGGCGTTTTTTCATTTCTGCTCCGCGGGTAGGGATCGAACCTACGACCGACTCGTTAACAGCGAGCTGCTCT
>CAZIPS010000004.1:54105-66525 GCA_964541455.1 uncultured Candidatus Saccharibacteria bacterium | reverse complement strand
GACTTTTCGTTACCGAGGTTGCGAGGTCGAAAAGTACCCGCGACGATAGTCGAGAATCCTACTCTTACAATACGGGCGAGTGGCGTAATTGGTAGCCGCGCCTGCCTTAGGAGCAGGTCTCGCAAGAGGTGGAGGTTCAAGTCCTCTCTCGCCCACTAGTCAACAAAAAATGGCCTTGTTAGGCCATTTTTTGCCTTTTTCCATACTTGACTTTTTACATAAAATATGCTATTATATACACAGTATTAGAACCGTCCATTTCGGACCGTTCTTTGACAAAATTCAACTGAAAGGAATCCATTATGTCTTCCATCCTCATCCTCGGTGCCATCGTTTTTTTCCTCGCCTGCGTTTACGTGGGTTGGGGCTACACAATTGTCGGCCAGAATCAGGCCGCGGTGGTGGAGCGGTTTGGCAAGTTCAATCGCGTCATCTTCCCTGGCTGGCACATCCTGTGCCTCCCCGGGCTGATTGACAGACTCACTGAAAGCCTGGAAAGGCACAACAAGTTTGTGCCAACGCTCCAACGCTTCCCAGTCAAAGTCTTTGACAAGGGCGAGCTCATCGATGTTGTTGATGACTCGGTTGGCATCGATATCAACGTTTGGGTGCAGATCGGTGACCCCAACCTAAATCCACCATACGATCTCTCAAAAAAAGAGGATCGTGATCTCCTCGCCGTAGACGTATGCAAATACGTCTACGGCGCCAGAGACTCAAAGGCGTACGTCAGTGCGCTGATGGATGATCGGATCCGTCCCATTATCCAAAGCCTCAAACTTGAGGAGGCCCTCAAGATTGATTCCGAGAAGGCACTGGGTATAAACCCAGCAAACCCTACGCATGACCCGAAAGCGGAACTCAAGGAACCGCTCAGAGTTGTTGGCCTGTACCTCGCTGGAAAGGACTGCCTCACGATCGGAGACTTCAACCTCTCCGAGAAAACGAAAGCACTCCGTGCGAAAATCCTCGAGGCCCAAAAAAGCCAAGAGGCTCGCATAGCAGCAGCCAAAGGGTTTCGCCTTGCCGCAGAAGTGCTGGCAAATGGCGAGCCCAAGAAGGATGCGGCTGGCAACATCATTGCAACCCCGGACAGTGAGAAAATCACCATCCGAGAAGCAGTAGAGGCGCAGAACCGACTGGCCGCACTTGAAGCGCTGAAGGGTTCTGAACTGCGTCTTGTGCAAAGCACCACCGGTGCTGCACTCGACGCAATCATGGACCTTGCCGGCCAACAGGGCGGCGGTAATCAAGGCCAACGACCGCAAGGGGGCAATCCTCGCCCTAATCAGCAAAGGAACAACCAGCGGAATCAAACCTGAAAGGAAGGGTCATGAAGCCATCTATCGTAACATTCAGTGTTTCGATCATCATGTTTTTGGGGGCCTCGTTCCTCATCTACATGGCGGCAAAAAAAGCAGGCAGAGACCTGTTCGCCAGAAATCCGGACGGGAGTCTGGGAAAGGTGGGAAAAGCCCTGCAAGGGGCTTTCACCTCCAAACCCTTCTTTGCCACCGTTGCGATCATCATGTTCGCCATGGTGGTGGAGCTCACCGCCCCCGGTTTCTACGGGAAGTGGTGGGGTGGAACAAACGGCTGGGCCCTCTTCTGGGCAACCATACTAGCCGTCCCGCTCGGCACCTATCTCGCCACAAGCGAGAGTGGTGGCCTCAAAAAGGGTGGGCAGGTCATGCTCATCGTCGGGTTCTTCGGCCCCCTCCTCCTCGCTACCTCGATCGGCCAGAACATGGCCGAAAAATGGGACCGAGCGACGGAGGAAAAGTACGTCAACCTCTCCACCACCGAGTGGACGCCGGTGTACAAAGTGAGTTCCGGCGAAAAGTTGTCGTACAACCGAGTGGACCCGAGTGCGTGCATTCTGGTCCGCCACGGGGGCGACGACAAGCTGGTGAAGCTCATCGGCGGGTGTGAACCCCCCGAGGAATACAAGGCAGCCAAGGGGGCAGAGATCCCCAAGGACGCAATCGCCAAAGGCGTCGAATTTCGGGCAATCGGGAAACCGACAAAGCTGGAACTCACCCGCAGTTGAATTTGTTCTTCGCGCCACCTAAACAGTGGCGCACAAAAGCCCGCGGGAAACCTCGGGCTTTTTTTGTGCTTATAAATTACTCTCTTATAACTGAAAGGTTCCTTTAATGAGCCCAATGAGTGCATTGGCTCCGAACATTATGACAAGTCCAATAATGCTGTAGAAAAGATGACGCTTCCCTGTTTCAACGCCACTTTCAGTATCTGATCCCTTTATCATGAGGAATACTCCCCAAAAGAAATAGAGGAACGCCACCGCAAAGAGCAGTTTAACCGTTGGGTCAAGGATTGCTGAAACTATTTTAGCGAGAATTGGACTACCCCCCATGTCAGTAAGACTCCGAAATTAAAGTCCGTTAACGTGAGGAAGGTTGATCTGGTTAGTATTTCCACTATCAACACCAAGCGTTGTTTGAGCAAGGCGAACAATACCCCACACAGACGACATGACGAAAAGGGCAACAAGTCCCCAGATCATAATATTCTTACCCTCATCGCGTGCCCCTTCATCCCCTGCAGAGAAAATCCACTTACCAAGCCCCCAAAAGAAAGCAAGTACCCCAATAGCGAATGCTATAGGAATAAGTGTGCTCACAATTCTTCCGAAACTGTTGATAAGTGTTTGAAGCTGGTTAAGTGCTTGCTGAGCTCCCGCAATCATCGGAAGTGCAATCGCTGCGCTCAATGCTCCTATCTTAAGAAATGTCTTTTTCATTATATTTTTAGCCTAACCTCTAGTTAATAATTTCTAAAACGTCTAATTATCATACGCCAAGGGGAGACTGATAACAAGATCCCTGTGCACAGCAGCCTAAACGTGCCTACCCCGGACTTAACTGGTTCTTGAGTATGAGTCGAACCAACTCTAGTTTAAACAGAAAAGCCACTTCCAAAAATGAGATTCCCTACAAAACTAATTAAGCCAAAAATAGACATCATGGCAAAAAGCGCCACAAGTCCATAAATCATCATACTTCTTCCACTTTCATGCGCCTTTGCGTCCCCTGCCGAAAAAATAAAAGTTCCAAGTCCCCAAAAAAAGGCGAGAAGTGCTAGTCCTCCAATAATCGGTACGAGAAGCTTTATAATCCCTACAAAAAAGTTTATGAGATCAGCGTATGTTCTTGGGGCAGCGAAGGCTAAACTAGGGAAAAGAAGTATAGAGAGCAGCACGAACGCTCGACTTTTTTTACTGTACGATGCCATTTGTTGTGTTAGTTAGAAGTTCAAGAATAGCCTTTGATCCGAGTACTATCGCCGTTCCTATAATAACTGAAACAAAAGTGGTTCGAGCGGTCTTTATCTTACCCTCATCCCCCCCAGCAGTAACAAACATAAACCCAGCATAAATTATGAAGAAGAACGCCAAAATACCGCCCACCTTTATAACAACATCCAGCAGTTTCCCAATAAGTGTTGGGAAATCACTCGCGGTAAAGGGGTTAGTTAAGCTGCAGTTACCGTTACTACAGGTTGATACTGGAGCTGACGGTCCTGTGACCGAACCATCGTATCCCCCTGTAACTGAACCATCTGCAGCAAGTACTGTTAGACTTCCGAGCATGAGACTTACGCCGAAAAACACTGTGAGGATGAGCACTCTTACGCGTGAGAGCATGTGATTCATAGTATAAGTTAAATTATTACACAAGAAAGCACGCCTGCCTAGGAGTTAGGGGTTTCCTGGTGTCGTGCCGATAATATCGGTGATCTCCTGTCCAGCATTTCTAACCGCCTCACCAGGCGAATTAGCGCCTGATTGCACACTCTTAATAAGGGAATCAAATACACGATCAGTCGCTACAGGGTCAGGGTCCCTCCATGCTTGGCTCATAAGCGCGCTGCTGTAGAGCACTGCAGCATACGCCTGACTTGGCGTCTGACTCAAAAGATCGCGTCTCACCGGTGCTAACCCACTCATGTCAGCAAAAGTTTTTGCAGGAGCGCTTCCTGTCAAAAGTCGTGCTACCTGATACGCTGCATTAGTGAGTTTAGATTGTCTTGGAAAAACAAAAGCTGTAAAATCCCCGTACGTTAACTTTTCTTTTCCTCCTTTAACTTGTGGGAGTGTCGCCACATCAAAGTTTAGGTTTGGGTTACGCTTTCGGATGCTGGTGATTTCACTTCCAAGACCAATATAGGTAGCAAGCGTTCCTTCAACAAATGAACGTGAAGAGTTGTTGAGTGCTGAATTCCATGAATAGACTGTTTTGGCAGGGTCACTATAGGCAGTATAGAACGTCACTACTGATTCAGCAGGAGTTACCCCACTACTATCCCCCTGTTCATCTTTAAACGTAGCAACGAGCTTATTATTACTATCAAGCGTGGTAATACCGCTCCCCACCTGAAGGAAAAGGGCACTTAAAAGTGCTTTAGCATTTGTGATATTCTGATACGCACCGAGTGCCACAGCACTTTGCGTAATAGTACCATTATCTTCTTTAGTGGTGAGCTTATTCGAAAGTGCTGTCACCTCCTCCCAATACTTCGGTGTCGTGGCAACACCCGCGTTACTATAAAGCGTGCGGTTCCAATACATGATAAGCGGATCAACAGCAAAAGGAATACCGAGTGTTCCCATGTCAGTCAAAAAGAGTTCCGTCCCTGTTATAAATGTATCTTTAAACTCCCTTTCAGAAAATGTTTTAAATGGGATCTCTACAAGCTTCCCCCGTTCTTTTTCAAGCAAGCTCTGTGGAAGTAGGAGGAAGTCAGGGCCTCGTCCTTCGGCAAGCGCTTCAACAAAGTCTCGATCTAGTGTATCTTCACTCTTTTCAACATACGTTACCTTCACCTTAAGTGCACGCACCGCTTCACTGTCAAAATAGTTACGCATAACCGCCTCAGGATACGTCCCCCAAAGCGTTACCATGGGGATCTCCGCTTGGGTAGCTCCCTTAAAAGTAGCAAAGAAAATAACCCCAACAACCGCCAAAAAGGAAAATACCCCAAGAAGGATTATCTGAAATTGGCTCATGTTCTTCATAGCGCAAGGTGTTTAGTGTTTAGTAAATAAAAGTGCATAATGGTGATCCCCTCCTGTTCCCTCCTTTTCAAGGGTAAAGCCAGCGTGCATAAAAAGACTCTTAGCAAGTACTGCTTTATAGACCTCCTGCGGGTGCGGTCCTAACCCCCCAAAAGAGTCCATCCAATCCACAACCAAAAGCTTTCCCTTTGGGCGCATTACACGAGCAATTTCCTTCGCAAGTCCTTCCTTATCCTCAACTTGAAAAAGGGTGTTTGAGAGTATGGCTCTATCTATATGATGATCAACTACTTTGGTGCTATGCGGCAGCTCTGCATCGGCCCAAATAGTTTCTATATTGTATATATGTTCCCGAGCCGCTTCAGCCTTTAACTTACGCAGAAGATCTTTCTGTACATCAACAGCATAGACCTTACCGTGATGCGCCAACTTAGCAGCAAGCAAAGCATAGGCACCATTTCCCGCACCAATATCGAGCACCTTCATTTCTTCCCCTATATGCAATTCTCTAATTAAAGAAGCTGGATTGGCAAATGACATACTCTTAGTATATCAAGATTTCACTCCTCCACCGTTTTTAGACTGGGGAGAAAAGTGACACTATAGTTTAAAATCTACAAGCAAATGAGAGAAGCGATGGAGTCACCTTCGCGCAGCTTCATGACACGCACTCCTTGTGTTGAGCGGCCAAGAGAAGGAATTTCTTTCACTGTGACACGGATCACCTGACTCTTCTTCGAAATAGCCACTACTTCAGCATCATCCCCACACACCACTGCTCCTGTCATGATTTCACCTGTTTTTGCAGTAACATTGGCAGTCTTGATGCCTGATCCTCCACGCTTTTGAACTTTGTATTCAGTAAGTGGCGTACGCTTCCCGTACCCATTAGCACTCATCACCAAAAGCTCTGGGCAATCATGACTCTTCTTTATCACATCAGCGGCAACAATCACATCACCCCTTGAAAGCTTCATGGCACGTACTCCACCCGCTGCACGACCCATCTCACGTATATCGTCTTCTTTGAAACGAATTGATTGCCCCTTACGCGTACCCAAAATAACATCATCCCCCTTTTCAACAAGAAGGGCTGCAATAAGCGCATCACCATCGCTTAGCTTAATAGCGATAATTCCCGAACGGCGCACATCATGGAAACTTTCTGTCGCCACTTTCTTTCCTACACCATCCTTAGTCACCATCATAAGCGATCCCTTGGTCTTCTTATCATCTTTGGTGAGAGGCAAAATGGACGTTACTTTCTCATCCGCACCTAGTGGCAAATAATTCATAATCGACTTACCGCGCGTTGCTCGGCGGCCTTCAGGCACCTCATACATTTTGATCTGATATGCCTTTCCTTTGTTAGTAAAGAAAAGAAGATCACTATGCGTTGATGTTTGGACAAAATGAGTAATGAAGTCCTCTTCTTTAGTATCGAGATCAACTACCCCAACTCCTCCACGTTTCTGAATCTTGTACTCATCAGGGTTAGTACGTTTTATATACCCACCAGCAGTGTAAACGAGCGCGCTCGTTTCATCAGGCACCAAATCCTCAACATTGAATGCCTTTACTGCATGCTTTACGATTTTGGTACGGCGTTCGTCACCATACTTTTCAGCAACTTCTTTAAGTTCCTTCTTAATCACTGCCAAAATTTTCTTGCTACTGCTTAGAAGGTCGCGAAGGGTTTCGATAAGCGCTTGTACTTCCTTAAGCTCATCTTCAATCTTTTTACGCTCAAGTCCAGCGAGTTTTTGCAAACGCATTTCGAGAATCGCTGTAGCTTGGCGATCAGAGAACTTAAACTCCTTCATGAGGTTTGCATGTGCTACCGGCACATCCTTTGAGGCACGAATGAGCTTGATGATAGCGTCGATGTGATCAAGTGCTTTCTTAAGTCCAAGTAAGATATGTTCGCGTTCAAGAGCGCGGTTAAGGTCGTATTCGGTACGGCGACGCACTACCACTTCACGATGCGTTACGAACTCCTCAAGCATTGCCTTAAGTGAGAGCGTCTGCGGAATTCCATTAACAAGCGCCACTGAATTGTAGTGGAAGGTTTCCTCAAGCTGTGTGTGCTTGTAGATATAGTTGAGTACACTTTGTGGTTGTACTCCATTCTTTAGATCAATCACTACGCGGATATCTTTGGTTGATTCATCACGCATTCCCTTAATCCCCTCGAGCTTTTTCTCGTGTACCAAGTCAGCGATTGCCGCCACGAGCTCATTTTTGTTTACACGGAAGGGAATTGAAGTAATGATAATCTGGAACATGCCATTTTTCTGCTCCACAATTTCAGCCTCACCACGCACCACCACCCCACCACGACCGTTTACATAGGCGTGTCTAATGTCAGTCTCGTTATAAGCAACTGCTCCTGTTGGAAAATCGGGCCCTTTTACAAACTGAAGCAGATCTTCAGTGGTTGCATCTTTGTTTTCGATAAGGTGCACTGTCGCATCAACCACTTCTCGCAAGTTATGTGGCGGGATATTTGAAGCCATACCAACAGCAATACCCAAAGTACCATTCAAAAGTAAGTTGGGTACCGCTGCAGGAAATACTGTCGGCTCTTTGCGCGTCGAATCATAGTTAAGACGGAAATCAACCGTCTCTTTTTCGAGATCTTTAAGAAGTTCGCTTGTCACACGACTCATCTTAGCTTCGGTATAACGCATAGCAGCTGCCGAATCTCCATCAATTGAACCGAAGTTTCCTTGTCCGATTACAAGCGGATAGCGATAAGTGAAATCCTGCGCCATCTTCACCATAGATTCATAGATAGCTGAATCACCATGCGGATGGTATTTTCCCATTACGTCTCCCACTACCGCTGCCGACTTACGAAGCTTGGCTGAAGCAGTAAGCCCCATTTCATGCATGGTAAAGAGAATACGACGATGCACTGGCTTTAACCCATCACGGATATCAGGAAGCGCACGAGAAGTAATCACGCTCATGGCGTAGTTAAGGTAGCTTTCGCGCATTTCTGTCGTAATACTGCGCGCAACAATACCCTCCGACGGATCGCGTTCTTCGATCTCTTTTTCTTCCACCTTTTTGGCCATATATTTATCCTATTTTAACATACACTGAATGAAAAAACACTCCCTTTTAGGACAAAAAGAGTGTATTTTTTCATTGTATTATAAGGGTTTTCTAGAGGTCCTAATTATCAGTCACTGTTTTAGGGGTAAAAATCTTCTTCACAAATTCTTTCACTTTTTGGAGCCATGAACTCCCCTTTGTGGCCTCGCTCACATTAGCAAGTTCAGTATGAGTGTCAGCGCCAATTGTTGAGATCCCTGACGTATTTTTTCGTGGAGAAAGGGTGATTACCGTACCTGTTGCTGCTTTAGTTGGAGTGCGTACAGCGATATGCTTCGGTATACTTACTGGCTTTGAAAGTGCAAGTTGAAGATCAGCCAATTCCTTCTTGAGAGAAGCAAGTTTCTTTTCAAGTTGCGCAATAAGGAAACTGTTATCCGTACTTGTTGCAATTACTCCCCCTCCGCCACTTACTGTTGAACTTGCGGTTGTTACATTAGGAGTACGTGGGTATACGAAGTAAAGCGGATCAATAGGGCCATTACCTCCTCCGCCACCTCCCCCGCCACTAACCACAGGAGCTGGAGCAGATACCGTAACTCCTACGAAGCTCGTTGAGGTTGCACCATACGCATCAGTTAGCGTAAGCGTTACGGTATAGAACCCTGAAGCCCCATACGTATGCTGCACATTATTACCTCCGATGGTCGTTGTTGTTGCACTCGTTGTTGCTCCATCGCCAAAACTCCAAGCATACGTCCACGCATCAGGAACACTTGACCCAAAGTTAGCATCAGCGCTCATATCAACAGTAGTTATCGTGAGGTTATTTGTAATGAGACTAAAAGAGGCAACGGGAGGTACGTTAAAGAGGCTTGGGATGTAGATAGGACTCGTAACAACCGTTGTCGTACCACTTGGCAAAGTAACCGTGCCAGACGTAATAGTGTTGTTAATAACCACCGCATCAGTGAGTACAAGGTTACTTAGCGTACTGTTTGAAATAGTTGAACTCGCTCCAAGTACACTCACGTTTGATAGAGATGAGTTAGAAATCTGTGCATTTGTTACTCCCGAATTTAAAAGTGTGCTGTTACTAATGACACTATGTGTTGAAGAAGCTGAAGTGAATGTTGCATTGGTTAATTGACTATTGTCCACAACACTATTAGTAAGTGTTGAAGTAGCAAGACTTGTCAGAGTAACGGCTGAGTTGTTTATAACACTGTTTGTAGTTGTTGCACTACTAACCGTAGAAGAGAGTAACGATCCGCCATCTATTGTTGAAGTACTCACTGTGCCGAATATAACTGAAGTATTGGTGAGTGTTGAGTAAGCGACACTTGAAGTTGCAATATATGAACCAGACACTACTGAGTAGATAACATCTGAAGCGTAGATCTGTGAGCCGTTAGAAACTGACGAACCCGTGAGATCATTAAGTCCCCCTACAGGATCAACTGTTGAGTTACTAATCGTACAGTTATTAGCAAAATAATTTTTTACAAGTGAGTTAACAACTGAACAATTCGTTAAATCAGCGTTATTGAAACTTGCATTAGAAGCTGTCACATGCGAAAGAGTTGATGAAGCAACAGTAGTTGAAGCTAGGGTTACATTGCTTAAATTCCAAGGCCCAGTAATAGTTGAGTTTGTAATTGTAGTTGTGCCGCTTAGGAAAAGTGAAGGGGCTACTGCTAAGCTTGGCGAAAATGCGTCATAGTGCACACCACCCAATGTTGAATTAGTGATAAGAATTGCTGAATCAGAAATAGTAATCGGCCCGTAGGTGGTAACCGCTGAACTATTGCCTGCATTATCAACAGCTACGATATGGAAGTAGACAACACCAGGTCCTAAAATACTACTTACAAAGTTTTGCGTTGTATCAACAATAGCATCAGGAGTGGTAGTTGGGTTACTGTCAAAGGTAAATGAATACCCCGCGAGGCCCGAAGAAGTGTCTGTGCTTCCACTCCAGAACCAAGTGGTGTTTGTTACCACTGATGGAGTGTTTGTCGCATGGTCACTCGTTACTACTGCAGAAGTTGGGGGCGTCGTATCAAGTGGCGTAAGGTCAAAATACACCTCAACAGTATGGTCTGCATTTATATTGCTAAAGCTAACTGGAGAAGTGGTTGCGAGCGTTATCCCATCAACAATAAGTTGCGAGACGCTGTAAAGTGCGTCTGGAACAATTGTGAAGTTTTGATTAGCCCCCTGCGCAACAGTCGTTGTTCCAACAGGCGTAACTATGCCATGTGGTGTCGAACTCGCAAAGAGGCTGAAAGTAGGGGCTCCCCCAATTGGAGTAAAGATCGCCGTAATAGTGTGATCACTTTGCACATTGCTAAACGTATACGTAGTACTTGCTGTAGTTGCTATGCCATCAACAATGAGCGATGAAAGTATGTTACCGAGGTTTGATGTAATGGTGTAGACAACGTCAGAGGTACTCGTGGCAGTGGTTGTCCCTGTTGGTGTAATTGTACCGAACCCTGTTCCTGTTGTTGAAGCAACTATAGAGTACATGGTAAGTGGGATCACATTTACTACGCGGGTACTTGTCGCAGTGTTGCCACTTGCATCAGCCACACTGTAAAGCACTTGATAAGCACCGAGCGCATTCGTATTCACGGTTGAAGAAGCGACGATCGAACTTGTTACTACACCATCGACATTATCAAAAGCGGTTGCTCCAAGGTCAGTATACGATGTACCGATAAAGACGTTTGCAGGATTACTTCCAATGATAGCGATTGTTGGAGGAATAGTATCTGCTACCGCAAGCACATGAATGGTGCGTGAGACAGGTAATGCAGCATTCCCATGAGCGTCACTTACACGATACGTCACTGTGTAAGTTCCTGGCATAAGTGTATCCACTGTGCCAGTTGCAACAACACTGCTACTTATATCTCCATCGATTGCGTCAAAAGCGGTTGCTCCAAGTTCAGTGTATGTAGTTGATGTTCCTGCCACGAGACTTATGGTTGAGCTTCCTGTAAGCGTAAGTTGTGGAGCAGTCGTATCTACTACTATTGCCCCTGCAGTAGTTGCGACAGAACTATTGAGCGAAGTATCGACAGCAACAAGATGGAAGTACCAGACGCCATCTGCAAAGAGACTTGTTGTAGTGGTGCTAACTCCTTCTATAAGAGAGTCGGGTGTTGTGGTTGGACTATTATCCCAGAGGTATGAATAGCCAGCAACTCCCACATTATCAGATGCATCGCTCCAATCCGCGCGAATCGTTGTATTACTTGTCTTGGTGAGCGTAACTGTTGTTGGCGTGGTAGGAGGAACCGTATCAGTTGAAACTACTGTGGTGATAACAACAGGGCCGAAGTTAATAGGGGCGCTGCTGTTCCCTGCCATGTCCACTGATTTGATATGGAAATACCATACTCCATCAGGAAGTGTTGTTGTAAACGGAATACTATTTGATTCAACTACCCCATCAGGCGTTGTAGTTGGGCTGTTGTCCCAAAGGTATGAATAGCCAGCAAGCGCCGTATCATCACTCGCAAAATCCCAATCAACAGTAATAGTATGGTTAGTTGAAGTAGCGTTCACTGTATGGGTACCACTTGTTACCAAAATTGGTCCAACTGGTGGTGTTACATCAGAAGATGTTGCGGTACTAATAGTTATCGGCCCGTAGGTTACAGTACTTGTGGAAATATTGCTTGAAGTATCTACAGCAACTACGTGGAAATACCATGTACCATCTGGAAGCGTAGTATCAAAACTTAAACCAGTCCCTTCTGGAATCGCATCAGGTGTTGTAGTTGGACTATTATCCCAGAGGTATGAATAGCCAGCGACTCCCACATTATCAGACGCAGCATCCCAATTAACAGACACTAGGGCGTTAGGAGACGTAGTACCCACTTCATGAGTAGTTGACGTTGCAAATGTTGGTCCAAGAGGAGGAAGAGTGTCTGTAGCAGGAAGATTATTAACCACTATTGGGCCAAAAGTAGTGGTGGTTGAAATATTTAGAGAAGTATCGACAGCAGCTACATGGAAATACCAGGTCCCATTTGGCACAACAGTTGTTGTGCTTGTTCCTGTTGTTTCAGTAATAGTATCAAGTGTTGCCATTGGGTTAGTATCCCAAAGATATGAATACCCAGAAACTCCAACATTATCTGTTGATGGATCCCATGAAGCAGAGAGCGTGGAAGTTAGTGTTGTAGTTGAAGTAGTAATGACAGAAAGGTTTGAAGGAGAAGATGGTGAAGTAATGTCAGGCGTGGTTGAAGTTCCTGTTGAGGTAGAAGCGGTGAGTGCCGCAAAGGTAGCAAAGAGGGTGTGAT
>CAZIPS010000004.1:0-54005 GCA_964541455.1 uncultured Candidatus Saccharibacteria bacterium | reverse complement strand
TAACTGCACCAGGCCCTGTTGATGAAGCGGTGAGAGTAAAGAAGGTAGGTGTGGTGGTGCCAGTGGTGGTGCCTGTTCCTGTTGAGGTAGAAGCGGTGAGTGCCGCAAAGGTAGCAAAGAGGGTGTGATCGGCTTGTACATTAGTAAAGGTGTATGAAGTGGTGGTGGCTACAGCAACACCATCGATAAGGAGAGAGGTGATGGTAGAAGATGCATCAGTTGGGGTAATCGCAAACGTAGCATCAGTACCTTGTAAGGTGGAGGTGGCGGTTGGGGTAACTGCACCAGGCCCTGTTGATGAAGCGGTGAGAGTAAAGAAGGTAGGTGTGGTTGAAGTTCCTGTTGAGGTGCCCACAGCTGTAACAGTCACTGAGGTAGAGGTGGCATTACTAAGTCCATATTTATCAAATACCGTAAGACTGACTAGATACGTTCCGGCCACTGCAAAAGTGTGAACCTGTGTATTTGTAGTTGTACTATTTATAGTTGCGCTTGTAACACTGTCCCCAAAATCCCAATAATAACTCCAAGCATCTGAAATTGCGGAAGTTTCATTAGCGTCATTGGCGGCACCCACAAGTGTCACCTGAAGATTTGAAGAAGTTGCAAGAGTAATCGTAGGAAATGGGGCAACGTTTACAAACTGACTTATAGGCGTTGGTGTAGTAATAACAATAGGAATTCCAGAAGGAGGAGTGACTGTTCCTGAAGTAATAACATCATTTACGATAACTACATTACTGAGTGTTGTCGTGCCGAGTGTTGTGCTATTTAGATTTGAGTTAATGATGGTTGAACTAGCTCCCGTTACTACTAACCCAGAAAGTGTTGAGTTCTGTACTACCCCCTGAACAACAGTTGTATCAATAAGCATACTATTGGTGATAGTACTTGAACTTATGACACTATTAGTTGCATCAACTGAAGTAAGGGTACTTGTTGAGATGCTGCCTCCAACTATAGTACTCCCCGCTTGCACAGTGCTATTTGAAATCGTGGTACTTGTAGCACTGCTACCCTGAAGTACCGCACTTGAAAGCGTTACATTTGAAACAGTGCTATCAGTAAGCGTGCTTCCTACAATAGTAGAACTACTGATAGTACTTCTGGTACTTGTACTATCTACAAAACTTGAAATGACTATATTTGAAGTATCAACTGCCCATGTCCCGCTAAGTGTTGAGGCATCAAGTGTGGTAGTACCACTTAAATTAAAAGCGGTTGATGAAGCAACTGTTGGGACAAGTAGTGGATAGAACACTCCTTGAAGCGTGCTATTCACAATGATGACATTACTACTGTCGCTTATCACAATAGGGCCAAAGGTAGTAACCGCACTACTATTCCCTGCTCCATCAATTGCAACAAGATGGAAATACCACGTTCCATCAGAAAGCGTTGCTGTGGTTGAAGTACTTGTAGTATCAACAGTCGCATCAGGAGTAGTTGAAGCGCTATGATCAAAAACAAATGAATATCCAATGACACCGGACCCACTATCGCTACTCTGATTCCAAGAAATAGAAACAATTGGATTAGCTGATGGAACTCCTGGTGTTTGAGAAGTTGCTCCAAGCGTAGGAAGTGTTGGAGGGGTGATGTCTGGCGCAGCAAGCACTATCACCGTGCGCAGAGCTGTGGCGACATTACCCGCAGCATCAACTACTCTATAAGAAACAGCGTAGGTGCCAGGTATTGTGGTGTTAACAGTACTTGTCGCAGTGACACTGCTCGTAAGATTGCCGTCAACAGCATCAAATGCAAAAGCTCCAAGATCAACGTATAAAGTCCCCACTAAAAGTGAAGTGGTGGAGCTTCCAATAATATTTAAAATAGGGGCGGTGGTATCGACAGAAGTTGCTACCACTGAAACAAGTCTTGCAATAAAAGCGTTATTCCCTGCAGTATCGGACACCGAGTAAGTAACAAAATAATTTCCGGGTACTGCAGTATTCACCGTACTTACCGCTTTAACCTTTGCAGTGATGTCGCCATCAAGGTTATCGAGTGCTGTTGCACCAAGGTCAGTGAAAACTGCTCCCTGCTGAAGCGTCACTGTTGATGAACCAACAAGAGTAATAGTTGGGGCAATAGTATCAACTGACGTCACCACGACAGTACGTACTGCAGGCGTTGCTATGTTTCCTGCACTGTCTGCCACAGAGTAAATAAGCGTATAGGTGCCAGGGGTTGAAGTGCCAACTGTTCCTGAAATCACCACACGGTTACTAATGTCCCCATCAACATTATCAACCGCTGTTGCTCCAAGTTCACTGTATGGAGTACCTACTGAGAGCGTTACTGTTGATGAACCCTTAAGCCCGATCACAGGCGCTGTGGTATCAACTGCTTTTACCTCAACAATGCGCACCACTGGCGTTGCGCTGTTTCCCGCACTGTCCTTTACGTGATAGGTCACAAAATAGAACCCAGGAGTTGTTGTATCAACAGCGCTTGTTGCGGTGACATTGCCTGTAATGTTGCCATCAACATTGTCGAGTGCTGTTACCCCGAGATCAACATAGGTACCCCCCACATTCATCGTTACAAGCGGAGCACCAACAAGCGTAAGCACCGGAGGTACTGTGTCTAGCACACTAGCCGGAACAACATTCACCACGCGCACAACAGGCACTGCAGCATTTCCCGCAGCATCACTTACGGTGTAAAGCACTGTGTATGTCCCAGGAACCGTCGTATTTACGGTACTACTCGCTACAACTTGTGACGTGATAACGCCATCCACGTTATCAACGGCAACAACGCCTTGGTCAAGGTACATGCTCCCAACTGCCACAGTAGTCGTCGCAGGACCGATGAGTACGAGCGTTGGGGGGGTTACATCACTTGGTGTAGCAGGCAAACCACTTACAACGAAGTAGTCAACTATAACCCCTCCATCATTTCCATCCATTCCTACGCCTCCCTTACCTAATCCTTGTGGTGGAAGAGCGGTCGGTGTACCCGTACCAACTCCCCCTAAGCCATAGTTAGCCCAAGAATTATTTGTCCCGGCGGCACCAATACCTCCATTTCCTCCGGCAGCAACAAGAGTAGTAGTACCAAGTGTAAGCGCAGTACTTCCTCCTCCTCCACCACCAAATCCCTGGCTTGGAGTATAGCTCCACATACAGCCAGGGCCATTACTTCCCTTCCCACCATTTGTAAAGCCTACTCCACCTAACCCAGATGAAGCGACGCTACCCAAACCAACAAAAAACATTTGTCCGTCATTACCGCAGTTAGCTGTTCCAGCGTCCGCTGCACTTCCAACGTACCCACCCTTTCCGACAACAATCGAGAGATTGCTTCCAGGGGTTACGGGGAGCGTAACTTTGATTGTTTTTCCATTTTGGCCGTTTCCACCTTGTCCATATCCATTTCCCCCGCCCGCACCTCCACCGCCACCAAGGACAGTAAACGTGGCAGCGGTGACATTTGCCGGCACCGTCCAGTTTGAATTATTAGTAATAATATCCTGTGCTGCACTAACCGACACCCCAGCAAAACTAATTGTTGGGTAGAGCAGTACCGATGCCAAAAATACAAAGCCGAAAACACAGGCCTTTTTAACCTGTTTTCCTAGAGTGGATATGAAACTACTGAGGCTTTGATTCACTGTAATCGGTTAAGAATAAATAAACCGAAATACAAGCGAAACTGCTTGGAAGGAACAAAATGATCAGGTGGCGCTTTACCACAATCCAACAATGGAGAACGGCCTTTCGGAGAAACAGGAAAGTTTCTTAGCCGTAAAACTAGAAGTGAGTGTATGCTCCCCACAGAGAGAAGACAACTTGCCAAAATATCCTTTTTATGTTTTTAAAACTTACCCTTTGTACAAGGAACCAGCGAGAGTCGAAAGACGAGTTTTTCTTTATATAGGACATTTTGTCCCTTATAAAGGACATTCATATCTAGCTTGATATAAAGCCATAAAATATGTCCTTTATAGGAACCTCGTGTTTCCAACGTCTCCTTTTGTACACACCATTTTCGCGACGGCTTATTTTTTTGCGGGGATTGACACTATGAATAGTTTGTAGTGTGTATATCTAGTTTTTTAGTACTGCCTTGGTGCTCGTAGCTTTTTTACTTGTTTTTTTGAGCACTTCAATTGCCTTAAGTAATGAGGGGCTTGTTGTGCTTGTAGTAGTTGCCGTACTACTTGTTGCAACTACCTGTGTTGAAGTAGCGGTCAACACCCCTGTGGTAGTCCCTGAAGCCTCGAGTGTTCTAAATGTTTCCTTAAAGGAGGAAAGTGTGTGTAAAACATCAAGTCCTGTTGCTTTAAGGTTTGCAAGCGGGGAAAGGTCAATGTTAGCTTGATTTGCAACCGCTTCCCCCTCTCCTGTTTTAATAAGAAGTGTCGAAAGCCAAAGGAGAGCAATAAAGAGCGTGCCTACTACTGACCCAAAAATAGCAATTCTTTTTCGTTCGACAAACGGCTTATTTTGTACTTGTTTTATATATTCAAAAACACTCATAGATAGTTGCTTTGCATTATAGACCACTATCCCTTAATCTAACAAAAGTACATGTTCGAAGGAGTAACCTACCATGGCATACGGATTCATATGTGCCAACTGCGGCTACGTTGAGGCGGAGCATAGGGACGGAAATGCAGTGGGACTTTCCCGCCGCCTTGGGTATCACTCTACTCCCACAGAGTGTCCAGGGTTCACCTACCGCCTCTCCGACGAGAAAAGTGTCGTTGCGGAAGTACTCGCTGACGATGTGCGTCCCGGAGTCCCTGTTTCGCTACGCCGTGAAATAATCCCCAAGGAAGAGGAGCACGACTCATTGCCCATACGGCACGAGGTGTTCCAAGTATGGCAAACCCCCAAGGGACTTGTTGTCATCGACATAGGTGGTTGAAGCCACCCACCATGCAAAAGGCCCGCCGAAGCGGGCCTTTTTTGTATCGAGCTTTTTTTGTATAGAGCGCTAGGCAACTTGTGCGAGCACCGCAATTTCTCCTTCTTTACCTTCCAGATCTTTTTTCTTTAGTGTTAATTTTTCGAGCACCTCACTTTTAGTAACTCCCCCTTCCTTCAAAAAAGTGCTAATAACAGCATCTCCTTCTTTCCCAGTTTTGTAGTGCATAGGAATCACCAAACGAGCGCCGAGCGAGACTGCCAACTTGTACGCTTCAGAAGCGGTAAGGACATCTTCCCCGCCAATCGGCACAAAGAGGATGTCAATATCTCCAAGTGAACTTTTCGTTTCGCTCCCGATATCTTTCGAAGGCTGTGCTCCTAAGAAACAAATATTCATGCCTTCGAGCGAGACCGTATAAATCGTATTGTATTTCCCCTTACTATTTTTAGTACCCGAAAGAAATCCTTTGATAAAGACATCTTTCACTTCATACTCTCCTGGCCCATCAATAACAAAAGCCTCTCTTTCACCATAGGAAACCTGCTCTGTGCCATCCATATCACTATCGTGCATAGAGATAAGCGCAATATCCGCACCAAAGCGAGCTGTTTTAAGCTTTGAGTCTTTAGAAATGGGGTTAAATGCAAGTGTTGTATCACCGAACTGCACCTTAAAATATTCATGCCCGAAGTATGTAATCACCATAATGAAAAGAGTATAGCAAAAAAGAACTATTTTTTATATAGACCAAGATCAAGCAGGCTCCTACTTAAAAAAGGTATTTTTAGGGCTCTTTGGAGACTAGAATACTGACCTCTTTACACCCCACCCCTTTTATTTTGTAGCTATTGACAAAAGGATTGTTAGTAGTATTATTTTTCCTAATCCTAAAGACAGGAGAGTTCGTTACACCGCCCTGGCGGGTTCCAGGGAAACCTTTTTGCCCCCTCAATTGGGGGCGGGAGAACGACATGAAGCGCAAGACCATCTGGCCGTCCGCCACGTTCCTGCACAACAGCGCCGCCCCCGCACCGGGTGCCACCGGGCGCACCGCCGCCAACGGTTGTGTCCATTCCAGTGCGGTGAATCTCGACAACACGACGGTGACCTCCGGCGGCCAGGCGCTGGCCTGACGGCAACGCGGCCGCGCGAGTAGGACTGGGGTAACAAGAGGGCTACCCTCTTACCCACCTACCCAAAGGCCCATTCCACGAGCACCTGTTCGTGGACAACGTTCGGTGCCTGTCCGGGGCTTAAGTGCCCCGCTGGCGCCAACAACGGCAGCGGCACCCGAGGGGTCTCCAGACCCAAGATCGGGCAACGCTTGCCGCAAATCCTGGCGCCGCGGATTCATCCTCGCCAGGTTGTGGGAATCCCGGGCCGATATCGTCGGCCGTGTGCGAGTGACTGATACTCACCCGCAATGCCAAGCCGAAACGATCGGCCCGGGCAACTCGCACTAACCCGCCCACTTGGGCAGAAAGGAAAGACATGCAAACGCCTGTCTGAGCCCCGCCACTGCGCGGGGTTCTTTTATTTTTAGAACGCACGAAACTTTTTTGTTCCACATTTCATGCTATATTTTATACAGAGTTAACTAAAGGGAAGTTCCTGCCGACACACTGCCTGGCAAGCAACGACACAATCTACCTCACACCACGAATGAGAGGTCGCCATGAAAACAGGTTGGTCGTTCCCCTCCTCCATGAGAAAGGGGGTGGTCCATATCTAGCGTAGACTTCGGACGCTTCGTGACCGAAGTAGTGGCCCTGCAGAAGTGCAGGGCTTCATAGTACCCTCGCGCGCATAAAGTGTGCGCTTGCTCTTTAAAAATCTGGCTGAAGTATTGGGATAAAAGTACACGCGTATACGACCCTCTCTGGACTGCACGCTCAAAAACTTTGGTGCATAAGAAAACCCACGACACCACTCCCAAAAACTCTTTACGCACACCTTGCCTTTAGAGTTTAAAATACAACTATCTAGTGCTGACCTCATACGCCAAGCGTGCTTAGCACTACTTTCCCGCCTTGTGCGGGTTTTTTATACTAAAAATGTGCATAACCTCTTGCGGTTATGGCGAACTCAATGGTAACCTAAACTCAGGTAAAGTTCTTGGGAGCTGTTAGCTCAAGGGTTTTGCCGCACGCGGAGGGAAACCTCCGACCATACGCCAACCCTCACAGGGAGAAGCACATGAAAATCTGTCCACTCGGCGCGCAAGCGCCTCCGACCTCCGCCACCGAAGCCGAGAAGCACGCTGCTGCCGTTCGCCGCCCAGCATGCGCCGACCGCCAGGACGCAGCCGTGTCCTCGGGCCTGGACGCGAGCAAGTACCACGCCGCCGGCCTCAACTAGCCGGCAGAAAGCCCAGAAAGCGGGCGACTACCCCCGGCCCGCGCCACGCGCGGGCCGGTTTTATCATGTAAAACATAGCTTTACTCTCCCCTCTATATATAGTAGTATCGTGAGATAGCCCTTATGGGCTTTGTTTTATTATTAATTTTATAAGGAGTAGCTAAACCTCTCAAACCATCACCCCCTTGGCTCACACTGAACCAAAGGAGAGGCCTGCTTCGTAGTAAAAACATGGACACCGCAGTATTAGACGCCGACACAAAGAAGGGGCAATACCCTGAACTCGACACCGACCAACGTGAAGAGGAAGAGCGTAAGTTAAAGAAAAATAATAGCCTCATGGGCAAGCTTCTCGTTGATGAGAAAAATCCCCCAGTAGTAGGCGACATGGTAGAAGGACCAGTTATCGCAATTGACAAAGCTGCGATTTATATTGACCTACCTCCGTTTGGAACAGGTATTATTTATGGTCGCGAGTATTTAAACGCTCGCGATATTATTCGCCGCGTCAACATTGGCGACAACATTGCAGCCAAAATTGTTGATACTGAAAACAAAGATGGTTACATTGAGCTCTCTCTTAAAGAGGCACGTCAAGCCCTCATTTGGAGTGAAGCGGAAGACATTATCAAAGAGAAGCGCGTACTTGATCTTCCTGTTAAGGAGGCAAACAAAGGTGGACTCATCTTAGAGTGGCAAGGTATCGCAGGATTCCTCCCTGCTTCACAACTTAAGAGTGAGCACTACCCACGCGTAGATGACGGAGACAAGGATAAAATCTTTGACGAGCTTAAGAAGCTTGTTGGTGCCGTCCTTTCAGTAACCATCATTGGCGCAACTCCTAAAGAGGGTAAACTTATCTTCTCTGAAAAGAGTCCTGATCAAAAAGAAAAACAAGAAATTGTCAGCAAGTATGAGGTGGGCGACGCACTTAACGGTACCGTTACTGGCGTTGTTGATTTCGGCGTCTTCATCAAACTTGAAGAAGGACTTGAGGGGCTCGTACACATATCAGAAATCGACTGGGGACTTGTTGAGGATCCACGCGCGCTTTACAAAGTGGGAGATAAGGTAAAGGTGAAAGTGATTGAAGTGAAAGATGGTAAAGTATCTCTTTCTATCAAAGCACTCAAAGACAATCCATGGAAAGAAGCTGAAAAGAAATATAAGAAAGACATGGTGGTTGAAGGTGTAATTATCAAGTACAACAAACATGGCGCACTTGCTTCAATTGAAGAAGGTGTTGCGGGACTTGTACATATTTCAGAGTTTGAAAATGAAGTAAAACTTCGTTCAACACTTGAACTTGGTAAAACCTACAAATTCAAAATCACGCTCTTTGATGCCAAAGATCAAAAAATGGCACTTTCATTCGCAAAGTAATTTTTAGTTACTTGCAAACAAAACACCGACGCATACGTGTCGGTGTTTTGTTTGCATACTCTATAAAATGCGCGTAAAGTGCTTTTAGTCTATACAGTACACGAGGGAGCATCATGGACCTTTTTGAAGGAAGTGATCAACCACTCAAACAGCAACACTTTCACGTATCAACTCCTTTTGGCGACATCACGTGGCAGCTTAGTAAAGAGGCAATAGTGGAGTTCCAAGCCGCACTCGACAAGATGCGTACTCCGGAAGAAAGGTTTTCACTTAAAATCTCTTGGGAAGCATTGTGCAACTTTGCTACCCAAGAATTCATTATTGCCCTCACTGCTTCCCTGCTTTCAATTACGGAGCGGGAAAAGGAGGGTTCCATCCATCCACTTGCGCTCAAATTGGCGCTACGGGACTTCATGAAAACAGTTAAGGGAAGTGATTCTGCTGGTATCGCTGCTATCCTTGCGCGCAGAACAATCACGCAAGCACGGAAGAGCTGACCTCCAGGGCCGTCGTATACCACTGCGACGGCCCGCATTATGTCTATACTAAAGACGAGACCTCTCCACTAAAAAACTCCCCGTTAGTTAAACTTATTCATTGCCTGCTCGTGGCCCTCTTTAACAAATGTTTCGATAATTTCCTTTACTTTAGCGCGCTCCTTTTTCAAAACATCGCGTTCAGTTGACTTAAACTCCCCTAACACAAAATCTACCACTTGCCTCTCTCCTTGTGGTTTCTTAAGTTTCCCCCCTGAAGTTTCTGGTGAAATACCGATGCGCACACGTAGAAAATCTTTACTCTTTAATGCCTTAATCACAGACTCAAGTCCACGATGCCCACCTGAAGAACGTCCATAAGAGAGCTTAATACGCCCAAGTGGCAGATCCATATCATCATAGAGTACAACCAAGCGAGTTCTATCCTTTGGAGTCTTAATAAGCGCAGGGAGAATTTTGCCATTAGCGTTCATATTAAGAAGGGATTTTACAAACAAAAGCGTATGCTTCCCTATTTTAGTGCTACTTTTTTGTATGTTTAACTTTTTGTCTATTTCAAAATCTTCTTCACCAATAGATGCTACCACTGCATCTAACATATATTGGCCCACATTGTGTCTCGTGCCTTGATACTCCTCCTCTGGATTCCCTAATCCAAGTGCTACATATTTCATAATACTGTGTATTGTACGCGCTTTAATTTTTTTTTCTACTTTCGCTTACTTGTTATCGCTTTAGCATGTCAACATGTGAGAAGAGTATGATTTTTTTCGTAAAAAAATATTCGCGCATACAGTTGCATATTGTGTCAAGGAGCAGTAACCATTACAATAGTTGTAAATTGTATGCATGAAGAGCACCAAGAAGTAGAAAAACAAGAATCTTTTTTTAGAGAGACATTACGATTTGCGTTTATTACCCTTCTCATCGTGCTCCCTATTCGTTTTTTTATTGCTGAACCTTTTATTGTAAATGGTGTTTCAATGGACCCAACCTTTAAAAATGCCGATTATCTCATTGTTGATCGTATCTCCTATCATTTCGAAGATCCTAAACGTGGAGAAGTGATTATTTTCCGTCCACCAAAAAATGAAAGTAAGTACTACATCAAGCGTGTCATAGGTCTTCCAGGAGATACTGTAGAACTTGTGGGTACTACGGTGACTATAAAAAACAAAGACCATCCTCAAGGGTTTTCTCTACCCCAAGACTACATCGTACATACTAAAAACGATGCCTTCGCAATCACCCTTAAAGACGATGAGTTTTTTGTACTGGGAGATAACCGCCCTCAAAGTTCTGATTCTCGATCATGGGGACCTGTACCGCGCAAAAATATCACTGGCCGTGCCATTCTTCGCCTTTTCCCACCAACCACAATAGGTGTGTTCCCTGGCCGCGAACTTTCACAATAATTCCGTACACTGATACCAATTTATTAGTATGGACAAACTTGATAAAGCAGACATCTACGACAAGGCGGTAGAGATAGCGCGCTACTACGGTTTTTCATCACTCGATGAAACACTGCTTGAAGCAAAAACAGAAAAAGGTCTTAAAGTAAAAATACCAGAAGCAAAAGAAGGAGAACCTGGAGAAATAAATCGCCCAGGCATTATGAAAGCGTTCCTTGAATATACAGGGGGAGCAACCGGTACTCCTATTATGGTGTACCACACCGAGCCACTGCGTAAAACAATGAAGAGAGAGGAGTATGGAGGGAAGGATGGAGTTCTTTTTGCACTTGAGATTATTGGTGTTTCAAAAAGTATTGCAGAAGCACTTCTCTTTAAAACTACGACGACGATTCTGCATGAATTAGGGTTCTCAGATATTACCACCGAAATAAACAGCTTAGGTGACCGTGAGTCAATTGTGCGTTTTTCGCGTGAATTTACAAACTACTACAAAAAGCATGCAGACGAAGTTCCCTCTCATTGCCGAGCAAATTTGAAAAAAGATATTTTCAAAGTACTCGAGTGTTCACAAGAAAAGTGTATGCTTTTTAAAGAACATGCCCCAAAACCGATCGGTACCCTCACTGAAAGTAGTCGTGGTCATTTAGGAGAGGTGCTCGAGTTTCTTGAGAGTATGGAGCTCCCCTACGCCATCAACAATTGCTTAGTCGGGGGCAAGGACTACTATACACGTACTATTTTTGAGATTAAGACAGAAAACAGTACCAACAAGCTCTTCCCTAAAAAATCTTTTGAACCCGTACTTGCGCGTGGAGGGCGTTATGATGACCTTGCCAAAAAACTTGGTAACAAAAAGGACATTCCGGCGGTAGGTATCACCATTACCCTAGGAGGTCTTGGTATTGTGCCTCCCAAGAAAACTGTTGAGAAAAAAGTGCGCAAGCCAAAAATCTACCTCATCCACCTTGGGTTTGAAGCCAAAATCAAAAGCCTCGCCGCGCTTGAAATCCTTCGCAAAGGCAAAGTGCCCATTTATCAATCCCTTTCAAAAGACCGCCTTTCTGCCCAAATTGCTGTTGCCGAAAACATGAAGGTCCCATTTATGCTCATCATAGGCCAGAAGGAGGCGCTCGAGGGTTCGGCCATCATCCGCAATATGAAAAACCGCTCGCAGGAAACTGTCCCCGTCTCTGAACTCCCCAAATTCATCAAACTTCTTGAGCACGAAACCTAAGCACCCCCTCCTCCCCAAAGGGCGCTTGCTCCCTCTCCTCCTTTATGGTAATCTTATCCCCCATGACAAGCGTAAACGTAGAAGTAGTAAAAAACAGCAACGAATCAGCTACCAACCTTATCCGCCGCTTCCAAAAGCGTGTACAAGGGGCTGGTGTGCTTATGCGTGTTCGTGGTATCCGCTACTCTGGACGCCCTGAAAACAAAGCAACGCGTAAAAAGCGCGCTCTCGCTATCCTCGCCAAGAAAGAAAAGTATGAGGAAGCAGCTAAAATTGGCAAACCTATTACCGCCAAGAAAAAGCGCCGCTAATCTACTAGCGTGATAAAAAAAGAGAGCATTTCAATAGCAAACCACACTAGGCACACTACCCCACGTGTGCCTTTTTTGGCACTCAAAGAAAAGGTACTAGGCAAAGACTATGAGCTTTCAGTAGCGCTTGTCGGCAATACCACCTCAAAAAAACTTAACCTTGCATATCGCGGAAAAGATATGCCAACCAACGTACTAAGTTTTGAACTCTCACCAAACGAAGGAGAAATTGTGCTTGATTTAGCAAAAATAAAAACTGAAACAAAGAAGTTTAATCGCTCTTTTGAAAATCTCGTGGCATTTCTTTTTATCCACGGACTTTTTCATTTGAAAGGAATGGACCATGGTGTTACCATGGAGAGTAAAGAGGCGAGTATTCGTAAGCAGTTTTCTATTTAGTGAGTCTTATTATAGACAACTGTATGTAATGAACGAGCCTCTCTACTTTTATAATGGCTCGGAACATTAGCGTAGGGATTGATATTGGAACACGGCATATAAAAGTCGTGGTTTCGACTCGCGTAGGCGAGAAAGATCGTGAATTTCCAAAAATCATCGGCACCGGATCATCTGATTCAAAGGGGCTTCGACACGGCTATATTATTAACAGTAGCGACGTTACTGAAGGTGTACGAGAAGCACTTAGTGAGGCAGAAGAGACTGCTAAGGTAAAAATTAAAAATGTCTTCCTTTCTATTGGTGGCGTTGGCCTTGAAGCAGTTACAAGCTCTGGAAGCACTGTTGTGTCTCGTGGAGACGGAGAAATTACTGAACTTGATATTTCAAAAGTGGAAGAAGCAGCGTATGCAAATATCCCTCAAGCCGCCATTGTGAATCGTAAAGTGCTCCACCACATTCCCCTTTCCTACAAAATAGACAACAAAGATGTGCCCTCTCGAAACCCACTCGGTATGAAGGGGCTCAAGCTCGATGTGCGTATGATTTTTATCACCGCCCTTGAACAGCAAGTTAACGATATTGTGGAAGCTGTTGAAGAAGCGGGAGTGACGGTGGATGACGTCATGGCCTCTCCCCTCGCCGCAAGCCTTGTCTCTCTTACTAAAACGCAAAAAATCGCTGGCTGCGTCCTTGCCAACATTGGTGCTGAAACAGTTTCAGTAGTGGTGTATGAAAACAATATCCCGGTATCACTTGAAGTATTCCCCATTGGTTCAACTGATATTACCAACGACATAGCACTCGGCTTACGCGTCTCACTTGAAGAAGCAGAGAGTATAAAACTCGGCGCCATAACACAAACAAGTTACCCAAAGAAAGATTTGGACAAAATTATTGTAGCGCGCCTTTCTGACATCTTCGACCTTATCGAAGCTCATCTTAAAAAAATAAACCGCAACGGCCTTCTTCCTGCCGGCATCATTATGACAGGTGGAGGGTCTGGTATTAACACTATCGAAGATCTTGCTCGTGCGGCGCTACGCCTCCCTTCAAAAATCGGCAGCCTCCCTGTCACCTCAGAAGGGAAACCTATAAAAGACGCTTCTTGGGCAGTGGCCTATGGACTCACTATATGGGGCTTTACTGGGGATGGAGTTATGGGGAGACCTAGCTCTATTGCCGCCCTTTGGAAAAGCTTTACGCGCTCACTTTCAAATATAGTCAAACCCCTCCTTCCTTAATTTTTAAGCTTTACATACTCTTTACAAAGCCGTGTATTCACGCTCTAAAGTGTTTTTCCCCACTTGAACATTACCCAAGGAAAGTATCAAGGTTACAGCCTAAAAACCCTTTGCTATCATAGGGAGCACCTAGGAGATCATTTATTGTTATGGCAAAAATAAACCCAGAAATTGAAACATTTGCCCGTATTCGCGTTATTGGAGTTGGAGGCTCGGGAAAAAATGCTACCAACCACATGGTGAACTCGCATGTAAAAGGTGTTGATTTCATTGCCATAAACACCGACGCACAAGATCTCCAAAACTCTCTTGCTAAAAGAAAAATTCACATTGGGAAGAATCTCACCCGTGGACTCGGTACCGGCATGAATCCAGACCTCGGACGTCGTGCAGCTGAAGAAACTAAAGAAGAAATACAAGAAGCAATCAAAGGGGCTGATATGGTCTTTATTGCTGGTGGTATGGGGGGAGGTACAGGAACTGGTGCTGCCCCTATCGTGGCACAGACGGCCAAGGAGCTTGGCGCGCTTACTGTTGCCGTCGTCACACGCCCATTTACTTTTGAAGGTGCACAACGCAATCGTTTAGCAGACCAAGGGCTTGAAGAACTCCGCAAACAAGTCGACGCAATGATTGTTATTCCAAACGACCGTATTTTGGCAACCGTTGCAAAAGACACACTCGCAAAAACAGGCTTTGCTATGTCAGATGACATTTTGCGCCAAGCTGTTGAGGGTATTTCTGATCTTATTACTACCCCAGGAACCATCAACGTCGACTTCGCTGACATCCGTTCAGTTATGGAAAATGCGGGGAGCGCACTTATGGGTATTGGCACTGCTTCGGGAGATAATCGTGCAACCGAAGCCGCTAAAGGAGCTATCAATTCCCCTCTCCTTGATATCTCTATCAACAATGCAAAAGGGGTGCTCTTTGCTGTTGCGGGGGGTGATGACCTAACTATGCTTGAAATCCAAGAGGCGGCAAAAGTTATCACCGAATCAATTGATCCAAATGCCCGCGTTATCTTCGGTACTATTTTTGATGAGAAATTAAAGAAAAACGAAATCAAAGTAACAGTGATAGCTACAGGATTCCCCGACCCAACGAATCTTACCCGCGAAACACTTTTCGCAAGCCCTCGCCTCCGTGAGAAAGCACCTGAGGAAGAGAAAAAAGTAGGAGGTATATTTAGCAGTGTTGTCGCTACCCCTACTCCATCAAAAGAAAAGACCGAAGAAAAGGAAAAGAAACCTGACGCCACTCCTTCTTCTACTGCAACCACCCCAAACACTGAAGTAAAAGATACCAAACCGCTTCCTGATGAAGACAATGACGACTGGGGAGCAGTACCTGCGTTTCTACGAAGAAATAAAAAATAACATCCATATCATCATTCAAAGCGGGACATGAGCCCGCTTTTTCCTTAAACTCTCCCATGCGCTATAATACATAGCACTTTCTATACACATAACTGGGATATTTATGCTTTACGACTTAGCAATTATCGGGGGAGGGCCGGCGGGAACCGCAGCAGGTGTTTATGCTTCACGCAAACGATTACACACTGTCCTCATTGCTGAAGCCTATGGAGGCCAAAGCACTGTTTCAGAAGACATCCAAAACTGGATTGGCACTCCACATATAAGCGGCCTTAACCTTGCAACATCCTTTGAAACGCACCTCAAAACGTACGCTGAAAATATCGTCGACTTAAAAGTGCCTATGCGGGTTTCCCATATTGCTAAGGCAGGTGACCATTTTAAAATCGAAACAAGCCAAGGGGAGACCTTTGAAGCAAAAACCGTGCTTATCGCTGTGGGAAGCACACGACGTAAACTAACTGTTCCTGGAGCTGATATCTACGAAAATAAAGGCATTACCTACTGTGCCTCGTGCGATGGACCTGTTTTTTCAGATCAAGACGTAGTGGTTATTGGCGGTGGGAATGCTGGCTTCGAAAGCGCTGCTCAACTTGCCGCCTATTGTAAGAGCGTCACCATACTTCATAAAAATGCCGAGTTTAAAGCCGACGAAGTAACTGTTGGGAAAGTACTCGCAAAACCAAACGTAAAAAGTATTTTAAATGCAGAGCTACTTTCCGTAGAGGGAGATACATTCGTAACTGGACTTACCTATAAAGACAAGGTGAGTGGCGAAACCAAACAGCTTCCCGTGACTGGTATCTTTGTTGAAATCGGGCTTATCCCCTCAACTGATTTTGTGGGCGATGTAGTTGAGAAAAATGCTGCTGGACAGATAGTTATAGACCCCCGCACCCAACAAACAAAGACTTCTGGCATCTGGGCAGCTGGAGACTGTACCGATGTGCTCTATCATCAGAATAATATTGCGGCGGGAGACGCGGTGCGCGCGCTTGAAGATATTTACTTACATATACACGCTAAATAATCACTTCTTCTCTGTTTCTTTTTCACCCTCAAAAAAATAAAGTTAAGGAGTATTTTACACTGGCAGTAATATTGACAGTATGTTGATTTTATTTTAAATTAAAATCTGGCTTACGTACATAAATCCCATCTTTTCAGGAGATTTTTGTGGAAAACAAAGAACGGCTTTTGAGAAAATTCGCGGAAATCAACCGCGCGTACGATCGTAGTCCTCTTATCAGCCACATGCTCGAAAGAGGGTTGGTCTCAAGCGAGGATCATGCGAACGAACTCATTACGGCCTTTTTGCAGTACTTTTCCCTCCACGAACTCGTTGGCGAACGAACAATGGCAATCCCCGGAGGACTGCTCGACGAGACGTATCACCTCTTCATCTTGAATCACACTGGTGCCTACCACGACTTTTGCATGCATTTCTTTGGCCGTGAGATACAGCACGTTTACAAGGCTCACTGCGACACCTGCCAGCAAAACGGGGGTATCTGCAACAGGAGTTGCGCAGCTCCAATCCACGAATACCTTGGACTTTATGGGGAGGCACTCAGCCCCATTCTCCAGGAATGGATGAGAAAGAAAAGGTGGTACGAGTCTTTGCCCAACGACAGACAGGTACACTATGCCGATCTTGAGAAGGCGCGCAACCTTCTTGAGGAAATGCAGATGCTTCAAATGAGACTGACTCCCCTCCTCAAAAAACTTGAGATGCTCTGAGGGGAGAACCACGCGACCTAAGGGTCGCGTTTTTGTTTAAAAAATCCTCGACTACTATCGAGCGAAAAGTCTTTAGAATCCTGCCGGAACCAAAACAGTTTGGTTCCGGCCAAACTAATAAACACAAAGAAAACCGCTCAAAGCAATAGACTTCCCAAGGAAGCCTACTGTTTCGACCTCACATCACGAGGCAAAATACCTTCAAACTGTTCTCGCAATCGATTGCCAAGCTCGATGAGCTGTTGTTCAGTGTTGTTTTTTGGTTCGAAATGCCCTTTTTCGTCGGCAGCCACA
Source organism: uncultured Candidatus Saccharibacteria bacterium (assembly GCA_964541455.1). Classification (GTDB taxonomy): domain Bacteria; phylum Patescibacteriota; class Minisyncoccia; order Phycocordibacterales; family JAKFXT01; genus JAKFXT01. The sequence continues at coordinate 36,867 of CAZIPS010000004.1, read as the reverse complement.
CCAATTACTGCAAATGGCAATGCTGCTCTGTTCGCATTTGTACTCTGGCCTAACGTGGGCTTTCTGCTAAACAATCGCCACTTTTTAGTTTCTCCAATATCTTTTTTCTTTCTTTCTACCATTCGCTGACTTTTAATTGATGCGGAGTAACTATGTCGGTACATCGAAGATGAATCAAGAGGGTAGTCGGTCGGAAAGTTGCGCCAAACAACCTCTAACGTATAAAGATCGTTAAGTGGCACAGAAAAGTCTCTCTCATTACTACTAGCAAGTGAGCCGGGTTCAGAGGCTGTTGTCAAATCCCATTGAGCTTCAGGGTCTTGAGAAACCACATCAACTGCTTCAGCAATTAAAACTTTAAGTCGATGATCCATTTGATCTCCCTGCATTTCCAATTCTTTGTAACGCTGAGCATCTTCTACTGACATAAACTCCTCTGGCCTTGCCCCAAATGGAGAATCTAGTTTCTTGAGAACTTCCGCATACTTACCCCATATGACCTTCTTTTCTTCCAAAGCCGATGGCATAAGGGCCAAATATTCATCGTGAAATTGTGCGATTTTTCCAGCCAAATCCCTCAATCGCTCTGCTGTCGGCACTTTCTCTATCCGTTCTTCCTGCTCTTGCGGTGCTTGCTGTCCAACACCAAACTTTTCCATTGGCATGGGGTTGTATGTTAAAATGTTAATTTTTTAATTATAACATGAGTAATAAACGTAAAATATTACTGTTAAAAGTAAATAACTACATAAAAATCTATGACAAACTTGTCAAGTCTAAAAATCTCTGGTACTACTGCCCAGTCCACATGCTAGGTGCATAGAATATAAGCAGTGCGATTAATATCCCTGCGAGTGTGGAAGTGGTGCCGAAAAGCCCACCATGGAGTAGCTCCGCGAAGCTGCTCCGTTTCTTTTTTTATAGTTTTAATTTTTAAAAAGGATTCTCGACTACCGTCGCGGGTACTTTTCGATCTCACTTCGCTTTGCTTGTTCAACAACGAAAAGTCTTTCGAATCCTGCCGGAAGCAAAGCAGTTTGCTTCCTACCGGCCATTCACTACGTTCATGTGCGCGGTACAGGATTCGAACCTTACAGGTTCAGTACCCCGATTGGATTTTTTATTTCACAAAGCTCATAAAAAATGCTCAATCGGGCTTCGAATCCTGCACGCATGTTCCCCGAACATGCTACCGCGCACTAATTTGTGCTTCGCTAAAATTAGTGCGCGGTACAGGATTCGAACCTATGACCCCAATCACGTCAAGATTGTGCTCTACCAACTGAGCTAACCGCGCATAAAACGATATTACCAAATCACCCTCGTTCTGTCTCCCCTCTCACTTTTTATAATGCCTAATGTGCCTCGAAGTACACCTTATCCCCGACTGTTATGCCATGCGTTGCCACTACCCCCGCATTTACTTCAACAACGTACTGCGCCTGATCTTTAGGCGTTACGGTCTTTGGGTATGTCTCTGGCTTAAGTCCTTGTGTTACATCAACCACCTTCCAATCATGACTAATCCATATTAGATCAAGGGGGAACTTCATATCCTTCATCCAAAACTCATAAAGCCCCGGTTTACTAAACACAAAAAGCATCCCTGCCTTGGGATCGAGCTTATCCCTCCCCCCGAGCCCCGTTGAGCGCAGTCGTGGGTCGTTTGCCACTTCAACCACAAATGTTGAGCCATTGACCGTAAGGTCTCCTGCGGTGATATTCCGAAAAGGATACTTGTAGTCAAAATACCAAAGACCCGCACCTATCAAAATCAAAAAAATGAGAAAAATAAGTGGGGTCAAAAATCGCTTCATGCTTTTTTACGCTTTTTTATCCAACTTGTCGATACCTACTATCTTTACTCCCACGTACACAACGGTAGCAATAACAAGGAAGTCGATAAGGGTTGAAAGAAAATCTCCATACATCACCGTTGCCCCTGCAACTTTAAACGAAGCCGCCTTAAGTCCATCAACCGACCCTAGCGCCAACCCCAAAAGTGGGTTCACTATATCGGTCACGATCGCCGAAACAACCTTTGACACAGAGCCCCCGAGAATGAACCCGATAGCAAGCCCTACAACCCCCTGATTACGAATAAACTCAACAAATCCCTGTAACTGATTTTGCATAACATGATTTTTAACCTAATAAGACTAAGGTACGCAATTTTGCGTATTATTAACAAAAGGAAACTTAGGCACTGTAGCCAACCCGGTAATGGTGTGCGCTGTCCCATTTGCATTAAGAAGTGAAATACCGTCACGTGCACAATAGCATGGATTTTGCGTAACGGGCCCCTCATTCGCAAAACAAGCTCTAGGTAAGGCCTCACCAAAATTGGCATCAATTTGATACGGTATCCCCCAGGGGTCCTTTCGTGGGAGGTTGGTATAAAGACCATTAGTAGCGGCTTCAATGGAGCTCAAAGCTTGATCAACCCGAGTAAGACACGCTGCGTCGGTAGGCAAATAACCCTGACTAGGGATACAACGCTGATTTGTCCAGTTAGTATAGCCATTTGCCCCGCCCATCTGAAGTAGATTTTGATTACTCTCACCTTCAGCATAATTAATAGCGTCCACAATTACCTTCACATCCGCCCGTGCCCGCGCATTTAAGGCTTTGTCACGGGCTTGCTGCACAGCAGCAAGCACCACTGACGACATGAGACTAATAATTGAAATCACTACAAGTAGCTCAATCAATGTAAAACCTTTTTTTGTAAACATATATTAGTTTGTAGGGCGTGAAGGCAATTTTCTAATAGCGTCGATGGGAAGTGTACGCATAAGCTCAGGGCTAAGATCCTCAAGATATACTGTTGGAACTGGTTCTGATTTCTTTCCAATACCAAGAAAGGTGTAGGCAACAATTATTGCTGACAACAAAAATGATATGCAAACAATAACAATAAGTACTTTTGAGGCTTGTTCTTCACTTTTCACTATCCCGCCTGAATGTTTGAGTACCAATTGGATAAACCTAGGTGGTGCTTCTTGACGATAGTATTTTATAGCCCCCCAGCCAGCCCCGCCTCCGCCTTCTTCCATTATTTGAACCCTCTGTGTTGAGTCTTGTTGTGCTTCCATACCTTATAGTGTATCTCAAAAAAAACCGAAGTGACAGCCTTTTTCCCCTACGTTTTAAAAAACAGAAAACCTTGTCAGAACTAGAGCTTTCTGCTGTCGTAGGCCCAGTGAAGTATGGCCTGTCGTTGTCGAGGACGGCAAGAAAAGTCGCCTACCCTACAGCTGTTCGCAATTTGTGCAATATGCCTTCGTATAGCTATCCAACGTTTGATCTGCCGCTCATCGTCCTGACTACGACGTCCCATATAGTAGCGACAATACCACTCAAACCACCCTCGGGGATCCTGCTCATTGATCCACCCATTTTTCCTCCACACAGAAAGCGACTGACTGGCATTAACTCCATAAAAATTTAATTTCGGATCTCTTTTATAAACCCCCTCTTTCTGAAACTTGGCGTGAATGAACCAATCTTTAGGAAATTCCTTAGTACTATCACGCATATACACCCCGCCAAAAACCCCGAGCGCCAACATTTCCTTAGGAGTAAGGTCGGGTTTAAATCGAGGGTCAAAGTGTTTACCCATGGGCTCAGTAAGCATATAACTATACCCACTCTGCATTTTGTTATGCACCACCACTTTTTTCATGTGCGTAGTATAGCATTAACAAAAACCCCACTGGGAATCTTTCCTTACAGGAACAGTATACCTTTTCCATTTTTTCATAATGAGAATTATTCAAAAATAAGGAAAAGCTTTTCGATTCCCGGACACGAGCAAAGCAGTTTGCTCGCTTAGGGTCATGCAGGAAAAAAGGCGGACTAGTCCGCCTTTTTTCCTGCATGACCCTACCGGGAATCGAACCCGGCTTCCAGCCTTGAAAAGGCCGTGTCCTAACCGATAGACGATAGGGCCAAAATACCGAGACACTGTAACACATTTCTACAAAAACGCCAAAAATGCTAGGATGGGATTTCTGGAGACGTGGCTACAGGATACAAACTGCTTTGTATTTTGTTCGGTTCTAGCGAAGACTAGAAAAAATCGGTAATCCTGAGGTTTTACGAAGGATAAGATTTTAGGGAGTGTCTGGGAGGACGCGAGGCCACGTCTCCTATGTAATACGGAGACGTGGCTGAGTGGTTGAAGGCACCTGACTCGAAATCAGGCATGGGGGTAACCCCATCGGGAGTTCAAATCTCCCCGTCTCCGCATTGAATCGAATTTTGAATTCTCGCCAAAAAATGGGGAAAACTCAATATGGTAGAATGCGGTATAAAAAATAAATAATAATCACATGGAAGGAACACAACAAACACCCCCACAAGATGGAGCGCAAGGTAATGCAGGTATGAAAATGGCTATTGGTGCACTCGTCGTAGCGGGCGTTGCTGGAGCCGGATACTACTTTATACAAAACAATAAGGCAGCTGCTCCTACTAGCACTACTCCAGAAACAAGTGTAAATACAACACCAACACCTGCCACTGAAACCCCCACTTATCTATATAAGAATGGTACCTATAGTGCCACAGGAAGCTACAACTCCCCTGCCGGAAAAGAAACAGTTGATGTGAGTATCACTCTTCAAAATGATGCAATTACCGCTGCCACTTTCAAGGGAAACGCCGTAAACCCAGCAAGTAAGTTCAACCAAGATAAGTTCTCAAAGGGGTTTGAAAGTGTGGTAGTAGGAAAACCTATCGATTCACTCTCACTTACTGTTGTAAATGGAGCTTCGCTCACTCCTAAGGGCTTTATGGATGCGGTAGTAAAAATAAAAGCCGAAGCAAAAGTCTAATACCGAAAAGTCAGGATTCTAGAAAACATCAGCTGGGAAACCGGCTGATTTTTTCATACCTCCTTTGTGGTGTACGATGCAGTATTCAAATGGGATGCCAATATCCAAAAGGTCATCAGGCGCTACGAAAAAAAGTGCTGAAGCTAGTGCATCAGCAACAACTGCCTTTTCGGCATAGACCCATGTTGCCATAATCATAGTTGGCGACTCGCCAATTTTTGGATCGATATAGTGGTTATAAGTAACCCCCTCTCTTTCCCATACGCGTTTGTTGATACCAGAACCACAAAGTGCTCCCTGTGTTATGGTAGCAACCCCGATCGCATTTGTAGTAGTAAAAGGGTCTTCAAGTCCAATCCTTAGCGGGATATTGGGACTACAATAACGAACATCCCCACTCCCATCAACAAGAAAATGAGTAAGTCCTTTACTTAGAAAATATGTGTAGAGCACATCAACGAAATATCCTTTCCCAAGCGCCCCCACATCAAAAAGTATATGTTCTTTGAGAAGGATATGACTATCATCAACAATCTCGACGCTTTGAAACAGGTCAGGTACTGTTCGTACATGTGCTGCAGGATGAAGTGAGTACTCCGCATCGTACCCCATATCAGAAAGTGCGTATCCTATAGTGGGAGTAAGTGCCCGTCCACTTACCGCATAGAAAAAACGGTACCAATTGAGCATTTCCATAAACTCCCTTGGCACCTCAACCACACCCTTAGTCTCTGCAATCTGCCAAACGAAAGAAGTTTTGATAAAACGCGAGTAGGTAGCATCGAACTTCTGCGAGAGTGCCTCCGCTTCTTTGCAAAGTGTTTCAAAGCGAGACTCTTCTACTTTGTCCCATACTGTAAGCTTCCACATCGTCCCCATAGACGGGTATGTGTATGTATAGGGCATAGTTTTTATGCAAAGCCTGGGAAATAATCCGTATGAATGTCTCCCCCCTTAATCCCCATACTCTTCAGTGTGGCTGTAAATGCTTGGACCATTACTTGTGGCCCCGAAAGGTAGTAGGTGCGTGTTTTATAATCAGGGAGTAGTTCCTTAAGCATTGCTTCTTGTAGCACACCGATACGATACTCGGAAGACACTGTCTTTGGGTCCCCCTCATTTAGTATGTATATAACCTTCATACCCACCTTCTTTGCCATTTCTTCAAGATAGGCTTTGTATCCAAGCGCAGCTTCGTTACGCGCTGCGTAGAGTAGCACAATATCGCGAGACCCACCCTTAGAGGAAAGCTCGCGCACCATACTTATAAAAGGCGTGATACCGATGCCCCCCGCGAGAAACACAAGCTTTTTTGTGGTGTCTTGTGGTAATACAAAGTCCCCTGCAACTGATGTCGCATACATTGTGTAACCATGGGAAAACCCCTGAAGCGCTTTTTTGAAACTACTCCCTCCCTCAACGATCTTGACCCCGAGGCGCACCATCTCATCATCGGGAGATGAGGCAATGGTAAAATATCGACGAATACCGCGGGTATCAGGATGAGCGTGCGGAAGCGTCCACTCCATATATTGCCCAGCTTCTTGAGAAAAAGTTTGATCTTTCTTAAACACATATTCATAAGTGTCCTGTGCCACCGTAATTCTCTCTTTGAACGTAAGAGCTATCCTTCCTTTGGTACTCATCAAAAAGGCAACTATATTCCCGATAATAAGTGCTAATTCAGGAGAGCTATACAAGAAAGTACCAAGATGAAAAGGTATGCTTGAGATGATGCCTATAAGTCCTGCGTACCCTATCTGAAGTTTCCTAGTAGGAGGCATTGTCGAAGGTTCGGAGAGCATAATTGCTCCAAAGAAAATAGTTGGCCAAGAAATAAAATGCTGAAGAAGTGCATCATAAAGTGGCGCTCCGTGAACTCCGGCATAAAGAAGTACTACCAAAGTACTCACCCCAACATAAGTAAAAAAAAGTGGGAACCGACGAAGTTTTTTGATTACTAGTAGCCCCACAATCAAGGTAGGAACAATCATAACCGTTGATCCCACCCACCAAATACTGGCATACGATCCGCAGGCACTTATCACCACAAGCGCGATCGCTACGGGGTTAAAGATATGCTTGTGTTTATAGGCAACAATATATTTGGATACTATGGCAACAAAGGCGACTGCAACTACCCACACTACTTCACTTGCGCTCTGTGGAGGTGCCACAACAAAGAAAAGAATAAATGCCGTAATAAAAGAAGATTCCACAAAAGCGGGCGCCTTAAAAAGGCGCGCACATACCACATGCGTAAGCAAAGACACCCCAACAAGTACAACAAATGAAAGTAAGAGCGAAGAAAGCGAGAACGCTATAACCTTAAGCCCACTTAGAAGAAGTGCGTAGAGCAGAAGTGCACTTAGGCCATAAAGCACCACTCTATACATAGTGGTCATATCAAGGAATCGATCAAGTGCTGTAACGAGTTTTTTCATTTTTTGAGTATAACAAAAATAGCCTAGGTACACACGACGCACGCTTTAGCGTATACTCACTATACGTATATGATTGCCCACCTTATCGCCATCCTTCAGGGAGTTATTACCGCCTATGGAGCTATTGGGGTATTTCTCGCAGCTCTCACTGAAGAAGTGATCGCCCCCATTCCCTCTACCTTAGTTGCCATGATTGCAGGGTTCTTTCTCATTCCGGCAATGAGTAGCCCTGTGGGTGCGCTTTCGATTGGTATCGTTAAAGTAGCGATCCCTATGGCGCTCGGCATCAGTGTCGGGTCATTACTTTTTTATGCACTCGCCTACTTTGGTGGAAAACCAATGCTTCAAACGTACGGACGTTGGTTCGGCCTTTCATGGAAAAATATCGAGGAAGCTGAGAAGCGTTTCGTAAAAAGCAAACGCAGTGAACTCGCTTTCTTTCTCATGCGTGCCACCCCATTTTTCCCAAGTGTTGCTATTTCAACCTTTGCGGGACTCATCCGCTACCCCGTACGCACGTTTTTTGTTATTTCACTTTTTGGTAGTGGGCTTCGCTCGCTTATGGTAGCCCTCATTGGCTGGCAATTACGAGATGCCTATATAAAAGTAGCGACATTACTCGACCATCTTGAGAGTATTGTCATGGTTGCTCTTATATTCGGCCTTGCTGCATACATTGTATTCAAGATAACACACAAAAAAGGAGCTATTGACTAAAGACAATAAAATTTGTATAAAATAACCAGCTGCTCTTCTAAAGCGGCCCTTTTCTTTTCCCGCCATCACCACGGAGGTAACATGGCTGACAAGCCAAACGGTAGCAAAATGGCAACCCTCTTCGCATCGCTCAGGGGGGGAGACCTGTTGTGCATCCCCTGCACCGAGTGTGGCGCGGACCACACGCATGAACTGGCCGTTCTCGGCTTCGAGATGATCGACGGGAAACCTGCCATTTGGCTCTCCCGCGAAAACCCGAAGCACCACCCACTGCCGAAGTTCAACCCCATCACCTGGGACATCGAGAAAAGTCTCTTCGTCGACCGCGATGGGGACCCCTTGCCGTTCGGCACCCACGACTTCACGGTTGTGCGTGACGGAGCAAGGGCGGCCTTCGAGCAGTATGAGAAACGTCCCAAGCTCCGCCAGCCCAAGCTCGCAATCACAAAGGATGATGTGATCGCTGCCGCAAGGGAGGGGCGCCTCGCAGAAATGGCAACCGAGGTGCTGCTCGAAGCTGAGGACGGCAAGTACTCATCTGTCGTCGACATCGTCAGCACCCTGCTTTCGAGCACGGGACATGAACCAACCCCCACCATGGTTGCCGCCGTCGTTGCTGCCTCCCAGATACTGAGCAGCATCGAGTCAGCAGGCATGGCCAAGATGGTCGTCGAACTCACCATTTCATCCCCTCACTTCGACAAGAAGCATTAGGGAGGTCCGCGGTCAAGGCCGGCGCGCAAGCGCCGGCCTTTTTTACTTCATTTTTCTACAGAGTACTCTTTTTGCGTAGCACCACAAAAGGCTCCTGCCCATAGGGGTCTTTCCAGAACTCTACTTTCCATGGGTATCCCGACTCTTTTACCATACTTAAAATACGATCATGCTGATAAAAATCAGCCTCCATATAGAGCGTTCCTGTGGGAGTAAGCAAGTCCCAGCCCTTTGTAATGATGTAATTGTGAAAATAGGCTCCACCATCTTCGGCAAAAAAAGCTAGATGCGGTTCAAAGTCACGCTGTTCAGGATCCAAATCTTTAAGCGCCTCTGGTGGAATATAAGGAGGGTTCGCAATAATAGCGTCATAGGGCGCTTTAAGCCCCTCAAATCCATCCGCGGTAAACACCCGTACCCTCTCTTTTTCGATATTGTTAAGCGTTACACTTTTTTCTATTTGTGCTTTTAGATTTTCTTGCAGTTCTGAAATATCAACCTGCGCAGTAGAAAGATTGACGAGAAGCGCAAGTCCGATACATCCAGATCCAGAAAAGGTATCAGCAAGGCGCAGCGGTCTCCCCTCTTTTTTCTCCACTTCTCTAAGCTCCGAAATCGCTCGCTCTACCCAAAAGGCAGTTTCTTCGCGTGGAATCATGGGACGATATGATAGATCAACTTTGGCCCCCAGAAAATCAACTACCCCAAGGACATAGGCCAACGGCTCTCCCTGCTCAAGTCGTGCCACGTCTTCTCTGTACTCTGCACTCTCACTTGCTCCATTGTATTTGTGCAGTCTCACTTGCTCTTTTGCTCCTTCTAGATCGTAATACATAGTAAAAGCAGCTTACCTTAAAAAGCAGTGAAAAACACCCCTCTCCGCTAGCGGGGAGGGGTGTTTTTCTTTTCTGTTAATTACTCGTAGTTGTTTGTTTCCCTCTTCCCATCATGGGTCCCATACCACGCGGTCCCCGCTCAAGATCTTTGGTCATGACGAGTACTTTAGTAGCGGTAATCGTTGTACCCGCAGCGTCCTTGCTGCCCTCAACTAGAACACGACTACCTGAAACAACACTTGCTATCGTAGAAGTTGCTCCATCTTTCATAAAGACCGTATTACTTCCTGTCACCACATTAACGAGCGTTGGAGTCGTTGCCACAATAGTTGGCGTTGAACTAGCTCCTCTCATATGTGGCACAAAGGCAGGTGTTGCTACGGTAAAGGTAGAACCAGAAACGGTGCTTACCGTCCCCATAACCCCCCTCTCACCCATCATAGTAGGCATACCCCCAGGGATACCACGTGGACCCCCTATACGAAGTACTGTTGCGGTGATTGTTGTACCATTCACCGTTCCTTCAACAACCACCATATCATTCACCGCTAAGTCTGAAAGTGTGATCGCCGTATCTTTACCCTTATAAAACTTAGCACTTGAAACATCGACCGTGTAAGTAGTATTACTCTTCCCCGAAATCGTAATACTTGAGCCATTAATTGCTGTGATCCTCCCGAAAGCTGCTGGAGCAATTTCAGTAGTGCCAAGACCACGCATATGCCTCATAAAGGTATTAACCCTACTTGAAGCAGAAGTACTCTCAGCTGCAAAAGCCGATCCAGTAAGAAGCGCTGAAATTGCAAGTGTACTTACAATCAGCTTTTTTGTGTTTTTAGTTTTTTTTCCTTGCATATATGTACATGTGTTAGCGAAATTAGTTAGGTTAGTAAACTCATGATTACACTAATAAAGCTACTAATCTTGAAGAAGATGCCAACGACCGGAAACTTTATAGTATCTATAAAGGGCGATTACTTCTTCACTTCTCTTACTACGAAAGGAAATAGCCAAATGGTGCATGTACAAGAAGCATATACTATTGTCCACAGTGTGACCTATAAATTACTCTAGAAAAGCACATACTTACACTATTAGAAGCTAATTCCCCACTCTTCATCTATGTTTAACATTATTAGCCCCATAGCAGTCTTGCTTGCTTCAGTTGCTGCATACCTCTTCGGATGGCTCTGGTATTCAGAAGTATTATTCGGCAAAACATGGATGCGCATCCTAGGAAAAACAAAAAAGGATTCTGCCGAGGCAAAAAGCGAGATGGCACGTGTCATGGCGTATGGATTTTTAGTTACCGTTGTTACTGCCTACGGTATCGCCGTCTTTCTTGCACTCCTTGATCCCAAGTCAATCCTCGAAGCACTTCAAATCGGCATTCTTCTCTGTTTTAGTTTTGTAGTGACCACAAAGTTTACTGAGCTTATTTATGAATCAAACGAACCTCACTGGAGCCAAAAACCACAAGAACTCTTCTTTATTGGTGCAGGGTATCAAGTAGGAAGTTTCATTCTTATGACCGCAGTCATTTGGTACGTTTCCTACGCTGGCATTATCCCAGGTGTTTTTTAGCACAGCCACTTTCACAAACCCCGACCTAAGCATTGCTTAGGGCGGGGTTTGTATGTAGTATCAGCCGTATGCGCATATTAGCCATCGAAACCTCGTGCGACGAAACCGCTATTGCAATACTCGAAATCGCCAAAGAAGACAACTTCTCGAAAGTAACCGTATTGGGTAATGCGCTTCTCTCGCAAATTGACCTTCATAAGGAATATGGGGGGGTATTTCCCATGCTCGCCAAGCGAGAGCACACGCGCACCATCACCCCACTTCTTGAAAAGGTACTTGAAGAAGCTGGGTTGTGGCAAGAAAAAGAAATAAAAAGTATCGCCCCAGAAATCGCACAAGAAGTAGAGAACCTCCTCACAAAAGAAGAAGGGTTGAGCGCTTCCCTACTTACACTACTTAGTACTATTAAAACGCCTGCGCTTGACGCCATTGCGGTAACTCATGGACCAGGACTTGAACCAGCACTTTGGGTTGGAGTGAATTTTGCAACCGCCCTTTCAGTAGCATGGGAAGTGCCTCTCATTCCGATCAACCACATGGAAGGGCACATTCTTTCTTCACTTCTTTTAAAAGAAGATACTGCGTATATGTTAAAGACTCCCCACTTCCCCCTCCTTGCGCTCCTTATCTCAGGTGGGCATACCGAACTTGTCCTTATGGAGGGTTGGGGAACATATAAAGTTATTGGCGGAACAAAAGACGATGCTGTGGGCGAAGCGTATGACAAAGTAGCGCGCATGTTAGGGCTTCCCTACCCTGGTGGACCTGAGATAAGCAAGCTTGCCGAAGAAGCTCGTGCTCACCATATGCAAAGTGAATTCTCTCTTCCTCGTCCTATGCTTCATAGTGATGATCTCAATTTCTCATTTGCTGGACTTAAAACAGCAGTACTTTACGCACTTAAGAAGATCCCTACAATAACAACATCTACTAAAGAAGCTTTTTCACTTGAATTTGAAAATGCAGTAGGAGAAGTGTTCACAAAAAAAGTAGAGAAAGCACTCGAAGAAACGGGGGCGCACACTTTCATTGTAGGTGGAGGAGTTTCTGCTAACACACATATTAAAAGGATGCTCACCCACATGATTGAGAAAAAATTTCCGAACATCACCCTTTTTATTCCCGAAACAAAACTTACGACTGACAATGCCATTATGATCGCCCTCGCTGGATACACACGCATACACACCATTGAAAAGAATGCTACTCACACACCTATCAAAGCCATTGGTAATTTAAAATTATAAAAAAACAAGCCCGAGCGCTTTCGCACTCGGACTGTACTACAACTCGCGGAGCCCTAGGACCGCCGCTGCCCTTGTGTCTGGTGACGCGTATACAACCAGACCAGGAACATGGCGAAACATGTCCCCACAAAGAAAGCGGATACCAGGGGCCTCCACTCATCGACGAATGCCCTGGCCTCAGGCGAAAGCACACGGAACTCCTGTGCTGTACCCGAAGCAGACGATGCCGCCAAAGGCGAGACCCCTTCACCCACCGTTTGACCAACCCTGAGAGAGGCGTTGTCGAGACCCGCCCCCCGCATCATCGCCGTCAGTCCGCCGTCACCACCCGACATCGATGGTCCGCCGACGAAAATCGTCTGATCCACGAACACGATGGTCGTGGAACCGACGGCAGGTTTTGCCATCCGACCAGCGCCAACCTTCTTTGCCGGAGAGCTGGTGGTCGCTTGACCAAACACCCGGCCCGGGACGTTGGCAGAAGGCGGAGGAGGGGTCTCCTCGACCAGAGCGAAGTTGGGTTGATTGATGGTGACAGTCGAGGGTGTGGACTTCCCGTCCAACACCCCCGAAAGCATCGGCTTCACACCAGAGCAGCCAGCAAGAATCGCCAGCAACAACAACAGAGTGTAGCGCTGCATTGTGATCCCCCCAGAAACCCCTACAAAGGTCCCTGATTAAAAAAAGAAAAATAGTGTTGTAGCACCGTGCTGTTTTTACAATATCATTAAAACTTAAAAAGTCAATACGACTTTTACTCTCACCTTTTTATACTTTTAACAAAAGTTAAACCCCCGCAGCCGAAGCTGCAGGGGGGGTCGTTATCGCCTTTTAGAAAGTAACTGCACCATCAACCTTGGGCACTTTCATTCTAGCAGCTCAAACACGTGCCACCAGGCGACTTCTCTCTCTACCTTTCCATGCAAGGAGCGGGAAGCATGGAAGATAGCGGAGCGTTCCGGAGTAGAATTCCCCCATAGAGTATCCCAAGGCCTCACAACTAACACATACATTACAACAATTACTAACATAATCAATACCACGCTAAAACCTCGCAGATAGGCCATTTTTTTGCTAACATCTACATATCTATGTCAATTCCTGAGAAATTCCTAAAACCCTATAACCCCTCCGAGGTTGAACCACGCACATACAAAATGTGGGAGGATGCTGGCTACTTCAACCCGGACAAACTTCCAGGCGAAAGGACAGAGTCCTACACCATCATTATGCCTCCACCGAATGCCAACGGGTCACTCCATACAGGGCATGCTGTGTTTGTAACTATCGAAGATCTTCTCATTCGCTACCACCGCATGAAAGGATACAAAACGCTGTGGCTCCCTGGAGCTGACCATGCTGGGTTTGAAACACAAGTAGTGTATGAAAAAAAGCTCGAAAAAGAGGGACGCTCTCGTTTCGATCTGACCCCTGAAGCCTTGCGCGCCGAAATCCTGGACTTCACCCTTTCAAACAAAGCTTTTATGGAAGGACAGCTTAAAGGACTCGGCGCATCATGTGACTGGTCGCGAGAAAAGTTCACCCTTGATAAAGATATAGAAGAAGTGGTGTACGGTACTTTCAAAAAACTCCACGAAGACAACCTTCTTTATCGAGGTGAGCGTATTGTAAACTGGTGCGCCAAACACCAAACATCGCTTTCAGAACTTGAAACCGAATACAAAGATAAAAAGGATCCTCTCTACTATTTAAAGTACGGCCCCTTCACTATTGCTACCGCTCGCCCTGAAACAAAGTTTGGCGATAAGTACGTCGTCATGCATCCAAATGACACGCGCTACAGTACATATGCACATGGGCAGACGATTGAACTTGAATGGATCAATGGCCCCATCACAGCAACTATCATCAAGGACGAAGCGATTGATATGAACTTTGGTACGGGTGTTATGACCATCACTCCTTGGCATGATGAAGTTGATTTTACTATCGCAGAACGACATGGACTTGAAAGAGAACAGATCATAGACCTACGTGGCAGACTACTCCCTATTGCGGGACCCTTTGCAGGTATGAAAATAAATGAAGCGCGACCTAAAATTATTGAAACACTAAAAGAAAAAGGCCTTCTTGTAAAAATAGATGAGGCCTACACTCATAATGTAAAAGTATGCTACAAGTGTGAACAAACGATTGAACCACAAATACTTCCTCAATGGTTTATAAAAATAAAACCACTAGCGGACAATGTGCTTGAACGTATTGAAAATAATCAAATCGCTTTCCATTCAGATAATTTCAGAAAAATACTCATTAACTGGCTTACCAACATCACTGACTGGAACATTAGTCGCCAAATAGCGTGGGGTATCCCTATTCCAGTAAAGTTTTGTGACACTTGTAACCTCTACGAGATAGATACCGAAGACACCCTGAAGACCTGCAAAAAATGCCAAGGAGTACTCCGCAAAGAGCAGGACACTTTTGATACATGGTTCTCATCTGGCCAATGGCCTTTTGCGACTTTGGGATATCCAAATGGCGAAGACTACCGCACTTTCTACCCCACACAAGTTATGGAAACGGGGGGCGACCTTATTTTCTTCTGGGTGTCACGTATGCTCATGCTCGGACTTTATCGCACAGGGAAACTTCCTTTCACTACAGTCTATCTCCATGGCATGGTTACCGCGCGTGATGGCAAAAAAATGTCTAAGTCTAAAGGCAATGTAGTAAGCCCACTTGAACTAACTGAAAAATACGGCACTGATGCGCTTCGTATGGGGCTCATTATCGGCAACACTCCAGGGTCTCCGACAGCACTCTACGAAGAGAAAATTAAAGCCTATAAACTCTTTGCAAACAAGCTGTGGAATATCACACGCTTCATACTCACCAGTAATGAAGGGGTTGATATTTCAACCCCTCCAGTACTTACCGGCGGATCAATCGACGTAGAGGCACAACTTAAAGAGCTTATTAGAGAAGTATCGCTTGATATCGAACACTATCGCTTCTATCTTGCAGGGGAAAAACTCTATCACTATGTCTGGCACACCTTTGCTGATGTGATCCTCGAATCATGTAAAGAAGAACTTAAAAACGGCACACCAGAGAAAAAATATGAGATACAGTGGCTCCTCAACTATATATTAGTTACGGTGCTTAAACTCTTACACCCCTTCATGCCCTTCATTACCGAAGAGATTTGGAGTAGCTTACCCACAGAAAACAACAAAGCACTTATTATCGAGTCTTGGCCTACAGTATAATAGAGTGAATGCTTTCACTTACCCCACTTACCTTTTTCCTTGCATTCTTAGGTGGCATACTTCCAGCACTCCTCTGGCTTCTTTTTTGGCTTAGAGAAGATAGACTTGATCCCGAACCACGAGACCTTATCGTAGCAACCTTTGCGGCAGGTATGGTTTCGACTATTGTAGCGCTCATTGGCGAAAATGGGCTACATTACTTTTTCCCCCATCTTTCAAACGAACTTTCACTCGACAACCCAGGACTTATCCTTTTTGCATTTATTGAAGAGTTGTCCAAGTTCAGTGCTGCTTTTTTCATTGCCCTTAAACGACGCGAGAACGACGAACCAATTGATAACATGATATACCTCATTACAGCAGCTCTTGGTTTTGCAGCCCTTGAAAACGCCTTTTTCTTACTCGACCCACTCTCACAAGGTCATTTCTTTAAAACACTCGTTACGTCTGACATGCGTTTTCTTGGCTCTACACTCCTCCACGTCGTCTCTTCAGCGTGCATCGGTACACTCATGGCATTCGCCTTCTGCAAACTTCCTCATATAAGGCGTCGTTTTATAGTCTACGGCCTTATCCTCGCCACTGCATTGCACAGCCTCTTTAACTTATTTATACTTAGAAGCAGCGACAATCTAATTCCTGTATTTATTGTTTTGTGGATTGGCGTGGTTATACTGCTTTTGTTCTTCGAACGGGTAAAACGTATAAATAAAAGTTGTGTCTACTAAATTAAAAGCTCATGGAAAAAGCAAAAAGATCATTTTTTGACCGATTAACTGGAGTAGTCAACATGGACCACGAACAAGAGGAGGAGCAGACAGAGGAACAGACCCCCTCCACTCAAAACGCTTGGATCGATGAAGATAATTCTGTAGGGCAACTCAATGTTGACGTCTACCAAACTGGTGACGCTATCTATATCAAAGCATTCGTAGCTGGAGTAAAGCCAGAAGATTTAGACATTTCAATTACCCGGGATCTTGTCACCATAAACGGCAAGCGCATGGAAGATACCACTATCAGAGAAACTGATCATTTCCTTAAAGAGCTCTATTGGGGAGAATTTGCCCGCTCGATTGTGCTTCCGGCCGAAATAGAGTCTGACGAAGCAGAAGCCTCTGAACGTCATGGACTTTTAGTAATCAAGCTTCCAAAGATCGACAAAGATAAGCAAACACGTCTTCGCGTTAAAACTGGATAAACACATACATGGAATACGACGGTATAAAAATTGATGACATCGCACCAACAACCCCCGCTCAACAATCAGCCGCTCAACACACTGTTTCAGCGCTCACTACGTGGGTCTTAAAAAAAGGAATACTTAAAGAAGAGCAGTCTGTAAAGAAGGTGATTCTTTTTCTCTCTATTTTGTTTTTTATAGCGGCAGTTGTTCCTTTCCTATATACCTTAACCCATTTTCTCTACCCAGGGTCAAGCCTCTTTAGAACTGATGCGCCCCCTGATCGCCTTCCCCCTAAAGCAGCTTTCTAGCATATGTTTCCGCTAAAACATTTTTTACGTTTCAAAAAAAGAGGATTTACGCTTGTTGAACTTTTAGTGACTTTTTCAATTATAAGTGTCCTTTTAACAATTATTTTGTCACAACTAAACATTGCACGCATCAAAAGTAGAGACAATGAAAGATTAACGATGCTTCGCCGCACACAACTCGCACTCGAAAATTATTATGATACCTATGGCCATTACCCTGATAGTAATGGGCAGGTAACCTGTTTTGATTGCCAGGCTTCACTTTTTCGCGATGCCGTAATCGTAAACCCAAGTTCCACTAATATTAAAACAGCCCTTCAACCATTTCTTACTACCCCCCCTACTGACCCACTTCCAGCACAAACCTGGATAGGATTTCTTTATCTAGGAAAAGTAGGGGGAACATCGTACCAACTAAGCGCATTTGGAACCCCTGAAAACATGCTCAATTACCCGCCAAACATGACACAAGTCTGGAAATGCCCCACAATTGGCACCGATGGGCAATGTACAAGAACAGCTCAGCAAATAACCCAAGGGTACCCTCCACCACTTAACAATATTTTTATTGGTGTTGGCGACTGTAAGGACGGTAATTGTTTTTAATTCTTATTTTTGTGCCGAGGACCGGGCTCTCGCCTTACGGTCACGGGTACTTTTCCATTTCACTTCGTTCAATAAGGAAAAGTCTTTCAAGCCCGGACGAAAGCAAAGCAGTTTGCTTTCTTCCTTGCCACTCACCATGTTCGTGTGCCGAGGACCGGGCTCGAATCTTACAGATTCAGTCCCCTGTTTGGATAAGTTGTTGCGCTTCGCTTACAACTTATGCTCAAACAGGCTTCGAGCTCGGCACGCATGCCCCCCGGACATGCTCCTCGTGCCAAAAATATTCCATATTTTTGTGCCGAGGACCGGGCTCGAACCGGTGACCCCTTCCTCTTCAGGGAAATGCTCTACCAACTGAGCTACCTCGGCATATATGTAGAAATACCGCCTATTTATAGCAAAAAAATGAAGTGGGCGCTAGTTATAACAGAAACTTATCGTGCGGCGCTTGTTGGAGCTTCTGAAGGAATTTTTATCCTATCGAAAATACTCTTTAAAGTTTGATTTGAGGGGAGCTCGATATGTTTTCCAGTTTGAGAAGTAGGGTTAATAGTGGCATTAATATTAAGAATAGCTTTCCCTGTTTCGATAACGCTATAATACCCAGATTCAATAACACCAAAATATGGCCGTAGCTGGTAATACCCAAGGGAAACAAGTGCAACAATAACAAGCACCTTAAACCAAGCAAAAAAACTTGCCCATCGTATATAACGGCGAATGCCTCGTAGCATTTTATTATTTTCATCAGTTTCTTGGGCTATTTTTTCTAGCAGCTGTCGCCCGTACGGATCATTTGGTGGCATAGACTTAATTGTAACACTCCCTTTCTTTGAGGCAACAAATGTTACTCACAAATATACTTATCTACTTAGTAAAGCAATTGAACGAAGTACTATCTCTTGCACTTTCTTACTGAAAATCACTCTATGGTGCCCGTGCACTGGTACTTCAATATTCTCGCGTGCCCCTTCGAGAAAACTCCCTCTTTCTGCCCATACATGATTATCATACTCTGGGATAACTGAAATAATTTTCTTATTTACCTCTTGATGTTTTTCAAGATCTCTTATAACCTCGCTATCGTTTTTAAGCTCTCGAAAAGCGTCGTGTGGCACAAGTTTCGCCATAGCAGAACCGGAAAAAGGAGTGGCAACTGCTACCATACCAAGCACTCTTTGATCATCATTATAATGCGCCAAAAGATACTTCCCTATAAGCCCTCCCTTACTGTGCGCAACAAGCACTACCCCCTTTATGTTCCTTGCTTCTATAAATGCTCTTATCTTCAACGCACCAGGAGAAACTTTAGGAACAATATGCTTTTTGCTAAAAGCATGCACAAGGAAAGTGCGGAGCATTTTGGCCGAAGAAGGAATACTAAAAATATTTATCCCAAGTTCAGGCACAACATATACTGGATGTCCTTCAAGCGAGATTTTATCCCCCAGTCGTTTCATAAACCCCCATTTTCCTAAAATGCCCGGAATCAAAATCACTGGCACCTTACCCTCAACCACAAAATCAAGATAGTGCTTTGGGGGAATATGATGAAACACAGAAAGCGCCGCTCCCTGCACCATATAGCCATAATCAGCGACCCATGAAGATATTTTCTTGTGTAATTTCATTAATACGTAGTATACCAAACCAAACACACCCAGGTGCTCTCGGCCGGAATCTCGCCCTACGGTCGCGGGTGCTTTTCCATTTCGCCTTGCTCAATAAGGAAAAGCCTTTCGATTCCGGCACATAAGCAAAGCAGTTTGCTTATTCAAGAACACCTTCATTACATTCAGGTGCTCTCGGCCGGAATCGAACCGACAATAACTCCTTAGGACGGAGCAGTTATATCCATTTAACTACGAGAGCGATAAAAGCCACTATAGCACAATAAAAGCGCCTATAAAGGCGCTTTTATTGTGCTATAGAGATCTTAAAGTTAAGCCGATACTAACCCTAAAGCGTCCGCAAACGCTTCTCGGTCAAACCCCACCATCACCTTCCCCTCAATATCGATAACCGGTACACCAAGTTGGCCTGATTTTTGCACCATTTCCTTTCTCTTTTCTAAATCGGTCTGCACGTTGTATTCAGTATAAGGGATGTCGTGCTGTTTCATAAAATCCTTAGCCATATTGCAATAGGTACAAGTTGGAGTGCTATAAATGAGAACTTTTTTCATAAGTAGAGTTACAAATGGATAATAAAGGACGTTTATTATACCAAAAAAAGCTCCTTCTTCCTACAATTGCCGGCACTCACCGACCCTGCTATAGTACGAACATATTTGCGGGTATAGTTTAGTGGCAGAATGCGACCTTCCCAAGGTTGAGACGGGGTTTCGATTACCCCTACCCGCACTAAAATTCATATTTTGGTGTGGGTAAGCAGACAGACTGCTCTATCTGCGTGGGGTAATCGAAAAAGCTTCTCCCATATTTTTGAGCAATGCTTATTGCTAAAAAATGGGAAAGCTGTACTGCTTCTGTAAGGAGGTGATTACCCCTACCCGCACTAAAATTCATATTTTGGTGTGGGTAAGCAGATAGACTGCTCTATCTGCGTGGGGTAATCGAAAAAGCTTCTCTCTTATTTTTTACTAATTGTGAGAAAACAATTATCCCTACTTAAAAATATCTACGAACGAACTCCAAAAATGGTCGAGAAAACCTCCTATAACGCTCTTGGAGCCCACTGCTTGATTGGTATCTGCCAAAACCACCATAGCAACCTCTTCTCCCTCTTTCTTAACATTAAACTTCGATCGTATTTCATTTTCCTGACCCTCCACCGTCCCGAGGCGTTTTAGTTCACCTTGTAAAAAAACTTGTCTTTTTGTAAGTTCATCAAGTTCATACGCCACCCTTTTTTCATCCACCTCTGCTTCCTTACTTTTTTGATATAGATTCCAGGTCCCACGCATGCAAAACAGGGTAAAGAGGACGAGGAAAAAAAGTACTTTTTTTGAATACAGTGTGTCGCGCAACTTCTTTTTCTCTCGGAGCCCTTTCATAAGGTCATCATACCACCCTTTTTTACCCTAAAGCGAGCAGAGTTTCCTTGCGCCCCCTTTTCTGATATAGTGCCCCGTACGTAACACATCTTCTATGCTACTAAACAAAAAACACAAAAAAATTCTTAACCGCTTTTGGGCCGGGTTTAGCCTCTTTATCATCATAAGCATGATTGGCTTCCTCCTTATTCCATTCTTTAGGTAACAAACAGCGCCTATCGTCTAAAGTCCTTTGGGATATCCTCACTCCCTGCACGCATCATCTTGAGAAACACTTCTTGAGGAATGGTTACTTTGCCATGCGCTTGTAGTCTTTCTTTTCCGCGTTTTTGCTTCTCCCATAGCTTGCGCTTACGAGTAATGTCTCCACCATAGAGATTAACCGTTACGTTTTTCTTTAATGCAGGGAGGGAACGTGAAGCAATAATGCGCCCCAATGCCTTCCCCTGTATTTTAGTAACGAACAATTGCTTTGGAAGCACTGAATAGAGCCGCACCACTGCATCCTCTGCTTCTTCTTGCGCACGATGCGTAGGCACCACCCGAGCAAACGCCGGTACCTCTTCTTCGGCTACAAGTACGTCGAGTCGCGTAACGGAGGCCTTACGCAAAGGAAGCATTTCATAAGAAAGTGAGGCGTAGCCTGATGAAGCACTTTTTACCTCATCAAAAAAGTTACGCATAAGTTCCCGCAGCGGAAGCTCAATCACAAGGGTTGTACGTTCTTCAAAATCAGTAGTTTCTAAAACCGATGCCTCATGCACATACAATAATTGCATAAGATTCCCCAAATGTTCTGGTGGAGTGATAATAGACACTTTTGCCCATGGCTCATACACTTCAGACACGTTGCCATGTTCTGGGAAAAGTGAGGGGGTATAGATCTTTTCTTTCTTGCCATTCTTAAGCGTCACCTCATAAATAATCGAAGGAGTAGTGATAATAAGCTCGAGGCTAAACTCACGACTCAAGCGCTCGGTAATAATTTCAAGATGAAGCATGCCAAGAAAGCCGCACCGAAACCCGCGCCCCAATGTTCCTGACTGCTCTTCTTCAAAAGTAAGCGAGGAGTCAGTGAGTTTAAGACGGAGCAATGCCTGCTTTAGTGTATTAAAATCATCCTGACTTTCGGGGTAGACTGAGGCCCATACCACAGGACTTGGTGCCATATACCCAGGCAAGGCTTCAAGTTTGCCACGAAAAGAAAGCACGGTGTCACCCACATTCGCCACCCCAGGCTCTTTAATGCCCGTCACAATGTACCCAATCTGCCCCATACCGATCGTTTCTTGAGGGAGTGGAGTTGGTGAGAACACCCCCACTTCAAGCGCTTGGAAACGTTTGTTCACCGCGTGTAAGACCAGTTCATCAAAACGTTTTACTTTCCCATCAAAAATACGCACATAAAGGATGATGCCCTTATGATCAGAATATTGAAAGTCGAACACCAAACTACGCAAACCATCACTCGTAGTGCCTGCTGTTGGTGCTGGAACACGCGTAATAATAGCCTCAAGAAGCTCGGCAACTCCTTCACCTGTTTTCCCCGATGTTTCCATAATACTTTCCTCATCACATTTTAAAAGCTGCATGATTTCCTGCTTAACTTCAGGGATACGCGCAAGTGGAGAATCGATTTTTGAGAGGACGGGAATAATAACAAGACCCGCATCGCGCGCCATGCGAAGGGTGGTGAGTGTTTGTGCCTGCACTCCCTGCGTTGCGTCAACAAGAAGGAGTGCCCCTTCAACTGCCTTCATGGCGCGCGATACTTCATAAGAAAAATCTATGTGTCCGGGGGTATCGATGAGATTGAGGTTATAATCCACTCCCTCCAACCTATAGTGCATACACACTGGCGTCATCTTAATAGTAATCCCTCGCTCACGTTCAAGATCCATAGAATCAAGTACTTGTTCGCGCATTTTGCGCTTCTCGATAGTGGCAGTGACCTCAAGCATGCGGTCAGCTAAAGTGGACTTCCCATGATCAATGTGGGCAATAATAGAGAAATTTCTAATAAGTTTTGGATCCATCTGGCCATACTACCTCAAAATAGGGCTAAAAACAAAGCTCTTTTAGTCGAGAGATACTAGACAAATATACTACTACATGATATAATATACCACAGTAAAGTTTCGCCCCAACTTCAAACATGGGGCTTTTGAAAAGGAGAGAGTCATGGATAAGTATACGGGGATCCATTGGATCCTGGTAACAGTGCCCATTTGGGCAACCGCGCTTGCACTCATCATCGTCACCCTGGTGGCGATCAACGAGCTGCGGGACCTCATGGAGGGAGTTCCCTATCAAGTGTCACGCAGTGCGCTTTATGGGGATACTGGACTCATCGTCACGATCCTCATCGCGGCGACAATCCTACAACGTGGGAGGGTGCCTATCCCCACCTTCGCCCAAGGAGGGGAGTGGCAGCTACTGCTACTACTCATGTGCGTCATTGTCGGCCTTGCGGTATGCCGCCTGACCCTGGATTCCAGGGCCGGCCAATTGGCCGACATATACCATGATGCCGTGGTGGCCCCGCTTTTCGTTTTTTTCGGGGTGACATTGCTTCCTGTCGTGTACTATGGGGGCACAACCTTTGAAAAAATCGCCGTTCACGTCCTCATCGGCCTTTGGCTCATTTTCGTCGTCACCGACGTTCTCGGTGACCGCATGAACCAGCGCCGCTGGCTACAGCGGCGAGGGCTCAAGTTCAAGGACTAGCTCCCTCCCCCGCGCGCAAGCGCGGGTGTTTTGTTTTGTATTATTTCTTGTTGTTTTTTTAACCCTTTTGCTCTAGACTTCTGGCAGAATGGTCCATCCCCACCAAAAGCGGGAGTTACCTAGGAGGTCGTCAGAGATGGAAACACCACTTCAAAACGTGTGGCCAACCACGCGAGGGGTCCTGTATCTCGTGGGAATTGCCTTCGTTTCAATCTGGATACACGTCCAGGTTTCATACGACCACATGGCGTACCCCATGGCGGTACGCTTGACCCTGATCATCGGGGTCTATGTCACGATACTGATCGGATGTATTGACCTTGTTCGGAACAAACCGATCTTCTCCCTCGTTTCTCTGGTAGTGGCTCTCACGATGCTTTCCGCCGCGTGCGCGAGCTGACGCCACACCCCCCCGCGCGCAAGCGCGGGTGTTTTATTTTCTAAAATAATCCTAGATAATAAACCTCTTTCCTGTATTTACATTTCTTGAGGCGTTACAATTTCTTCTTGCTTAAAACGCTTATGAAGTGCAGAAAGCACTTCTTTAAACTCTTGATTTCTTAACACTTGGAGCAAAAACGCCCCCGCAACGATCCCAAGAAGCCCTGAAAAAAGCCCTTGGAAAAATACCCCCTTAAAAGTGTTGAGGTTAAAAATTGACCCAAAGTAATCAAGCGCATAATAGGCCACTAACCCCATAAACAGAGCTGCCGAGAAACTATGGAAAGCGGTGCTACTCACTTCGAGATCTTTTACCTTAAAGTCACGCTTAAACATAACAAAAAATAGAAGTGTATTAACCATGGCTCCGATTGAAAAAGCGAGAGGTAACATAAGCACTGCAGTACCCGAGACATCATCGACGCGGAGTAAGTGCTCTATGAACGCTTTGAACAACTGACTATCCCGATAAAAAGTGAGCCCAAGATAGGCACACACTATCGACACAGCACCTGAAATGAGTCCCGCCCAAAGTGCTTCTTTGTTACGACGCGTTGCATAATACGCTCTTACCAAAAGCAGCGAGAGACTTTGTGCAAGCACTGAAAGTACAAAAAGCGCTAAGCATGCAGCAGTAAGACGAGTATCTTGCCAGGTAAAGTTACCGCTACCTAAAATAACTCGCACTATTTGTGCTCGAAGTACGATAAAAAGAGCGGTGATAGGAAATACCCAGAACATAATATGCCGTATAGCACTTCTTACCTGCGCCACAAAAGCGGTCATATCCCCTGCCCCGAAAAACCGCGCAAGCACTGGGAAAGTAGCAACCGAGTAAGAAGCTCCTACCAACGTAAGGGGGATGTTTTGCATATTTTGTGCAAAATTCATGACTGCAACTGATCCGGCAGAAACGGTTGTTGCGATACCGGTAAGAAAAAGTAGGACAATCTGATTCATACCGAGTGCTATCCCTCGAAACAATGAAAGTTTGCTTGCCTCGGCAATATCACTCCACAAGACCTTAAAGGTTAGCCTCGGCAAAAGACCTTCGCGTATTACAAAAGGAAATTGTACCCCCATATGCATGAACGCACCGAAAAGTACCCCAAACGCCAACCCCTTAATGCCAAAAGTTGGGTAAAGGAACAAAATACCAACAATAATACCTACATTATAGAGAATCGGCGAAAGGCTCGTAATGTAGAAACGATTATAAAGCTGCACTACTGAAGCAAGGAGTCCCGAGAAAGAAAAGAAAAAAGGAGAAAGCAGTAAAATACGCATTAAGATGACAAGAGTTACTGCCGACTCGCCGTGAGCCAATCCTGGGAAAAGCATACCTGCTAGCTGCGGTGCAAAGACAAAAGCCAAAGTGGAACAGATTGCTACAAGCAAAAAGGAAATCGTAAAAAGACTATTTAATAACTTTCGTGCACGCTCTTTCCCTCCCTCTTCAAGTGCTGCGTCAACAAGCGGGATAAGCACGGCAAGAGAGAGTAGTGAGGCAATACAATAAAAAATGAAGTCCTGTACCCTAAAGGCAGCATAGTAGACATCAAGTGTTGTCCCTGCCCCAAACGTACCAGCAAGTAACCTGTCACGCACAAGCCCTAAGAGCTGTGAAAGAAAAGCAGAGAGCGCGAGTAGGTATGCCGCATGGTGAATGCTTCCTACATCGCGCCCGAGGAAACGGAAGAATTTCTCTACCATACTCCTTCTGCTATCTTTCTATTAGTTTGAGTCAACGTTAGTCGCGCTCACTTTTTTCTTCTCTGATACTGGAGGAGTCTTACGCTTTTCTGGCTTGCTATCAAGCGGAGAAGTAACATCAGCAAATGGTGACTTACCAAGCTTCAAGTTACCGAGAATAAAGTTAACCTCTTGATTGTCTGGGTTAGAAGTTTTAAGGTCCTCAAAGAGTGCAGTGGCGTTAGCAAGACTTCCAAGGCGATACTCTGTAAGACCCAAGAAGTATTTTGCATTTGCATAGCTTGGCTCTAACTGAATTGCTCGCTGAAGTGCTTTTTCAGCATTACTGTAATCCTGAATGTTGTAGTAAAGAAGTCCAAGTTGGAAGAAGAGCACTGGGTTAGTTGGAGCAATAATGGCTCCAGCGGTTACTGCTTCAATCGCCTTGCGGGTGTTACCTTCTCCCACCTCAATTTGCGTAAGGAGGAAGATAGCATCGGTATAATTGTTCTTAAGGTTAATCGCCTCACCAATATACTCACGCGCTTTTACATTATCCCCGTGGGCCACTTCAAGCTGTGCTTCCTGCAATCGAAGGGAAGGTGCGGTTGGGTTGAGTGACACTGCCTTTTTGTACGTATCAGCAGCTTGCTCGTAGACTCCCTGGATCTTCAAAGGCACCACTGCAGCATAGGTTTGAGCTAATGTAAGGTAGTTCTGATAATTTTGTGGATTCAATTTAACTGCTGCCTGTCCACTTGCAACCGCTCCTGTAAGGTAACTCTGGAAAGCGGTACGTGCCTCGTCTTCTTTACCGGCTACAGGCTGGGCTGAAGCGATCTGATTTAGACGTGCCAAGAAGATATTTGAAAGCGCGCGGTAGAACACATCGCTCTCCTCGATCATAAGTGCTCGCTTTACACCTGTCTCAACACCATTAAGGTCGTTATTCTTCTGATACGTCATCAGGGCATTGTTGAAAGTGTAGTAGGAAAGGAAACGCTGTGCTGAAATATAGATACAGGTAGCACTTCCGATGATAAGCACAATTGTTACAAGACTTCCCACGAAACTCTTACCAGGATGGTTTGAGAATGTAAGTGTTTTCTCTGGAATAGCATGTTCGAGGGCCATTGTTGCCACAAAGATACCGGTGAACAAGAAAGCGAGCGCATAGACTGCGTGAGAGGGTGTGTAGAAGATTGCAGTAAGCCAGAAGTAGAGTGAGCCAACAAAGGAAGAAAATGCTAGGTAGTGTGCAAAAGCATCCCCATGCAATTTCATAATAGCCTTCACTCCTTCGTAAGCAAACAATGCGAAGAAAAGAAGCCACGCAAGAATTCCAAGACCGCCAAGGGTTACGACGACACTTGGAATAGTACCGACGCCCGCAGTGAAATCGAGTGACCAGAAGACTGATTCGTTAACCTCAAGCGGCTTTTGCTTCAACCATTCTGTCACGAACATATTTGGACCAACGCCAACGAAAGGATGTGCCTTTAGTGCCTCTTTGCCAATTAAAAGTGTTGTCGCCCACGATGGTCTAGCTTCAAGCTGCGAAATACCTAGCTTGTTTGAAATACTGGTACCAAGCTTATCACCCCAGAAAATAAAGAGGATCGAGATGAACAATACGCCAATTGGTGCCCACGATACCTGACTAGCACGTGTCGCCAAGCGCTCGTGTCCACCATGGTGACGAGCGTAGGAAAGCGAGTAGAGGAAAAATGCAAGAGAGAAAAAGGCAATGATGTACCAAAGCGTAGTGAAATTCACGATAGCAAGGAACGCAACCCCTGCCACAAGCCCAATGCGAAGCACGAGACGCCAAAATCCTTTTGACTCAAGAACTCCAAGTGAAATTAGAGAAAGCACCGTTACAAAACCGGCAAAAAATCCAAGATCAGTCCAAGAACCGACGAGGTTAGCTACTGATCCAGAAAAAACGCCGAAGGAAAGCGCGTTTGGCGCCATGAAGCGCACAATGTTGTAGAGCGCTGCTACAAAGAAAGAGAAAAGAAGTGCAATGTAGATATTGAAGAGCGATGTTTTTGAACGAAACGCCACTGGCACAAGGAGTGCCATGAGGAAGGCGACGAGCATGAAGAACGCTGTATCAAGCTCAAACCCCTGTCCGAGAAGTGATATGACCTGGTGCGCACTTGCAAAACCACTCACTACGTATGAAATGAGTACCACAAAAAGTCCAAGCAAGGTGTAACTTTTCGGTATGGTAACCTTCCCCTCTTTAAGCACTCCAAAAAGGAAAAGGATAGTGAGTGCAAACACCGCTATAAAAAGGAAAAATCCCTTACCAAAAGCAAAAGGTAATGCAGCACTTGGAATAAAGAATACCGGCAAAAGGAATGCCAGTGCTATAAATAACCTATTACCGAATCGCAAAAATAAATTTTGCTTTTTTTCTTCCATTGCTCCTTCCATACGTTTTTTGAGTTCTTCTATTTAGTAATTAGCACTAAGTATACCAAGAGTGTGCTCTTTGCAAATAGGAAAAGTGGGCTTCTATATGGGCATATTTTGTGCTATAATAGAAAGGTTCTTGTCGGATAACCGCCCCTCCCTAGTTTTGTTCTCTAGTGCTTTGTGATGTTCCAACTAAAGGTCAAAACTAGGGAGGGGAGGAAAGTCCGGGCATAGCTTGGCCTTGGCCAAGAGTACGGTAGCGGGTAACCCCCGTCGTCCGTGAGGATAGAGGTGCGAACAGTGACGCTGATGCCGAAAGGCTAGGAATCCGAACTAAGTAATTAGAGGATTAATCTTGTTGAGAGACAAGGGTGCAACGGCAAAATCCTTACCACTATGCAAGGCCGTGCCATAGGTGTCTCACTAACGTTCGACACATGCCGAAAAACGCAGACTAGACGCTGAACGTCGCCGAAGGAATTCCGCGATGGTCGGCGTAAAGTCCGCTGAAGTCCGGGAGTGACGAGCAATAGCGAGGCACGTATGGAGTGCCGCTCGAGCTCATGAGTAATTATGAGCCTAGATAAATGGTTATCGTCTTAATCTCGCAAGAGAAAGGGATACAGAACCCGGCTTATAGACAAGAACAACAATAATGAAAAGGCCGCGCGCAAGCGCGGCCTTTTCTCATGGGCGCTTACCCACAAGATAAAAGAACTCCATTACCCCCGTCTTTGGGACGGTTGTGGTTCATAACATCTTCGAGGCTGAAGATCCCAGCCATAAGAAGGAACATTTGCACTGACGCCAAGTGGCGATTGGTTTTCCCCCACTTCCCTTCCTGTGTTGCGAACTCCCTGATGCCGGGAAGTAGATATTTTGCATGTGCGATGAGTTCCTTCACCGAGAATGGTCCGGGACTCGTCGTATCGACACGTGCGGGAGATATAGGAAAAACACTGAGTACTGCTTCGTAGCTTGAAACTACTTCGAGCACTGCTGCGGGGGTCATAGCGACACCTCCATGGAGTTTAGGTAACTTACGTAGTATACCAACAAAAAGCGTCTTCGCCACTTTTAAAAAAATATGCTAGGGTTTTTAAAGACAACCACAGGAGTTGCACCATGTACATTGCCCTTGCAATCGGCGGCGCACCACTTGCGCTCGCCGTCATCCCCACCTCCGAGATCGCTGGTCTCTCTGTTGCAGAAAACGGGGGCACGTGGACCCTCCGTGGAGAAACGAATCCGACGGGAACAATCGTGCACGACAGGAACCCGAGTCATGAGCTTTCTGTCATGGGAGTTTTCGATTCCGAGAACATCTCCCATCTCCGAGTTTTGCTCCGAGCATCACAGACCTTCACCACTCTTACTCCACGGGAAGAAAAACCCCGCGGTATCAACTTCGCAAGCATTTTGCGCTAGAGTGCGCGAACCGGCCCCGCAAGGCCGGTTGTTTTTATAAAATACTGATCTTCTTTTTTTAAAAATAAATGCCTAATAGCCAGGTTGCCAAAAACCCCCTACATGCTATGGTTTCGCTATACAACCCACCCGGGAGTTCTTCATGTACAAAATTGTGATCCGCCGGCGCGGAAGCAACGAGCTTCAAACGCTCGTCGCCGACGCTGCCTGTGCACGCGCTTCGTTCATCATGCATGAGGACAGGACATGGTCCCCTGCAACCAACCTTTCACTCCGAATTCCGGTCAACGCCGCCAAGGAAGTGGACCTCGGGAATCCCCCAGGAGAGGAGGTCGAGGTCCTCATGGTCTATGACAACATGACGAACGAAGGCGAAACTGCAATGATCCGCTTCGCTCAAACCTTCGGCCGAAGAGAGGTCGAGGTGGCAGAAACCATAAGGCAGCTCCAGGCGCGTAGCCAAAGAGCTGCCCTCGTAACCGCCAACGGTTGGCACTAGACCAACCGTCCAGTACAAAAATCGCCGGGTCCCCCGGCGATTTTTACATTTCTATTTCAATATAATTACTGAATCTCACATGTTCCTCCAACACAAGCAAGCTCTTTAGCTCCTTCGGTTTGATCTACCATTTCGTAAAGCACAATCTTGGAGAAATCGATATCAGGGATCTTTGCCGAAAGCTCTTTATATTTCCTCTCATCAATCTCCTCATAAGGAGCTAGTTTATAGACATGGTTACTGCGCGGCAAGAACGAAAGTCCTCCTACAATATCCCAGTTCTTATATACCCAGTGTCCCACCTCTATCCACTCCTCATCCCCCACTGACACGGTTACTGATGGATTATGGTCGGTAAAGTTAACCTTCACTTTCTTCCAATATTCGAGTTGTTCGATAGCTGAAAGGTCATCACGATACGTTTTGGCGGTATCAGGAGCTTTCATAGGGAACTCCAACACAAAAGTATTAGCTGTATCCATGGTTTGCCCTACTTCTGGGTGATACGGAACACCTTGATCTTTCATGAGTTGGAAGAGTGGATCATTTGCAGAAATGCGCACGCGACGTATGTAGTATCCAGCGTGACGTGGGTGCATACCTGACGAGGCGTCCACAAGCTGTGACACTGTTCCACTTGGCTTCACACAGGTAACTGAAGTTGATTGGTTGATCTTTAGTTTCTTTGCTGCCTCTTTGTTAGCCGCGACTGCTTCATCGTGAAGTTTTTTGAGTACTTTTTCATCACGCACTACTTCACTATCCCACTGGCCAGTAAGTGATACCCCAAGAAGACGCTCCTCGTCACAGTTTTCTTTCCATTCTTTTGAGAGATACGTAAAGTTGGTAAGTGTCGATTGGTATGTTCCGAGCATTGAAGCAAGTCGCACCTTACGCATAAGTGTCTTCTCCGTATCCTCTGCTCGGCAGACGACTTCAGTCAAATTACAGAATTGTTTTGATCGAAGGATGATTTCACCACAAGGGTTAGTACCTACTTTGCGACGATCTTCCTCTCCCATTTTCTTATAACGGAACTCTGGGATCTGTGAGTGAAGTGACCCACGATTGAAAATACCGCGCTCACCGGATCCACTCTTTGCAAGTGAGAGCCACTCCTCCATAAAATCAGTTGCGGTTGGCTTCTCAAGGTATACTGCCGAGTTGTTCGCAAGAGAACGCTGGGGCTCGATCATGTAGAACTGCCCATCCTTTGCATGGCGAATCTCCTCATCATCAAGATCAGAGAGTGAAATAAGTGCAGTACGACGAACTCCTCCAGCAACAACGATTTCACCGATCTTACAGATAATGTCGTGAATATCGACGTTGCGAAGGCGCTTACCCTGTTTCCCCAAAATCTTTGCTTTAGCAAAATCCATAAGCTGCATAAGTGGCTCGGGGCCTGATGCACGACCCCCCATGGTGTTAAGTCTGGCTCCATTAGGGCGCACAAGAGAATAATCAAATTCTATATCGCGTCCATCAAACCATGCTTCAAGTCCTACGGTGAGTGCTTCACACCAGCCGTCTTTTGAGTCCCCTACCACATGTGTTTTCGCCGTCTTTCCTGTCTGACGCTTTACAATAGGAAACTGCTGTGCGGTTTCTGATTCGACGGAAAATCCTACACCACACCCACTCATAGAGAGGTACATAATCTCTGAAATATCACGAGGAGTACTTGGCGCAATATATGAACAGTTATAGGCAGTTGCATTGTTACTACGCGCAGCCTTTCCCGCTGACCACATGAGACGCATTGATGGCATCACCTCCATCTTAAGTACCGCTTCGCGTAACTCGGCATAATCTTTTTCAGAATACTTGTCACCAATATTCTCACGCATAAAGTTAAAGTAGCGATCAACAGTCTCAAGCCATGTCTCACGGCGTCCTTCTGCATCATTAAAACGAGAATAGGAGCGGAAGAAAATAAACTCTGAATACTGACTCTTGAAATAGCGGCGACTTTCGTCAGTCAAGGTTTTAACCTTTTCGGGTACACGAAGCCCCATCTTACGCTGTTCAGAGCGCTTCTCACGATAAAGGATATACCCTTTCGCAGTTTGCACATATTCACTTAAAATAAGCTCCTTTTCTACAGAATCTTGTACTCCCTCAACAGTTGGAAGGAAGTTTTTATACTTTTTGGTGATACGGACCAAGTCAGCCAACACTTTGTTAGCGACCATTTCCGCTTCTTCGAGAGAGCCTTCGTTGTTGGCTGCCATAGCCTTGTGAATAGCGTTCACAATCTTATCCATATCAAATGGAACGAGGGTTCCATCACGTTTTTGAATCTGTTTAACAAAGGGGTTCGTTTTTATTTGCTTTGGCTCTGGAGCGACTACTTTCTCTGGAAGCTTTGCTCCCTTTGTTGTTTTGGCGGAACTCATAATGAACTATAGATAAGAACTATGTGAATTAATAATATGTAAACACTTAAAATATCTTGCTATATATGGCTTTCTCGGCTCCCTATTAGATCATCGAAAACCTAATCGGACTCTTATTGTACCTCCCGATTTCGTGGGTAAAGAGTGGATAACTCTGGCTTTTAAAATTAGAAAATGGCTACATCATGGTGTAAAGCCCAGTGGGAAAAGACCCCCTAAAATCAAGCTAAAATGACCATAAAAAAATACTTTTTAAGAATAAAAAGAATAAAATTTATGCAAGTGGATAACTTTTTTGGCAGGATTAGATACTACTTAATAAAATAGATAAAAAGTCTCACTTAACGCCCACCAAAGGAGGGTATTTGTATACTAGTTAACGCCTTCCCTTCCCACTAGCGATACTTCTATAAGTAAAATATCGCTCTTCTCCCCCACTTCGAGTGTTATTTCTTTTACACCACTTACCCCAAGTGCATCCCTTTTTGCAAGTATGTACGTTTCATCTACTTTTACCTCTCCTTCTATCACCATCACATATACGCCGGTGTTTTTTCCTTGCATGGTATAGCCCACCGTCTGTTTTTTATCGAACTGTCCACGAGAAAGATAGCTTTCCTGAAATATTTTTATTGTTTTGTTATTTCCAGTCGGATTTACGAAGGTGTAAAAGTTATTTTTATATAATTTCTCATCAAACACTTGTTCTTTGTAACGTGGAGTAAGGTTTTTCTCGTTCGGAGTAATCCAAATCTGGAAAAGTTCCACTTTTTCTGTCTCCTCATTCCACTCAACGTGAGTAATCCCCGTCCCTGCCGACATAATCTGCACCATAGAGTTATCGATCGATGAATGATTACCAATATTATCCTTATGCGTTAGCTTCCCACTTAAGGGAATGGTGATAATCTCCATATCACGATGAGAATGCGCTCCAAATCCACTCTTTGGCGCTATCGTATCATCGTTTAATACCAAAAGTGCCCCGAAGCCGAGGCGCTTCGGGTCATAATGATCAGCAAATGAAAAAGAATGGTAGCTCTCGAGCCAATCAATCTTTGTTTTAAACCGCTCACTTGCTCTCTCTAACGTATACTTCCCCGCCATCTTTAAAATTATTAAGCAAAAAGCTTCAGGAGACCTATGGTTATAACACTTGTTGTGCCGCAAAGAAATCCTCCCCAGAGCATATCAACTATCGCAAGTTTCCATGGCCAGGCAGTTAGTGTAGCCATATTAGTGAAGTCATAGATACCGTAACAAAGGAGCCCGAAAAGTCCACCAACAAAAAAGGTATAGAGAAGTGATGCTCCACTAACTTTAGGAAACACAAAAACCATAAGCCCTACAAGCATGAGAAGGTACACAAGCCCTCCAGGCAAAAGCTTAATATCAAAAGCCCCGGAACTCGTGAGTCTTGCTAGACTCCCCATCTGACTCTTATAAAAGTTAGTTGCAACAAATGAGAGCCACACAAAATCAAGAAGAAGCATAGAACTTCCCGCAAAAAGAATAGTTTTAATGTATTCCATATAAAAATTATATCTTATGGACGCAATCCCCTACCAGTTTTGAAAAGCCACCAAGTGGTAACCATGAGCACGATATTGAGCCCAAGAAGTATCGCAAAGGAAAGTAACACCGAAGTATCAGAGATACCGAGGAACCCGTAACGGAACCCGTTGATCATATAGAGTATGGGGTTAAAACGCGTCACTACTTGCCAGAAATGTGGTAGCGCAGCAACAGAATAAAAGACGCCCCCTAGATACGTTAGTGGAGTGAGTACGAAGGTAGGAAAAATCGACACACTATCAAAAGAAGTGCCGAACACTCCATTAATGAGCCCTGCGAGTGAAAACAATGTCGAAGTGAGGAAGAAAAAGACAAGAATAATAGGCAAAGAAAAGATAGGAATATGAGTAAAGAACATCGCAAGCCCGATAATAATGGCTCCTGTAATAAACGCACGCACTATTCCCCCACTGATAATACCCAGAATAAGTACAAGATAAGGAGTAGGAGACACTAGGATCTCTTCAAGATGCTTCATAAACTTTGCTTGGAAGAAGTTAAACGCAGTATTCATGAAAGCATTTGTAATAATCGACATCATCACAAGTCCCGGCACAATAAACTGTATATAGGTGTACCCATGTATGGGCTGTATCTGGCTCCCTATAAACTTACCGAAAATGAGGAAGTAGAGACCGGTGGTGATTGCGGGAGGCAAAAGTGTTTGTGTCCAGATGCGAAAAAGCCGTACTATGTCTTTGCGCAGTATGGTATAGAAACTTACCCACATCTCTTGTGCATTCATAAGCTATTTTGTATGGCGAATAAAAAACTCTTCCAATCGATTGCTCTTGTTGCGCAAACTAAGTACCTTATATCCCTTAGCATTTAGATCTGCGACGGCCTCATTTAGGGTGTATGTTTTCGTAAGTGTCATTTCAAGGGTCCTACTCTCCGGAATCACTGCACAAGGTACTGGGAAGGTGTTCTTATCCTCCTCACTTATTTCCCGACTTAAGTCAAAAACAAATGTTTCCTCCTCCATGTTAGCAAGCAGTGTTTTGATAGCCCCCTGTGCCACAATTTCTCCCTTATTGATAATCGCTACATTTCGACAAAGCTGCTCTGCCTCTTCAAGATAGTGCGTAGTAAGAATAATAGTCACCCCACTCTTGTTGAGATCAGTGAGAAACGTCCACATCCCTCGACGAAGCTCTATATCAACCCCCGCAGTAGGCTCATCGAGTATGAGGAGCTGTGGCTCATGCACGAGCGCGCGCACGATCATAAGGCGCCGCTTCATGCCACCAGAGAGTTTCATTGACTGCGTATCTCTTTTTTCCCACAGTCCAAGCTCTTTGAGGTATTTTTCTGCGCGCGGCAATGCAACACTTCGCGGAATACCATAGTATCCCGCCTGATTAATTACCACATTAAGCACCGTCTCAAAAATATTGAAGTTGAACTCTTGAGGCACAATACCCACATGAAGCTTCGCCGCCTGGGCATCATCATCAATTGAAACGTCTGCGATCTTTACCACTCCACTACTTTTGTTCACCAACCCACAGATGATATTAATCGCTGTGGTTTTGCCCGCACCATTTGGCCCCAAGAGCGCAAAGAAATCACCTTTAGGTACCGAAAGATCAATACCCTTAAGTGCTATTGTTCCGGAATCGTATACTTTCTTTACATTTTTAATTTCTAGCGCATTCACAATAGTTGAAAAGTGAAGTTAGTCCTTTATAAAAGGAACGTTGCCGGCAAAATCAGCTTTACCGATTAATACCCCTTTGTTACGGAGAAGATCGTAGGCAGTCGTCACGTGGAAGAAGAAGTTTGGATTCACGTAAAAACGCAAATAGGTATCACCGGTTAAGTGCATACCGGGGAAATAAGGGATGGTTACCGTAGCAGTCGCAGCGTTAGCAAAGTCTTCTGGAGTAAAGGTATTAAGGTGAGCGATCGTTTTATCGAGACGAGCATAAAGCTCTGCGAATGTACTCTCTGTATCCTCATACTTTGGATTTTCTTTTCCTGTAAGCCTTGAAGCCGCGCCCTTAGCTTGGTCTGTTGCTACCTGCACCTGTTTAACAAGCGGAAACATGTCGGCCCCAAAGTGAAGACCGAGCATATCAGCCTCGCTAATCCCCTGTTCTTTTGCAAACGCCTCACCTTTAGCGAGCACATTTTTAAGCGCAGTAAGTGTGTTTACAAAAACCGGAACAGAAAAATCATAATAGTTCATAAAACAAGAAATTAAGATTGGTTAAAGTACCCTATTCTCGCACACACGAAGCTCAATGACAAACACGAACGGCAGTTGCAAAAAGTGAGCCGTTGGTTACTATAAAGGACATATGTTTGATAGCCTAGGAATCAATAATTTTGGAAGCGATCTTGAAAAACAAGGGGGTGCTCCTGCATCCCAAGAGTCAGGGGGAGATATAGATCCTGAGGTGATTATGGAGCTAAGTGGTGCTTGGCAAGAATTAAAAAATAAACTTGAGGCCATGACCCCCGCAGAAAAAATAGAGAGCCTTAACGAAACACTTGAGGAAGTAACACGCATTGCGCGAACATATATCACCCATGTTAATAGAGGAACTTTCCCTACAGGAGTTTACACAAACACAAGAGATATGCTCACTTATCTTGAAGGGAATGGTGAGTCTACACTCTTTACTGGAATTACAGAGGCCTACGACCAAATACGCTCCTTGCTTGGCAAAAAGTAACTTTCTATTTTAAAAATTATCCCTCCCAAAGCGGAGACGGAGAGATTCGGTCAGGAATAATTTTGTTTTCGTCAAAACAAAATTTTCACGACCCTGGCTCAGCTACTTTTTCTACTGAAAAAATTATGCTTCCGCCTTTCGAATCCTCACGGAATGTGCGTAAGTACATTCCTCGTCTCCACAAAGCTTCAGCTTCGCTTCAGACTTTGCGGTGTGTATTGGACAAAGTTCGAATGTATTTCGAGCAGAATCCCGAGGACTAATCGCGCCTC
>CAZIPS010000003.1:0-70909 GCA_964541455.1 uncultured Candidatus Saccharibacteria bacterium | reverse complement strand
TTGCGGGCGCTACCACCTCAAGGTAGTACGTCTACCAGTTTCGCCACCTGGGCAAGTAAAAAGCACTATAACGAAGAATAGGGAGTTTTTCAACTAAGAGGATTTTGCTATTCTGTCGAGCGCTTTTAACTTCCTCAATAATGGAGCGAGTTCTTTCAAAGGAAGAGAACTGTCACCATCTACAGGAGCTTCGCTGGGGTTATTGTGGACTTCTATAAAAATCCCGGAAACTCCAATAGCAATAGCCGCAAAAGCAAGTGATGGGATGAGCCTCGCCTCCCCGCCCGACTTCCCTTTCTCTGAGGAAGGAAATTGGGCGGTGTGAGCAGCGTCAAAAATTACAGGATAGCCAAATTCCCTCATCCAAAAAAGAGCTCTCATGTCCGCCACAACATCTCTATACCCAAACATATGACCGCGCTCAGTAATGAGTATATTAGTATTTTTACTACTCACTACTTTCTCAATCGGATAGAGAGCATCCTTAGGAGATATAAATTGTCCTTTTTTAATATTCACCGCCCTTCCATACTCACCTGCTGCTAAAAGAAGGTCAGTTTGACGTGATAGTAGTGCTGGCACCTGCAAAAGATCAACTGCCACTCCCATCTCCCTAGCTTCCTCCTTAGAATGAATGTCGGTCGTAACCGAAACACCAACCTTTTCTTTTATGAGTTTTAAAATCCTCACCCCCTCTTTAAGACCAACACCGCGAAAAGATGTATGCGAAGTTCTATTCGCCTTATCGTATGAAGCTTTAAATACAAAAGGAACACCGAGCTTTTTTGTAATAGCTTTTAAGCTACGAGCCATAAAAAGGGCGTGTTCCTCACTCTCAATAGAATCAGGACCAGCAATCAGAACAAATGGCAGAGTATTTCCAAAAGTGACTTGCCCCACCCTTACCTTTCTTTGCTTGGCTTTCATACCCCTATAACCCTTTCGGAAAGATGCAGGTAACAAAAAATCCGCTTACGCGGATTATTCTGTTGCTGTCTCTACTTTCTCTTCTGCTACCGGAACCTCCTCAGCTACTTCTTGCGCCACCTCCTTTACTGTTCGGATGTTACGCATTTGGCGCTTGATTTCGCGCGCAACCTTTTCACGGATATAGTAGAGCTTACTCTTACGCACCTTAGAGCGGCGCACAATATTGATAGAATCGATAGATGGTGAGTAGAGAGGAAACACCTTTTCAACCCCTACCCCGCTTGCAACCTTGCGCACAGTAAAAGAAGCGCCAGCTGTTTTGCCATGCTTTACTGCAAGGACAAGTCCCTCAAAAGACTGAAGACGGGTCTTCCCCTTTTCCTCAATCTTCTGCTCAACACGTACGGTGTCTCCAGCACGAAGATCGAGCTTCTCGCGAGTCTTTATATCTGCTCCAGATATTACCTTAGTCATGAGGGACACCTTACCATATAGGCCCCCTCTAAGCAACTAGCCCTAAGGGATCTTTTAAAGCTCAAGTAGTGCTTTTTCGAAATCAGCCGGAAGCGGTGCCTCGACCGTCATAGTATTTCCCTCTAATGTCTCAAAAGTAATACTTCTCGCATGAAGCGCCAAACGGTCAAATCCAAGAGCGGTGCCTCGGTTAAGGGCGTAAACTCTATCACACACCACCGGATGACCTATCGCCTTAAGGTGCACACGGATCTGGTGAGTACGCCCTGTTTTAGGCTGAACCTTTAGAAAAGTGTACCCATCCCCCCGTTTAAGGACCTCATAGTACGTTTCGGCTTCACGCATCTCTCCTCGTGCATGAGGGGGCGCAGTGTACTGCCTAAAATCCCCCCTGCTCCTACCAATAGGGAGGTTAATGGTGCCAAAATCATCTCGAACTACCCCAAACACAAACGTGTTGTATTCTTTTTTAATAGTACGATTTTGAAACTGCTCCTTAAGGTGCGCATGAGCCTTTTTTGTTTTAGCTACAAGCAAGATACCCGATGTCCAGCGATCAATACGATGCACAATACCTGGACGAGGAATCAGCCCTCCGTTTGAAAGCACGAGTGGCTCTCCAACTTCTTTGATTGTTGGATATGTTGCAACCAACCATTCACAAAGTGTATCTTCGGTATTCTTACCATCAGGATGCACCATGAGCCCAGCTGGCTTGTTAACCGCAAGCACTGATTCATCCTCATACACCACTGTCGGTATAAGGGGGTTGCTATACCCCGAAACGGCGTTCTCTTTGATCATATGCATCGAGTATGGCCTCAAACTCTCCCTTAGTAAAGGCTGGCCACAGTGTATCTACGAAAAAAAGTTCACTATACACGCTCTGCCAAGGCAAAAAATTAGAAAGTCTCTTTTCTCCCCCTGTTCGGATGATAAGGTCGGGGTCCGGCATATCTTTTGTATACAAAGCCTCTCTAAACGATTCCTCTGTTATCTCCCCTCCGTGTGCCATCACACTTTTTGCGGCTCTAAGTATTTCTTGCCTTCCTCCATACGAAAGTGCTAAATATACCTTTTGCCCTTCTGCACTGCTACTTGCCTCTTCAATGCTCTTCATTTTTCCTTGAAGCTTTTCACTGAAAAGCGAAGTATCACCTATAAAATGAAATTGGCTATTTTTTAAATCCCTTTGGAGCTCATTTAGCCCCTCGAGAAAAAGTTCCATAAGAAATGACACTTCTTCTTCCTTTCTTTTCCAATTTTCTGTTGAAAAACAATAAGCCACCACGCACCCCACATGAGCATCTTCTGCCCATGTTAAAAATTCCTTAAAACGCTCATACCCCTTCTTGTGTCCAGCACTTGTAGGTTCCCCTCGTTCACGAGCATAACGACGATTACCATCCATAATAACGCCAATACATGTAGGGATCTTTTTATCCATAGACAATCTCGAAGCTTTTATATGTTCCTGCTAGAGGTATTTCTCTTTTAGTAACGTTTTCTACCTTAGCAAAAAAAGGACCTTTTTGTATATAACGATGTAAAGTGGCAAGTGCCCCCTCTTCCCCCTCTGCTACAACGGTCACCGAACCATCATTGTTATTTTTTACATACCCAAGAAGACCCAGCTTCCTCGCTTTCCGCTGTACAAAATCACGAAACATTACCATCTGCACCCTCCCTTCAATACTCCACTCGTATGCCATATGCTCACCCATAATCTGCCTATTCTACATTAGTTTTAAATAATTCTTATACTCTATAAACACAGAGTATCCTGAAAAGTAACCTCCCTTGCTTAGAAGACAAAAATACACTATGCTCATGGAATCCCTAGGGACTTATTGTTCGGGCGATTAGCTCAATTGGTAGAGCAACTCATTTACACTGAGTAGGTTACAGGTTCGAGTCCTGTATCGCCCACCACGTAGTGGTGGGAGATAGCGAGCAAACTGCTTTGCTCGCGTACAGGACTCGAAAGACTTTTCGTTGCTGAATTTGAGGCACCCGAAAAATGAAGTCGAAAAGTACCCGCGGCCGTAGGTCGAGAGTCCACGCCCACAAAATCGGCGGGGAAAAAACAGCTTTTCCTGCCTTTTATTTTGTGTGGCAATACAGGACTCAAAAGACGAAGCGCGACGGCGCGAGCGACCTAATTTTCTTAGCTGTATTCAGCTTTAGAAAATGGAAATACTCGTAGTGGTGTCGGGGTCAAGAAATTTTCAAGCTGGCGAGAAAATATTCGTGACCACAAAACAACCTACCCCAACACCACCTCAAACTCTGGATGCTTTTTAAAGCCCCGCAAATACTGGGCTGGAATTACGTTCCCCTCATATGCTGCTATTTTCTCAAGCGGCACAATAAACAATTCATTCGGGTTTTTGGGATTACCACCAAGTCCGAAAGCAATGTAGACCGGAATGTTGTTTTCTTTTCCGTACTTTCCGTATCGCTCACCATATTCCTTTGGCCAGAGAATACCGGTAACACCGTCTTGCGTCCACGCGCGAGTACGAAACTTACACTCGATAG
The DNA here is from genome assembly GCA_964541455.1 of uncultured Candidatus Saccharibacteria bacterium. Lineage (GTDB taxonomy): Bacteria > Patescibacteriota > Minisyncoccia > Phycocordibacterales > JAKFXT01 > JAKFXT01. Next base: position 66,964 of record CAZIPS010000003.1, on the reverse strand, counting down.
CAAATCTCTTCTCTGTCTTCTTGTTACGTAGTATTAAATCAGGGTTCTGATCTGATTCTACTGTACGCGCTAATTTATATGACCAGTCTTTAGTTCTATCTTCAACCACCCACACATCAGGTTTAAAAAGCGAACAAACAAAATTTTCAAACTGCGCCCCCTTGCGGTACCCGTTATAGTACTCATGAAAAAATTTAACAAGAGCAATTAGTAATAAAACATACGCAACCTTAAGTGAAAACAACGAAAGAGCTAGTGGTGAGTAAAAAGGGTTGAGTACCACAATAGCCGTAACAAACATTGCAAGCCAAAGTTTTTGTTTGGTGCGCCACACAAGCACCGAAAGATAGATGAGCGCGAGCGTTACAAGCCCCTCCATTAACTTCGCCCTTCCAAAGGTAATACCTAAAAAGAGGCAGATGAGGATGATACCAGCAAGAATAGATAAAACACGAGTAACTTTAGACATAAGGGAATTATAGCAATTTCCTTGGCTTTTGTTTGACTAGACAGATAGAAAGAGTATGCTGCCCGAAGACAATATGGAGGACCTGTATGAGACACATAATTCGTGGGGAAGCGTGGGGCCCGTACGTCTCGGCCATTGTGCTTTCCCTTTTTCTGGGGCTTTTGGCAGGCAGCATCCTTGCCCCCAAAGGAGCTGAACTTGTATGGTTCCTTTCAATAAGCGCCGGGGCTTTCGTCATAGGAAGCCTCGCCTGGACCATCATCTGGTGGAGGGAATTTCGAGAATAACCCCTCCACTCACCGACCGCCTTCGGGCGGTTTTTTACTATCTCTGTGAACCCCCCCACTCTGTGTCACAGATACATTGCGCGCCGTCGCTTGCAATGTTCCGCGTGGACGCTTTGTTTCTTTACTTCTCTGTGTCACGAATAAAAGCTCGTCGCCACTCGCTTTTTTCGCGACCCCGCCTCGCACAATTTTGCTCGCTAGCAAAATATAGCTGCGGCCGGACCATACAAGAAAAAACAGTGCGCAGGCACTGTTTTTTCTTGTATGGTCCCCCCGCGTGGAATCGAACCACGATCAGAAGCTTAGAAGTCTCCTGTTCTATCCATTGAACTACGGGGAGGAATATATCCTTAACGTTGTTAGGCTACCATTAGAGCGAAGGATCAGCAATCTGCACCTTTTCAGTTTTAAACGCCTCATATTCCTCGGCTCTTTTTTTGAAAAGTTCTACCATATGAGTGAGATTTTTTTCGTTAAACTTTTTTTCTGTAACTGCCCTCTTAACATCATCTGCTCCGGGGAGAGCACCAGTTCGTATACCAAAGAAAACATACACCGCTCCGCCCATAAGAAGGAGGCATACGGTCACGCTACTTACAAAAATAATCGCCCAGTCTCGATAGGGGTTTCGTGAAGGCTTTTTCTCCTCTACCCTCTTTTCCCTCTTTAGTATCTTTTTTATTTTTTCGATATAGGCTCCCATAATTATTTTATTTTTAGACTCCTCACGCCAAAGGTGCCGCGCCATTTATTTTCTTTCTTTTTTGTATCATTCGGCATTACTTCAAACTGCAATTGCTTTATCTCAAGCGCTTTTCCAAAACGTCCGAGCAGATGCATAAAATGATATACCTGCTCTATAGAGCCTTCAACATTTCCTTGCATAGCCACATACTCAAACCTTGTCTTTGCTGGCCCTGGATCATGGCGAAGTGAGGTGATATCTAAACTTACATTGGTACTACTTGCTAACCCTTCGATGGATTTAACAAAGTCTGCTTCGTTATCAGCAGTGATGAATAATGCATCGAGGAGGTCCTTATTCCCTTCGACGTCCTGAAGTGTTTTCTTTACAAGCACCAACTGTTCTTCATCTTGCTTCGCTTGCTCAACTTTAGTTTCCAAATCACCCACCTCACTCATCACCGTAGTAAAGTAATACACCACAAGTGCAAAAGCTCCACAGAAAAGGACTGCGGTCACCCCTGTAATAACTAGCTTACGTTTTGTTCGTTTAAATAGTTCCATATATTACTGCAGTGTCATAGCAAAGGGGATATCACTATGTTTAGTGAGAAGCTCAACTGGAAATTGCGCTGTTTTAAAGGGGGGGATGGTGAGAAGTACCTTTTTAAGGGCTAGTAGATCATCAACTGATTTTGCAACCCCCTCCACTACTACTGTTGAAGAAGCACCATTCATCGTAAACACGGTTTTGTTAAGCCTAATATTCTTTGGTTTGGCATTTATCACTGTAAGCAAAAGCTCTTCCCCATGCGTTTTAGTATCGACATTTTTTAATACTGAAATTTCTTCATCAAGCTGTTTGGTGCTATCACTTGTTTCTGTCTTTTTTGCTTCTTGTTCGAGATTTTGGCTACTTGCAATCTGATTTTCGAGATCGCTCCGCTTGCTATAGAGCAATACAAACGACGGGGTGAGTAGTGCTCCAGCGATAAAAACGATAAGTATCAGAAAGCGCAGCGCAACAACTGCTACACGAAACCGATACTCGCTTTTAAGTTCCCCTTTTTGTTGCTCTGGAAGAAGGTTATACATAGATTACAGGTCACGCATTGCAAGCCCAATAGCTACCGCGTATGAAAGTGATTCGGAGAATGAAATAGAAGGTACTTCCTCGTTAGTGCGCAAAATATTACTCCAAACATTGCCCACTTCAGCTGGTACACGCATGGCTAATGCAAAATGATCCGAAAGCCCCTCAAGGTTGGCGTCACCTCCCGTGAGAATAATACGCTCAATAGGCGGCGGTGTTGCGTCTTTTTTATCGGGATGATTATGCCAGTACACAAACAGTTTATTAACCTGATCTTTAAGTGAAGTAATCGCATCGAGCAAAAGTGGGAACATTTCTCGATAACGTCCATTGCGTGAAAAAGCCCCTTCTCTTTTCAAAGCTTCTGCCTCGTCCCTTGTTATAGAAAGTTTCTTTTCGATCGCCTCGGTGAGAGCTTCGCCTCCAATATCTACCGTCGTTGAAAGGTGCACCGCTCCTCTACTCACAATAATGATCCCTGTTCGTTTATATCCGAAGTCGACGATCATATACGTCTTTAGATTATTCACAGGAACTAAAGAGCGAGCGATAGCTGAAGCCTCCATTTCAAAAGAAAGAGGGGTAAGTCCCGCTCCTGCCAGAACATCAACATACCCTTCTATAAACTCACGCGGAAATACTGACACTACTACCTCGCGCATAGCACCACCAATTTTGCCAAAAAGCGGATTCGCCACAACATAATCAAACACTGCATCCCCTGCCCCAATAGGTACATGCTCTTCGAGTTGAAAAGCGATATTTTCTTTTGTTTCCTCTGGAGAAAGTAGTGGCACTTCGGTACGGAACAAATATGCCTTCTCTTCAGGAAGAGACATGCGCACAAAAGAAAGATCATTCTCTTTTGCAAGCGCACTTAGCGCTGTTTTAAGTGCTGCAGCGTCTTTTATTTCTCCAAGTGAAAGTGTGCTGTCAGGAATAGTCTTCTCCCCATGGCGCCCTATCTCTATTTTGCCAGCTTTTGTTTTGAGCTCTATAAAACGAGCTGTATGGTCAGAAATATCAAGCCCGACTGATGGCATGAGCATAATTTCTGGCGGCGGGAAAACTCTGAAAAAGGGTTTTTCAGAATGCATTTTAGAATGTGCAGAATAGCCAAAAGCCATACAGTTAAAAAACGTTTGTTTCTCCTACAGTATACGCTACGCTCCCCCACTTTTTATAGCAAAAGGTGAGGATTACTTTTCTTATTTTACTTTTGTTCCAGCAGGAATTGCCTTATTTGCCTCAAGCAAGGTAAATACCCCATCATCAGTTGAAGCTGCCATGATCATTCCCTGACTTTCAAGCCCCATCATCATGCGAGGCTCCAGATTTACAATAAAAGGACATTTCACTCCAACGAGCTCTTCTGGTGTTTTGTACTTAGCGATACCAGAAAGTATCTGGCGTTCTCCTTCTTCTCCAAAATTAACCTTTAACTTTAGTAGCTTTTCCGAGCCCTCTATCGGTTCGGCGCTTACTATCTCCCCAATCCTTATTTCTACTTTTGCAAAATCATCAATCGAAATCATATATTTTTTATCTCGTTTGTTTATCTAAATACCTTTGTAAAATTATCGCCGCCGCTGACGCATCGTGAAGTGGTCCTTTCCCCTGAAAACGTGCTGCTTCGTGAGAGCTCCCGTACTCTGGCTCAAGCACTACTGTAAACCCATCATCCATAAGTACTCGTTCAAGGAGGTGGATATCTTTAAGTAGTGGGTTTTCTCTTCCCCCGTAGTCCTTTGACTCACCAATCACAATAGTATTCACCCCTTCGCGTTTTGCTAACTCTCCTATCTCTTTGGCGAGATGGGGACTTTCTGATAGGACCATTTTGGGAAAGGCAAAAGAACCTTCTCCATCAGAAAGTGCGATCCCCACGCGCTTTTTCCCATAATCTACTCCAAGGATTTTCATCGTATACACCCCAGCTTATAGCGATACGTTAGAAAAAGAAAGTAGTTGAGAATAATCTACTTTTAGTGTAAGTTGGTGGGTGTAGTATCCACACATACATAAGGTCTACCGTTCGTGTAACGAAACGTGAGTTCATTTAAAAACTAAGTATTAGAGCGGAGGCGTGGCAGAGTGGTCTATCGCACCTGTCTTGAAAACAGGAGTGCTGAAAGGTACCGTGAGTTCGAATCTCACCGCCTCCGCTGTAAGACTTAGTTGACCCACCGCCTCCGCTTTGTGATCTAACAACACTCACTTCACCGCTTACCATAAAATAATTCTTTCCCATGCTACACTAATTCCATCGGTAGCATTAACTTTAAGTAACATATGAAAAAGACTATTTTGATAAGCGTTGCTCTTTTAATAGCACTTTTTACATATAGATGGTGGAGCCTTAATCAAACAAACGTAACCTTAAGCCAAAAAACCGTTCAAACAGCTGAACAAGATAGTGGTTTATTTGCAGAAAATACACAGTCCCCTTCTAATACAAACAGTGATACTTCTTTAATAAAAGATACCCTAATTCTCACACAAAACGCAGCGCTTGAGGGGGCAATGCCTAGCGGAGTCTCATCCGTCTCTATCCTTGTTGGTAAGGGCGAAGTAACCCCACCACAAAAAAGAATTGGTCCTGACTCTATGCCGAACTACGCTCTCGGTGAATCAAGTGGCGCTGGTGGGATTACTATCAAAAATGGCCGCTGGTATGCAGGCATTGTAGCTCCGAGTGGTGCTGTCATCCTTGAACCGGGTATATACACTGTCGCCCTTTATAATGAAGAAGATGGGTCGCTTTTGGCCTCAACAAAATTAACCGTAAAGGCTCAATTTATAATTATCGACAAAGCATCTCTTGTCTCATCCTCAGCTATTCCAACTATAACAGGAAGCGCTGCCCCTTCGGTCCACACAGTTTCAGTTACCATCCAATCCTATAACGCCGCAAAAGAAGGTGATTGGGTGAACCTAAGTTCCAAAGACGTAGAAGTAAAAAATGGAAAATGGTCATACACCGAGCCTAATAGTTACACATCCTCAGGAACATACGCGCCCGGTCAATTATATAGGGTGCTCGTTTCTCTACGTGACGCAGAGGGTCACATTCTTCCCGAAACAACGCTTACTGTTTCGCTTACCATAAAATAATTCTTTCCCATGCTACACTAATTCCATGGAGGAACTTAGTTGGAGTGAATACGAATACGCACATCGACCAAAAACAGTTGATTGGTTTTGGGGACTTGGACTTATTACCCTTATAAGTGCGGGAGTTTCTATTTATTTTAGCAATGTCCTTCTTGCAGCTATTCTTATCTTAGGTGCTATTAGTATCGGCCTCTTTGCAGTGCGCCTCCCTAAAGAAGTGCTCTACACCATTAACGAAAGAGGAGTGGGAGTTGGAGATGATTTTTACCATTACGAAGAACTTGAATCCTTTTTCATCCATAAACAGCACCATGAAGACAAACTTATCTTGGCTCCAAAGAAATTTTTCGGCTCCCTTATGGTTATTCCGATACGAAAGTACAACGGGGACAATATAAAAGAAGTACTCATCCACAAACTTAAAGAAGTCCCCCACCACGAACCTCTCACTTATATGCTCGCTGAGTGGTTGGGCATTTAAATCTCTTTTCAAAAAAGAGTGGTAAAATTGAGCACTTTTTGCTATAACTCACCTACTCCCCCCCTCGTCGTTCAATGGATAGGACGCAAGATTGCGGATCTTGCAATGCAGGTTCGATTCCTGCCGAGGGGACCAAAATGGAACATTTTGTTCCCCGAGAGCAAGCAAACTGCTTTGCTTGCATGCAGGAATCGAAAGGGTTTTCTTTATTTTTGAGCAATCAAATTGCAAAAAAATAGAAAACCACCTGCGACCGTAGGTCGAGATTCCTTATGCCCATACACACTCCGTGCAAGATCGAAAGCCTTGGGTATATGGGAGCGAGCTTTTTGGCAAAGTCAGACACAAAAGGTGTACTGTCCGTGTAATGGGTGCTTCCCTCGCACTACTAGCCCTTTTTTTAACCAACATACGCTATACTATCTCTATGAAACCTCAAAGACGATCTCTCCCTCTTTTCTTTGCTTCTTTTTTCTTCTTCTTTGCAGGTACTTGCTTTCTCATGAGTCTTTTTTTTATTAAAGATATTTTTACTCCACTCTTTAGACATCTTTCGTGGGGCTTTATCTTCGGCTATGCCCTCTCTTTCATCTATGCCCTCATTGCCCTTTTTAGAGAACATGGGTATAAGAAAATTGGTGCCTTTTTTATCCTTATCTTAATCGCGGCAGTCACTTTTGAGTTCTATATTCGCTATATTGCTATTATGTCCCTCGCACACCACTAGGGATAAAGCTCCCGTAGTTCAACGGATAGAATATCTCCCTCCGAAGGAGACGATGCTGGTTCAATTCCAACCGGGAGCACAAAAACGTTAAGAAAATGTGAACTGCTTCACATTTTTAGTTTTTGTGAACCGGAATATATCGCTTTAGCGATATGAGGTGGGGTCGCGAGCACTTAGTATTTTATGAAACCTGCTTGCAGGGCGAAATAAAATACTTAATGACTTGTGACCAAAATAAAAAACCCCGAAAGGGGATTTTTTACTTGATCTTCGCAATCTGCTTAGCGAGCCGGCTCTTCTTTCGATCTGCTGTCCCCTTCTTGATAAGCTTAGTCTTAGCTGATTTGTCGAGTGCCTTATACGCTGCGTCGAGTGCTTTAGTTGCCTCTGCCTTTTTGCCTGCCGCCACCAACTTCTTCACCTCCTTAAGGGTCGTACGGAGATCATCCTTACGACGAAGGTTGAAAACACGGCGACGTGCCGCAACTCCGATTGCCCGTTTTGCTGATTTAGTTATTGCCATAGGTAAAAGGATATTACCTAAAACCCCCTCAAAAAGCAATACGGGACAGTCCTTCCTTAAATACGCTATACTAAGCGCATGATTGGCTACCTTTCAGGCACTGTTATCGCACACACCGAAAAGTCCCTCACCCTCCTTGTGGGAGGTGTCGGCTATAAAGTCTTTGTTACCGAAGATGCACTTAGGGTGCATAAAGAGCAGGAATCTGTAGCACTTTTTACCTATTTGGCGGTGCGCGAAAACGCCCTTGACCTCTTTGGTTTTGAGAGCCAAGAAGAGCTTTCCTTTTTTGAACTCCTTATTACCATTTCCGGCATCGGTCCTCGTTCAGCGCTCGCCATTCTCTCGGCAGTTGCACTCCCTACCTTACGCCAAGCTATCACTACAGGGGATTCAGGGTATCTCACTAAAGTATCAGGCATTGGCAAAAAAACAGCCGAAAAGATTGTGCTTGAACTTAAAGAAAAAGTTGGTCTTATAGAAGAAAACTCCGGCCGAGCCCTTAAAGAAGAGTCTGACGCACTTCTTGCACTTATGTCCCTTGGCTATAGTGAACGCGATATACGCGAAGTATTGAAGTCAATCACCCCCTCCTCAAATGATACCCAAGCCATTATTCGCGAGGCCCTAAAGCAACTAGGTCGAGGGTAGGAAATCTAACTACTGCTATACTTTCACTATGCTTGAAAAAATTCTTCGCTTTATAGAAAAACTGATTCCGAAATCTATCTACCGTTTTTTCCAGCCTGCGTATCATTACCTCCTCGCCCTCACAGGCGCCATCCTCTACAGATTTCCTTCTAAAGAAATATTTGTAATTGGGGTCACAGGAACTAAAGGCAAAACAACCACCAGTGAATATATCCACCACCTTCTCACTGAAGCGGGGTACAAAACGGCACTTGTTTCAACTATCCAATTCAAAATTGGTGAAAAAAGTGAGCGAAACCTTTTTAAAATGACAACCCCTGGACGCTTCTTTTTGCAAAAGCTTTTGCGTCGCGCCATAAAGAAAGGCTGTACCTATGCAGTTATAGAGATGAGTAGCGAAGCGGTGCTCCAATTCCGCCATCGTTTTATCTATCTTGATGCCTTTGTTTTCACCAACCTCTCTCCTGAACATATCGAACGCCATGGATCATACGAAAAGTATCGTGCAGCAAAGTTTGAAATTGCAAAACGCTGTGCTCAAAGTGGCAAACACACACGCATTGCGATTCTAAATGGAGACGAAGCTGAGTCCTCACTCTTTGCTTCACTCCCCTATTCAAAAAAATATACCTACCGTCTCGAGCAAGCTAAGCCATATGAACTTGGCCACTCAGGAGGATACTTTTCGTGGAATGGGCGCACTGTGCATACTACACTTCCTGGAACATTTAATATGTTAAACGCTCTTGCAGCACTTACCTTAGGAGAAGCACTTCATATTCCAACAGATGTTCTATTGCATGCAGTAGAATCTTTTAAAGGTGCGCTTGGGCGAGTACAGCGCATCGAGGCTGGCCAAAATTTTACTGTCGTTGTTGACTACGCCCATACAGTCGACTCACTCACCAAACTCTATGAGGCCTTCAGTGGCACGCGTCGCATTTGTGTTCTAGGTGGCACAGGGGGCGGGAGAGATAAGGGAAAACGCGAAAAGATGGGGAAAGTGGCGAGCTCGTATTGCGATGAAATTATCCTCACCAATGAAGATCCGTATGACGAAGATCCCGAAAGCATTGTTGCTGATATTAAAGCAGGCATCACGAACAAAAAAATAGAGATTATCATGGACCGCAGAGAAGCTATTCGCACCGCACTGCGTCATGCAAACCTTGGGTCAACCGTCCTCATTAGTGGCAAGGGCACCGACCCTTACATTATGGAAGCAAAAAACAAAAGGACTCCATGGAGTGACGCTGAAATAGCTAGAGAAGAACTTCAAAAACTAGTTTAGTTTTTAGTATCTCCAAAAAAATCCTCGAGTCCTTGGTACGTTTTAAGCGCATAAGTATAAAGCGCTTGGTCTCGCACCTCATTAGTTCCTTGATACTGGGGTTCGTAAATATACCCATATTCTATGAGTACATTGGCAGTATCTGCTGTATTAAAGCGGCCAATAGCAATAAGCTCTTGATCCTCAACCACCCCACTTTTTTCCTCTTTTAGTGTACTTGTTCCTATCACCGTATTAAGCTCCTTAAACATATATGCTGCGAGTGTTTGAGAAGCATCGGCATTTGAGTATTGATGCTCCGGCACATAAAGTGCGAGTCCTGTATATTTCTTTTCTTTTCCCTTCCTTGGATAATCATTTATATGTATATGGAGGATTACATCATAGTCCTGCTCATTCGCCCACTTTTGCACTCCATAGAGCCTTCTTGCATCATCACTATTGGCTTTCCCATGGACAATAGGTATAGAGAGAGTCACTGTTCCACTTGCAACAAGCGCATTCATGGAAAGTTGCTTTTCGCGGCGCCATGAATCAATGGCCTCACCCTGATTTTTAAAGTACGACACAAGTGGTTCATGCCAAGAAAGCTGATTTCTTGTTACAAAGACTTCATACTTTTTATTTTTCCCTAATATGTCTCTTAGATCGTTTGCCAATAACACCGTTAAGTTCCGCTCCGTCACTCCCCCATATTCAGTTCCACCAGTAAAAGGTTCGTGTCCTGGAACAATGAGTATCTTAAGTGTGCGGTGTGTTGGGTGTGTCCCATTGTATGCTGCTTTGAGCTCTGGCACGGTAATACTTGGTGTAAAAAAGACCGCTGCAAGCATGTCCGTTCCTTTCTCATAGAGCAGTGGGAGCTTACTTCCTAAAAACACACTTAAAAAACTAGCTACAAAAAGAGTAGCGAAGAAAAAAGTCGTATGCGGGTATTTATACATACAAGTTGCAGAAAAGACGTACGTCCTGTAGAAAAAGTATATGCCTGAACTACCCGAGGTCCAAACCACTGTTAGTGGACTAGCGAAAGTGCTTCCCACACTCTCTTTCACTTCGCTTTGGACCGATTGGCCAAAAATGTTTCGTGGAACCACTGTCCCAACAATTAAAAAAGCGATTCTTAACAAAAAAATCAAAGGGGTGGAGCGCCGCGCTAAAAATATCCTTATTCATTTCGAAAACGACTACACACTTCTTATTCACCTTAAAATGACTGGCCATCTTCTCTATGGCCATTACAAAGAACACCTTAAAACATGGGTTCCTCATGAAAGCGAGAAAAATGATGCACTTCGTGATCCGTACAACCGTTTTATTCATGTCCTCTTCTCGCTTTCAAACGGCAAACATCTAGCCTTTTGTGACACACGCAAATTCGGTAAACTTGTTCTTATCAATACCCCCCTTCTTTCGCACTCCCCTCACCTCTCACACCTTGGACCAGAACCTCTTTCTCCCGCTTTTACATTTAACCTCTTTAAGGAGCGTCTTTTAAAAAAGAAAAACGGTAAAATAAAAACAGTCCTCATGGATCAAAGCGTACTTGCTGGGATCGGCAATATTTACTCTGATGAAGTGCTTTGGCGCTCTAGCATACACCCAGAGCAAAAAGTCTCCTCCCTCACCTCCCAACAATTGAAAAAACTTTTTAGTGTTATTAGACCAACCCTTTTAGGGGGCATTGCTTTTGGAGGAGACTCTACTTCAGATTACCGAAATATCTATGGCGAAAAGGGTAACTTTCAAAACAAACATCATGCGTACAGGAAAACAGGTAAGCCCTGCGAGAAAAGAGGTTGCAAAGGTGTCATTCTTCGCAAAGTAGTTAATGGGAGGAGCGCTCATTACTGCAGTATCCATCAACCTCTTCTAAAGTAAAGGCCTCGGAGGTATGATAAGTGCATCATGGCGGAATCGAAATCAGGTGGCGATAGTGGCTTTGGTTTTCTTATTGCTTTCTTTGGCATCCTCTTTTTAATGTGGAGCGTTAATGGGGGGATGAGTGGCGCCAACCGAAATCCAGATGGATCTTACAAAGCCCCCTCAACAATCGAAGGGATCAGTAGTGAAGTGAACCGCATTAGCAACGAAACAACTGAACTCAAAAAAGCGACTGCCGAATCAACTGCCACAGGCCCCCTCTCTTCATTAAATAAATACATGACGCTCTACCAAGGCGGTATTGGGATAGACAATCCAAGAGATGAGTACGTTACCCTTCACCTTGCATCAGACGCCCCAAATCGAGTACTTATCACCGGTATGCAAATTAAAAGCGCTCCTACAGGACGAGGGAGTACGCTTCCTCGTGCAGTCTATCGTCCTGATTTCGGCCGCATCAATTATGACGACCCAGTGTATCTACAACCAGGAGACACTGCGTACATCACCACAGGAACTTCACCTGTTGGCTACTCCTTCCGCGTCAATAAATGTACAGGATACTTCAATCAAAGCGCCTCTTTTAACCCCCCGCTCCCCTATGAATGTCCTCGAGCATCAGATGAGGATCTACCTACCATAGGGGCAAACTATCGAAATGCCTGTCTTAACTACATCGAAAGTATCGGCACCTGCACTATGCCACTAAACGATGTTCCAAATGATTTGGGTCCAGAGTGCACCTCATATGTTGCAACAAAGATTAACTACAATACCTGTGTAGAAAACCACAAACTTGATGCAGATTTTTACAAACCTGAATGGCGCCTTTATCTTAAGCAACCAGAAAATCTCTGGCAAAATCAACGCGAACTTGTAAAAGTAATTGATCTAAGCGGCAATACTGCGGCCTATTTTAAAACGTACTAATCAATACCACTAAAGATTAAGTATTCGTGCCAGTGCTATCCCTGTTGCCACACTTACATTAAGTGACTCTTTTTTCCCTTGCATGGGGATTTCGGCAATAATATCCACCTTTTTTAAAATATTTTTTGGGAGCCCTGTAACTTCATTCCCCACCAAAAAACATGTTGGTCCTTCAAGGGTTACTTTTTTATAATCTACCGCTCGCTTATCTTGTTCGATGGCAATACCTTGAAGCCGGTTCTTCTTGAGTAGTTTGAAAAGAGTGGCGGTGTCCTTTACATGCTCCCAAGGAACCGTTTTCTCTGCTCCAAGTGCTGCTTTTGCCACATCCTTTCTTGCTCTGTTGAAACGATCGATAGGGTCTGGAGTATACCCTACGAGATAGATGGTACTTATCCCTAAAGCATCGGCTGTCCTAAATATGGCCCCGACATTTTCAGCACTACGTATGTCCACCAAAGCCAAGTATGCTTCTGTCTCTTTTTTCTTTGTTTTCATTTGGGAGACTATAGCACAAATGCCTCTTATGCTAGAATAATCTCCATGTTAAGCATATTTCCAACACTTCTTGCCTACGGATTTTTCGGTATCACTATTGTTCGTGTCTCTATCGGCATCACCTTCCTTACTCTTGGATACCGCACGCTTACCAAGGAACGCAGTGGCATTCTTTCTGATATTAGAAAGTTTAAGTATTTTCGCCCTCTCTTTTTCCTTATCCTTCTTGCAGCATTTGAAACTATAGTTGCCCTCTCCCTCCTTGCTGGCCTCTACACCCAAATAGGCGCTCTTATTGGAGCCTTAATTGCGCTCAAACTCCTCGTCCTTAATCTCATAGGAAAATCGGTAACCCCTCACCCTCGCTCATTTTACGCCCTCCTTTTTATTATTACTTTCTCACTTCTCTTCATTGGCCCTGGGATGTATGCCTTTGACCTCCCTCTCTAGACAGCTTCTCTTTTAGAGGTTTTTGTTGTAAGTTAGGGGATATTCCGCCCATAGCTCAGTGGTAGAGCAGTTGCCTTTTAAGCAATTGGTCGCAGGTTCGATCCCTGCTGGGCGGACTTGAGAAAAAACAGTGCCTGCGCACTGTTTTTTACTACAAGTCCGAGACGGAGCGATGTTTTGCGAGTACGCAAAACCGCGAGTCGTGGTCAAGGAAATTTTGTTTTGACGAAAACAAAATTATCCGTGACGACAAATTCCTGTTACAAAAAATGGGGAAGCTATACTATTCGTACAGCGAAAGATCCCTGTACCCCCTACCCCTCCCTTATCTTTCCCGAAAAATGTGGGTCATCCTTATACTTCTCCGCTCTTTCATTTATGCGAAACTTCTCCCGCGCCTTTTCAAAAGAAAGCGTGGTGTCCAGGAGTCCCAAGTTATAAGCTAACTTATCAGAATACTCCGGAAAAAGAATCGCCAAACTAAAAAGAGGTACGCTTTTGGGAGTGATGGCATTAATATGGCGCACAATTTCGGTCGTACAATTATGCGTTATGGTGTTATAAAACTGAGGATGTTCACGGAGCATATTCGCACTCTTAACCATATGTAAAAATAACATTTTTACTTTTTCTTGTGGTGCTCTTGCAGGGTACACATAGACAGGGTCCTTGCGATAATTTGAACGCAACTTCACCACATCATTTTCATCAGCAATAACATACATCAGCTCATACTGGTTAAACAATCCCTTAATAGGGTGAAACTCCTGTCCCTTCCTCTTCCTAATCTCAATTGAAAAAGCCAAAAATACTCCCTCTTCAAATTCAAAGCTAAGAAAAGTGTGTGCCGAACCTGGAATTCCAGAAAAAGGCTCGACGACATACCACACTCTTTTTATAGTACGTACGTCAAAAATTTTGTCATAATACTGTTCTTTGTACTTTGTTACTGAAATGTAGGCAAAATTACGAATATTAAAAAGCGAAACATTGTCACCCTCTATAACCCCATAAGGAAGAATTTTTTGGTCCGGCGCCCAATCTCTATTATTTGAAGGGCTGGTGAGTAGTCGCAATGCAAAAAACAAAACTACTACTCCCCCTATTGCCCCAATACAGGTATAAAGAAGAAAAAAGGTCATTGCCGCATTGTACCAAAAGAGTCCTACCAAAAATCCCTAAATAGGAGCATAATATCCACATGGACCAAGATCAAAAAACAAACAAAAAGAATCCCATCCCTCATTACTACGGCGATTTTGTACGTAAGCTTTTGCTCGGAGCAAGTGCTGTACTCCTTGTCGAGTTTCTTCTCGACCAGCAGCTTTTAGGGCTCAATCTTAGTTTTGGTATTTTCGGCGTACTCATCTTAACGTTGCTTGCCGGCTACACAAGCCCCGAAAGTCGCAAGGTCATTGTGTGGAACATGGTATTTACTGCCGTTTCGTTCCTCTTTTTTGAATATCTCGCCCTTAGAGAATATTCAACGCATCAGGAGATCACTCGCGGTGTCTTTATCTTTAGACAAGTGACAGCTATTGTTTTTCTCGTTGCTTTTTACTTTAGCACTAAAACAGTTAGAGGATTTAAACCCGTACCTCCACAAGTTTAATAAGAAGACGTTTTGCAAAAATTCATTAGACTCCAAGCACAAATCGTTCAAGCACTGTTTCCATATCCCCTTTTCCTCGTCTTGCTTCGTGGTAAGAAATGAGAAGCTGATTAGTTAAACGTTTCATTTCTCCCGGTGCGAAATTTTTTTGTTGCCTTTTTGTCTTCCCTACAACATATGGAGAAAGTGTTGTCCCACCTCCTTCCTCAATAATCATAAAGCTTTTCATTTGCCAAAAGAGTGTCCCGATAATTTCTTCAGCCGTCTTCTCTGCCTTAAACGCCCGCATGAGAAGTACCCAAAGGGCTTTCTTATCTCTCATAAGGAATACATCTGCTAATGCGAACGTATTAAAAGCTTCTTTCTTTTCAGTTAACTTATACTCTTCAACTTCAGTTGCATATTTTTTGATCGTACGTAGTGGTTCAGCCAAGATTTTGTCCTCAAGAAAAACAAAAATAGTAGAAGACTTAGCGAGCGCTTCAATCCTCTTGAGCACATCCTCACCCACCTCCTCACTTTGTAGCACCTGATCGCACTTCACAGCTTTCACACCACCAAAAAGGCTGCTTTGTTCTACAAGAGAAAATATCTCTGAAAGAGTGGCTGTTGTGTCATCGAGCCGCACCACTTCCTCTGCCCCACTTTTCTCCAACACCTTCTGGGCCTTAAGTAGAGCCTTCACCCGATCATTGCCATAGTAAACGTAGAGCATAAAAGTTTTTTGCAGGTTAGTATAACTCACCCCAGTTTTTTCCTTCCGCAAAACCAGTTGTGAGCGTTATACCGAAAATATCTTTGGGAGGGATGATATCCTCCATAATAGCGCGAATTTTCGGAACAACAGTATCAATAAGGTCTTCCTTTACTTCATACATAAGCTCATCGTGTATCTGGAGAAGTGGCCTCACCTCTTTATCGATCCCCTCTTTAAGGGTCATAGCGTAGATGCGCGCCATAGCGATCTTTACAATATCAGCGCTTGTCCCTTGGATAGGGGCATTAATTGCCATACGTTCTGCTGCTGCTTTTATAAAAGGGAGTGCGGAGCGAATCCCTTCAAAATAACGCCTGCGTCCAAAGTATGTCTCAGTATAGCCAAGTCGATGAGCTTCTTCTTTAATATGGTTTAGGTACTCAGCAAGCCCTTTAAAACTTTCAAAATACTTATTATAAAATTCCTGCGCTTCAGCTCTATCAGTTCCCAAATTTTCCTTAAGCGCATTAACCCCCATCCCATAGAGAATACCGAAGTTAATCACCTTGGCCTTGCGCCTCATTTCCTTATCAACTTTTTGAGGAGGTACCTTAAACACTTCTGAAGCTACCTGCTCATGGATATCTTCTCCGTTTTTGAAAATCTCTATAAGTTTTTTATCTTTTGAAAGAAAAGCGGCAATTTTAAGTTCAATTTGAGCATAATCGAAGGTGACAAGTTTATATCCTTTTTCCGCCACAAACCCTGGACGGATATTTCTTCCAAGTTCTGTTTTTACAGGAATATTCTGAAGGTTTGGATTCTGAGAAGACATACGCCCCGTCGCCGCCCCTGCTAACACAAACCGCGCATGAAGTCTCCCATCATTCCCCACAAGCGCAGGAATCGTATCTATATAGGTAGAAAGCAATTTCTGTAGTTCTCGATAAGAGAGAATGAAGTTAACAATAGGATGAAGCTCCTTCATCTTCTCAAGCTCCGACTCACGAGTAGACTTCACTCCCCCTGCGGTTTTTTTGTGATTTTTGAGTGCAAGTCCCAACTTATCAAACAATATCTCACTTAACTGTTTGGGTGAATTAACATTAAACTCTGTTCCGGCAAGCTCAAATATCTTTCCTTCAATCTTAGAAAGTTCTTTGTGGTACGTTTCGCCTAACTTTTTAAAATAAGGAGTATCGATGGCAATTCCCCACGCCTCCATTCTCTTAACCACCGGAAGAAGTGGTTTCTCTATTTCTTCATACACCTTTAAAACCCCTCTTTGCTTTAATCCTTCAAAAATAATTTCCCTTGCTTTGGCGAAACTTTCAGTTTTAGCAAAATTTAAAATGTCCTCAATCCCTGGATCAAGGTAGTTGGAATCAAGCACGAACAACGCTAGCGCTGTTTCTTCAAGTTCTTTTTCTTGTACTTCCTCTTTCTCTTCGAATTGTTCTATTGGTTCATCAGAAACTCCTGCTAGAAGCGTATTCTGCCCAAAGAGATCTCTCACCCGCACAGAAAGTGCACGGAATTGTAGTTCCGTAAATAATTCAAGCATCTTCGACACTTCAATACCTTCTCTCCATGTTTTTTGAGGAAGCGTGAATACAATAGGGGCATCTCGACGAATAGTTGCAAGTGTTTTTGAAAAAAGAGCCTCATCGTGTCCCTCTTCAAGGAGTGTGATGATGCGCTCCTTGATTCCCGCTTTCAAAAAAGCACCTCGCTCTTTCTTAAGCTGCTTATACATTTTTTCAATACTCCCAAAAGCAACAATGAGTTCTGTTGCTGTTTTCTCCCCAATACCTTTAATACCGATAATGTTATCAGACGGATCACCACGAAGTCCCTTGTAGTCTGGCAAAAGTTTTGGCGGAAAGCCGAAACGCTCAATCACCGCCTTTTCATCGTAGAGAATAGTGTCGTTAATCCCTTTCTTTAAGGTATAGACCACCACCTTTTCATCATCAATAAGCTGCATGGTGTCCATATCCCCCGAAGCGATCACCACTTGTATATCTTTCTTTTTCAACTGCTCAACAATAGTGCCCAACATATCATCAGCCTCAAACCCCGGCGCCTCATACATTGGGATGTTGAAGGCCTTAAACACATCGCGACTCTTCTCCAATTGAGAAACAAGTGCATCGTCAGTTTTACTTCGTGTCCCCTTATACGCTTCGTAAGCCTCGTGCCTGAATGTTGGCCCTGGGAGATCGTAACAAGCTGCAATATAATCTGGCTTCAAATCGTTTACTATTTTAAGGAGCATGGTTGAAAGTCCATAAAGCGCTCCTGTTGGCTTACCGTCGGACGTCGCAAAATCAGGCAATGCATGATAGGCCCTATGAAGAATGGCGTGCACATCGAGCAAAACAATGCGTATTTTTTTTTCTTTCTTGATACTTTTTGCCATACCTTAATATTCCACTTCACGCGTCGTCTCATCCACAAACGTAAACTTGATAGTCCGCGCATCTTTAGGCAACGCTTCACTTATGCGTTCTGGCCACTCAAGCACTATGAGGTTCGACGGGTCTTTTAGTAATGTTTCGAACTTAAGAGGCTTAAGTTCAGATATGTCTTCAATACGATACGCATCAATGTGAATGAGTTTTTTATACGCGCGCCCTACAAGATCATAAGATTTCATGACCACGAACGTAGGGCTATTTACGACCTCAACCACCCCTAAATGTTTCGCTATAGCTTTAGTAAAAGCCGTTTTCCCTGCCCCAAGTTCTCCTTTAAGGGTAAGAAGTGTCGCCTCCTTCTCTAAAGGAAGGCTTGCCAACACTTCTTCGGCAAAAAGGTCCATTTCCTCCAAACTTTTAACAAGACGTTTCATTGCCCCCATTCTACCATGCACCAACCTCTCGAAAATGTAAGGGGAAATGAAAAAGGCATCCCCGAAAGGACGCCTTGAAACTGGAAGGAGAAGGTCCAAGCCTCATCGGCTATTAGTGTGCGTTCTCCCCACCTCGCGCGCGGCTTGCATGTCGCGCTCGCTCTGCCAGTAGGCATTGCGGATGGCGTTTTGCGCCCCCTCGCGCAGGCCGTCGTTGCAACGACTGAACTTAACGAGGGAGATACGAAACGGGCGGCAGCTGAACTGACTGACACCGAACCCTTCCGGCCCAACACGGACCGAGTTATAGGCCTGCCAGTAGATGAGCTCTGCCTGGCGGGCCTCCTCTAGGAAAACCGTCGTCGCATTGTCGCGCGCCTGCGCGTTGACGCCACTTTGACATTGAATTGCCTGCCACGACTTACCTTCCGCCTGCAATTGCTTACAAGGCGGAGCTGTGACGACGAAATCGGACTGAAAGCCGCCCCCGTAACGATAGACTTGCGGGTCTATCGAGTTGATGCCCGCACAACCCCCGAAGAGGGCGACGAGCACGAGAACCACCGGAACTGCAAAGCGAGTATACATGACCTTCTCCTGTAATGTGCGAGCCTGGGACCCTTCCCAAGCTTGATGGTTGATATTATACACGAAAAATTGCTAAAAGTCAACCCTCCTCCTCTCTCCCTTATCCCCTAAAAATGGCTCTGCCTCGGCCTCTTTTACGACACTCCCATGCTATGATTTAAGGGAAATGCTTACATTTGACGAAGACAAGCAGGATAAGAAAATAGACGAACTGCTCAAAAAAGAAGAGGAGGAGCTTGCCATGATCCTTTCGGGGAAATATGGCATCGAGTACCTCGACCTCTCCCGCATGTCTATAGAGACCGATGCGCTACGACTCATACCGGAAGACGAGGCACGCGCTGCTAAAGTAGCGATTTTTGACGCCACCGGAAGAAAGCTTCGGATTGCCGTGCTCGCCCCCGATAGCGACGAAACTAGGGCGATACTTGAAGACCTAAAACGCCGCAACTATAACGTCACTCCCTATATTGTCTCTAAAGGAAGTCTTGAGCGCGCATGGGGGAGGTATAAAGAAATATCCTTTGCTTCGGAAAGTAAGGCGGGAGTACTTGATATATCAAGCGAAGAAATAGAGGGCTTTGTTTCGCGCGTGCGCTCGCTTGACGACGTGCAAAAACTTATCGAAGATGTGCTTGTTGAAAAAAAGGCGTATCGTATTTCCCGTATTCTTGAAATTGTGCTCGCTGGTGCACTTTCTATGGGGGCGTCCGACATACACGTTGAACCCGAAGAAGAGTATGTGCGACTTCGTTATCGCCTGGATGGCGTGCTTACGCATATTTTAAACTTCGACCATGAGACCTTTGCGCTTCTCCTCTCTCGCATCAAACTTCTTTCTCGCCTTAAGCTTAACGTTAAAAATGAGGCACAAGATGGGCGCTTCTCCATCAAAATAGCAGATAGTGAAATTGAAATCCGCACCTCGCTACTTCCTGGGGCATACAACGAATCAATCGTGCTTCGTATCCTGAACCCAAAGTCTATCCAAGTTCCCATGGAGGAACTCGGCATTTCTCCAAAACTTTTTAAAATATTGGATCATGAAATCCACCGTCCAAACGGTATGATCTTAAACACCGGCCCCACAGGAAGTGGTAAGACCACCACGCTCTACGCCTTCTTGCGAAAAGTGCACAACCCTGAAATAAAAATCATTACTATCGAGGACCCTATCGAGTATCACCTCCCTGGTATCGTCCAGACACAGGTAGATCATAAAAATTATAACTTTTCACAAGGACTTCGTTCGGTCCTTCGCCAAGATCCTGATGTCATCATGGTGGGTGAAATACGTGATGATGAAACTGCAGAGATTGCTATTAACGCGGGGCTCACCGGACACCTTGTGCTTTCAACACTCCACACCAATAACGCCGCAGGAGCCTTTCCCCGCCTTATCGATCTTGGGGTTAATCCAAAAGTGATTAGCTCTGCGGTAAATGTTGCTATCGCACAACGCCTCGTAAGAAAACTTTGCAAAAATTGTGCCAAAGAAATTCCTCTCCCCCCTGAAACTAAAACCATCATAGAGACAGAACTTGCAGAGGCCACAGAAAAACCAGATAACCTACAGATGGAGCATGTGTTTGAAGCGGTGGGGTGCTCCGAGTGTAGTGGTGTTGGCTACAAAGGGCGCGTTGGAATTTTTGAAGCGATTCTCATGACACCGGAAGTAAACAAAGCGATTAATGAAAACCCGGGCGAAGAAGATATTATGAAAGCAGCCGCATCGCAACACATGCTTAGTCTAAAGCAAGATGGCTTTATAAAAATACTACAAGGCACCACCACACTTGAAGAACTTGCTCGTGTAATTGACCTCGGTCTCTAACATGTTTAACAACAAAGTTGACGTCTGCACAAAAAAATTTTAGATCTTGTTATTTTTGTATTAGAAACTGAAAACCGGTAACGTCTAGTTGTCCTAAACAAAAAAGAGGAGTAATCTTTTTTAAGTAGCAAAGTGAAAAAGAAAAAGCCCCCACACATGAGGACTTTTTCTTTATATAGACCCTAGGTTCTTAATATTGAGCGCTCTATCCAGCCGATTACTCTCTAAGAAATACTTTTAATACGAAGTATCAAAAGTTAAGAATTCCTCTGAGGAGATTGCCAGCGGTTTATCGTAAAGATAAGCACCAGGAAGTCCTTGCAGGAACACCAGTAGGTCACGGGGACCCAATTTCTTAGAGAGCAATATGCTGGATAGCCAACAAAAAATGCCCGTTTTTTGTAAAGAAAGCTCCTCTATTTCTAGACACTGCTGCCTTTAAATAAAAAGGCCCTCTTAATCAGGCTGAGGTTAAGTCTAGCATACTAGCTCATTCTTGTCAAGTACCTTTTCCTGTGGTCTTTTTTGACCCCTCCCCCACCCTCCTTTTCTAAAATGGTACAATTGAAACATTGCTATGAGTAAAAAAGAGGCACAACATGGAAAAGATGAGGTCTACTTAGACCAAGCGCTTCGCCCCTCTTCTTGGGATGAGTATATTGGCCAAGAGCAAATCAAAAAAAATCTCCGTATCCTACTAGGTGCTGCCAAAGAACGTAACCATGCCCCAGAGCACGTGCTCTTCTACGGTCCTCCAGGACTTGGGAAAACAACGCTTGCACACCTTATCGCCAAAGAAATAGGAAGTGGTATCAAAATCACTTCAGGCCCTGCTATAGAAAAGGTGGGGGACCTTGCTTCAATACTCACCAACCTCTCACCTCGTGATGTTCTGTTCATAGACGAGATCCACCGCCTCAACAAAACTATTGAGGAAGTGCTCTACCCTGCCATGGAATCAGGAGTGCTTGATATTATTATCGGCAAGGGTCCCTCGGCGCGCACCATTCAGTTAGAACTCCCTCCTTTCACACTTATTGCTGCAACAACGCGCATGGCACTTCTTTCAGCCCCGCTACGGAGTCGTTTTTCAGGCGGCGTTTTTCGCCTCGAATTTTATACCGAAGAAGAAATAGCTTCTATTATCAAACGTTCTGCAGCACTCCTTAATATCGAAAGTACTAAGGAAGGAATTATGGAAATCGCCAAGCGAAGCCGCTTTACTCCTCGCACGGCAAATTACCTCCTCAAACGAAGTCGTGATTTTGCACAGGTTTCTAAGAAAATTCTTTCTGAAGGAGCAGTCAAAGAAGCGCTTGAGCTCTTAGGGGTTGATACGCTCGGACTTATGCCGGCCGATCGCTTACTTCTTGAGGTCCTTATTGATAAGTTCAAAGGAGGTCCTGTGGGGCTTACCACTATCGCCGCGGCACTTTCTGAAGACGAAGGAACTGTAGAAGATGTACATGAGCCCTACCTTATGCAACTCGGGCTTTTGGAAAGAACTCCTCGTGGCCGCGTGGTGACTACTCGAGGGTATGAGCATTTAGAGAAAAAAGCTCCAAAACAACATCAAGTTCCCCTTAATTTATAAATTATACACATACTACTATGGCAGGACATTCTAAATGGGAGCAAATAAAACGCGCTAAAGGGGCGACAGATGCTGCTCGCAGCAAACTCTTTAGTAAATTCGGCCGTCTCCTTGCTACAGAATCAAAAAGGGTTAAGGGGGATGTGAACGCACCCTCACTTCGAGCTATTATCGAAAAGGCCAAAAAAGAAAATATGAGTAAGGACACCATTGAGCGTGCTATTAAAAAAGGTCTTGGGGGAGAAGCTGGCTCTATGGAAGCTATTACCTATGAGGGGTACGGCCCAGGCGGAGCAGCCCTTATCATCGAAGCCCTTACCGACAATCGTAATAAAGCAGCACAGGAGGTAAAACACATTCTTTCAAAAAACGGAGGGTCGCTTGGTGCCATAGGTTCTGCCACATGGGCCTTTACTAAGGCACAGGGTACATGGATGCCCAATCTCAGTGTTCCGCTAAACGAAGCGGATAGTGCAACGCTTATTACTATCATGGAAGAACTTGAAGATAATGACGAAGTGCAGGAGGTTTTTACGAACGCAGAGTTTAATACATAATTTATTCCTCTATGCGGATTATAGGTATCGACCCAGGATATGAACGTCTTGGCATCGCAGTGATCGAAGGAGAGCGGACTAAAGAAACACTCCTTCATTCTGAATGCTTTAAAACAAGTGCTGCACTTCCCTTTGCCGAACGCCTCCTTTTGTTGGGTACCCATTTTGAAAAAACCATTGCCCAATACTCCCCCGAACTTCTCTCAATAGAAAATCTTTTTATTAGCAATAATCAAAAAACCGCTATGCGCGTTGCTGAAACGCGAGGGGCGCTCCTCTACATAGCACAGAGGAATAATATCCCTATTGTTGAGTTCACTCCACTGCAAGTAAAGGACGCTATTGTTGGCTATGGCAAGAGCAGTAAGGACCAGGTGGCGCATATGGTAGAGCGCCTTATTAAAGTCCCAAAGGGCAAAAGGATAGATGATGAGTATGATGCCATTGCCCTTGCACTCACTGCTTCGGCCTGCCACCGCGGGTTATAACCCCTGTTCACAAAAGGTGTTTACAAAGAAAAGTGACCATGATACAACAATCCCATAAAAGATAATTTTTTCTGTTTAAGGATATGTCTGACGATTTAAATGGCGATTTGAAAGATGAGAATATTGAGATCACTGCAAGTGCGCTCACTCACCCAGATGACGATGATATGGCGGATGATGAAGTAGCAGATGAGGCCGCCTCTGATCCAGAGCTTGATGAGTTTTCAGGAGGTGAAGATGACGAGCTTGAAACTGACAAAATGGACTTTGAGCCAGAGGAAAAAGATCTACTCTAGTACAATATAAAAATCCCCCACTTCTGTGGGGGATTTTTATATTTATATGATTTTTACAAATCGATGCTTTCCTATTTTATATACAGCCCCTTTAACAGCAATTTCTTTACTGTCGGTCACTTTGTTTTCTGGGAGGAGCACTACGGCGCCTTGGTCCACCAACCTCGTCCATTCTGACTTTGAAGGGAGGAAGCCCCCACGTACTAATATATCCCCTAACACCTCTCCCTCCTTTCCTTCTATAGAAGGCACATTGTCTGGAATCTTTTTTTGACTAAATGTTTCGATGAAATAGTGTTCGGCCTTTTCTGCTTCTTTTTCTCCATGATATTGGGCGACAAGCGTGCGTGCCAGTATTACCTTAGCATCACGCGGACCCTTAAGAAGGGCTTCTTTAATGGCCTCCTCTTTAAGGTCAGTTGCAAGTGTGAAGTATTCAGAGAGCAATTCATCTTTTAGACTCATTGTTTTCCCAAACATTTCATTTGGTGTTTCGGTGATATTTATCGTGTTCCCCCAACTTGAGCTCATTTTGCGCCCATCAAGCCCCATAAGAAGTTTGGTGGTAAGAATGTTCTGTGGTTTTTGTTTATAGTGCTCCTGCATTACTCTCCCTGAAAGGAGGTTAAACCACTGATCAACCCCCCCAAGCTCAACATCGGCTTTAACTGCCACTGAATCATATCCTTGCATTAGGGGGTAGAGCATTTCTCGGAGCGACACCCGCGAACCCTGATCGAGTCTTCTTTTAATAACGTCGCGTGAGATAAAATCGGCAACACTAACCCAGTCAGCCTGTTGCCCTATCTCTTTGTAGGTAAGTTTTGAAAGCCATGTTGAGTTGTAATGTGTCTCTGCTTTTTTTAGATCTATAATTTTCCCTGCTTGGGCAAAATAGCTCTTTAGGTTTTCTTTTATTTTTTCTGGAGTGAGCATTGGTCTTTCTGCATCTTTGTCCGATGTATCCCCAATAACCCCCGTAAAATCGCCCACAATAAATACCGGGGTGTGCCCTAAGTCTTGAAATGCCTTAAGCTTACGCAATACTACAGCCCGTCCAATATGGATATGTGGGCTTGTTGGATCTATACCTAGTTTAATACGAAGTGGCTGCCCTTCTGACAATGCCCCCCTCAACACTTCCTCGTTTACAAGTTTATCAACCCCTCTTGTGAGTACTTCCTCAATAGCCTCCCTCTCTGTAATTATTTTTCTTTTTTTCTCTCCTAAAAACATACTAGTACTTTAGCACAGTGCTTTGTTTTTGCTACCCACTTCTTTTTCTGGTTTCCCCTACTTTGAACACTTATTTTTTGTTAGGATACGTAGATATGAAGGGCTCCCACCCACACAAAAAAAGGGTTAGGAAAATCCACTTTTTCCTTATCGCTTTTAGTCTTATCCTTTTTTGCAGTGGGGCTTTTCTCCTTTGGGCCTCAACCCTTAAACTCCCTGATGTTACCTCTTTTAATGACCGCGTTGTCTCTGCTGCTGCTAAGTTTTATGATCGTACAGGGACAGTTGAGCTTTTTAACCTTCATCAAGATGTTGCTCGCACCGAGCTTCCCTTTAACCAAATCTCCCCTTTTGTTAAAAAGGCAGCTATTGCTATAGAGGACGCTGAGTTTTACCAACACCACGGTATTAAGCCAACCTCCATTATTCGTGCTATTTTTGCCAACGTTACCTCTCTTGGGTATAGCCAAGGGGGGTCTACCATTACCCAGCAAGTGGTTAAAAACTCCCTTCTTACTAAAGACAAGAGTATTTCTAGAAAACTTAAAGAATGGGTGCTTGCTATCAAGCTTGAGCAGGTGCTTTCAAAGGATGAGATTTTAAATATCTACCTTAATGACGCTCCCTATGGGGGGAATATTTATGGTGTTGAAGAGGCTTCACAAACTTTTTTTAAAAAAGATGCTCGCGACCTTACTCTTGCAGAAGCAGCGTACCTAGCTTCACTCCCCCAAGCCCCTACCTACTACTCTCCTTACGGCACACACAAGGGGGATCTTGATAAAAGGAAAAATTTGGTTCTCCTTAAAATGAAGGAGCAGGGATATATCACCGAGGATGAGTATACGAAAGCTATGGCCGAAAATGTAGTTTTCTATCCCCCACTCCACAGTGGATCGATCGCCCCTCATTTTGTTTTCTACCTTAGAGACTATTTAGCTTCTAAGTACGGTGAGCAGGCACTTAACGAAGATGGTTTAAAAATCATCACCACTATTGATGCAGGACTTCAAGCTAAAGCCGAAGAAATAGTTAAAAAATATGCGCTTTCAAACAAAGAAAAGTTTGATGCTGAAAACGCCGGATTAGTATCAATTGACCCAAAAACTGGACAAATACTTGCTATGGTGGGTTCCAGAGATTACTTCGACAAAACTATTGATGGCAATGTAAATATTACTCTTGCTAAAAGGCAGCCTGGTTCTTCTTTTAAACCGTTTGTGTATGCCACTGCTTTTAAAAAAGGATACACCCCTGAAACAGTGCTTTTTGATGTTAAGACGGAGTTTTCTACTTACTGTAGCCCCGACAGTAAGCCCCTTAGCCCTGATGCGGTGTGCTACAGTCCTAACAACTACGACAACCTATTCCGTGGCCCTGTAACCCTTCGTGATGCCTTGGCACAATCTTTAAACGTTGTTGCGGTTAAAGTGCTTTACCTTGCGGGAGTAGACAATGCACTTCAAACAGCAAAAGATATGGGGATTACCACCCTTACTGACAAAGATCGTTATGGCCTTACACTCGTACTGGGGGGTGGAGAGGTTACCCTTCTTGAGCTTACTAATGCTTATGGAGCTTTTGCTAATGATGGGGTTAAAAATCCCTATGTTGGTATATTAAAAGTTACTGACAGCAGTAACACTACCCTTGAAGAGTATGAGCAACAGGATAGTGTGGCAATTGATAGTAATATTGCGCGTACTATTTCAGATATGCTCTCTGATAATGACGCTCGTGTTCCTACTTTTGGGGAGCGCTCTGCCCTTTATTTCCCAGGAAACCAGGTGGCGGTTAAGACAGGTACTACTAACGATTATCGTGATGCTTGGGTAGTCGGTTATACCCCCTCTTTCGTCACAGGGGCTTGGGCAGGAAATAACAATAATAGGCCTATGCAGAAAAAAGTTGCTGGCCAGGTCGTTGCTCCTATGTGGCACGAATATATGGCTTATGCACTACAAAACCTTCCTAATGAGCGTTTTAAGCAACCAGACCCAGTAGATAAGAGCAAGTTCCCTCCAGTACTTCGTGGTATATGGCAAGGAGGTGAGTCATATACTATAGATATAAGAACAGGGGCAAGGGCAACCGAAGGGACACCTCAAGAAGATCAAAAAGAAATTGTTATTCCAAATATTCATTCTATTCTTTATTGGGTTGATAAAGACAACCCTACAAGCGGCATCCGTCCACAAAACCCCGCTTCTGATCCTCAGTTTAACTACTGGGAAACTGCTGTTGTTAAGTACGCCAATGAGCATAGTTTAGTAAGTGGTGGAACTGTTGGGGTTGATAATGCTCCAATTACTCAAAATCAAGAGCCTATCTCTTTTAGTGGGTATGATGAAACAGCGGTTCACCCCTACTCGCAAGCTTTCTCTTTTTCTGTTGATGGCGTTGGTTTAAGTAAGGTTGATGTATATATAAACAATCGATTTTACGGATCCCTTTCGCAAAAACCTTTTTATTTCTCTATTCTTCCTCGGAATATTACTGGTCTTGTAGGTGAGCGTAATACGTTAAAAATAGTTGGTTATAATACTTCTCTTGATAGTAGTGAAAAAGAAGTTCCCCTCCTTATCGACCTTAAACGTTAAGTTTTTTATTTAATCGTTTGTATGTTACTTTCTGGCAGTACTTTTTGTATAAGTGCGAGTATCTCTTTTTGATATGTTTGTATATACATTTTTGTATAACTATCCCCATGGATAAACACTGTTTGTTGTGAGATTTTTGGAGCAACGCCAGTATAAGGAATATTTTTTTCTTTAAAATAATCTTTTAATGCGAGATTAACCTTTCTTTCTGGAGAAATTTTTAAAGAAAACCTGGCAATAATATCTTTAATTTCAAACATGTTTAGTTATTCATTGGCATAACAAGATACTTAAAGCTCTTATTTGAAGCACCTTCTATAACAAGTGGTTTTCTTTCTTCAGAAAAAGAAAGGAGGATTGATTCATCGGTTAGTGTAGAAAAAGCATCAGTGATATATTTTTGATTAAACTTAACTTTAACCATCTCTCCTGTTACTTTCCCCACCACTACTGTTTTTCCTTCTCCAATATCGTTATTTTTCGTTTCAAGCACTATTCCCTCTTTTGTAAGAGTAAAAATAATTTGATTAAACTTATCAGAAAACACTGAGAGACTTTTAATACCGTTAATAATATCTTGTTTTAACACTAACGCTGTGGCGATATTTTCTTTTGGTATTATTTGTGTGTAATCAGGAAAGACTCCATCAACAACTCTTGAGGTAATAAATATATGTTGATGTTCGAGACTAATTTGATTTTTAGTGATTAAAAACTCCACCTCTTCATCAACACCTTCAAAAAGCCTTACAATTTCTAAGGCATTTTTGTAGGGAATAAGTATTGAAGGAAATTGTTCTATATTTTTAACAACAATTTTTTTCTCTGCCAATCTAAAAGAGTCTGTTGCAACAAAAATAAGTGTATTTGTTTCTTGGTAAATATAGATGCTTCCAAGTTCTGGTTTAATAGTAGAAAGAGAAGCACTATACACCACACTTTTTATCCCAAGAATAATATCTTTAACTTTTATAACTATTTTTTTATCTGCCTCAATACGAGGGATAAGCGGAAACTCTTCATAAGGATTTGTTTTTAAAAAAACAGTTGTTTCTATTGTTTTTATTTCTACCCCCCCATCCTTCTCTTCTATAGTAAGGTTTTTATTTGTTTTTAAGGAGGAGAGGATTTGAGAAAAAAGAGAACCAGAAACTGCAACCACTCCTTCTTTTTCCACCCTTACAGGGAGTATAAGCTCACTTCCTACTTCTAAATTAGTGGCTTTAAGTGTAAGTGTTTTATCTTTAACCACCAAAAGAATACAACTAAGAATGGGAAGTGTTGCGTTCCGACTTGTTGTTTTTTCTATTTTAACTACTAACTCTTGTAGTTTTTCTTTATTACATTCAAATTTCATACAACAGATAATTACGTAGTGGATAAGTGGATAAGGTTATTATAGTAGGTGGTATATAGGTTTTTTATCTTATATTTTTTTATAACTACCATTCTTTTTTGTGGAATATACCTCTAGCTTTTTTTAATCACTGGATAACTTACATACTTTCCCTCACCTTTTTCAGTTATTACCAACATATTTTCCACATACTTATTTTAATAATGTCTTAATCCGATCAATTTCCTCACTTAACTGAAGATCCTCTTTAATATCATGTTTAATTTTTTCACATGAGTGGATAACAGTGGTATGATCTCTTCCCCCCAACTTTTCTCCGATAGTTGGATATGACACCTTAAAATCTTCTCTTAAGATATACATAATAATTTGCCTTGGTTTTACCACTTCTTTTCTTCTTGTTTTTTCGTAAATACTTGTTTCAGGGATGTCGTAAAAATCAGCGATAGTTTTTATGATTTCCTTAACAGAAAACATTTTTTTAGGTTTACTCGTCTCTTTAATAATGTTTTTTATCTCAGCTAACGAAAGGACTTTATTTTTAAGTTGGATTTGGTAGGTAATGGTGTTTAAGGCCCCCTCTAACTCACGGATACTGTTATCAGAAGCAGCGAGGTAAGACACTATTTCCTCAGGGAGAAGAATCCCTTGTACAGCACACTTTGTTTTGATAATTGCGACACGAGAATCATAGTCAGGGGCCTGAATATCAACAATCATCCCTGCTCCAAAGCGAGATTTAATTCTATCCTCTAAATTAGGGATTTGGTTTATATGTTTATCTGAAGAGAATATAATTTGTTTATTATTATCATAGAGGGTGTTAAAAAGATGAAAAAGTTCTTCTTGAGTTTTTTCTTTATTAGATAAAAACTGTACGTCATCCATAATAAAAACATCGTATTTACGGTACTTTTCTTTAAACAAAAGAATTTTGTTTTCTTGCATTGCATTAACAAGCCCAAGGTAGAAATTTTCGGAAGTAATATAGTACACCTTATTGTTTGGAGAAGCGTGCTTAATATAATTCCCTATTGCTTGAATTAAGTGTGTTTTCCCATGCCCAGTATTTCCATAGATAAAAAGAGGGTTGTACGCAATACCAGGTTTTTTCATAACCGCTTGAGCAGCGGCAAAGGCCATATCATTAAAAGATCCCACAACAAAAGAGTCGAATGTATAGCGAGGGTTTAGATTATCTTCTTTATTAACATAATGGTCAGCAAGGGGGAGCTCATTAGTGGGGTTGTCGACCTTTCGGATAGTCTCGACCATCTTAGGTGGTTCCTTGTTAACCACATATTCAATATTACGGACTTGTTCGTTTAAATCTCGAAGGTTTTTTAAAATAGTCTTATGGTATTTATTATAAAGCCACTCTTTTACAAATTGGTTAGGGACTGAAAGGAACACCACCCCCTCATCTTGTTTCATTATTCCTGTATCTTTAAACCAAGTAGTAAAGGTCGCCTTTGAAACATTTTGCTCAATATCAGTTAAAACACTTTCCCACAATTGTTTGTTATCAAGCATAAGAATATATTAGTGTCCCCTATTATACTCTTCTTAGAAAACTGCAACACTTACCAGAAAAGGAGGGTTATGGTGATAAATATGGGTATAACATGTGGGTAAGTAATTAAACCTTTTTAAAAAGCGAAGCTATTTCCAAAAGAGCGAGAATAGGCTATACTACACCCCAATGTCAAAAACATATCAACCAAAAAAGAAGAAAAGAGCCACCACACATGGTTTTTTGGTCCGTAGTGCAACTGCTGGGGGTAAGAAAGTGCTTGCCCGCCGCCGAGCCCAAGGAAGAAAGAAGCTAAGTGTCTAAAGACGTATGTTGCCTAAAACAAGGCGCCTAGACAAAAAGTCCTTCACCAAACACTTTGGAGAGGGTTTTTTTGTTTCCTCCCCCACCCTCTCTTTAAGGGTAAACCCCTTAAAAACCCACGAAATAAGCCGTTTTTCAGTAGTGGTCCCAGCAAAAGTGACTAGAAATAAACCAAAAAGGAATACAGTGAAAAGGCGTGTATACACTATAATTCAAAGTTTCTACCCCTCACTTAGGGCTAGCGTAGCCGGTATTGTCTTTGTAAAAAAAGAGGGTCTTGAAATACCCTATAAAGCGTTAGAAAACGAGCTAAAAATGCTTTTTGCTAAAGCAAGGCTTTTAAACTAACTAAAGTAGGGTAGAATATCCCTTATGAGCGGGGGATTTTTTCATACAGTTTTTTATCAGCCGATCTATAATGTGGCTGTTTTTTTAATTACTATACTCCCCAACCACTCAGTAGCCCTTGCGGTTATTGCAACAACCCTTCTAGTTAAATTCGCCCTTTTTCCTCTAACTAAAAAAGCACTTATCACTCAAATGAAAATGAGGGATATAGAGCCAAAACTGGAAGCAATACGCGAAAAGTACAAAAACGACAAGCAAGCTGCAGCTGTTGCAACTATGCAAGTATATAAAGATGAGGGAGTGAACCCGTTTTCAAGCATCCTTGCGCTTTTTATTCAACTCCCGGTTATTTTTGCGCTTTACTTTATTTTCTATAAAGGAGGGTTTCCAACAATACACACCGCTGATCTGTATAGTTTTATACATCTCCCAACAGGCACTGTTTCTATGGAATTTCTTATGTTCCATATGGCAGAAAAGAGCTGGACACTCGCCCTCATTGCTGGCGGAGCACAGTTTATCCAAGCGCAACTTGCTATGCCTCCCCTTCCACAAACAAACGAGGTTTCTTTAAAAAACGACCTTGCGCGGAGTATGAATCTTCAAATGAAGTACATATTTCCCTTGATTATTATTTTTATCAGTCACAGCCTTTCTTCGGTGGTAGCACTCTATTTCTGTGTCAGTAATATTTTTACCATCGGACAGGAATTGGCATTACGTAAGCATAAAAAGGCAGTATAGATATGAAAGAAGAGAAACTCAAAGATATAGTAAAAAAGTTTCTCTCGTATATTCCCTTCGATACTGAAGTGGGAGATGTTGTGGCAACCGAAGCTTCTCTTAAGGTTGCTATTAAAAGTAGCGATCCAGAAAGACTAATCGGGGCTAATGGGGCAACACTTTCAGCTATAAATCACCTTGTGCGAAGAATGGCAGAGAAAGCCGGGATTGAGGAAAGTATAAGTATTGATGTTAATAAGTACCGTGAAAAAGAAGAAGAAAGAATTAAAGAAAGCGCAAAACTACTAGGAGAGCAGGTGCTTGCGTTTAAACAGGAAGTAGAGATGGAGCCTATGGGCCCATACGAAAGACTTCTTGTGCACAATTTTTTTGTAGGCCACCCACAACTCTACACAGAATCACGAGGAGAAGGTCCCTCAAGAAGAGTAGTTATTGTGTATGGGAAAAAAGAAAGTGTACCCCCTACCCCCTTAGCTTAATACTCCACAAAGTTAAATCCCTTTTGTTTATAAAGATAAAATAGGCGCTATCGCTACTTAAGGAAGGGTTCCAAACATCGAGGTATGACCCACTATCAACAAGTGGAACAAGTTTGTTTAACTCAAGTGTTGTTGGGTTGATCTCCCAAATGTCATCATTAAAAGTTGTCTTTCCTTGGTACCAACTATCAGGGTATAGGACTTGTGAAAGCATTAAAGAAGGAACGCCACAATAGATGCGTGAGGAGTTTGTTGCTTTAGTGGTAGTACTTTCAAGCCATGCGCATTTGTCAGCAAAGGTATTAAGAGGAATGGTTTGGAAAGTATTTTTACCTACATTGTAGAGGTGAAGTAGAGGTTTCTTGTTTAGTGTTTCGGAATAAAGCACCATATCCCCCTTTTGGTTTGGTAATGAAGAGAGGCCAACAATGTTTCCAAGCACTTTACTCAAAGCGCCTGTTGAAGGGTTTAGACTAAAAAGATACGAGGAAGCAAGTGCGGAGGACTTAGTTTGAAGGAAAAGGGCGTCTCCCCCACTGTTAAGAAGAAGCCATTCAGAAAGTGGAGAGTTAAATACGGAAGTTGGTTTACTACCATTTTGTAAGGCACTGAAACCCTCCGCACCGTTTGTGGTGTTTTTAAGATAGAAAATTTTACCAGGATTTTTAAGGGTAGTGCTCGCAGAAAACGGGGTAAGTGAGGCAAGTGCGGTAATGCCATCATCCATAAACTTCCCTGTTACGTTACCTTCCTGTCCTTCGTTCTGTGGAGGGTTAATATCACCGTAAAAACTCTGGATCGTCTCATCATCGCCACCAAGGTATTGAGCAATAAAAGCTCTCGCTTGCGGAAGCCAAAGGACACTTCGTACTTTTGGAATAGTGGTGTTACTGATGCGTCGAGTTGAAAGTACTTGGAGAGGGGCTTCATAGATGTTGCCTGTTTCAACTTCCATATAGCGGACTGACGCCCCTAACGTTTTATCATTTAGAGGAGAAAAGCCGGCAATTGGGGTAGCTGACACCTTACGAACTTGGGGAGAGGGTTCTTTACTCACTACAGTTTGATTGGTGCTTGTTGAAGTGGTGCCATTATTTGATTGATTAGTGTTCCCAAACGGGAAAAGGTTATTGCCCCCGGTGTTTGTTTGGGGGTTTTGTTGACTTGGATTTTTAGGACCTATAGTGTAGTACCAATAAGCTAACCCCCCACCCAAAAGGAGAATGAAACCAATAACGATACTAATAGCTGTAGTTTTAGACATATATTACATACAAGTATAAAACTTCCCTGTAGGGTCTTTTATGGCACCGATTGACCCTGGTTTATTTGCCTTACATTGAGCACTGATATTACTTTGTTCATCAGCTGTCCCACTTCGTATTTGAACTGTTGGTGAAGCGTTTGGATTCTGATTCATTTGGTTTTGAATTTGCTGACCAACATTAGTTAGATCATCAACTTGGTAACTTGTTTGTGTTTGGTTGGACGTGTCTCCAGTAATGAGAGTAGGAACCTCTAGTTTAAAGCTGAGAAGCGCAGGGTTAATGGTATTAAGAATAAGAAAAGAAGCTCCTAATATAACAAGGCCAAGTACAGCATCTTCTATCTTTTTCCTACCATCAGACTTCATTTGCATTGAATCTCCCCCCATCCACTGAAAGCCACCTATAGTGATAAAAGCAACCGCTAAAATAGCTGAAAGAGTGATTGAAAGTTTAATAAAAGTTTGGACGTAGTTTACAAAAAGTCCTGGATTGTATGAAGAACCAAAAGAAGGAAGGGGGGCAAGTAATTGGTAGTCGCCAGTTGCAGCAAAAAGTGAAGCAAAAGGAACAAAAGAAACGAAAAATATCGCTAACACAGAAGGGCGTGGAAGATGTGGGTGAAATTTTTTCATAAAATTATTGACCGTAGGTAATAGAAAGAATACTTGACGCTGTTTGAAGGAGTCTTAGTTTATTCTCAACACCAAGTGAAATGTTTGCAACCCCCTTCCCCCCAGGACTACGCACGGTTAATGTTCCCTT
Organism: uncultured Candidatus Saccharibacteria bacterium; assembly: GCA_964541455.1. Lineage (GTDB taxonomy): Bacteria > Patescibacteriota > Minisyncoccia > Phycocordibacterales > JAKFXT01 > JAKFXT01. The sequence goes on along the minus strand of CAZIPS010000003.1, from coordinate 32,731 downwards.
GTCAGATGCACTGTTTGCAACCGGGTTATCGTTGATATTCCAAGTATAGGAAAGCCCTAGAGCATTTCTATTTTTGGTACCAAAGTAATAAGGGTAGGCAATAAGAGAAAGTTCTTGCTTGGTAAGGGCGTAGTCCTTCTGAATACTTTGATTGAGGTTAACTCCTAAAATGGGGTTATTCTCGTAAAAAACAACTTCAGGGTTAACTGTTGAGGCAGCAAAGGCGGCATAGCCTTGTAAGTTACTCTTAGGATCAACAACAGAGACTTCAATTGAAGGACCATCTTCTGGTAGTCTTCCATTAACATAGCGATAGCTATTTTTTCCAAGTCCAGAATTATTTCCGTCAACAACCCCATCCTTTTTCCATGTAAAAACAAGACTTGCTGTTTGAGGAATTGATCCAGAACTTGTTTTAAAGTTTGGAAGTGCGTAGAGGGTAACAACGCCTTCCGAGGGGATGAGCGCCTTTCCTTTGTAGAAGGGTGGGGTATAAGAAGAGGCTTGGTAAAGGAGTTCAACACTTGTTGGGGCAAAAGTTAGAGTTTTGCTGATAGTGCCAAAATTATCACTTTTGATATAGATATCAACAACACTCTTACTCCCTATACCGCCAAGGCGAAGGGAAAAGCTGCGACTATCTTTACCCGATTGAATAACCTTACCGTTAACGCTCCAAATAACAGTCGAGGCCTCAAGGTTCACCAATGAACTTTGCAGTTGGATAGTTATAAGGGTATTAGGGCCAGGATTTTGGGGGGTAACAACAGTACTTACTCCCTCAGCATAGGGAGTAAGAGAAGCTTCGGCGCGTGCAAAAACAAAAGGCATAAAAAGCGCTAAAAAAACAAGGCTTTTTTTAAGAGAGCGGTATATATTAAACGGCTTTAACATAGGGTTCACTGCTTTTGTTTGAAGTTCTATTTATTCTACCAAGAATTCCGCTATTATTTTCTGTTTTTTGATTATTGTTTGGGATAACTGTGGGGGCGCTTGAGGTGAGGGGTACCCGTGTGGTAGCAGCCCCTTTCTCGTTCCCTGGGACTGCTCCACTACGGGAAACACGAGATAATGTTTCTTTGAAACGCTCGGGAGACTCTTCCCCACCCTCTGCACTCTCCTCTTCGTTACTTTGTAGTGATGCTTGGTATGCCCTCCTGTTTTCCGCCACTTTTTTGCGATAAGAGGCAGAGGTTGAGAGGTTGAGGTCAATACCTTGGTTACGAAGCGCATCGTCTGACTTAACTATAAGAATAGTGATAAGGGTGCTAATAAAAATCGAAGGGAAAATCCCTCCACTAAAAATATCGAAGGCATAGTCGGTGAGCCAAAGCGCTATTTTCTTAGCGCTATCGCCTAGGTTTACACCATAAAGTTTAAACCAAACAAAAAAGGTTAAAAATGAAATAAGGGTAATCGTCCAGTTTATGAGAAAACCGATTAGAATAAGGTTAAAAAATATTTGTAAAAGGTCAAAAAAAGCGGCTACGGCGAGCATAAACCCCGCAGTATGAGTGGGTATTCGATTTTCTTTAAGCTCGGGAGGCATGAATATTAAGAAGCAAGGCGCAAATCATTTTTGGCTTTTCTGATCGAAAGCACTTGAGAAGGGTCAGAGGTAATAATCTGGTCCTCGGTGTATGAGGCAATGATCTTAATCGCCACGTGTTTTAGTCCTGCGAAGAAAATCCCCTCCCCTACGTCTGACTCAAGGAGTAGATATTTCTCTTCTTCGGTAAGGTTAAATATCTTTTGAACATTATCGATTGATGATGGAGATTGTTTAAGGAGAAGTTGAAGCGATGAGTTGGTGATAATGGGGAGCCCATACTGGCTTTTAAGGAAGTCATCGACGTCTTGGGTAATTGTCGCTACTCCAAGGAAGTATTTACGACCACGTTTTACAAGACTATAGAGGAAAGAGGCAGTATCATCTGATTTCATCATCCACCATGCTTCATCGATAACAAGGAGACGTTTTCGAATTTCTTTGCGTATAGCATTCCAAATAAAGTGCGTAATGATATACATGGCAACAGGTTTAAGCTCATCCTCCATATCACGCACAGAAAACACAACAAACTTTTTATTAATGTCGACGTTTGTCGGCTTGTTGATAAAGCCAGCCCATGTTCCCTTAGTGTATTTAGTAAGTCGTTGTGCCAAGGAATCCCCTCCTTCCATGCCCGAAAGCACAAGTTCAAAGTCAGCCATAAGTGGGGGTTCGATAGCAGTAAAGTCTGATTCAGGGGTAATGTCTTTGAGGGCATAGGTTTCAGTAATTGCGCGGTCAATAATGGCATCTTCTTCGGGAGTGAGCCCCCCCATCATGATACGGAAAAGCCCTACGAGGTTTACAATGTTGCTGCGAAGAATATCAGCTGGGGATTCGTCTTCGCGTGGGATGGGAAGATCAAAAGGGTTAATGTGGTGTTCAGAATTAAGCGAAACATTAAAATAGCGTCCGCCGGTGGCTTCGGCTAAATATTCGTATTCGCGCTCGGGATCAATAACAATCACTTCAGTGTCAAACATAAGGGTACGGAGGATCTCGAGTTTGGTGGTGTAGGACTTACCAGATCCAGACTTCGCAAAGACGACAGAGTTGTAATTTTCAAGAGAGAAGCGGTCAAAAAGTACCAAACTTGCATTGTGTCGGTTGATGCCATAAAGAATTCCCTTGTCTGAAGTGAGGTCAAAAGAGATGAAAGGAAAAACACTTGAAAGTGGCGAAGAGTTAAGTTTTGAATGAACTGCTAACTCATCATTTCCAAGAGGAATAACGCTTTTAAACCCTTGTTCTTGTTGAAAGAGGGCTGGTTTTATATACACCAACTTTGATTCGAGGATAGATTTAATTTCAGACTCTACCTTATCAAGTTCGGCATCAGAATCACCGTAAATAGATATATAGAGCCCAACATCAAAAATACGTTCTTGTGCTTGCTGAAGGCCGTCACGAAGCTGTTCAAGGTCTTGGTAGGCGGTATCAAGCACGGGATCACGCACTAACCCCTTCTCCTCTCTCTCGTGGATTTGGCTTTGTACCTCCGCTACTTTTTTCTGGAATTGCCTTAAAATGCGAGCGGTTTCAATAGGGTGAATAAAAATAGAAGCGTCAAACACCTTGTCGAGGTTAATAATCGGCGCAAACCAACTTTCCGAAAGAAAACGAGGATAAGAGATAACAAAAAAGGTACGAATAATTTTCTCGCCCAAATTGAGCTCTTTGGGCGTGATTTTAAGTGCAGAGGGGGCAATAATGTCTTTAAGTTCCAAAACACCAGATTCATAGATGTCTCGCGGCAAAATAGCGGTGAGCGCATTCCCTGCTTCTTTTTTCTTATTCGTAATAAGGAAATCGAAAACACCCATAATTATGGCAACTTAATTGGCTTGTCCTGCTCTCCAGGGTTAAAGATCTTGTAGTAAAGTTCAATAATTTCTTCAGTACCTAATTGTACGACACGAACTCCTGTACGTATAAGTCCTTGTTCGATAACAGCAATGCGTTGCTCGAGTTGGCTGCGGTTTTCTTCGAAGCGTGCAGCCGCATCCTTTGTTTTGTCTTCATCTTTTTTCTTACTAAAGAACCCACCAACTGATTCAGCGGTAAGGCTTGCTGGATTGTAGGGGACAATAATAAAGAAGCTTTTAGTCATGATATTAGCACTTTCAGTAAAGCTTTTTATGAACTCGATGTACTCACGAGTCTGTATTTTAAGTAGATCATTAACTTGATCTCGATAGCGGTCTTCGAGGAGAGCAATGTAGGGGCGAATATCGAGTTTCCTTGATTGAATGAAGATTTCTACAGGAAAGTCTAAAGAGTTAAGGAAGTTTTGGAATTGGAAAATAACGGAATTTTGCTCGTCCTGTGATTTGAGGGCGAAGTTAATAGAAGAGGTTAGAAGAATTGCACGCAGACCTCCGTCTTTAAGGAGGACAATGCCGTCACGTACCTCTTTGATAGGGACGAATTCTTGTGTTGCTGATGTTTGTTCAGTAGCCATATGTTCTATAGGTGCCCCTTAGCTCCAATTTCGTAGTTTTTCTGGAACTCAACTTTCTCGCGCTCGTCTTCGTTATACGTAATGCGGGACCCCCCTCCCCTTTGAACCTCTTTGTTTATTACTTTATCAGTAACATCAAGGCTCCACGCGAGATCTTTGAGCTTGCTTTCAGAGAGGCGTGGGGCAAAAAGTGTATCGAGAGAGGGTTCAGATACTTCTTCTTTTGGACGATCCTCAATTTTCTTGTCGGATTTCTTCCATATATAAAGCTTGTTTTTAAAGTAGTAGGAAAGTGCTGCCTCAAGCACCTCAACAAATGGTTTACTGTTAATGCGGTAGAAAGCTAAGGCAATCGCAAAAACAACGAAAGGAACCGCAAGAACTATGGCAATAAAGTGGTAAGGAATAACAAGGTAGAAGATCGCCGAAACACCTATTCCCCCAGCAAGATAAATGAATTGTTTAAGGGTAAGAGGACCAAAAAGCTTGTCTTCTACTTCAATAAATTGAGGAACTTGGAATTGCATATAAAAAATACTGAAACGACAATGCGCTTGGTATCTCTAATAATATAAGAGATTGCGCTCTTTGTCGCGCAGATAAGAGGATATGTCGTGTTGATTAAGGGTGGGTGGTATAAACAACACAAAGCTTACGCTTTATATAGGTTCGCGATATGGGTCTACCCTACTTCCTGTAGTTTCTGTAGTGACAGTTGAAGTAGCGGTGAGCGGGGCGCTCACTCTACTTGTGACGCGAGGAACCTGAACCATGGAGGTAAGTTTCTGTTTTGCTTCAAGGGTGATGGGTTGGGTGGGGGCTATTTCTTTTGGAAGTGTATAGATTGCTTCGGGAGGTGTTTGCACAGACGCCTGTTCTTCAGTGCGAGGAATATCCAACGTAATTGTGGGAGGAGTGGCGGGGACAGGAGGGATAGTAGTAATAGGAGCTGATTCTGTAGTTGGTTTCGGTGTTTTGGCTATAATGCTCTGCATATTTAGAGCAGTTGGGTCTACTTTTCGCTTTGCTACTAACACCGCTTCTTCGGCTAACGAACGTTTTTTGGGGGTAAGTGTTGCGGGGGTGGAGCCACTGCTTGGTTCAGTGATTTTCTTCAGAAATTCTTCTTTGTCTATGAGATAGGTGCGTGGATCTTGGGATTCAAGTTGGCGATGTGGGGTAAGGAGAGCGGGGTCCATTTCTTTCTCCCCTTCAATAGCATTAAGAAGGTTTTCGCGAGTTGGCGTTTCTTCGTTTAGGGCGCTTATTTCTGGAGTAACCACTACTCCATCCCCTAGGGTCTGTGGGGAACTTGGTATTTGAGTTTCTATACTTTTATCATTGTATATAGGGTGTATGGTTGGAGCTGACAACTCCTCCTTAACGGTTATTGGTTTTGGCGCAAGATTACTTTCGGGGGTTGTGGGTAAAGAGTTTTTTTGTGGAACTGGGGGAACATATGAAGGTGCACTTGCTGCAGGGAGTGGGACGTCGGTAATGCGACGAGGTTCATTGTCGTGGAGGCTGATGAGCGCAGTGCGGATCGGGCGGAATATTTCCTCATCAACACTTTTAACTATAGGAGCAACTTGATCTGGGCGAAGCGAGAGACGTTCGCTTATTTTAGCTCCAAAATCTTGCGTGCGAGTGTCCCCAAGCATCACAAATCCCACTTCTTCAAAAAGCGCGTCAAGTTCATCGAGGTGGAGGCTGTTTGCCTTGCCTATGTTTTGAAGTTTTTCTGCAAAATCAACAGAAGTAATCGCTTCGCGAATAACTGCCGGCAGTTTTTCAAATTTCTGTTGAACACTCGTGTCTTCCATATTCTCTATTATATATTAGTGTGCATCATCCTTTTTTGGCTTATCCTCACCCTTCTTTTCTTCTCCTTGAGCCTCTTCCGGTTTTGTTGCGTCAACAAGTGTTTTTAGAAGAGCATCTCTATCCTTTTTATTTTGAATCTCTTTTCGTTGATTAATAAGCTTTTCTCTTTCTGCTATGAGTCGAATTTTCTTTTGTTCGGCAATAGTTGACTCATTAGCTTTTACTGCATTGATGCTTTCCTGTATTTTTCCGTTTTCCTCCGCAATAATCTTTCTTCTTTTGTTTGAAGCGATGATATCAACATTTGGATTATTTTTTTGGTCTAGAGTTATTTTTTCAATTTCTTTGTTATTTTTAGCAATCTGCTCATTCCAGTTTTTTACCTCTTCGGTGACATTCAAGACCGAGCTCCCAAGAGACTCGATTTCTGCATCAAGAGAAGCAATTTGTCGGTTAATCTCCTTAAGATTAAATTCTTTGGCCCATTCGCTGTCTTTCTTTTGACGGTCCTTGGTATATGATTCCTCAATCTTCTCTTGAGATTTTTCACGCTCTGCAGCAAGGCGAGTCATGATAGCAGCAATGGTGCCCTTAGTAAGATTCTTAGCATAGGTCTGCTCCCCTGTTTGGGTCTTGGTCTGGTCCTTATTGAGGGTCTCAAGTTTTTTCTTAGCTTCATCACGTGCCTTAACCGCTTCAGCTTTCTCCCTCTCAAACTCCTTGTAGCGTGTATCGTTAAGGTTGTTGCCAGCGGCAATAAAGTTAGCCATCTGCTTGTTAAGCTCAACCACTTTTTTGTCTTTCTCCTCAACTGTTTCTTTGTGAGCCTTTGCCTCCCCTTCAGTTTTCGAGTCTTGATATAGCTTGAGGTCTTTGAGAAGTTTTGCATCCTCTTGACGTTTCTTTACTTGAGCTTCAAGTTCGCCAACATAACCCCCTGTCCCAGGTCCCTTGCCGAGATAGTCGCTTGCGTGGGGAATATTGCGAGCGTCAAAGCTGGCAGAAGCAACCCCCTTGACCGCTTTAAGTGCAAACATACCAACAGTAGGATTATTAGCTGCAAATTTCTGCAAGCGTTCTGATTTGGCAAGTTTGTTTCCAGCCCACCCTCCTGTTTTGCGCCCAATCCACGCCGCTGCCCCAAAAGAGGCCCCCCCTGCGAGTTTCATTGCAAAGTTCGCACTTGTATGACTAAAGTTCTTTGATATAAGGAGGCCACCAATAAGAAGGGCAACAAGGAGGCTAAAGTTTAAGACTATATATATAGACCCTGTAACGGAAGAAAGGGTGAAGAGGTCGGCGAAGTTATTGGCCGGGTCAGAAAAGGCAACTGCTGCACGGAAGCCGTCACTATTTATAATAACCGCAACAGTCCAAAGCATAGCCATCATAACAGGAGCGAAGAAGATTTGTTCTGTGAGCACAGAGAGCCATTGATGCCATTTGCCACTTAATTTGCTCACCGCAAAGCCCATAAAAGCGAGCGGTGAAAGTACAATAAGGAAAATAATAGTGACAAAACGAGAAATAAACATAATGGCAATCGCCATAAACACAAAAGCAAGCACGAGGGCAAAGGCGAGCCCCATAATCCCAACAATGAGAAAGTTGTAACTAAGAAACGCTTTGCCATTTGGACTTGTGGCGATGGTGTTCCCCGCTTGGTAGATGGTAGTGAGGCGCGAGGCATTCATAAAGACCCAAGAGAGGCCGTTGTCCCAGCTATTGTCTCCTTTGCTAATAGAGTTGAAGAACTGAATGGTGAGAATATTTGAGGTGTCGACTGCAACTTTAGTAAAAAACATGCTGAAGTTGATGAGAAGTGCCACAATGATGACATTGATCAGCATTTTTTTGGTTTGTCCTCCAGCGGTCCCGATAATAGTGCTTATAGCGATATAAATAAGGATAAAAATAAAGAAAATATTTGAAAGATCGCGGAACACTTTCCAAGCAGCATTAATAGCACCAGTGCCGTTAATGACGGTAGACATTTTAAGCACAGTAAAATCAATCGAGAGGTTGAGAAAGACACCGCCTACCGTTGCTACCCACCCCCCTATTTTGAGAAGTCCGTACCCGAGACAGTTGAGTGGTTGGAAGGTTCCTGTAAAGCTAATTGAACAAAGGTCAACTGAAGCAAGGTTGAGGTCTTTAGTTGCTTGGGCCCCCGAAGAAGAGAGCGAGGGAGCGGTTCCTGGGGCAGAAAATGTACCAGAGGGAGCTGCAGCAGCTACCCCTGGGTCAGTGACGTTCCCGTTGCCAAGGGATTGTTGTAGTGATGCGTCACGAGCATTCTCTCTTGCTTGCAGTTGTATTTCTGACGCGGTGACGGTTTGAGCAGAAGTGTTTTTGAGTGCACTAACACTTACTCCCCCGCCAGTATCACTATCATTAATTGTTTGCGCAAAAGTAGTAAAAGGCAAAAAAGCTCCTGCAAGAAAGACGGACGTAAGAAGAGCTTTTTTTGCAGTGCGTAACATAGCTAGTTAATAGGTTCGGTGTAACAGCGATTAAGGCGAGTGTCATTGTCGGCATCAGGAGCTTTCATGGCGTCAGGTATAGTCTGGTCACGTTCAAACTGGGCGTTTATAACATCGCCGTCAGAGTGGATTTGCGTGATGAGTTGTGAGAATTGTGATGAGATTTGTTGCAGAGTATCTCTGTGGCTGTAGTCTAAGGCGTTTGAGGCATCAACAAGGCGTTGGAGGTTACTGATGTTTATATCTGATATGTCGACGTCACGTTGTATAGAACGCTTGAAGCCGTTTATAAAGGCAAGTGAACTTGAAGCTCCTGCTATATCAGTAGCACGCATGCTGTTGTTGATACCAAGTGGAGTAGAAGAAGTTGCAAAGTAGCAATTAAGGACTGAAAACGCTTTATTAGCAGAAAGATCTATAAGAGAAAGTGTTTGGTTTTTTGTTGCAGAGTAGTTGTTTTCGGTGGTGATGCGGTTGTATATTTGTTGGTTTAAGTCACTGCGAGTTTGATTGAATACCTGTTGATCATTTGCGAGAAGTTGTTGAGCATAGCTTCCATTTGTGCCGTAAGGATCGGAGTATGAAGCGCCAAGTCCAAGAAGGCCAGAGCCACCAAGTGCTTTAACTGCAAGTTGGTAAAGGAGTGCACTAATAATCTGATTGATCTCTTGTGCACCTACAAGCTGATCAACATCGCTTCCGATAGTCTTGTTTATTTGATTTGCAATAACATCACCTGGAGTAAGAATCGGGCAGGTATTTGGGTCAGTGTTTGGACTAATGGTATTGCCCTCACTTTCTTCAAGGGGAACGATTTCATCGCCTGTTTTATAGCCCTCAAGGTCGGAATTTCTTTTAGCATTTTCGACACATGTTGGGTCTTTCCAGGAAAGAAAACCTTTACCCCAGTCGAGTAAGCGGGCTTGGGTATTGATGGCGCCGGTTACTTGTACATCAACCTGCATATTAAAGAGGGCATAGGCTCCGTAGGGATTATTTTGTGGCTCGTATGTCATAGTGTTCCACGCAGTCCAACCACCAAGACTGCCGAATTGGTTATTAAGTCCACTTGCAAAGCCTTTGAAGTTATTTACGACTTGCGTGAGGCTACACTGAGAACGTTGATAGAAAGAGCGATTGTAGATAAGGGCTCGTTTTATATTGATTGCAAATGGGGTACACATCCATTTAGTTGCTTCATTTGATAGTAGAACTGCACCGATTGCCTGATCAGCTACATTAGTGAAGAATCGTTTGGGATCTTGGATAAAGGAGGGGCTTCCTTGGAACCCATTACTTATCCAAGCGATAATACTTGCCGTAATACCCCGCAGGATCATTTTCGCAATTGTTGTGGCAAGGGGGCCTAAGATGTATTTGGCAGTAACAAGAGCTTGGATACCGGCACCAATAATCGCATTTGAAATAGTGCTTATAATAGTCAAAATTGCATTACCGGCGGTTTTAAGAGCTGCACCAATTGAATCGAAGACTGCCATTCCCCCTGCATCTGCTTTTGGTGGGAGTGCCATGGGAGCGAAAAAGGCGATAATAAGAAAAGATACAAGAATTTTTGCGTAAAAAGATTTTTTAATTTTAAAAAGAAGTTCTAGCATATAGATTATTGGGTTCCAGCATTCTCCTTTGTCTTGATGTCGACTGCATCAGCAAAATTAGCAAAGAAAATTCCTGTTTCAGTTTTTAGGTCAAAGGTAATATTGTTTCGGGTAAAAAAACTTCTCGCGTCGATAAAAGACTGGTGGAGTTCGGTAATAGCATCTGGGTATTTACCAAGAAGGATAAGGGCACTTACGGGGTCTTTAAATGTATTTTTCATAGCAGTAAGTGCGGTGACGATTTTGCTATAAGCGTTTATATAGCGGAGATGGACATCAACTGCTTTGCTTGGTACAACCACTTTTAGGCTTTGATTAAGAATAGATTGGTATCCATTAATGTTAGTATCCAGTGCCTCAAGTCTTTTTTCATCATTTTTGTTAAGAGCTTCTTGCATGATGTCTATCTCACTTTCTTTCCAAGTGGCAGTGTTTTTAAAAATAAGCCCCATAGCGTTGCCATATGCCCTTAGTGACGCCTCATCATTTTTAGTACTTATGGTTAGCTGTTCTTTGCTATATGCTTTGGCGCTCTGCACGAGGTCTTGGCGTGAAATAACAGAAGCAATGATTTCCTCTTGGGTCTTGGCATCAATATCTTTTCCTGTTTGCTTAGCCTCAAGATATTTTGAGAAAAAATCACGTGCCACGATATCAGTGGGGGTGAGTACAATCGGGGCGGATGATGCAGTACTTATATTTTTACTCACCTCTTTGAGACTGTCGTTAGGTCCCTTTACTAGAGGATTTCTCCCAAGTCTTACTTCTTCCCCATCAGGGGTGCCATCATGATCGGTGTCGGGGTTTTTAGGGTCGGTTTCCCATAGGACTTCTTCCCAATCCTTAAGGCCATCATGGTCAGTATCGATATCAGCAACATCATCACTTAGATTTTTAGTAGCATCAGTTACCGCTTCGATACTCGGCCCATTTAAAAGTGCAATGTCACTTTTCTGTTCCTTATTTTTTTTGAGATAGAACACGCTACCTACTAATGCGCAGGCTAAAAAGATCGAGGCAATAACAACCCCAAACTGCCGGCTCGGCAAAAATTTTGCAAAGCTTTCCATAGCCTACATAAAGTATATCAGACATGTTGTCTTTAATGGCTTATATAAAACGTTTTTTGTGGATTGCGCAGCTTTTCTGGCAAGGGAAAAATCAAGAAAGGTGAGAAGTGAGTTGCTTCCAGTTTTCTAATGACACATCTTCAGCTCGGATAGTGAGTGGGAGCTCAAGATCGGCAAAAAGTGTTTCGAGAACCACTTTTTCAGCAAGTGGAGTTAGATTGTTGATTAAAAACTTTCTTTTGTGAGAAAAACCAGTTTTTAGGGTGGTAAAAAAGGCTTTCTCGCCTACTTTTCCAAAGAAATTTTTAGAAATAGTGGCTATTTTGATAACCGCTGAATCAACAGACGGGGATGGGTAAAAGCTCCCCTTTCCTACTTTTCGTACTATAGAGGGCGTGCCATAAGCTTTTACACTCAGAGACAAAAGGCTTTCTTTCTTGTTTGTAGCTATAATGCGGGCCGCCACCTCTTTTTGGACCATAAGCACCATAAGTGAGGGGTGAAGAGGGGTTTCTAGGAATTTTTGGAGGATTTCCCCTGTAATATAGTATGGAATGTTTGCAATAAGCTTATACCCTTGTGCCTTTAGGCTGTGTAGGGCAGGGTCATAGAGGAGGATGTCAGCTTCAACAAGCTCAAGTTGTCCATTTTCTATAAAAAAAGCAAATTTTTCTTGCAAAAATGGGATAAGCTCCCTGTCTTTCTCAATGGCGATCACTTTTTTTGCCTTTTCAAGGAGTTTTTGTGTTAAAAATCCCTTTCCAGGGCCAATTTCAAGGACAATATCATTGCTCCCAATATCTCCTGCACGCACAATATCCTCTACTACTTGAGAAGAGGTAAGGAAATTTTGCCCTAATTGTTTTTTTGGTTTCATATAATGTAAAACCCCCGGGCGAACCCGGGGGCTGTAGTGGCATCGCCTCTACAGTTGCTCGAAGGCCTTCTTGAGGGCCTGGCCGATTGCTTGATTGAGGAGCATTCCCCCAACCTTGTTGTTCGGCCGTGACCATCCGCCGCCGATGGGGAGTGCTGGGCGATCGTCGATGATCATTTTCGGTTCGGGCTTGTAGAGGGTTTTCTCCTCTGCTGCGCCTTGTGCCGTGACCACCTTTCCCTTGGTGCGAACAGTTATTTCAACTGCCGCCTTCCCCTTGATGGACCCCAGTGAGTTGCTTGGTCCACCGAAGATGCCGGTGAAGACCGAAACAAACGCTCCTCCCGGTGTCCAGTCCCAGTCGATAGAGAGGATCTTGAGGGAGATCTGGACCTCGGACTCGCCTTCAAGGCAAGCGATTTGCCGCAGGGCGTATGCGAGAACGGGGGTCGCGGTTTCTGGGTACTCGTTTTCCTCGAGCGCCACCTTTGTTTCGGGGGTTTCCTCGAGGGAGAGTTTGGCCTGGCACTTCACCGCTTCGCTTGTGGGGGCCAGAGCTGCGAGCTGTTGCCCGAACGACGAAGTATACGTCAGGCCGAGGCCGAAAGCCGCGAACAGTGTGATTCTGAAGAACTTCATGGCACACCTCCTAGGTGTGGTTAGTTTACGTAAATTAAACCGCAAAAGACTTAAAAAGTCAATGATTCTATGGTGGATAATTAACCTCACTAAGGATGGCTAATCTTCAAGATAAATAACTTTGCCGTGGTAGTTGTCAGGTCCGTCATGCTCGCTTTCAAGTATTTCCGGTGCAAGGTCGTCGAGAAATGATGAGGGGGCGTTAATCATACGGTTCCCAAACATACTACGAATCGAGGCATAAGTAAGGAAAAGTTTTTTGCGTGCGCGTGTGAGTGCCACGTAAAACAGGCGTCGCTCTTCCTCACTTTCTTCCATATTTTTCTTCCCACCATCCGGTTTTCCGTGTGGGAACAAATCTTCTTCAAGCCCTGAAATAAACACATAATCAAACTCCAACCCTTTTGAAGCATGCACGGTCATGAGGCGTACCCCATTTTTCTTTTCGTTTAAATCATCTTGATCGCTTGCAAGCGCGGTGTCGGTCAAAAATTTATCCACCGCTTCTTCAGAAGGAAAGAGGTCATACTTACTTCCCACAGCAATAAGTTCATACATATTTTCTAATCGCTCTTCCCCATCAGTGCCCGCTTCCTCGTAATACGTTTTAAGTTGTGACTCTTCGATAATGAAATGCAATGTTTCTGAAAGTGGTGTTGAAAGCGCTACCTCTTTGATGCGACGAAGCATGCTTCGATATGTTTCAATTTTTGCGCGGGTGCTCGCGGGTAAACTTTTTTCATCGTGCGCAAAAATTTTAAGAAGCGTTGTTTTACCGATGCCGCGTGGTGGCATGTTGATCGTGCGTTTTATATCAGCAGTACTCTCTTCGTTAAAAGCAGCTTGAAGATATGAAATCACTTCGCGCACTTCTTTGCGCTCAAAGAAGCGTACGCCGAGCACTTGATAAGGAATGTCAGCGTGCAAAAATTTTTCTTCGAGGATGCGTGATTGAAAGTTGGCACGGTATAGTATTGCAATCTCTGAAGCTTGTACTCCCGTTTCGATAAGGCTGCGTGCTTTGCCAGCAATGTATGCTGCTTCTTGTGCTTCATCATATGCACCAAAAAGAAGTAGTTTCTCCCCTTCTTCGTTTTCAGTGAAAAGATTTTTTTCTTTGCGCAGCGTATTCTTTTCAATGATCATGTTGGCGGCTTTCAAAATCGTTTTACTCGAACGATAGTTTTGTTCAAGGAGAATAGTTTCTGTTTCTGGATAATCTTTTTCAAAGCGCATAATATTTTTAAAATCAGCGCCGCGCCAAGAATAAATACTCTGATCAATGTCTCCGACAACACAGATATTATGTTGGTCTCCAGCAAGAAGTTTGGTGATCTCGTATTGCACACGGTTTGTATCTTGATACTCATCAATGTGAATGTATTGCCACATTGTTTGGTAAGTCTTTCGCACTTCAGGAGTGTCGCGCAACAAATTTTTTGTTTTTAGAAGCAGGTCGTCAAAGTCGAGCGCTTTTTCTTCTTTTAGTTTTTTTTCGTAGTGTTGCCATACACTCAATAAAAGTCGATCAATATAATTTTCAGTGGCGACACTTTCATATTCATGGAGTGAAATACCCTCCCCTTTTTTGCGTGAAATAATGCTGAGAAATTTTGTTGGCTCAAATTGTTTTGGGTCAAGAGAAAGTTGCTTTAGTCCTTCTTTGACCGCAGAGAGTGAGTCACTGCGATCAAAGATAGTGAAGTGGCGTGGAAGGTTAAGGCGTGCCGCTTCCCTTTTAATAATGTAGACACCAAGCGCGTGGAATGTTGAGACAAAAGGAAGTTCATGAGAAGAAACAGGGAGATGTAATGTAGCATCATGCTCAATAAGTCCATGGATGCGTTCGCGCATTTCACTTGCTGATTTGTTGGTGAAGGTAACTGCCAAAATAGTGTGTGGAGCCACTCCCTTTTTTACAAGATGAAGTATGCGGTGGGCGATGGTTTTTGTTTTGCCTGCCCCTGCTCCCGCGAGGATAAGAAGGGGACCCTCTGTGTGAGCCACGGCTTTTTGTTGCTCACTATTTAGTGTATGAGTTTCCGACATGAGAAGAAGTGTAACACGGAGAAGCTGGTGTGTAACTTATGGCGTAAAACAAAAAAGCGCATGTTAGATCACATGGCTTTCTCTAGGGAGTTTTAATTGTGAAACTAAGCGGACACCCCTCTCTCTTTTCTAAAGAAAGGGGATTTTTGTTAGGAAAGTCCAGCTTTTACTCGCTTGAATTCTTCAACGGTTTTTGTGATGTGCCGTTTCATAATGGACTCGTAGTCAGGAATCTGTTGTTTCAAAAAATATTGTGTCTTTGCAAGATCACCGCTTTCAGAAATTTTCTTGAATTCTTCTTCAGCGCTTGGCGGGAGCTTTTCAAATATTTCAAGGAGCGCTCCTTTAAGTGATGCTTCTCCGAGGCGCGCTAAAACATCTTTTTGCATGTCTGGGCTTAATGTTTCAATTCCGAGATCTTTTGCGGCGAGTGCTGCGATGTCTTGTTCATTCATACTTATGCGATGTATTTACTTTTAATAAATTGTTCTTTAACTGATCGGGTAAGGTATGTATAAGAATCTTCTGAACTTACTGGAATGGTACCACTTTGTTTACTTGCTTCAAGAAGAAGGTGGTGCGCTTTTTCATATGCATATGGGGTGAGGTCTGGAACAAGTTCTTTAAATCGAATATTTAATTTTTCAAAACTTGGCGCAGCGAGAATTTCACTTGCGGGAATTTTTTGGATGTCTGACCATTCAGTGGTATTAACTCCTGGAACTCCACCAAACCCAAAGAAAGATGGTTTTGCAAACTCACTATCGATGCGGGTAACCACTTCTGTTTGAACATGTAAAAGTTCTGCCTTTGAAAGTACTTGCTCCACTGTTGTTTTCGGAGTGTCAGCAACTTTTGTTTCAATAGAGGTTGAAGTACGATTCCCTGCCCCTTCAAAGATTTGCCCATCTTCCGAAGCTGGAGGAGTTTCGTCCGGTATATCAGTTGGATGGATAATGATCGGCACATCAGTCTGTTCAACTGGGGATGTAGGTGTTGTGGAGAGAGAGGTTTCTTGTGGTGCGTACTCAGTGGTTACAGGTGTTGGCATAATTTTTTCTGGAAGACTTTGTGGGGCATTTTCAAAACCTTTGGCGGGTTCGTAGTAGGCGTTTATATTTCCATCAACAATTTCAAGATGTACTTGGCCCCCTTCGTGGACTAAGTTTTGCTGCGCAATGTCAGGATTGTTTTGCATGATTTCGGCAACACGACGATCAAGCCACAATTCTTTGCTTGTGATGTTGTTTTCTTTCCAACCGAAATCTTCTGCATTGTTGCGGATAATTTCTTTCATCGAGCGCCACACAGAGTCCCCTGGTCGATCGATGGCATCAGTAAATTGTTTAATGGTAGAAGTTGCATGTTCGACATTTGTTGTAGGTGATATTTGATGTGTAGCATCTGATGGTTCGGCAGCAGTTGTAGTTGACGCTGTAGTTACCCGTTCAACCGGTACTCCTTTTGGAGAAGGGAGATTGTCTTGAATGGCACCTTTGATGGTCTGCACATATTCATTGCTAAAAAAGGCAGCTAAAATTTTCTGTCCTTCGGGGCTCGAGATGAGTGATCCGATCTGTCTTTCACTTGCTTCCATAGCATAACTAAAAGCGTATGGCGCAGCGGAACCGAGAAGCGCAGCGAGTACTGAAGCGGTCGCTTTTGTGTGACTCGTAAAAAGTCCTAACTCTTTTCCTTTTCTAAATTTTTGTTCACGGACACGCGCAAGAACAGCCTCTACACCAACATAAGTGCCTGCAAAACCAAATGCTCTTTGTGCAAGAGCAATACTGCCGATAGCTCCAGCCACTGCTCCCCCACCAAATAATCCTGCCCCAATAAGGGTGGCAGAAAGGGCAAGTTTTAATTTCAAGGGGGCTTTACTATACTGCTCGCCAATTTCGGTAAAAGCATTTAAGGCCCATGCTTTGCCGTAGGTAGTCCAATTCTTTTTTGCATTGGCCATATTTTCATCGAGCATACGCTCTATGTGCTCGATTCCCGCAGTAGCCGCTTTTTCAAGTGCGGCAGTTTCTCCTTGTGTTTCAGTTTCTGGCGAAGGGGGGGTGGCAATGTTTACAGGGTGTTTATGGGCAATAAATCCTAATGCAGTAAGCTTTGCTTGAAGTATACCTATCTCCTCCCTTAACATCTCTTGTTGGTGACTAAGTGCGGAGGGGCCTGTTTCATCTTGTGCCATGGTGACTACTAAATTGTTTTCGGCGATAGTATCAGGGTCATTGGTTTCTTTGGCAAGGCCTATAGCAACTTCGGTAAGGACAGCTACGTCATCGGGGTTTTCGGTAAGACGATTAAGGAGGGCATCGATGCGCGCCTGTTTCTGTCCTTCAAGCGTAAGAAGGTCGGGATTAGTTGCGTGTGGGGAGGAAGGTGTCGAAATAAGTTCATGTTCAATACGGGCACTCGCTTCATACGCTCCTCCTTGTGGAGCAGTTTTCATGCGCTCTTGTATTTCTTCCTCAACCTTTTGTAAGTCTTCTTCAAAAAGAGTTCGAGCGTCGAGGTCCATGGTACTTTCAACAAGTTGTTGAAGTGAAAGTCTTTTTTGGTGGAGTTTAGCTAGTTCAGCAATCTCCAATAGATCATTTGAAGTCTCGGGTGTTTTTGAGGGGGTACTGTTAGGTGAGGTATCAACTGGCGAGGGTGTAGCAACAGCGCTTGGTATGGCAGGACTTTTTTTAGCCTCTATTTTGGCTAAGGTTTTGTTAATTTCGGCTAGATTTGGTCTAAGGTTGTATTTCAAAAGCCATTTCTCACCTTCAAAAAGAGCACTGGGAGTAAGAGCGTCCCTTTCTTCGAGACGCTTAATTTCTCGCTCAAGACGGGCTTTTTCAGCGCGTAGTAATTCCTCACTTATGTGAGCTTCTTTGTGTCGTTTGAAATCATCATCAGTCCATCCCTTACTCCGCAAAAACACTATTTCTTCCTCGGTATGTGCTGGTTCTGTATGTAGCTGCATTTCCCTACTCCATCCTCTCTTTGCGGGCTCTGTTGTGTCTCCAGTTTCTGTTTTCGCTCCTTCAAGGTTCGGAGTATGTTTCTCAAAATCCTCAACAAGGCGTTCAAAAGCAAGATACAGATTATCAAGCTCCTCTTTTTCTTCGCGCGTTTTTCTTTTACCTTTGCGCTTTTCGACTTCCGCAAGAATGTCAGTAATATTTTTGACTATGCCGCGGATGTCTTGCTCAAGGGCCGGAGGATTCTCCCCTCCATACTTTTCATCAACAACAGTCTGTACACGAGCTCGGAGTTCTTTAAGGGTGGGGATGGTACGGTGCGCAGCGGTCTTCGCTGGGTCTTTTTCTGTGTGCGGCTCTTTTTTTGGCTCCTCTAGGCTTGGAGTATGTTTTTCAAAATCCTCAACAAGGCGTTCAAAGGCAAGATACAGATCATCGAGCTTTTCTTTGTCTTCTGGTGTTTTTTTCTTTCCCTCACGTGCGTCAATAAGCTTGAGAGTGTTTGAAATATCCCTCATTATCCTCGCTACATCCTTTTCTAGTGCTGGAGGTCTTTTCCCTTCATACTTTTCATCAACGACCGTCTTGACCCTAGCATTTAGTTCTTTAAGTGAAGGAATTTTTTTTACTGGTGAGGGTGTATGGTGGGTAGGAGGAATTTCAGTGTTTGAAGCCTTAGTTTTAGTTGGAGGGTCGACTATTTCAATATCATACCCAAGCTCTTCGAGTTCCTTAATCACCTCGCCTTCTTCAAGGGGGGTATTGTTTTTGCTAAGTTCAGCGAGGATATCCTTAATTTCGAGATCTTCCTTGTCTTGAAGAACGGAAAGCGCCTGTTCGACGAGGGTTTTTGACGAAAGGGTGGCACCTTTTTCAATCGCAGGATCACCAGGAGGAGGATTTGTAGACATAACAGTAATAGTATAGCACTATGTAGGCCTTATTTTATTTATCCACAACCCCATTTCGTCAAGGTTGACTTACGTGGCAGGAGGTCTATAGTTTATATAAAGAAGGAATACGGAGAGGTTGCTATGGCTTATTAGAGCCATATATTGCTGTAAGGAGAGACCCTAATATTCATCGGCTTATAAAAAAAGACATTTCACACACTCTTTCTACGTCTACACAGGAAGAGCCACATAGTACGTTTTTCACTATTTTCCTACGAAATGGGGTGTTTTTTTCACTCCTCATTTCTTTGTTGGCGCCTTTTTCTGCAGAAGCGGGGGTTTTTTCGGCTTTTACTAACCTTTTTGCAAAAAATAAGAGCACAAGTACCGAAGAACGCTCTGTAAATAGCCAGAACATGACGCTTTTGCAGGCAGCAGTAAACCTAGACCCTAACCCAGCTAAGGGTGGGGGGGATATTACCGTGGTTGGAGGAACAGCCCTTTTGTCAGAGGACGGTCCTTCGGGAACAGCGCTTGAAGTGGAGGAAAAAGACGGAGAAAGTAGCCATATTAGTCTCTACGTGGTGCGCGCCGGAGATTCTCTTTCTTCAATTGCAAAGATGTTCAATGTTTCAAAAAATACTATAGCCTGGGCCAACGATATTAAAGGTGGGGTGGTAAAACCAGGCGACACCCTCGTCATCCTCCCTATTTCAGGGGTGCGTCACACAGTAGTTAAGGGTGATACTCTAAAAACGCTCGCCAAAAAGTATAAAGCTGATGCGGATGAAATTGCACAATATAACAATATCGAAATAGGAGGTGATCTTGCTGTTGGGGATACCATCATCGTTCCTGATGGTGAAATTGCGCCACAACCACAATCTTCTGGTGTAGGAAGAACATCAAGCGGAACTAACCCATGGAGGAGGAGTGCAAGCGGTCCACTTATCGAGAATTATTACGCTCGGCCTATTCTAGGAGGAGTCAAAACACAAGGGTTACATGGATACAACGGAGTGGATCTCGCAAGTTATTTTGGGGCACCCATCATGGCTTCAGCTTCAGGCGTAGTTATTATCAGTCGTACGTCGGGATGGAATGCTGGATATGGAAATTATATTGTGGTTAAGCATGATAATGGGACGCAAACACTTTATGGTCACTTGAGTAAAAACCTTGTAGGGGTTGGAGAAATAGTTACTCAAGGGCAGATTATTGGAGAAATGGGACGCACAGGCAAGGCAACTGGGGTGCATCTACACTTTGAAATTCGCGGTGCAGCCAATCCTTTTTAAATAAAAAAAAGAAACACCGGCGATGAGTAATCGCCGGTGTTTCTTTTTTTTCGGCTAGTGTATTTTCTGACGATATTGCAGCGCTTCAAGGAGATGGGCTTCGGTAATGTTCTTACTTTCTTCAAGATCTGCTATGGTACGCGCTACTTTTATTACTTTGTGGTAGCTTCTGGCAGAAAGCATTAGTTTTTCTGATGAGCGTATGAGAAGTTTTCGAACTGTCTCATGTAGAGGGACATACATTTCTAATTCTTTTGCTGAAAGATCCGCTGAACGAGTCTTGCCTAGCGCACTATAGCGCTTCCCCGCCCTTTCTTTTGCGGCAATTATTTTCTTTGTATAGGTGGCCGAGTCGTCGGTATGTTGTTTTTGGGTAAGTGTGTCGTATGCAAGAAGAGGAACTTCAATCCACATATCGATACGGTCTGCGATGGGTCCCGAGATTTTCTTTTGGTAGCGTATGATGTCCCCTGGATTACAGCGGCAAGGTTTTTGAGAACCATAATTCCCACAAGGACATGGGTTAAAGGCCACGATTAAAATAAAATTTGCAGGAAATACGCCAGACCCTCTTTGTCTATTGATCGAAACAACTCTATCTTCAAGAGGCTGTCTTAGCGCATCAATAACGCGCCTTTCGAATTCAGGGAATTCATCCATAAAAAGAACTCCTCTATGAGCCAATGTTACTTCTCCTGGTTTTGGAAAGGCACCACCACCTACAAGCGATACATAAGAAGCAGTGTGATGCGGTGCGCGATAAGGTGTTGTCGTAATGTATGGCTCCTTAAGTAATCCAGCAACTGAATAGATACTCGTTACTTCAAGGATTTCTTCATAGGAAAGTGTTGGCAGTATTCCCTGCATTGCTCGAGCAAGCATTGTTTTACCAGTGCCAGCCGGGCCGAAGAGTGCGATGTTGTGCCCGCCTGCGGCCGCAATAAGAAGTCCACGTTTGGCACTTTCTTGTCCTTTGATATCAGCTATATCTGTTGTATGCGGGTGTGTGGAAGGAGTAATAACAGTTTCTTTTTGTGGAAGTATCTTTTTATGTGCTACCCCCGTCTCTCCTTTTGTTGGCGTATGAAGATGTTCAACAAGTGTCTTGAGGTTTTCTACACCATAGATAGTAATACCACGAATAAGTGCAGCCTCTTCGGCATTTTCTTTTGGAACGTAGACTTCTTTAAACCCTTTTTGTAGGGCTTTTTGGACAAGTGGGAGTACTCCATGTACTCCTCGAATATCGCCGTTGAGCGAAAGTTCACCAATAAAAAGTTTTTGTTGAGGATCAAAATGCATTTCACCGCTTGCAAGAAGGTAGGAAAGTGCCATAGGGACATCAAAAGATGGACCTTCTTTTTTAAGATGGGCGGGGGCGAGAGAAATAACCACTTTCTGGTTTTTTGATTTTGGTGATTCAAAACCGGAATGCTTAATAGCAGCAGAAATACGATCGCGTGCTTCTTCCACTGCCTTGTCAGGGAGTCCGACAATAGTGAAAGCATGTAGTCCTAAAGAAAGGTCTACTTCACAATCAACAATATAACTTTCGAGGAGAAATGTTTGGGCACTGTGAACTTTCGCAAACGTGCTACTCATGAGGACTTATTCGGTACGAAGTTCGGCTTCTTTTTCTTTGTGTGCAATGCAGGTGCGGGCCGCGGGGTTGGCTTCGAGTCTTTCTGTTTCAATAGGGGTGGCACACACTTCACAAGTACCATAAGCCCCTTCTTCAATTCTCTTAAGAGCAAGTTTTACATCGTTATAGCGAATCTCAAGTTGCTTTAAGATGGCAGTGTTTGCCTCGAATTCTTCGAAGGCATCCGCCTGCTCAATTTCATCAATAGGATTTGCTTCAAGGTCTGATGGCTTTGCCTGCCAATCATTCTTATTTTCTGGATTACGCTCTCCAATAGAAGTAAGCTCCTCTTCGAGCGTCTGCATTTCCTCAAGTAACTTTGTTTTAAAATGTAGGATATCTATGGTCATATATGGCCATGATAGCAAAGCAGAAAGTAAAAGCAATGAAAGGCTTATTGTGTTACTTTGCGGCTCGCAAGGCTAGTGAGTACGGCGCCAAGTGTTTCAGGATCACTACCAAACACAATATACGTACGATCGATAAAGGTATAGAAGAAAATAACATCCCCCTGTTTGTCGACGAGTACGCGGCAGTCTTTGTTTTTAAGTACGCGATCACTAAAGGGTTGGCGCACAAGGTTTGAACTCGAGGCACTTGTCAGATCAAAGTCAGACGGAGAGCGGAGTAATTTTGCCACATCACTTTCAAGTGTAGTGACTTCCCACTCTCGTAGGGCGTCTCGTGCGGTTTCGTAGGTGTCGGTTTTAAAAATAAGAAACGATTGATTTGCCGGGAATCGATGTATACCAAGGATAAAAGTTGGATCAAGGGTGCGCAGTAGTTCAGTGGGTGGGCGCATGCCAAAGGAGGCGATAAAATCAGAAGTAGTGAGTTCTTTAAGTGGAGTGGCATCTTTACTCTCTACGAGTTTGATATTGCCAAGGTTGTTGAGTTCACCAGGCGCGTCTTTGCGTTCTGCAGCAACAGCCGAACGCAAATATGAAGCATTCTTTCCCTCTGTTTCTATAATCGTTTCAAATTGCGTGGGGACAAAATGTGAAGCAATAGCAGCAGTTACGGGGCCACTTATAGGACTGTTTTTAATGTATTGTATATACACCACCCCACCAACCCCTGAAAGTATAAGCAGAAGGCTAATACCTATAAAAAATGGGGTAAAAGAGTGGCTAGGTTCTTTTTCAAAAACAGGTTCAGGTGCTCGAGGAGGCGGAGCTGGTTTTTCTTTATCAATGACCGTTTCTTGGGAGGTCTCCTCCTTTTTATTTTTGAGGAGTTGGGCGGTGGCTATACCTATATAGGTACTCTTCCCTGTCGTCATGGCTTCGGCCACATCTGTCTTGAATGTGCGTATTTTTTTGAGTATTGATGAATCTGTTTTTTGAGTGACAGTAATGTTCTTAAGCCCCTCACGGATTTTCGAAGTTCCGGCAGGCTCGGCTTTGGGAGGATTTTTGGCAACTTCGGCTTCAAGGTGTAGAAGATCAGCAATTGTTTTTGGGCGAGGAACGATTTCGGCACTAATCTCTTTTCCCTCAGGGGCTCTTGTCTGGTGAAGGCGGACTGCTTCAGCGATTTCTTGTGGTGTGGGGGGGTGTATGCTCTCTCCACGATCTCCTTGTTTTGAGGGTTGGTCGTTATCCTTCTCTATTTCCTTGCGGAGATCGGCTTTTGCTTTCTTTTCTTCGGCAGTGAGGTTCGAGTCCTCATCTTCCTCTTCTTTAGGAAGCGACGAAGCCTGCGACAAACTGCCTTTAAGTGTCGAGTCTACAAGTTTCTGGAGATCATCAGCCATGATTTATTCAGTATAGCATCGCACCCCCTCCCCTTTTAAGAAGTATTTGTGAAAAGGTTCCTAATTCTTTTGCTCTGGTGTTGCCTTGGGGGCAAAGCCAACCTTTTCTGCGAATGTTGCATCAGCTTGTTTTATGGAGAGGGAAATTTTCCCACGCTCATCGGTTCCTTTTATAACAAGCGGTACCTCCATACCCTCTTTTAAGTGATTACCTATCACTTCTATGCGAAAAGGGGCAATTTCTGAAATGTGCACAAGGCCTTCGTTGTTAAAGCCAAACTTAACAAAAGCACCAAAATCAACTATTTTGGTTATGGTACCCATCACTTTTTCTCCTGCTCTGTATTCATGGGTCATAGCCTCAATAATCGCTTTGGCTTTTTCTGCCCCCCCGTTTTTACCGGTGATATACACCACTCCATCATCCTCAATAGTAATTTCAGTTCCTGTCTTTTCTCTGATCTCGTTGATTGTTTTTCCTCCGCTGCCAATAACAAGTCCAATCTGCTCTTTGTTTATTTTTAGCACTACAATTTTTGGTGCCCTTGGTGAAATGTCTTTGCGTGCTTCAGGGAGTGCTTCAAGCATAGTCTTTAAAATATGGAGTCGTGCAAGACGGGCTTTCTCGAGTGCTTCTACAAGAATGGGAATTGGAATCCCGCCCACTTTTACATCCATTTGAATAGCAGTAACGCCTTTAGTGGTGCCCGCTACTTTGAAATCCATGTCCCCATGATGATCTTCTGGGCCTTGGATATCAGTGAGGAGGGCGTAATGCTCCGGCGTTTCCATCATAAGTCCTGAAGCAATACCAGCAACAGGGGCGGTAATAGGCACTCCCCCATCCATGAGCGCTAATGTTCCCGCACACACTGACCCCATCGAGGTTGATCCATTTGAAGCCATGCTTTCAGAAACAATACGGATAGTGTAGGGAAATACTTCTCGTTCAGGAACGACTGCTCTAAGTGCTTTTTCAGCAAGTGCACCATGTCCAATCATACGACGATTGGTGCCCCCCATGCGTCCGGTCTCACCTGAAGAAAAAGGTGGGAAGTTGTAGTGGAGCATAAAGTGACGTTTTTTCTCAACGCCAATAAGAGTGTCGAGCGTCATTGCGTCTTCCGGTCCTCCAAGTGTAAGCGCTGAGAAAATGTGTGTTCCACCACGGTAAAAAATACCAGTACCATGGAGCGCTTCTGAAATACCGCCCGCTTGTGCAAAAAGTGGGCGCACTTCATCGAGTCCTCGCCCATCAGCACGGCGCTGATTAAGAATGGCTTCCTTATGAATAACCTCGTTAATAATTTCCTCATAGTGTTCTTCTGCAAGCACCCTCTTCCCTTCTGGAAATTTTTCAGCAAACAGTGTGAGCCACTCATCTTTTAGTGCATTGATTTCTTTTCCTCCAGGACCAGAAAATACGGCTGCATCGATTTTTGGAGTAATGATTTCATTAAAATAAGCAATCTCCTCTTTACCAAGTACTTCTTTAACAAACTCTTGCTTTGTTTTTCCAAGCTCGGCAATGATTTTGTGTTGGAAATCCTCTATTACTTTTAAATGTGTTGCTGCAAGATCGAATGCTTTAGCGATATCAGCTTCAGATATCTCCTTAGCTCCTACTTCAATCATATTGATATTGCCTTCTTTGCCGCAACAGATCATTTCAATATCCATCTCATCATCGGGGCGATTGCTGAAGGTGGGATTGATTTCAAAATCAGTTGATCCACTTTTACGGCTAATGCGCACTGCTCCAACCGGCCCATTCCAAGGGATATTAGAGATGGCAAGTGAGAGGGAGGCAGCAAGTACTGCAAGTACATCAGGATCATCTTGGTCGATAGCAAGCGTTGTGATAACCACATGCACATCGCGGCGAATATGCGAGGGGAATAGTGGACGAATAGTGCGATCAACAATACGACCGCGAAGAATCGCTTCTTCGGTGGGGCGTCCTTCGCGGCGAACATATTGGCTTCCTAATATTTGCCCTGAAGCATAAAACTTTTCATCATAGTCAACAGTCAAGGGGAAATACTCAAGCCCTTCTTTATCATGTTTGCTCATGACCACGGTACCAAGTACAACCGTAGCTCCATAACGGATCATGACAGACCCATTTGTTTGATCAGCGAGATCAGTAAACTCAGCACTCAATGTTTTACCTGCCCACTCGCAACTATATATTTTTTTCTGCATATGTTTTACGATCTTCCTAAGTCAGACTTAAAAATAAGCACTTACTGTTAGCTTATTTTGAAATCTACATATAGAAAGACCTTTTTAATAAATAATGTCCTTACTGTAGCAAAATTTAAGGTAGTTGTTTATGAGTACGTTATTGTAATAAAAAACGGCGCCGTCTTTCTGGCGCCGTGGCAGTGATGCTAAGTGAATAGGTTCACCTTAATTCCCTCGCATCAGAAGGAGGGTGGTGTGCCCACAGAGGTGTATCCACTTCCCAAAGTCGTTTTCGGGGAAGAGGAACGGGTGATCGTCAAAGACTTCGAGAGCCTCCCTTTGGAGGGTAAGAAGGAATGAAAACTCCTTCCCCTTAAGGGCAGTTGGGCCGGAAACGACCGAAATACGGGTGGTAGCCTCGTCATCAAGCCAGATCGAAAGTACGGGGACGCGGCATCTTGTCGAGGAAATCGAGAAATACACCATTTTTTCTGGTCTTGATGTGCGCCGCCAGGGGTGGATGCTAAGGGTGAGGTTCTCCCCAGTTAAAACAAGGGTTGAAACAACGTCCCCACTACTTTTCTTGGGAAGGGTCCCTTCATACTTGAAGACGAGTCGATTGAAAAGACGAACTGTGATTCGGGTAAGTTCAGCGGGATCCATGTATGGCCACCTCGTGGGGCCTAGGAACAAATAAGCTTCACTATTCTTACCTTAAATAGGGCGAAAATAAAAGTAACATAAAAAAACCGCCCTTGACGGGCGGGGTTTTGCTCGATGGGGCGGTTAGGCCGCCACACCGAGCATGTGGATGATGGACAGGATCTCGCCGACTTCTTGCCGGAAACGTTCGGGCGGCTCGCCGATTTGCTCGGCGATTTCCTTGAGCTTTCCAAGGAAGAGGTTCCACTTCGGGTCGGAGGAAACTCCGAATCCGAGGTCGACGACGAACTCTCGTGTGGGTCCTGATGTAGTCATGGTCCACATGAGCGCCGCAACCGGCTGCTCGCGGAGCTTGTCGACGACGACGAGCTGGGCTTCGCCCGACTGCCGCGGTCCGCCAATCCACTTCATGGCGGTGGTGAGGCAGTGGAGCTCCGGTTTCCCGGGGACTTGTGGGAAGGTTGTGTAGAGTCCGCTTCTCCCCACCTCTGGTCCTTCACCAGAAAGCTCTGCCACGGCTCGGGCAAAGGCAAACTGGTTTATTGGCTGCAATTCCATTGTGTGACCCCTCCTTTTAGGGCCGGAACAAAATTTGACTTTTTATATTCTGCCATAAAATAGGTTAAAAGTAAAACCCCTCCGCCACTTTGTGGCGGAGGGGTTTTACTTTTATGATCTACGCTTCAGTTATTTCTTCAATATCGCCTTTCTCTTCTGCTTCTGCAAGGATTTGCTCCGGAGTGCGGTAGCCGCGACGACTCCCCCCACTACGCGTGTTGCCGCCTATAAGATACTTGCGGGGGTTTTCTGAAAGGTCAAAGAAGTCATCAGCCACTTCTTTGAGTTTGCTTGAAGTAGATTTACCGAATGAAACTACTTCTACCTGACAGCCCTCATTATGTTTCAAATATTCAACAAGTGGACAGAAGTCTCCGTCTCCAGTTGCTAAAATAACCGTATCAAGCTTCGGTGCAAGACGGATAGCATCTACCGCAAGTCCTACATCCCAATCAGCTTTTTTAGCACCGCCCCAGAAAATCTGGAGGTCCTTGGTTTTAGTTTCGATACCAAGTTTCTCAAGTGCTTCGAAAAAAGTTTTCTCTTCACCTGACTCAGTAGTAATAACATACGCTACTACGCGGATAACAGAGCGGCCAGCAATAGCGTCCTTCACAACATTGCCAAAGTTTACTTTGCCATGATAGAGATTCTTGGCGCTGTGATAAAGGTTCTGCGCGTCTATAAACATTCCTACGCGCTGTTCTTTGTGTTTTATAACACTCATGTATTTAAAGATCGCACTAATGTATTAAAAGTGCTATTCGAAAAATAGCGATCTATACGTATTAAAATATTTTCGAATACGAGGCGAAAAGTGTTTCGTCTCTACTGCTTACTTAAGCTCAAGTTTGCGTACTACCACGTTGTAACGCTTCTCGCTTTTCTTTTTAAGGTAGGCAAGATGAACACGGCGGTCAGCAACCATTTGGAGGAGTCCACGACGACTATGCTTGTCCTTAGGATTTTTCTTAAGGTGGGAAGCAAGTTCGTCGATACTCTTTGAAAGTATTGAAATTTGCACTTCAGGAGACCCAGTATCATTCTTATGAAGCTGGACTTCTTTGATTACTTTTTCCTTTTTCTTCTTAGTAAGCATTGGGACTATACTAGCAGGTTTACCCCACTTTGACAACCCTTAGCTCTAGGGGGTATTTACTAGGAAGTTGCGGGTATTGAGGTGCCCTCGTCCTCCATTTCTTCTCGGCGGCGGGTTATTTCGGCGACAATTTCTGGTCGGTCGAAGGGAATATTTGCGGCAAAAGGAGATACCTCCCCTTCGTCACGCGTTATTTCTTCCCAAAGAGCCAGCTCCTCATCCCCTGCGTTCCTAATAGCCTCTCGTCGAGGGTTTTCAAGTGGGTTTTCTATCATATGAATAAGTGTAGCACAGAAACTAGAGTAGATCGTATGGTAAAATTATTGTGCGACAAACTAAAATTATGCCAATTGATTTAAAGAGAGCCGCAAAGGAAGACATTTCAAGTCTAATAGATGTTGAGAAGAGTATTGGAGTAACTCCTCTTTACAGTGCATTACTAACCTACGAAGAGTGGGAAGAAGAGCTAAAAAATGGAATTGTGTATTTTATAGTTTATGAAAATACGATAGTTGGTAGTATTTCTTACCAAAAAAAAGAAAACGACCATGCTTATATTAGTGGTTTGGTAGTTGACCCTCTTTTTCAGGGTCGCGGCATTGCTCGGGCGGCTTTAGCTAAATTACTAGAAATGCTGGAAGATTTCAAAAGGATTGATTTGGTTACTCACCCTAACAACAAGGTCGCTCTTAGCTTATACAATTCTTTTGGATTTACTCTTGAGTCGAGAAAGGAAAATTATTTTGGTGATGGGGAGCCCCGAGTTGTTCTTGTTTTAACTAAAAAATAAAGCCTATGGAAATCGAAACTCTTAAACGCCAATTCCTTGAATATCTCGAAATAGAAAAGGGACGAGCGGTCAAAACGATCGAGAACTATGATCGCTACCTTACGCGTTATTTCAGTCAAATGAAGCTTGCTAGGGCAGCGGATATCACTGAGCAAAATATCCGTGATTTCAGGCTTTGGCTCAATAGGCAAGCGGGTACGGGGCGAGACTCTATGAAGCGGCGTACACAGAACTATTACATCATTGCTATTCGCGCCTTCCTTAAGTTTTTGCGTAAGCGCGATATTGCCGCGGTTTCCCCTGAGAAAATAGAGCTACCGAAGCTCCCTGAAAGACAACTTGATCTTATGACGCAGAGTGAGTTTGAGCGACTACGCAATGCACCAAGTGAGGCGCTTGCCAAAGAAAAAGATCCTCATAAACGCCGAGCGCTATTGCGTGATCGAGCAATTCTCGAACTTCTTTTTTCAACAGGGCTTCGCGTTTCTGAACTTTGTGCGCTCAATAGTGATATAGACCTCTCTCGTGATGAGGTCTCGGTACGTGGTAAGGGAGAAAAGGTGCGCGTAGTGTTCCTCTCCCCTATTGCTAAGGAGGCGGTGCGAGAATATTTAAAGGCAAGGAGCGATATGGAGGAAGCTTTGTTTGTGGATGGAAGAGACAAGAAGGTGCACCGCATTATTCCTCGTGATGTGCAGCGACATTTGAAAAAATATGTAGCGAGAGCTGGGATCACAAGTAAAGTCACTCCCCACACCCTTCGTCATGCATTCGCCACTGACTTACTTAGTAATGGTGCGGATCTACGTAGTGTACAGGCACTTCTAGGACACGCTAATATTGGCACCACGCAAATATATACACACGTTACGGACTCACATCTTCGTGAAATTCATAAAAAGTTTCATAGTGGTGGAAAATAAATAACGCGAGGCCTCCCTCGCGTTTCAGATCTTGATTCGAATTGTCTGTTCCCGAAGACCTTCCTTTCTCGCTTCTCTTCTCATGACGATTAGTTCGTTGTTCAGGCTTATGGTCCATTGATACTCTTCTTCCCCTGTCTCTGTTTCATAGAAGCCAAAGGTAAGATAGAGCTCTTCATACCCAAATTCACCATATTCTCCCCATACTGCCGCTCGTATGGAAGTGTAGGAAGTGAGAAGTTCTGGGTCGGCACAAAAAGTTGGCTTTTCCCCAAAGTAAAGTGAAGGACCCCTGTCATCTTCGATAAGCCATACCCCAAAGGGGACAACACCAAGGTGATCGATTACCCTTTCGATCATTTTGATGTTACAGGCCCAGGGGCCGTTTTCTCCCAGTTGCAGAACGTATAGGTACACGACTTACTCCTCGTAAGTAAGTGACTCACATAAGCATATGCTAAAATTGGCAGAATGAACATTATCTCATGGAATGTAAACGGGCTACGGGCAGTGCATAGGAAGGGGGCACTCGCTTGGCTTATTAAAGAATCTCCAGACATTTTCTGTTTTCAAGAGACAAAATGCGAGGAGAGTCAGGCGCCAGAAGAGCTTATCTCACTTGTTGGTTATCACAAGTACTTCTCTTCATCTCAAACCCGTAAGGGCTATAGTGGTGTAGCGGTCTATAGCAAGGTAAAACCAGATAAGGTGGTGATGGACTTCCCTTTCGAGAAAAAGGAGGGCCGAGTGCTCGAACTTCATTTTGGCGACCTGGTGTTTCTCAATGTGTATTTTCCCAATGGCGGAGGCGAGTCACATCGCCTTGAGTACAAGCTAGCCTTTTACGATTCTTTCCTAGAACATATAGAAAAACACCGCAAGAAAGGTAAGAACGTTATTTTCTGTGGCGATGTAAACGTTGCTCATGAAGAGATGGATATTGCGAGGCCTAAAGAAAATGAGCATCATGTTGGATTCTTACCAGAAGAGCGGGCGTGGGTAGATGAACTTATCTACCACGGCTATGTTGACGTCTTCCGTCATTTTCATCCAAAGAAAGTTCAGTACAGTTGGTGGGACATGAAAAGTGGTGCGCGTGCGCGCGGTGTCGGCTGGCGTATAGACTATTTTTTCATTGGGCAAAACTTAATAAAGAAAGTAAAGAAAATTGAAATCATGGATCAGATAGAAGGATCTGACCACTGCCCTGTTTCTCTCGATATAGACTTGAAAATATAAAGGTTATAAGGAGATACTTATTCTTGGTAATTATTTAAAATTAAACCTGTATTAACTCCTCGGCTCTAAAATAAAAGTTTATTAACTTTTATTTTGCTCACTCTACGTCGTTAATAAAAGACAAAAGTTATCCACATAAAGGACTTTATATGTCCTTTACACTAAACATATAAGACATTACTATATACACAGAGCTAGAAAGTTCTAGCAACGTTTTACAATTCTGTTCTTTAATAAACTCCTTGTTGACATGCGACGACACATGTCTTCATCCTTCCTCTGACCTAACGACTTTTTGGTCCAGAGATATTCTCCCGTTACTTTTTACCGCAGACATTCAAAATTTTAGATTGCTGCCCAGGGCGCTGTAGACCCTAGAGCATCCTAGGCAGCAATCATTGAACATTGGTAAATTATGGGGCCTATCATCTGGGGCGCTGGAATACTCGTATAAGGTCCAAAAGGCCATTCAATAGATTGCAGTTGTTTTTGCAGCACGTTTTTTTGTCCCTACTTCCATTTTTGGGACTTTGTTCTTTCACCGCACAAACATCCGCAACCCTACGTATGGCCTTTGTTTTTTTCCATACTTTTTAAAATATGGCTAAACAGAGCCATATCTCGTTTGCAGTATAAACCCTTCCCTACTCTACATGGTACTTACTTCGTATTTTTTCTACTTTCTTTTTTTGTTCATTTTCCTTACTTGCCTTGCCACTTTCCCCCATTTTCTTTAGTTCCTCAATACTAAGTTCATTAAGTTCCCCTGCTCGCTTAAGCAGGTATTCATTAGTATTTTTCTCAGGCTTATCCAACACTTCTTCAAAGAGGCTGTGCAGAATATAGCCAATTTTGGGTCCTGGGGTGATGTTAAGGAAAGAAATAATCTCATCCCCTCGTATTTTGAGCATTCCCACAGTCACAGGATCATCTAAGGCCTCCTCTACCATTGATTTGTACTTACGGAACCTATAGGGGTTCTCTTTGGGCCTTCCAGTGCCTATACGGTCGCATATACGGAGATTCATAAGCTCCCATATGTCTTCCTTCCCTACCGTTGCTATGAGCCTCCGTACGGCAGATAGGGTGATTTGCTCTGGGTCAGAGAAAAACATATGCCAGCGGACCAGTTTTACCACTTTATCGATGGTTTTTTTGGGGTATTTGAGTTCAGAAAGTATCTTTTTTGTAAGTTTAGCCCCCACCACATCATGTCCATAGAAGGTCCAGTCGTTCTTTTCCTTGGAAAAGCGACGAGTTTCTGGCTTTGACACGTCATGAAACAGGGATGCAAGACGTAGATCAAGGTCCCATCCCTTATCAGCAGCATGTTGCAGTGTACGGAGGTTGTGCTCGAAAACATCGTATTTGTGGGCTTGATTCTGATCTACCCCGATTCCTCGTTCTAGATCATGGGCAATATAGCGTAAAAGGCCTAGTTTTAAGGCTATTTTAACGCCCTGCATGGGGTTTGCAGAGAGTAGTATGCGGGAAAATTCGGTTTGGATACGCTCTTTGGAGATCTTTTCGAGGAGTTGGGAGTTGTTTTGGATAGCTTTTTCGGTTTCTGTATCAATAGTGAAACCAAGTTCGGCTGCCAAGCGTACCCCTCGGAGCATACGAAGGGCATCTTCCTTGAAGCGGTCCTCTGCCTTCCCTACAGCTTTGATAACCCCTTCCTTGAGGTCTTCCGTTCCATTGTATAGGTCTACTATCTCTCCACTCTTTGGATCAAGGGCAATAGCATTCATAGTGAAGTCTCGTCGTTTCAAATCATCAGAAAGATTGGTACTAAATGAAACAGAGTCTGGGTGTCGACTGTTGCTGTACTCCCCTTCTTCACGATAGGTAGTGACCTCAATTGTTTTTAGTGTTTCGTCTGTTGCTTCGTCATTTACAATGCCCACAGTACCAAAAGCATTTTCATAAAATGCATGCGGAAAAATCTTCAAAATTTCTTCAGGGGTTGCGTTCGTGGTGATGTCCCAATCTTTTGGTTTTGCCCCACGCAAAAGGTCGCGTACACAGCCTCCAACAAGGTAGCTTTCAAAGTTTGAAGCACGTAAACTTTCACTCACAAAAAGGACTTCTTTTGGAATGTGTTTTAGATAGTCACTCATACGCTGTATAGTAT
>CAZIPS010000002.1:88396-90653 GCA_964541455.1 uncultured Candidatus Saccharibacteria bacterium | reverse complement strand
TCGATGGAAAAGATACTAATTGGCTCACAGGGGCGGTCACAGATCGCACGGGGAACGGCCTTACAGGAGCGCTTGTTGGTATGAGTACCACTACCAGTGGGGTGTCGGGTAAAATTGGCCAAGCATTAAAGTTTGATTCGGGTGTGGGATCGTACGTGAACTTGGGGACCCGCCCTTCTTTACGCTTTACGCAAAATGTCACTGTCTCTGCTTGGGTATATCCTACTGTGGCATCGGAAAATAACAGGACAATTTTCTCCTTTGATTCGGCAGCGTGTTGTGGAGTTAACTATGCATTAGGTATTGGATTAAGTGGGAGTGCGGGGCATTTTGGGTTCAGTATAAATGTTTCAGGAAACACTACCGAAGATTCTGCAGTCTATACCCCCAATAAATGGTACCACCTTGTAGGGACGTACGACGGTTCAACAATTAATTTCTACAGTAATGGGGTTTTACGTACCTCTCGTAGTGTTTCGACCACCATGTCACTCTATAATAACAATATTGCCACCATTGGTGGACAACAAGTAAGTGGTGGGGCAGGAACAGGAATTTTTGATGGGTATATTGACGATGTTCGTGTGTATAATAGACCACTCTCAGCAATAGAAGTGACGCAACTCTATAAAATAGGACAGTATAAAAATCGCTAATTCATGGTTTGGGTTTATTTTTAGGATATTTCCTGCTAAAGTCCCTCTATGAAATTCTCGATTGAGAAAAAGCTCCCACATACGCTCGCTCGTGCAGGGAAAATCGAAACACCACATGGGGTAATAGAAACCCCTGCTTTTATCGTGGTTGGGACCAAGGCCTCAGTTAAGTCACTTACCCCAGCTCAAGTAGAGGAGTTGGGGGCACAATCACTCTTGGCTAATACATACCACCTCTATCTTGAACCAGGGGATGAGAAAATTAAAGCAGCGGGAGGATTACACACTTACGCAGCGTGGGATAAGCCAACCTTTACTGATTCAGGGGGGTTCCAAGTTTTTTCGCTTGGTGCTGCGATGGGTAAAAGTGTAGGGAAAGTGGCGACAGGGGAAGAAATAGCTGAATATACTGATGAAGAGATCACTGTTTCGAAGTTGGCCCACATTGATGAGGAGGGAGTAACTTTCAAATCGTTTCTCGATGGGAGCGAGCATCGCTTTACTCCCGAACGCTCAATTCAAATTCAGCAAAATATTGGGGCTGACATTATTTTCGCCTTTGATGAATGTACGTCACCTCTTGCGCCACTTCCGTATCAAAAAGAAGCGCTCGAAAGAACTCACCGCTGGGCAGAGCGTTCACTTACGGAGCATAAGAAAGTGGCAGGTAACCCTCAAGGGCTCATGGGCATTGTACAGGGCGGACGTTTTGAGGAGCTTCGCAAAGAAAGTGCGCGCACTATTGGCGCAATGGATTTTGATGGTTTTGGCATTGGTGGGTCTTTTGTAAAAGAAGATATGTCGACAGCTGTTAAGTGGGTGAACGAAATACTGCCTGAAGAAAAACCAAGACATCTTTTAGGTATTGGGGAGCCTATAGATATGTTCCTTGGAGCTGAGCATGGATGTGACACTTTTGATTGTGTTGCCCCTACTCGTATTGGGCGTACCGGGTCACTCTATACTAAACATGGGAAGATTAACGTGCTCAACAATCAGTATCGGGAAGACTATACTCCTATTGAAAAAGATTGTGGATGCTACGCATGCCGGCATTTTACAAAGGCATACATTGCTCACCTCTTTAGAGCTAAGGAAATGCTAGGGCCAACGCTTGGGTCGATTCACAACCTCTATTTTATTGTGAATTTAGTAAAAGAAATGAGAGCGAGACTTCTTGATGGTACATTTCTTGTTTTTAAGGATGCTTTTATAAAACAGTACTATAGAACATAACACATGAGTGTCTTCACATTAAAAACCGAATACACGCCAGCCGGTGATCAACCTAAAGCAATTAAAGGGCTCCTTGAAGGTATAAAAAAAGGGTATGACAAGCAGACCCTTCTCGGTGTTACTGGGTCCGGCAAAACTTTTACCTCGGCAAATGTGATAGCTGCGGTAGGGAAGCCTACCTTGGTAATCGCACACAACAAAACGCTTGCCGCACAGCTAGCGCAAGAGTACCGAGACTTCTTTCCAGACAATGCAGTACACTACTTTGTTTCTTACTACGATTATTATCAACCAGAAGCGTATATTTCGGTTTCAGATACATACATTGAAAAGGAGGCACAAATTAACGCTGAAATTGAAAGACT
>CAZIPS010000002.1:0-88296 GCA_964541455.1 uncultured Candidatus Saccharibacteria bacterium | reverse complement strand
GATAAAATTAGTCATATTACGGTTATTGACGCACTTTCACGTGCAATAATTCGCGAAGAAAAAACATTTTTTCTTTTTCCAGCAAAGCACTTTATTACTCCAGAAACTGAGAGGAAGCGGGCTGTTAAGGATATCGAAGCAGAATTGGCCACACAGCTTGCGCATTTTGAAAAAGAAGGGAAGCTTCTTGAGGCAGAGCGCATCAAAAGACGTACTCGCTACGATGTGGCGCTTATCAAGGAGGTGGGGTATTGCAATGGCATTGAGAACTATTCACGCCATTTTGATGGTCGTCGTGCAGGGGAACCACCGTCAACGCTCATTTCCTATTTTCCTCATAAACCAGATGGGACTCCAGATTTCCTCACCATTATTGATGAGTCTCATGTGACACTGCCACAAATTGCAGGGATGCATGCAGGAGATGCTTCACGAAAGCAATCACTTATTGAATATGGCTTCCGCCTGCCTTCCGCTAAGGATAATCGCCCACTCACGTTCAAGGAGTTTGAGGAGCGCATGGGGCAAATGATTTTTACTTCAGCTACTCCAGGGAAATATGAAGCGGAACATAGTAAACAAGTTGTTGAGCAAGTTATTCGTCCAACGGGACTTACTGATCCTCTCATTGAAATTAAGCCGGTGGTTGAAAAGGGGAATTACAAAGGGCAGATTGCAGATTTTATAGCTGAAGCTGAAAAAACGATAAAAAAGGGTGGGCGAGTTCTTGCCACAACGCTGACAAAGAAAATGGCTGAAGACTTGAGCGAATACCTAAAGGAAAGGGGGCTTAAAACGGAATATCTGCATAGTGACATCATGACTATTGACCGTATCACGATTCTCACTGATTTTCGTAAGGGGAAGTTTGATTGTTTGGTTGGGGTTAACCTACTCCGTGAAGGACTTGATTTACCCGAAGTTGAACTTATCGGTATCTTGGATGCTGACAAAGAGGGGTTCCTCCGCTCAGAAACTTCACTCATTCAAACCATTGGGCGTGCTGCGCGTAATGTACTTGGGAGAGTTATTCTCTATGCTGATAGCGAAACTGGCTCTATGGAGCGAGCAATTTCTGAAACAAACCGTCGCCGCGCACTTCAAATCGCGTATAACAAAGAGCACGGCATTACGCCAAAAACAATCATTAAAAAAATTCATGACATTACTGAAGAACTTCAAAGTGAGCAGAAGAAAACAGTGTTGCAACTGTTGGCACTTGATGAAGCCCGCCTTAAGAAAGAGCCGCGAAAACTTATTAAGGACAAAGAACGTCAGATGTATGAGGCCGTGAAGTTGCTTGATTTTGAAACCGCCGCAATTCTTCGTGATGAGATAAAAGAGCTTGAGGCACTACTTGTTTCAAAAAAAGAAAAGCCAAGTGCGAGAAAAAAGAAAGCATAATATCTTATCCACAAAAATAAAAAGAAGTGGAAAGGGAAAGGAGGCTTAGGACGTATAATGAGACTATAAGATCTTAAACGTCTTAGATACTTGTCGTGAATAGTGGATATATACATGCGGTGGCCGACGGGTTAGGTGGGCCAGAAAATAAGCATCAAGCGCTTTCTTATAAGGCGGTTATTGTGATTGTTTTTGTGTTAGCGTTCCTTTTTACCTTGGGTATTGTAGGAGCTTCATCACTCACTCATATTTCTGAAGCGACGGACTCTTTTTCTCGTAAACATATTCCTTCGTTAAGCGCACTGTATAGCTTAGATGAGTCTTTAGTAAAAGAAAGGTTCCTTATAAAGAAAATAGCAACGCTTTCAAGCGGCGATACAGAAGAGTTTACCTACCTTTCAAAGCGACTCACTGATGAACAAAAAAATGCGGTAACAGTACTTGGCCAGTTGGACCCACTTATCACAGAAGAAGCCGACCTTCATTTTTTTGAACAAGGGAAGAGTGCGTACAAGGATTATTCGCTTCAAATCACTAATTTTCTCGATACAAAAAGTGGAGAAATTTCTAATTCAAAAAAAGCAGACCAAAGTGTAGTGCCACTAGAGTTAAGTGCTGCCTTGGATACAAAAGCAGTTTCTCTTCAAGATACTTTTTTTACCTTAGGAAAAGCAGTACAACAGCGATTGGAGGAGCAAAGTGTAGGGCTACTTGATACAGAGGCAGGACTCAAGCACAACCTTTTGATGCTGTTACTCATGTGGCTACTTATTGCAGTGCTTGTTGGTGTGTGGATTTCTAAAAATAAACCTCACATCATGACAGAGACTGAAGCAGAACACGAGCGTGAACTTTCACACTTAAATAGCGAGTTAAATATACGTAACAAAAAACTTGCTGAGCAAGAAGTGCGGCTCGAGGAAACAAATAGTAAACTTAAAAATATAGACGCGCTTAAATCAGAATTCGTTTCAATTGTTGCGCATCAACTACGCACGCCGCTAGCTGGTATAAAATGGACACTCGACATGCTTATAAGCGGCGATTTGGGCTCACTTTCGGCAGAGCAAAAAACATTTCTTTTAAAAATCCATGAGGGGAACGAGCGGATGATTCGTTTTGTTAACGATCTCTTATCAATCAATCGTATCGAAATGGGGCGACTCGAGTATAACTTTACCTCACTTAATTTGCAGCATGTGGCTGAAAGTGTTCTTCTCGATATCTATCCGCTTGCCAATAAAAAACAAATTGAGATTAACTTTAGAGGAAAAGGGCTGAAAATCCCTCAAGTAGCAGCTGACCCAGAGAAGATTCGTGTTGCGTTCCAAAATATTCTTGAGAATGCAGTGAAGTATACCCCTGTTGGCGGGCATATTACTATGGAGTTGCGCAACCGAGGCAATGAGGTGCTTACCACTATTTCAGATGATGGTATTGGCATGCCTAAGGAGGAGCAAAAAGGTGTATTTAACCGTTTTTATCGAGCGCCAAGTGCTGTCAAAATGCAAACTGAGGGGTCGGGCCTTGGGTTATACCTTGTGAAGGCGATAGTTGAGGCTCATGGGGGCAAGGTGTGGTTTGATAGTGACAAGGGTAAGGGGACAACATTTTACTTTAGTATCCCCGTTCCTCGAAAAGACGCCTAGATTCTGGTATACTATTTTTACTAAGATTATATGGACGGATCAAAACAAATTCTTATTATCGAAGACGACATTTTTTTGGCTGAAGTGTTGGTCAATAAGTTAACTGCGTCTGGGTTTAAGGCGGAGGTTGCGAATAACGGTAAGGAAGGATTGAAGCGCATAAAAAGCTTACACCCTGATCTCATCTTGCTTGATATTATTTTGCCAGAAATGAATGGCTACCAAATTCTCGAAGCCAAACAAGCTGATCCGGAGATTAAAGATATCCCTGTCATTATTGTTTCAAATTCTGGACAACCTGTTGAAGTTAAGCGTGCGCTTACCCTCGGTGTTAAGAACTACCTCATAAAGGCCGATATCGATCCAGATGAAGCGGTAAAGAAGGTAAAAGAAGAGCTTTCAAAAACAGCCGCTCCACAAGGAGCTCCCGAGGTAGCAACACCAAAAGCGCAAGGTGCTCTTGTTGGGAAAAAACTACTTTGGGTAGAAGATGATCGTTTCCTTAAAGATATTATTACAGTACGTCTATCAAATGAAGGCTGCCAGCTTTTCCATGCGGCGGATGAAACAGAGGCATTTAACCTCTTAGCAAAAGAAACACCAGACGTGGTACTTCTCGACATCTTACTTCCTGGCTCGGATGGATTTGAAATTTTAAAAAAGTTAAAGGGGGGAGAAGAAACGAAAAAGTTACCTGTCATTTTACTTTCTAACCTTAGTCAAAAGGCTGATCTTGAAAAAGGGAAGGAGCTTGGTGCGGTTAAATTCCTTGTAAAATCTACGGTTACGCTCGACGAAATTATTTCTCAAATAAAATCTGTTTTAACTTCTGGGAGCTAGTTTTACTGTACAGGTGTGCTATACTCACTTTCACATATACCCATGGGACTAGCCCGTGGGCCATTCGTGTATGGGAGATG
The DNA here is from genome assembly GCA_964541455.1 of uncultured Candidatus Saccharibacteria bacterium. Classification (GTDB taxonomy): domain Bacteria; phylum Patescibacteriota; class Minisyncoccia; order Phycocordibacterales; family JAKFXT01; genus JAKFXT01. Next base: position 84,323 of record CAZIPS010000002.1, on the reverse strand, counting down.
AAATAATAGTAAAAGGAGCAAGAACACATAATCTAAAAAACATCACTGTTTCAATGCCTCGAAACAAAATGGTGGTGTTTACGGGGCTTTCTGGATCAGGGAAGTCATCTTTAGCCTTTGATACCATTTTTGCAGAAGGGCAACGTCGCTATGTTGAGTCGCTTTCTGCATATGCTCGACAATTTTTAAACCAAATGCAAAAGCCCGATGTGGATGAAATAATCGGCCTTTCACCAGCAATCTCAATTGATCAAAAATCTCGCTCTAACAATCCGCGTTCGACAGTCGCTACCATTACTGAAATTTATGATTATTTGCGTATTCTCTTTGCACGCGTAGGGCATCCACATTGTCTACTTTGTGATAGAGAAATTAGAAAACTTACGCATGAGGAAATTCTCGAAACTATTTTAGATACGGTTGCCAGCTTAAAGAAGGGAATAAAGAAAGAAACAGTAATGGGAGTGCCTTATGACAAAGCCGAACTTAAACTTTTTGCACCGCTTGTTGTAGGGCGCAAGGGTGAATACTACCAATTGCTCTACGATCTTTTGGGGAAGGGCTTTGAAGTGGTCAAAATTGATAAGAAGGATCACAAACTCCGCGAGCAAATAATGCTCGATAAGAATAAAAAGCACGATATTGATGTGCTTGTTGATCGTTTCTATTTCTCCGAACTTGAAGACAAAAAGCAGGCGTTTAGAGAGCGCCTAAGCGAGGCTATTGAGCGAGCGCTTGTTGAATCTAATGGATTACTAAAGATAGAAACTCCAGAAGGGGAAAAACTTATCTCTGCCAAGTTTATGTGTCCTTATGACGGTTTTTCATTTCCTGAAGTTGAGCCGAGACTTTTTTCTTTTAATTCTCCCTACGGAGCCTGTCCTACATGTAATGGATTAGGGACAAAGCACTTTTTTGGTAATGAGGCATGCGAGGCTTGTAAGGGTATGCGGTTGCGTCCGGAAGCACTTCATGTGTTTTTAGGAAAACAGAAAGACCGCAAAAATATTGTGGAGGTAACTTCACTTTCGATTAAAGATGCTTTTACATTTTTTGAAACATTAGAACTTACCCCCGTTGAAAAAAGTATTTCAAAAGTGGTGTTAAAAGAAATTCAAGCACGACTTTCCTTCATGCTTAATGTGGGACTTGACTACCTAACACTTGATCGCAGAGCAAACACGCTTTCAGGAGGGGAAAGCCAACGCATTCGTCTTGCCAGCCAGCTTGGTTCAGGACTTGTAGGAGCCCTTTATGTGCTTGATGAGCCAACGATAGGGCTTCATTCTAGGGACAATGATCGTTTGATAAAAACATTGACGCATCTTCGAGATATGGGGAATACCATTTTGGTGGTTGAGCATGATGAAGATACTATTTTTTCTTCTGATTATCTTGTCGACATCGGGCCAGGGGCTGGGGTGCATGGAGGAGAAGTGGTAGTTGCAGATAATTTGGAGAAACTTCTTACCGCTAAAAAGAATGATTCCGGTTCACTCACACTTGCGTATTTGCGTGGCGAAACATTTATTGCAGTACCTGAAACGAGGCGTACTGCTGATAAGGGGGCAATTAAAATTAAAGGAGCAACTGCCTTCAATATCAAAAATATGAATGCAGAGATTCCTCTCGGTAAACTTGTCCTCGTGACTGGAGTATCAGGTTCTGGTAAATCAAGTTTTGTATATGAAGTACTTCACAAAAACCTACAAGCACGTCTCGAAAAACGTTATCGAAGTAGCAAAACATATAATTGTGCTTCCTTTGAGGGGTCAGAATATGTAAGTCGTACCATCCTCATTGATCAGTCTCCGATTGGTCGCACTCCACGTTCAAATCCAGCAACATACACTGGGGCGTTCACCTTCATTCGCGACATGTTTGCTGAAACAAGCGAAGCTAAGGCGCGTGGGTGGAAGGCTAACCGCTTTTCATTTAATGTAAAGGGGGGACGCTGTGAAGCTTGTCAAGGGAATGGAGAGATTGCAGTTGAAATGCACTTCTTGCCGACGGTGTATGTGCCGTGTGATGTGTGTAATGGTAAGCGTTTCATGAAGGAAACCCTTGAGGTAACGTATAAGAAGAAAAATATTTATCAAGTACTCCGCATGACAGTTGAAGAAGCAGCCCAATTTTTCGATGATATCCCTGCAATTTCTGATCGTCTCAAAACACTTATCGATGTAGGGCTTGGCTATTTAGAACTTGGGCAATCGGCAACCACTCTTTCAGGGGGTGAGGCACAGCGAGTGAAAATATCTTCTGAGCTGTACCGAGCCCATTTGCAGAAAACAATTTACCTTCTTGATGAACCCACTATCGGGCTTCATTATGAGGATGTGCGTAAGCTTATTGAGATTTTGCAAAAACTGGTAGATAAGGGTAACACCGTAGTAGTCATTGAACACAATATGGATGTTATAAAGTCAGCCGATTATATTCTTGATATTGGGCCTGAAGGCGGTGTTGGTGGTGGGCAGTTGGTTGCAAAAGGCACCCCTGAACACGTTGCACAAAGCGAGAAAAGTCATACCGCAAAATATTTAAAGCGCGCTTTGAAACACAAATAACATATAAAAGTACAAAAAAAAGAGCCCCCAGGTGGGGGCTATGCGCCGCAGAGGACGCTATGCAGTTGCGTAGGGACCGGGGATCCCGTTGCGCGTCGGGGCATCAGCTTCGTTTCCGGGAGAGGCAATTTCGGCCAACTCCACAAGGCCAATTGCCCCAAGGGCGTTCGCAAGCGCCTGGCGAGGGATTTCGAAACGCGCTTGACAGTCTGGGCCGTGGCCCCGTACCAGAAAAACTGCCACGCTCTCGGGCGAGACCGTCGACTGCCTAACAGCTTGCCTCAGCGCGGCCTCATCGATCTGGTAGGTATCGAGTCCGATTGTGCTCCGCCTCACGCAGAGGTTGAAGTGGTGTGAGCCCACCCCACGATGGATTTCGATTTCCACCGTGTTGGTCTCCTTTGCTACGATTTTCATGCTGCCTCCTTGGGCTGAGTGGAACAGTTTTGCACCAGCCTTCTTTTTACCTTACTATGAGAAATATTTCAATATATGACTAGGGCAGACTTAGAAAACGTTAAGTTACCGGATGCACCGGGGGTGTACTTTTTTCGTGATGCGCGAAAGAAAATCCTCTATATCGGTAAGGCAACTTCGCTTAAAGATCGTGTTAAAAGTTACTTCGCTAAGGACTTATTTGTGACTCGGGGGCCACTCCTAGTGCAAATGCTCCAAAAAGCAAAGAACATTACCTTTGAAAAAACTGATTCGGTGCTTGAGGCCCTCATCTTAGAGACTCGTCTTATCAAGCAATACAAACCCGCCTTTAACACTAAGGAAAAGGACGACAAAAGCTATAACTACCTCGTGGTTACTAAAGAAGCCTACCCCAGAGTACTCGTAGTTCGTGGTAAAGACTTAGAAGAAGCGTTTCCAGTTGAAAAAAGATTATACCTTCTCGGTCCCTTTACAAAAGGAGGGGCACTCAAAGAAGGTATGAAGCTTATTCGTAAAATATTTCCATTTCGCGATAAGTGTAGCCCTAATTCTGGTCGCCCATGTTTTAATGCACAACTCGGTCTTTGTCCTAATGTGTGCGGGGGGATAGTGGGCAGTAAAAGCTATACCAAAAGTATAAAGCAGCTCATATTGTTCCTTGAGGGTAAAAAGAAAAAGTTGATTACCGAACTAGCCCGCGACATGAAGGTTTTGGCCAAGGCTCGTAAGTTTGAGCAAGCTGAACTTGTGAAAAAAAAGCTCTATGCGCTCTCTCATATACAAGATGTAACACTTTTGAAACGTGAAGATGCAGATGTTCTCAAGGAAGATGTGGTTAGAATCGAGGCCTATGATGTGGCGCACCTTTCTGGGAAAGAAATGGTGGGGGTGATGGTAGTTATTGAAAACACCACAAGCAATAAAGGAGAATATCGCAAGTTCAAAATCAAGGGCTATACGAATGCCAATGACCCTGGGGCCCTTAATGAAGTACTTACACGCCGCTTCAATCATCCTGAATGGCCCTTGCCACAACTTATTGTGGTAGATGGTAATAGCGTTCAGAAACAAGTTGCAGAGAAGCTGCTTCAAGAACGTGACTTACATATTCCAGTTGTCGCCGTAGTAAAGGATGAGCATCATCGCCCTCGAGCATTCCTAGGTGAGGAGGATCTTATTAAAAAACATAAAGAAGGGATACTTCTTGGTAACAGTGAAGCCCATCGCTTTTCAATTACGTATCATAAACTTTTACGTAAAAAAGCTTTTTTACCAAAATAAGGCTGTGTTAGAATAACCTTACTATGTCACGTATTAGAGTTGGGGTTATTCGTGGAGGACCATCATCAGAATTTGATGTGTCTCTTAAGACTGGCAAAGTGGTACTTGATGCACTCAATACACAACTTTTTGAACCCATCGATATCTTTATTGACAAAAGTGGTGTGTGGCATCGTGGAGGACTACCCCTTAGACCAGAAAATGCATTGCTTCATGTTGATGTAGTATTTAACGCGCTTCACGGTACTTATGGCGAAGACGGGCAGTTACAACACCTTTTAGAGCAATGGGGGATCCCCTACACTGGATCGCGTGCATTTGCTTCAGCGCTCGGTCTACACAAAGGGCTTACAAAAGAGCATTTGCTTAAGGCAGGAATTAAGACACCTTATTTTAAAGTAGTTTCGCCAAGCGCTACTTTGGAAAAAGATTTGTTGGATGTTTTTCGCTCGCTTCCCCCAACAACAGTGGTTAAACCGTATAATAGTGGCTCATCTTTAGGTATTTCTTTGAGCAATACATTTGAGGAGTTAAAAAGAGGTGTAGCTAAGGCTTTTGAGTACGCGCCGAAAGTGCTCGTAGAGGAATTTATAGGTGGAAAAGAGGGGACACTCGCAGTCATTGATCATTTCCGTGGGAAGGAACATTACCCATTGTTTCCTGTTGAAATACGCCCACGGGGAAAAAGTTTTTTTGACTTTGAAGCAAAATATAGTGGCATGAGTGATGAAATTGTGCCAGGTAATTTTTCAAAGGATGAGGTGGCGCAAATTCAGGAAGCAGTGCTCAACACACATCGTACACTCGGGTTACGTCACTATTCTCGTACAGATTTTATTATTCATCCAAAACGAGGAGTATTTATTTTGGAAACTAACACTTTGCCTGGACTAACTGAAACATCTCTTTTCCCAAAGTCACTTAGCGCAGTCGGGCTTTCTTTGCCTGGCTTTTTAGAGCACGTTATTCATCTTGCGCTTAACAAATAAAAGCCGCCCCAGGGTGGGGCGGCATGAGTCACTCTGGCGGAATCAGCCGTGGGTCTATTCGGTAGGTATGGGTAGCTCGGTTGTAAGTCAAAGCATCAGCAAGACCTGCTTTTGCCTTGTTCATTTTCGCACGTAGTTGGAAAACCATTTGACTAAACGTGCTGGCCTCAATTCCGCCCAATTGCTCGGCCAAGGCGTCCCTGTGGCACCCCTCCGGTGTCTGTAGACACTGGAGGAAAGTGACACTTCTTCCGCCAACTTCGAAAGTATGCGGGCCAAGTGTGATTCTTGTGACTCGTTCGCTATGCCCCTTTTCAAAACGAAGTAAGGGGACCTTTTCAGAGGTACTTGGGGGAGAAGCCGATAGACAAGATGCTGGTGGTTCAGGGGGAGTCGCGGGAACAACCTTTTGTTGTTTAAGACCGGCGCGGATAACGCTGGCGAAGGTCTCAGCGGCCTGCGCAAGCGCCAAGAGAAGCAGCGGGTGGTCGACTTGGGGAAGCCCCTCTTTCATAGGTACTCCTTCAAAGCCCTTCAAGAAACGAGGGATGGCAGGTTCTGGTTCGGGGACACTGTGCTCACTTCGCTCCGTCGGTTGGGACTGCCTCTGTGTGTTGAGTACTGGAGGGGGTGATGTCGCGGTCGCAGGTGCAGGTATGGGTGCGGGTGGTGCTGGTTGAGGAGTACCTCGTGCACCTTGCGGGGGAAGGGTTGGTTGGGAAGCTTCCAGCAACTTCTTCTCGAAAAATTCGACAATTACTTGCCGAAAAGGTCCTGTGCTCACAAGGGCTGCATCGGCCCCAAGCCCTCTTATGCTTGCGGCACTTGGAACGCTTCCGTTGCTACCACTTGAAACCCAGAAGGCAAAAAGAAGTGTCCCTGGGAACTCTTGTTTTAGGAACTCGATCACTTCCTCCCATTCCTCGCCAAAGTGACTGAGTTGGATCACGATGCCAAGGGGCGCACCATGTTCCTCCTTGATGCCTATCAGACTCCCACATTTTTGCCCGCTTGGGCTTTGAGTGAAGTCGAGAGGCACTGCGGTGAAGTTGAAACTCTTCGTATGCCGCAGCTCTCCGACAAGGGTCCCCACGTATTTGGGATGACCAATGACGAGGCATTTTGGTGCTTCTAGCTGATGCGCCATACTTGGCACTCCTTGTAAGAGGTATGATCTTGAAGCGAAAAGTGGTAGGATCGATCCTCTGCGACGTACGACCCCCTCTTTTTCGTTCAAAAGCGCTTTGTGGATTTGGAAAGCAATTTTTCCTGCACCGAGCTGCTGTTCGTTTCCTAAAAGGGTTACTGCGAGCAGCGAAAAATCTTTCTCGGTAGGGAAGGTGCCAGGTCCATTACGAAAGGCAATGAACTTTAGTTGAGGGAAGTCGGATCTCAAACGTCTCACGCCCCTAAAGATGTTACCAAATTCGGTAAAGTTGGTTGTCGTGTAAAACACTACATGGGAAACTGGATATGTGCTAGTCTCCAAAAACCCGACACGACTTACCACCTCTTCCTCCCCGCAACACACCACATGGTGCTCAAGGGAGGAAAGGAACGGGGCTATTTCAGAAATAGCCAATTCGTTTCCAACCAAGACACAGGTGTTCACGAGGCCTCCTATGTGAAGATCAAACTGTGACAAGCTTATTCTATTTAGACAGGCCAGGCAATATTTGTATTTTTGTATAAGTAGGTTATAGTATGCACTGTTGGGCCCGTAGCTCATTTGGCTAGAGCGCCTCATTTGCACTGAGGAGGCGGGGGGTTCGAATCCTCTCGGGTCCACTGCAATACAAAAGGCCACCTTTTAGGTGGCCTTTTGTATTGCAGGCTGGGGTTGGGGGGATTCGAAAGCTAAGGCGCGACGGTGCCGAAGCGGGGTTGCGGATTTTTCAGTAAGAAAAATCTGTGACCGAATCCTCTCGGGTCCACACAATACAAAAACACCTGCCCTGCGGCAGGTTTTTTGATTGTGTGGAAGGCGGAGCCATATTTTTGTAGTAACAGAAATGGCGAGCCAGGGTCGTGGAATTTTGTGTGTGCCGACACACAAAATATCCCTGACCACAAACACAACACTTTCCCCCTCATTTCAACTTCTTTTGAATAGTTGTAGGCATATACTTAATAGCAGAGTTCCCAGAAACCAAGGAGGGCGTCATGGAACAATCGAAAATATTGGAGGCGCTAGGAAGACTACAGGGAGGGGACGAGGCGGCCTTTGATGAGCTTTGGCGGTGCTTCCAAGCCACCATCAAACATGTTGTTTTTTCTTTTCGTGATGGTCGCCTGAATTTTACGGAAGCAGACTTGCGACAGGAAGCCAGATATCTATTGTTCGTTTTGGCGAAAAAGCACGATTTATCAAAACCTTTCCAAGCCTCTTATCTTCATTGCCACCTAACCTCCCGCTTCAAAGATCTTTTGCGAGGACGAGAGACAAAGGAGCGGTGCGAAACACGCTACGCTCACCAGCATTATGAAGGATTTTCCTATGATGGAGATATTGGGGAAGACGAATTTGCAAGACTCGTTCCACTTGATACCAACCATCCTGAAAGGATCTGCCAGGATCGCGAGCGGCGGACTAAGATTGCAGCGATTTTTACATGCTTTTCGTCTTCACTTCCGGCTCTTCAGAGAAAAGTCCTTGAGGCCCACCTCGAACTTTGGGCAAGTAGAACTGGGCCTAGTAATGCCTCAAGGGAAATAGCTGAGCAGTTCGGCTGCACGGAGGGAACAGTTAAGGTAACCTTGACTCGGGTGCGTAACAAGCTTCGGAGGCAATATCCAGAACTCCGCGAACTTCTCTAATTAGCAGCGCCTTCGGGCGCTGTTTGTATACCTTGACACATGCAGACTAATTTTAAATAATTGTGATGTATTAACTAACTACAATGTATGGCATTTGATAGTGCACCACAGAGTACCCCAGAGCAAGGTTCGCAAAGTGAGCAGATCCCTCCTCGTGAGGCAGCAGTTGATTTTGATGCAATTTTTAATGATCCAGAATTAGCGGAAAAATATAGAGGTCACACAGGAGAAAGTTTAGGGCAAGAAGTGGCTGATTTTGACCCAAATGCTACAGGTGCCTTTGATACTGCAAGAATTATAAGGAAGGAAGATAAGAAAGAGGGTCCCTTACATTAAAAAACTACAAAGACCTCAGTATGAAAAATACTGAGGTCTTTGTTATGATGTAGCGATGTTAAGGGGTCTTTTACAAGTACTTACAAAAAAGCAATACCTTATAGGCATAGTCCTGCTTACGGGGTTTACTTACGTTTCAATTATTTTTTCCCAAAACATTAACTTTGTTGAAGTGGTAGCTCATGGAAGCGCTACTTTTAGTAAGAAACTTTCGCTCTTACTGTCTCTTTTGTTCGCTTCGTTTTCTAGAGACCAGTTAACTACTATCTTTATAACAGTAAGCATTGCGTTTCTTTTTTCACTTAACATTGGGCTTACTATCTTTGTCTTCAATAGGCAGCTCGGACGAGTGCGTGGGAATAGCACACTCGGAGCCGTAGGCCTATTAAGCGCACTTTTTGGTTTTGGTTGTGCGAGCTGTGGCCCCATCCTTATCACTTCACTTTTGCCATTTCTTGGACTTAGTGGATTAGTAAAGTTACTGCCTTTTGAAGGTAAGGAGTTTGAAATGATAGGATTTCTTATCCTTCTCCTTTCTGTCTACTTTCTTTCCAAAGAGGCAAGTAAGCCAGCAGTATGCTAATTAGTTGTTAGCGTAGCGAACAATTTCTTCATATCAGAAAAATGGTCGTCGGAATAAAGCACCACCCCGATGTACACAAGTGGCTCATTTGGATCAGTGGCAACTATAGCTAGATTTTTCTTGGCGAGTGCTGTTTCTCCCGTTTTCCCACCAAGCACAGTGTATGGAAATGTAGAATCTGTGAGCAGGTGATCAGTTGAGGTTGCGAGGTGGCTTACTGAGCCATTAGCAAAGTGGATAGTAATCTCTTTTTGAGCAGTGCGTGTCAAAAGCGCTCGATGATCATCAACATACGTCCTTAAAAGTAAGCTTAAATCAGAAGCAGTTGAGAAATTAGTTGTTGAGGTACTACTGCCATCAAGGCCGCTTGTGTTGCGATACACTGTATCTTTCATTCCAAGGCGCTGAGCCTCTTCGTTCATTTTTTGCAAAAAATTTCCTTGCGGTAGGGAAGTAGCAAACGCTCGAGCGATGTCATTGTTTGATTCAACAAGAAGTGAGTTAAGTGCATCATTAATACCCAATTGTTCTCCAGCGCTGTAGAAGTGTGAGGAGCCAAACGTAAGGAGTGCTTCTTTGTTTAGAGTCAGGATGTATGTTTTGGGAAGCGCTTCCTCCGCAACTATTGCCGTCATAAGTTTAGTGACACTTGCAATACGACGTGGGGTCTCTGCATTAAACGTTTTAAGCGTATGAAGGTTATTGCCGTCGTAGACCGCAAGAAGATAACTTTCAGCATTTATTCCAGGAATTTTGGAAGCATCGGTGTGTTGCTCTAGTGATACTTTAAACACATCGGTGTTTTGAGAAGTATCATTTTTAAAGTTACCGTTTTTAAATGTCAGAAAAAGCCCGATAAGTAATACAAGGCCAATACCGACGAGTTCAAATACTGAGCTTCTTTTTGATTCCATAACTACGGTGTTAAGTATGCTTTCCAAATATCCCCCTTCCAATGCCATGAAGCTCCCATGCCTCCAAAAAGGAAAAGAGTGTCGTTAAAAATAACTGCTTGATGGTCTTCACGCCCTTCCCACGCACCATCAAGGGGAACCTTTTTCCAGTGCTCCCCATCTCGTGAGTACCACGCTTCTCCCTTTCCTTGATTTGTTGCTGTATCAAGTCCTCCAATAAGCCATAGCACATTTCGATAATTTAAAACAACATGCCCTTGCCGTTTACCGATAGGTGTCCCTGTTGCAACAAGTGTCCATGTTGCGCCATCAGCTGACTTCCAAATATCGTCATACCCCGTAGTACCATTACTCATTCCAGAAACAAGGAAAAAAGTGTCGTTAATAACCCCCACATCATGGTCCCAGCGTGAATGCCAAGGAGCTTTTAAAGTAAGTAATTCCCAAGTGAGACCATCTTCGCTTTTCCAAACATCGTTTAAGGTCTCATGCTTGTAGTAATCAACTCCGCCGAACATATACAACACTCCGTTTCGCTCAAGCACTCTTTGCCCCTCGCGTCCTCGATAGGGAGTGGTTGTCGTTGCAACGCTCCACGTGACCCCATCAGTTGAGGTATAAATATTGTGATTTAAACCGACCTGCGGGCCCCATCCAGCAATAAGAAAAAGCTTATTTTTAAAGGGAACGATAGACATCGAGCGGAGGTAGGGAAGGTTTGCATGCTCTGTTACCAAACTCCAGTGTTCACCATCATCGGTCACCCATATATCGTTGTAGTATTTTGCTTTTTCATAGTCTGGGCCACCATCAGGAAGTGTGGCGATGTCTCCATCAAGTCCTCCAAAAAGATACATTTTCCCATTCCATTGGTATGACTCGTGAGAATCACGCTTCCCCCAACGTGGAGCACTTACCACTTCGCTCCATGAAAGTGAGTTGTAATAGTCATCAGTGTACGTTTTTGGAGGAGTGGGGGCTTCTATAAGTGGTAGTAACACTTTTTTTTCTGCTTTAAAGGTGGCAAACAGTAGTAGTGCAAAAAGTGAAAGAAGAATGGGCAACACAATATGCCAATCCTTATGTCCATGTGGTGTATCCTCACCCTCTAAAAGGGAAAGGGGAGTATATGTTTCTTCTTCCATATCAGGAGGTGTGTGCGACATTGTCTTTATAGTAACAGAAGAAGAGAAAGCAAAAAAATAAAAACCGGCCAACGAAGGCCGGCGTGCAAACCCCCAAGGGCTTCTCGGTAAGCGATGTTGTGACCAGCCATTTGCCGCTGTCTGATCAGCACGAAATTGGGTTCCCCTTTGCGACCAGCCGTGCCACCGTCTGGTCAGCGCGAAATTGGGTTACACCGCATCCTCTCTTCTTACAAGTCGCCTATGAGGATCTGCACGGGTGCACCATATCATAATCATACTATTTTTCCAGAATCACCAACTACCGCAACGGGTACTTTTCGACCTCACAAAGCTTCGGTAACGAAAAGTCTTTCGATTCCGGTACGCAAGCAAAGCAGTTTGCTTGCTATGCTATTTTTGTGGTCACAGATAATTTTTTACTAAAAATTTCCGCGACCCCGACTCGCGTCGCCACGCTCCGTCTTCCACAAGCCGAAAAAACCTGCCGTAGGGCAGGTAATTTTTCGTGCTTGTGGACCATACCGGAATCGAACCGGTTACCTCTTCCATGCCATGGAAGCGCTCTACCAAGTGAGCTAATGGCCCAAACACAAAAAGTATAACGCATTTGTAACTCCATCAAAAGATGCTAGGCTTTTTATAGTACCTAACTGGGAGAAAACCATGTTTGCGTTCTTGCGAACCATGTTCCAAAAAGGGAATCAGCCCACCAAAATCAGCCGAGATTCATGGGCAGGAAGTGAGGGTACCTATGTCGAGGAGTATCGGTACGGCCTTGACGCGGTTGCCATGCGGATAGGCACTGCCGATGTGCCAGTATTTACCCGCTACAACAAGAAGGGCATGTTGCGTGGCTGTGCCGAGCTCTACGAGCTTGTGAGCGGAAGGGTGTTGGCGCAGATCGATGTGACAGGCGAGGCGGCGACTCCAAGCACCGTCTGGGTACGGGATGTCGGGTTGCCCGCGGAGGGAAGAAAACTTCTTGAGCGGGTTTTTGACCCACACCCCATTTCCTACAGTCCCTGAAAACCCTCAGGCAAGGCCGACTGTAAGCTGGCATGTTTCACCCGGCGTCTGCGGACGCCGGTTTTTTTATTTCCATTCTTGTGATAATGTCTCCTTTAGTACAACCAATAGGGAGATATCCATGGACAGTGATACTAAGCTGGCGCTGACCTACACAGCAGAGGAATTCTTTTTGACCGCCATGGCCGCTGGCTACGCCGCCGGTAGGGAGCCCGAAACAGTTCCCGGGTTTCCCTGGGCAAAACTTCTGGCTTTCGAAAAGGGAAACTTCAAGCTTCGGGACATGTGGTACAGTCATCCGGAGTCAAATCAAAGCGCCGGCACTACCACCATCTGGCACAAAGATGTGCCAATCTGGCAGATGAGTTACGAGGGGTGGTATGAGAAGGCGGTCATCCCCACGCTTGTAGCCTGCCTCAAGAAGGCCTACGAGAGTCGGCGGTTTTGCGGGGGTCGGGGGGTTAGAGTTCCAAGCGATTTCCGTTATCACAATCACCCTCGTGGAGCTGGATTTACCACCTTCTTGGGTGTCGAATCAATATTCAATCCTTCAGACGGTAAAATTTGCGGGGTTCACAACTACCGTGGCGGGATGCTCATCTAGGGCGGCAACCAGCGGTCGCCAAGCGGTACCTTCGGGTGCCGTTTTTTTATTTGACTATCTCATGATACATTACAGAACATTATGCACGAGGCGGGAGCAAGCAAAATTCACATTACTCTTGGAGCTGAAACACTAGGCCATTTTTTTGGTATTCCAGTCACCAATGCCCTCCTCATGTCACTCCTTGGCACACTACTCCTTTTGACACTTGCTTTTATGCTACAGAAACGAACACTTGTTCCAGGTCGTTTGCAGATGCTTTTTGAACTTGCTGTTGGTGGGATTTATGAGTATGTAGAAACTACACTTCAAGACAAAAAAGTTTCAAAGACATACTTCCCACTAATCATGACGCTTTTTCTTGTAATCTTTATCGCAAACCTCATCCATTTTATTCCTGGGGTTGAGAGCATCCTCTACCACACTAAGGAAGGGGAGACTGTGCCACTTTTGCGCGCAGCGACCACTGATCTAAACCTAACCCTCGCCCTTGCACTCATTTCTTTTGTGGCAATAGAAATCGCTGGCTTTAGAGTTCTCGGCTTCTCATATCTTAAAAAATTTGTTAATCTTAGCTCATTCTTAGGATTTGCAGTGGGGGTTATAGACTTGTTTTCTGAACTCGCGCGTATTGTATCCTTTTCCTTCCGTCTTTTTGGTAATATTTTTGCCGGCGGAGTAGTGATACTTATTATCGTGTCGTTCATACCAGTCATTGCCCCTGTACCTATGATGGGCTTTGAGGTAGCGGTAGGGCTCATCCAGGCGGCAATATTTTCATTGTTGACGCTCTTTTTTATTAAGGGAGCGATTACCGCGCACGATGAAGGTCATTAGAAGTAGTTATAAATAGTAAAAGAAATATATGGATATAGAAATTGCAAAGAATATCGCCATGGCACTTGCTGTAGGGCTCGGAGTGTTTGGTCCTGGTATTGGTATAGGTATGATCGTTGCCAAAGCTGTTGAAGCTATTGGTAGGAATCCTGAAGCATCAGGTAAAGTACAGGCGACAATGTTTATTGGTGTTGCCTTTACTGAAGCGCTTGCGATTTTTGCGCTTGTGGTTGCCTTTATCGTTAAGTTCGTTTAGTCGACTGAGATAAATTCCTTTCTACTGCGTCAGGAATATTTTTGTTTCAGTCACCGTACTAACGGTACGACTCCTTCTGCAAAAATACCCCTTCCTTGTATAAAGGATTTCTGCTCAGTCTTAAAGAATCGCGTATTATTTTCTTAAGTTATGCAAACTATTATTCATGTGTTTGGTGTTGATTGGAGACTACTCGCTATACAAATAGTGAACTTTCTTATCTTGCTATTTTTACTCAAGCGTTTTCTCTACACGCCACTTCTTACGCTTCTCGACGAGCGTCGTAGGTTGATTGCTAAGGGGGTAAGCGATGCAGAAGAAGCAAAAGAGAGACTTACGATGGCCGAAACAGAAGGTGCGCAGCTATTAAAAGAAAGTGCACAAAAAGCTGACAAAGCATTGTCAAACGCCCTTAGTTCAGCAACACACCTTAAAGAAAAGGCGGCTCTTGAAGCTGAAAATATAAAGGCAACACTTCTAAAAGAAGCAGCGCTTGAGGGTGAGCGGATTAAGGCAGAAGCACTTAAAGAAACTGAGGCGCATATTGCAAAACTCGCCATACTTGGTGCCGAGAAAATTCTTCGCAAGGAAGCATAACATGAAAGCAGAACTATACGCTGAAGCACTTCTTGAATTGGGAAGGAACAAAAATACTGAAGAAATCGATATCTTAATCGAGCACCTGCGGGCGCTCCTTCAAAAGAAACATCTCATGCGTCTTTTTCCCAAAATTTTAAAATCCCTTGAGACAGCGCAAAAAAAGAAACGAGACTATCTTTTACTTAAAACTGCCAAGCCAATTTCAAGTGAGAGGGCAAAACAGATTATCGAAAAATATTTTCCTCACCACAACCCTTCCTCAATTGCGCACGTACTCGACGCATCACTTATTGGCGGGTACCAATTAGAAACCAAAGACCTGCGTATTGATGAGAGCTACAAACAATCCCTTCTCACACTTTATAAAACCCTACTAACACAACACAACATATGAACGAACATCTGATTGAAAAGATAAAGAAGGAGCTCGAACACTATGCACACCTTCCTACAACAGAAGAGGTCGGGGTGGTACGCGCTATTGGTGATGGTGTGGTTGAAATAGAGGGGCTTGGTAAGGCAATGATGTCAGAAATGATCGAGTTCATTACTCACGATGGTAAAAGTCTTGAGGAAAGCATGGAACAACATGATCCACTCTATGGACTTGTACTTAACCTTGAAGAGGGGCTTGTGCGTGCGATTCTTTTGGGTGACTCAACGCGCGTCGTTGAGGGTATGCGTGTAAAGCGTCTCAAAAAAGTACTTTCGCTTCCTGTGGGCGAACATTTCCTAGGTCGTGTAGTAAACCCACTTGGTGTTCCTCTTGATGGACTAGGCGCTATTAAAGAAAGTGCTTTTTACCCTATTGAACGCGAGGCGTATGGGGTGATTGACCGCGCAAGTGTAGATACCCCACTTCATACAGGTATCAAAGCAATTGACGCCATGATTCCTATCGGACGCGGACAACGTGAACTTATTATCGGTGACCGCGGAATCGGAAAAACAACGGTAGCAATTGATACTATCCTTAATCAGTTACATGAGCCAGAGGCAACGCGCCCAATGTGTATCTATGTTGCTATCGGTCAAAAGGAGTCAAAGACAGCACGTATTGTGCATCAGCTTAAAACAAAGGGTGCGCTTGCCTACACTATCGTTGTTTCAGCAGGAGCAAGTGACCCTGCGGCGCTTCAATTTTTGGCCCCCTATGCAGGAGCGGCACTTGGTGAGTACTTTATGGAACAAGGGAAAGACGCCCTTGTGATTTATGACGATCTTTCAAAGCAGGCTGTTGCTTACCGTCAGCTTTCACTTTTGCTCCGTCGTCCACCGGGACGTGAAGCGTATCCAGGTGACATTTTTTATCTTCACTCACGCCTTTTGGAACGTGCTGCAAAACTTTCTCCAAAACTTAAAGGAGGATCACTTACTGCGCTTCCTATCATCGAAACTCAAGAAAACGATGTGTCAGGGTATATTCCTACTAACGTGATTTCAATTACTGATGGCCAGATTTACCTTGAGGCTGATCTTTTCAACAAAGGGACTAAACCTGCCATCAACGTTGGTATTTCAGTGTCTCGTGTGGGAAGTGCCGCTCAAACAAAAGCGATGAAAAAAGTTGCAGCTAAAATCCGCCTAGAACTTGCTCAATTCCGCGAACTCGAAGCGTTTATGCAATTCTCACAAGACCTAGATCCAGTTACCAAAGAGCGTCTTGAGAAGGGACGCAGACTCTCTGAAGTGCTCACACAAGGAAAGGGAGTACCGCTTTCATTTGAAAAGCAGGTAGTGATTATTTATGCCGGAGTGAACGGCTACTTCGACAAAATTGAGGTTTCTTCGGTCAAAGACACTGAAGAGCGACTTTTACTTCATCTTGAAAATAGTGTCCCTACATTATTTGAAACTATCAAAACAACAAGAGAAATTAGCGAGGACACCGAACAGAAACTCAAAGAAGCGCTAAGTGCCTTCTTTAGTGCACGATAAAACATATGTCGCAGAAATTAGTCAAAGCCAAAATACGTGGAGTTGAAAAAACGCGCCAAGTAACAAAAGCTATGGAGGCTGTTTCTGCTGCGCGTATGCGTAAAGCGCAAGAAAGAGCCCTCACGCTTCGCCCGTACGCCGTAAGCGCTCTTAATATGCTTGTACGACTAAGTGCTGACAAAGAAGCGCTCACGCATCCACTTTTTCAAAAGCATACTAATGGAGTAACACTTATCGTTGTATTTACGAGTGACAGAGGTCTTGCAGGGAACTTGAATACTGCGGTGCTACGAAAAGTCATGGCTCACATTACCGAAAAAAAACTTACGAAAGAAGAAGTGGTCTTTATAACACTTGGTAAAAAAGCAACGGAGTTTTTCAAAAAGAAAGGCTATCAGATTTTACACGAAGAGGCGGGAATCCCTGATACACTACCCCTTGAAAAGTTTGAAGCTATTGCAACAGACGTAACTTTAAAGTTTCTGTCACATATTTACAAAGAAGTATTTCTCGCCTACAGTAATTTTCTTTCTACCTTTAGCCAAGAAGGTGCACTCCACCTTCTTCTCCCCGTACAACAGAGCGACATAGAAGGTGTTGTTCGAGGCATCGCCCCAATAAAAGGAAAATATGCTGATAGCTTCAATAATAAAGATATTGCAGCATCACTTTCACATACCCCATACCTATTTGAACCGCATGTGCTTAACGTATTAGACCAACTCCTTCCATACCTTGTAACCTTAAGCCTTTATCACGGAGCGCTTGAGGGAAAAGCCTCCGAACACTCTGCGCGTATGGTAGCCATGAAAAGCGCAGGGGATAAAGCTAGAGATATTAAAAAAGATTTAACACGAACATTTAACAAAGTAAGACAGGGTGCAATTACACGAGAAGTATCAGAAATTATTGGAGGTATTGAAGCGCTTAAAATATAAAACACTGTATGGAAACACACAAAAACGAAGGCATCATAAAGCAAATCATTGGTCCAGTGGTGGATGTATATTTCGAGTACGAACCACCGGCTATCCGCACCGCGCTCACCGTACTTCAAAAGGCGGATGATGGTGCTTCGCGTACCATTGTGCTTGAAGTGGTGCAACATATTGGGCTCAATCGCGTACGCGCAATTGCGCTAAGCGATACCACAGGACTTATGCGTGACCTGCCTGTAGTAAATACAGGGAAGCCTATTTCAACTCCCGTTGGAGAAGCAGTGCTTGGGCGACTTTTTAATGTACTAGGAACTCCTGTTGATGGCGGCGAAGCGCTTCCAAAAGAAACACCAACCCTCCCAATTCATCAAAAGGCCCCCGCCTTTAAAGACCAAAAAACCAAAACTGAAGTGTTTGAAACTGGTATCAAAGCAATTGACCTCATGACTCCTTTTATCAAGGGAGGTAAAGTAGGGCTTTTCGGAGGAGCGGGTGTAGGGAAAACAGTGCTTATTCAAGAGCTTATCCGTAACGTTGCTACTAACCATGGTGGATACTCTGTCTTTGCAGGAGTAGGGGAGCGCGTTCGTGAAGGGAATGACCTCTATCATGAAATGAAAGATTCAGGAGTGCTTGCCAAAACAGCACTTGTCTTCGGTCAAATGAACGAAGTTCCCGGAGCTCGCGCTCGTGTGGCACTCACTGGGCTTACCATGGCGGAGCATTTCCGTGATGTTATGAAAAAGGATGTGCTCTTTTTCATGGACAATGCGTTTCGTTTTATTCAAGCGGGTTCTGAAGTGTCAGCACTCCTTGGTCGTATTCCTTCTGCTGTGGGATACCAGCCAACGTTAGCCGAGGAAATGGGACAACTCCAAGAGCGCATTACTTCAACAAATGATGGATCAATTACTTCTGTACAGGCAATCTACGTACCAGCTGACGACTTGACTGACCCTGCTCCAGCGACCACTTTTGCACACCTTGACTCAACAGTGGTGCTTAGTCGCCAACTTGCTTCGCTCGGTATTTATCCAGCTATCGATCCACTTGAATCAGGATCAGGTGCCCTTGATCCAGAGATTGTTGGCAAAGAGCACTATGAAACAGCGATCGCAACAAGAAAAATTTTGCAACGCTACAAAGACCTCCAAGACATCATTGCCATTTTGGGTATGGAAGAATTGTCAGACGATGACAAGTTGATTGTTGGACGTGCGCGCAAAATCCAACGCTACCTTTCTCAACCTTTCTTCGTTGGAGAACCCTTCACCGGCATTAAAGGAGCTTACGTTTCGCTCAAAGATACTGTTAAGGGCTTTTCAGACATTGTTGCCGGTAAATACGATGATCGTAATGAGCAAGAGTTCTATATGAAGGGAGCGCTTTCTTAATCAATATGTTCACTCTCACCATTGCTTCAGTTAGTGACGTCCTCTTCCATGGCGAAGTTACTTCAGTCACGCTTCCAGGGAGTGAAGGAGAAATGACTATTCTCAAAAACCATATACCTTTAGTTTCTGCTTTACGCAGTGGGGTAGTGACTGTACGTGGGGTAGGGGGAAATGAAACATTTCCAATTAATAAAGGAGTGCTTGAAGTATCAAAAGAAAGCGTTCTGGTACTCGTATAAAAAGAAACACCCGGGTCTTCCGACCCGGGGTGATACTAAACCTGTGGGAGACGGAGCCCCAACTTGTACCCCTCGATCACCACCGCATTTGGTGCGATGGGGGTGACCGAGTGTACCGCCCCGCCGTTAGCGCGTGCCAAGACAAGGCTGCAGTCATTGCACTTGTATGCATCACGCCGAGAAAACCCGTAGAGGTTTCCTGAGAGGTGGGTCTCCTTGAGAAGCCCACCGCATGCTGGACAAAAGTCCATAAAAAATCTCCTGAAATTGCCTGAGGATAATTATAACTTACTTATTATATAAAGTCAAATTTTGCATTTACTGCCTTATCTCCTTTTTGATTTTAAAAGCAAAAACCCGAAAGATATTTCTTTCGGGTTTTTGCCGGTCTATTACAAAAGTTCGATAGCCTTTTGTTACAGACACACTTCGAGCTAACTATTTTTCCGACCTAGTTTAGCTTGTAAGTAGAGTATAATAGATTTTATCCATTTTGAAAAGTCACCTGTTAATAACTACGACCTTCTCCTAAATTGTGCGGGAGTAGACGGGATGCTAACATACACACATGCTAAAAAATTTCTTAATGCGCAGTCTTATAAAAAGTAAACTGAAAGGAGTTCCTGAAGCGCAGCAGGAACAAATTTTAAATATAGTAGAGCAGCATCCTGAACTTTTTACAGAAATTGGAAAAAAAGTAGAAGCCAAAATGAAGCAAGGTACTCCACAGATGCAGGCTGTTATGAGTGTACTCCAAGAATACAAAGGGCAGTTGAGTTCTTTAATGCAAAAGTAACATGCAAAAGAAAAAAATTTTGGTGCTGCTCGGGCACAGTAACTGGGACACTATGTGCGGCTACTTGGCGACACGGTATGAAGAAGCAGCAAGGGAGGCGGGTCATGAAGTAAAAAGGGTAAACATCGGTGAACTCCAGTTTGACCCCATTCTTCACAAAGGTTATAAAGAAATCCAAGCACTCGAACCTGATCTACTGCAGTTACAAAATGATTTTAAATGGGCAAACCATATCACAGTGGTCTACCCCAATTGGTGGAGCACAATGCCCGCCCTTCTCAAAGGACTTCTTGATCGCATGTTTCTTCCAGGATTTGCTTTTCGTATGCGAAAGGGGAGCCTACTTGGACTTTGGGATAAATTACTTAAGGGTCGTACAGGGCGAATCATTGTTACTATGGATAATCCGCCATTACTCGACCGCCTTTTCATGGGGGACTTTACTCACGACATACGCAAAGGTGTGTTTTGGTTTTCAGGCATCTGGCCTACTCGCGTAACCTATATCGGAAACATCAAAAAACTTACCCCCGAGGGAAGAACTAAAGCAGGGGATACGGTTGCAAAGCTTGCTAAAAAAGGGATCTAACTTTTTGATAAAATTAAAGTGCGTGTTATTGTGAAACTCGCTTTTAGTACCCCATTACCCCCATGACCCCATGAAAGGAAACTAGCGATGTTCGCTCCCGGAGAATTGCAAGAGTTGCAAGAAAAGGCTGCTGCTGTACAAAAGTTCTGGCAGAGCCTCAATCTCACTGGCCACTACCGCTGGAGGCATCAAGAGCTCGACCTAGTTTCGAGTCATGCCATGGCGGCATTTGGAAGCGTGGCCCTTTGTGGGCCGATCAATGCTCTCAATGACCCAACGCATGTCCCATGGCAGTATCACGCCCTGCGGGCCCTGTCTGGGTTCAAGGGGGTGGTGGACGTTGGCCTCGAGCGGGGAAGTTTTTTCCTTCATGATGACCCGCGCAAGGACATCGAGGACGCAGGCAATGTGCGGCTCTCCTTGGCACTCTCCCATACTTTTCTCTTCTGGTTTACAGCACACTACTTCGAAAACCCCGGCAAGTACCACCTTCGGCCCAACCCTGATGACTTTTTGCACATCGTGACGGCGCTTGCTCGGAAGGAAAACTTGCGGGACAACGAAGACGAACCTCCTCCCAAGGTGATCGTCGGGTGCGAATGGCAACCCCAGTTCGGCCTCGGCGGTTTTCCAAGCAAGGAGCAGCTTGAGGCGATGGGCTGCCTCATCGCCGATACCATGGAGGATTTCCTCAGGCTTGTTCTGGCGCCACCACGCTGATCCGCCACCCCCGCTTACCCCGCGCAAGCGGGGTGTTTTTTTATAAACTACTTTCTATCGTCGTCAAAGAATTCATACCAAGCAAGAATCCCTGCCGAAGCAACTGTTATCCAAAAAAAGAACTCTTCAAAGGGAAATTTAAATGAAAATAATTGAATCCAACCAACAAATTGACTTGTGGCAGGAAAACTCCAACTACCATACCTGAGACCAACTATTTCGTAGACAAGTGAATGTAGGAAAAAGTAAGCAATAACAATTAAAAACTTTGCTCTTAGTTTAGGATAAAAATAGAGCATTAATACGAGTGGGATAAAAGCGTACAAAACACCGAAGGTGAGATAAGTATAAGGTACAGCGAACGGCATGCGCCAAACCGTAATTAGAAAGTAAAAGGTTAGATAGATTACCAGGCCCACCCATAACAGGGTTTTGGCCGATGATGCTATTTTTTCACGCTTCTTATCTTGTTCCAGGAAATACTCATAAAACATAATTACAAGATATGTCCAAAAGAAAAACCAAAGTGGGACTTCAATAGGTGTTACACCAAGTAATTTAAATGAAAAATACGTTTGAGGGAAAACCCAGGTAGCAGTAACCTCCGCTGAATAATCGAAAATAAGCCCTAATAAGGAGCCAACGAATGCCAATTGCGCAGTTTTTACTATTTGCCCAGGAAGTTTCCATGAAAGAAAAAGTGCTGGCAAAATATAGAAAAGAAAAATAGTTTCAAAAAAAACCGGTTTAAGAAATAGACTTACGCCAAGAATGATAAACGGCCACAGTAGAAATAAGAGATATTCTTGCTTTTTCGTCATTATTAGATAATTATAGCCGAATGTCACTATCTATTGGAATTGTGGGGCTACCAAATGTGGGGAAATCCACACTTTTTAATGCACTCACTAAAAAGTCAGTGCCAGCAGAAAACTACCCCTTCTGTACCATTGATCCGTCAGTGGGCATTGTTGCCGTACCCGATGAGCGACTACAGAAGTTAACTAACTTTTCACATTCTAAGAAAACTATTCCTGCAGTTATTGAGTTCGTAGATATTGCAGGACTTGTAAAAGGAGCTTCGACTGGCGAGGGACTTGGAAATAAGTTTCTAGCCAATATCCGTGAGACGGATGCCATACTCCACATGGTGCGCATTTTCGAAGATAGTAATGTTATCCATGTTGAGGGTGGAGTAGATCCTATTCGCGATATAGAGATCATAAATACTGAACTTATTCTTGCTGACCTTGAGACTGTTACTAAACGCCTAGGCAACCTTGTGCGAGAAGTGAAAAAGGGGGATAAAGACGCGATTACTGAAGAGGGGGCGCTGCAGCGAATTAAAGTGACGCTTAATGCAGGGAAAAGCGCACGATTAGTCGAACTAACCGAAAAAGAGATCCCCTTCGTAAAGCAATTGAACCTTCTTTCTAAGAAGCCAATTATTTATGGACTCAATAAGAAGTCTGGAGCCAAAAATCTTGATGAGACAGACCTAGCACGCTTTAAGCAGCTCACCGACTACATAGAAGCTGAACACTCAGAATATGTGGTCATAGATGCCAAGATCCAAGAAGATCTCAAAGATTTTTCTCCCGAAGAGAAAGAAATGTTTAAGGGAGAACTTAATGATAAAAATGACGGTATCGATGAGCTTATACAAAAGAGCTACACCCTCCTTAATCTCATGACCTACTTCACGACAGGAGAAGACGAGACACGAGCGTGGACAATAAAAAAAGGAAGTACTGCTCCTATTGCAGGAACGGCTATACACAACGACTTTAAAGAAAAGTTTATACGCGCAGAAGTTATAGAGTGGGACAAATTACTTTCTGCTGGTTCCTACGCCGAAGCCAAGGCTAAGGGCATACTTCGCACTGAAGGAAAGGAATATATTGTAAAAGATGGAGATGTTATAGAATTTAAAATATAAACATATTTACCTATGATCCGCCCTTTTAAGAGATTCCTTCTACTAGCTCTCCTTGCTGGCTTGGTAGTACTTTCATTTGCTTTTTTTAAAGGCAGGAATATAACCAAAGATAATAGTACTCCAGACCAGACGGTGCCTACCGAAGAAGGGTCACTGCGCGCGCTTGAATTAGAATATATCCGCTACGCAGTAAGTCCCGACCTTTTTGACTATACAAAAATAGAAATACCGACAATTAAAAACATTGCAACTTCAACAGATAGTTCCGGAAACTATCTTTCACTTTCAATTTTTAAGGGTCAGCCAATTAAAAATAAAGGTATTCGCGCAGAACTTGCTATAGATTTCCCTTACCAAGAAGGGGATACAGTTCAATACTCCTGGAAGTTCCGCATCCCAAAGGATTTTCCCTCAGATGCACCTCAGAACAGATGGTGGCTATTTGCTGATTGGCATGTGCAACCCGATACTAGTAAGGGGGAATCATGGGACAATTTCCCAAGCTACAGTTCACCAATTCTTGTTGGTTATGGGAACCTAGATGGTAAAGATATGATTTCTATCTCAACAGGCATAGATGGAAGTAAAGAAGGCATAATCCCTCGAGGCCTTATTCCCTTTACCCGTGAAGTATGGCATACAATTAGAATGGTAGTGAAATGGTCTCAAAAAGATAATGGTGAGGTGAATGTTTACTTTGATGGAAGTACCAAGCCCGTAGTATCAACCACTGGACCAAACATGGTTAATGCAGTACAACACTATATGAAAATTGGAATGTACCGCAACCGAGATATCGAAACAAATAATACAGTTCATATTAAGGATATACGGATAGAAAAAATTTAATAAAACTTATATGGAAAAATTCAAAAGGGGGATTAGGTGGGCTGGTTACTTTTTCTTTTTTATACTGCTCTTTAACATAGGTTTGATGATTCACGACAAGTTAAAATGGGAAGCTGATAAAAAGGAATTCCAGAAAAATAGGGAGGCTAAAGAAGCACAGGACGCGCAATTGGAAGCTGAAAAGAGGGAACAGCTCGCTAAAGAAGAGGCGATACCCCCCACCTATGAAATCGTTGATAAAGATGGGGCTCCCTTGAAAACCTTAAAATCAAGTGGTGTCACTATTCTTGTCAAAGCATATGCTGATGCAAAGGATGTTCCCGCAGATGAATCACTCTATACCATTATTAAAGATACAAATGGGGTCTACTACAAGACCCAAGTCAACAATCAAACTAAATACATTCAAATTGAAGGGGCTGATCCAGCTAGTTTCAAATATGATATTCCTTACAATGGCACAGTTAGTAAGATCTTTGCACGAGATAAGAATAATGTTTACTTCAACAACCAAATTATAAAAGGTGCGGATCCGAAAACATTCATTCACATTAGCAGTGCTTTTGCTAAGGATAGCTTACGGGTTTACTACGAGAGTCAAGGTTTTGAGAACTCTGACCCCGCTACTTTCATTCTAGAGCAAAATCCTACTGGGAAAGTAGCACAAGATAAAAATCTTGTGTATATCAATGAGGGTGAATTTTACCCGCATATAGTAACCTATAAAAAATAATGCTTAAAAAAATATTTTTTTGGATTGTAACTACTCTCCTTATAGGTGTATCGCTAGGGAACCAAATGACCTTCATCCTCCCTATGGCGCTCGTTACCTACGCCTTTAGGGAAAGACTTACAAACTTTTTAAATCGCTTTTCTCTCCCTGTTGCTTTTATTGGGGGTGGGCTTTTCTTTGGACTTCTTACTGAAGTATTTGCTATTTGGAGTAGTCTGAAACTCCCACTTAAAGAGCGGGCACTCCTAAGTCCGTACCCAACTGTTGACCTTATACTTGGTTTTTTCTGGTACGGTCTTTTTGTTCTGGTGTGGTACACAATCCTAAAACGATACCACTATTCAAAAAAAGAAATTTTGTTACTTTGTGGTGCCTATGGCTTGATTTTTGAGCAGCATGCAAAATTTTTCTTCATGCTTTTTGGCCCTGGGTTTATCGTCTCACTCTTTGTAATGTTTGTGTACGCCGTCTTTCCTATGCTTGCCTATATGCTTACTCAACAGCGCTTTTCCTCAAGTCAAAGGAAGGCTCCTTTTTATATTCGTTATCCCGTAGTACTCATTGGGCTTGCGCTGCAAGCTGTAGTATGGAAGATCGCTGGTGTTTTTTACTACCCCATTCTGCAGAAATTGGGCTATCTTACCTATTTAGGTTTCCCTCCAAAATAATCTGCTATACTTATAAGCACAAACTTTATTAACAGCACCTAACATATGGAACCAAACACTAATAAAACAACCGCCAAAGACTTCTTTGTATATCTTGCAATTATTTTTTCTTTGTATACCTCGATTGGTAGTTTACTTTCACTTCTTTTTACCTACATTAATTACACCTTTCCAGACCCACTTTCCAATAGTCAATTCTATGGAGACCCCTATTCAGGGGCTGTTCGCTTTTCGCTTGCAATGATTATAGTACTCTTCCCAACACTTTTAGGTTTTTCGTACTATCAAAATAAAGAGTTGCGTCTAACCCCTAACCGCAAAGACGTTGGCATTCGTAAGTGGCTCTTGTTATTGACACTTTTTTTGGCTGGAGCCTTAATTATTGGTGACCTTATTGCACTCATAAATACATTTCTTAATGGCGAAATTACCATGCGTTTTCTTCTAAAAGTGCTCGCCATTTTAATACTCGCTGGTTTTACCCTCTACTACTACATCCTTGATTTGAAAGGGGCCTTCATTGAAAATATGCGCTTAAGTCGTTTATTCGGATTAACTTCAATTGTTATCGTTGTTGGAAGTATACTAGGAGGTTTTCTCATTGCTGGCTCACCTCAATCAGCGAGATTAGTTGCATTTGATCAGCAAAAAGTGCAAGACCTTATGTATATTCAGGAGAAAATAATTAGTTATTGGCAAGCAAAGTCACAGTTACCGCCGAAATTATCAGACCTTCGAGACACCTTAAGCTACATAAATGTTTCACTCAACGATCCGCAAACACTTAAGCCTTATGGGTATGAAGCTACTGGACAGAACTCGTTTAAACTTTGTGCAACTTTCAATAAGGCTTCAAAAACATACAAGGAAACTAACTGGGAAACTCAACCTGTTTCGATTGTGGGTGGAACAATCGGAAATTGGGAGCACCCTGCTGGAGTAACTTGTTACGATAGAATTATTGATCCGGAGCTTTACAAACCATACCAAAAAACTACAACGCCACTTGTAAAGTAATAGAAATCCCCGCCATTGCTGGCGGGATTTTGCATTTTAGTGACTCTTTCAGTAACATGAAGAGTTATATGGCACGCGCATACAATCATAAGAAGATCGAGAAGAAATGGCAGGCAGTGTGGAAAAAAGAAAAGGCTGGCAAGGCACTCTTTCCCTCAAAAACAAAAAAATTCTATGGGCTCATAGAATTCCCGTACCCTTCGGGTGATGGCCTTCATGTAGGACATATTCGCAGTAATACGGCTATGGATATAGTGGCGCGTAAACGTCGTGGTGAAGGGTATAATGTGCTTTTTCCTATTGGCTGGGACGCTTTTGGCCTTCCTGCAGAAAATTATGCTATTAAAACTGGCACACACCCAGCTATTCAAACTCAAAAAAATATTAAAAACTTTAGAGCACAACTGCAGCGACTCGGCTTTTCTTTTGATTGGGATAGGGAAGTAGATACCACCGACCCACAGTATTACAAGTGGACACAATGGATTTTTTTACAGCTCTATAAAAAGGGGTTAGCCTACAAAGCACGTACGGTAGTTAACTGGTGTCCGAAAGACAAAGTGGGACTAGCGAACGAAGAAGTGATCGACGGAAAATGTGAGCGCTGTGGCACTGTTACCGAAAAGCGTGAACGTGAACAATGGATGCTTGCAATTACCAAGTACGCAGAACGACTTGATAAGGACCTTGATACTGTGGACTATCTTGAGAAGATAAAGATCCAACAGCGTAACTGGATAGGGAAAAGTGAAGGGGCACTCCTTACTTTTGAACTTACTACTTCAGCACATGAAGAGGTTGGAAAGTTAGAAGTATTTACTACACGCCCTGACACCCTTTTTGGTGCTACATACGTGGTGATTGCTCCAGAGCACCCACTTGTAAAAACACTCAAAACACATATTACGAATTCTCAAGCGCTCGACGTTTACCAAAAAGAAGCACTTCTTAAAGAAGACTTCGAAAGAATTGCCGAAGAGCGCGAAAAAACAGGTATTAAGCTTGAAGGTGTTTTTGCTATTAACCCAGGCACAAAAGAGATGATTCCTGTCTTCGTCGCAGACTATGTACTAGCACACTATGGGACAGGAGCAATTATGGCAGTACCCGCACACGATGAGCGTGATCATGCTTTTGCCAGAGCACACAATCTATCGATCAAAGAAGTAATAGTACCTAATCGGATTGATGAAAAAAACCCACCCCGTGAAGGGAAGAAAAGTGTTGAGCGTCAAAATGTTCACTGTATTGTCCGAAACCCTGCTACAAATAAGTTCCTCGTTTTAAAATGGAAGACACAGCCATGGATTACTTTTCCTATGGGTGGAATAGAAGCTGGGGAAGATGTTATAGCTGCTGCTAAGCGTGAAGTTGCTGAAGAAACTGGGTATACAAATCTTAAGTTTGTAAAAGTTCTAGGGGGGCAAGTGCGTGCAGAATATTTTGCCGCTCATAAAGACCAGAATCGTGTCGCTTTCACTCAGGCAGTTATGTTTGATCTTGTTGATGAAACACAAGCGAAAAGAACTGCTGAAGAAGAGGCTGCTTACGACTGTGCGTGGTTTAGTAAGGAAGAGATTGTCTATCCCAAAGTAGTACATGCAGAACTTAATGATTGGCTTAATCGCTGGAATAAAGACTACAACGTATACACTGATGACGGTATACTGGTGAATTCAGGTCCTTTCACAGGTCTTACAAGTGAAGAAGCAAAAAAAGAAATAACGAAAGCGGTGGGAGGAGAAAAGAAAACATCTTTTAAACTCCGGGACTGGATTTTCAGTCGACAACGCTATTGGGGCGAACCCATCCCAATTATTCATTGCCCAAAGTGTGGGATAGTTCCCGTACCAGAAAAAGACTTACCGGTTACCCTTCCAAAAGTTAAAACATACCAGCCAACTGCCAATGGTGAGTCCCCCTTAGCCCTTATGGAGAAGTGGGTAGTAACCAAGTGCCCTACCTGTAAAGGTAAGGCAAAAAGAGAAACTGACACCATGCCACAATGGGCAGGCTCATCATGGTACTTTCTTCGTTATGCAGACCCTAAAAACAAAAAAGAATTTGCAAGCAAAAAAGCACTAAAATATTTTACTCCAGTTGATTGGTACAACGGAGGGATGGAGCACACTACGCTTCATTTGCTCTATTCTCGTTTCTGGCAAAAAGTACTTTTTGATTTAAAACTAGTACCAAGCAAGGAGCCCTATAAAAAGAGAACAAGCCATGGACTTATTTTGGCTGAAGGTGGTGTAAAAATGTCAAAATCAAAAGGTAATGTCGTAAACCCGGATACCATAGTGGAGAAACTTGGAGCTGACACCTTACGCCTCTTTGAAATGTTTATGGGCCCCTTTGACCAACCGATTGCTTGGGATAGCGATAGTATGGCAGGGTCACGTCGCTTTATTGAAAGAGTGTACGGACTTCTCGACCGGGTAGTAATTGAAAAAAAGGGTAAAAGAGTACCAAAAGTGCATACTTTGGAGGTTGAGAAAACTATCAAGAAAGTGTCTTTGGACATTGAACAGCTCAAAATGAATACGGCGATTAGCCAACTCATGATCTTGCTTAATGCCTTTGAAAAAACACCCCCTTCTAAGGAGGAGTACCAAGTGTTGTTGCGCCTGCTTGCCCCATTTGCACCACATGTAACCGAAGAACTCTGGCATGAATTAGGGAACAAGGGATCAATTCACAAAGAAAAATGGCCAAAGTGGAGTGAGAGGAAACTTAAAAGCGAAACAGTAGCCCTAAGTGTTTCGATAGGGGGCAAACACCGTGGCGTAATTAGCGTCTCACCTTCTGCTACAGAGGAAGAAGTCCTTCAAAGCGTCCACAAGGAGCCCCTCATTGCTAAATGGTTGGTGGGGGACATAAGGCGTGTTATTTACATTCCGGGAAAAGTGCTTAATATCCTTTTGTAATATCTATGGAGTTATTGGGGAAAACAGTACGATTCACTATTTTTGTTTTGGGGGGTATTGTCATGTTTCCTGCATGGGTATTGGTACTTACCCTCCATGACCCTTGGATTGACCTCATAAAAAAGGGGTAAAAAAAGCCTTCCACAGGGGGTACTTGACTTCTTAGTAACTAAGTGCTAAAACATACAAATACAACACAACGCGCATATGAAGGTCACACTCAATTTTAAGCCAAAGCAAGTTGTTAAGCGCCTCCTTGGGGCGCTTCCTCTACGTGCACGGGATGTCATCACCAACCGTTACGGCCTAGGTAAAACTCCTGAACACATGACTCTTGAAAGTATTGGTAAGACCTACAAAATCACCCGTGAACGTGTCCGCCAGATTGAAAACTATTCTTTTGGAGTTATTCGCAAATCAAGCGCTTACACCAAGGAAGTTGAGGCACTTACCGACCTAAAGCGTGCCATGAAGGAGCTTGGCACCATTGTTTCAGAAGCACATTTTCTCAAAGCAATTAGCGATGATCTAGGTACTCAAAACTGCATCCACTTTTTACTTGTACTAGGAGACGCCTTCAAAAAGCGCAAAGAGGATGAACATTTCCATCACCGCTGGTTTACTGATGATGTACTGGCTAACAAAATAGAGAACTCACTTAAGAAACTCTATGAGTCACTCGAGGATGATGCACTCATCCCTGAAGCTGAAATGATTGACGCTTTTCTTAATGAGCTCAAGGAGGTTTCTGAGGAGTATAAGGACAAGGAGCTCGCAAAGCGTTGGCTCTCTCTTTCGAAGAAAATAAATCGTAATCCACTTGGCGAGTGGGGAGTTGCACATTCAGCAAATATTAAAGCAAAGGGTATGCGTGATTTTGCATATCTTGCTATCCGCCGCCATGGATCTCCTATGCACTTTACGGAAGTAGCTAAGGCTATCCAAGAACTTTTCGATCGCGAAGCTCATGTTGCCACATGCCACAACGAACTCATCAAAGACAAACGTTTTGTACTTGTCGGACGTGGCCTCTACGCCCTCACAGAGTGGGGATACGCTTCAGGTGTAGTCAAAGACGTTATCCGTGAGATCATTAAGAAGCATGGTCCTCTTACAAAGCAAGAAATTATCGAAAAAGTGTTGAAGGAGCGTTATGTTAAAGAAAATACAATTTCAGTAAACCTTCAAAATCCAAAGTTTTTCAAGAAAAATAAAGAAGGTAAGTACGCAATCGCTTAACACAAAAACCTCAGTCTACTCACTGGGGTTTTTGTTTGCATAGTGTGTTTCAAAATGTACAACTTAGTGATTCTTAAGATACAATAGTGCATATGTCTTCGACTGATTTTTGGGCACCACTTTTCAGTGTGTTTTACAGTCACTGGTTTTTACTTCTTGTACACTATCTTTTTATACTTGCCCCAGTATGGCTTCCGCTTACACTTGCATTCGTACTATGGAATGTCTGGATTGAGTATATTCGTTCAGAATTTATTTTAAAGCAAAAGTATGTACTGCTTGAGTTGAAATTCCCCCCTGAAGTGTACAAATCACCGCTTGCTATGGAACTCGTGCTTACCAACCTCCGCCAAACAGGGGGGGAAGGAAATTGGTATGCAAAGTACATTCAGGGCAAAATGCGCCCTTGGTACTCTATTGAGATCGCTTCTTTTGAAGGTAATATCCACTTTTTCTTTTGGACACGCGCCTCCTTTAAGAATCTTATTGAAGCTCAACTTTATGGACAGTACCCAAACATCGAAATAAATGAAGTGGGGGACTATACCGACATGATGCCTCACTATAATAAAAAGAAATTTTCAGTATGGAGCAATAACTTTATCCTCACAAAAGCCGATCCATACCCAATCAAAACGTATGTTGACTATGGGCTAGATAAAGACCCCAAAGAAGAGTACAAAGTTGACCCCTTCAGTCATGTGCTTGAATATTTTAGCACCTTACAAAAGGGTGAGTTTGCATGGTATCAAATAGTGTTTACCGCTCATAAGAAAAAGCATAAACACGGCACCTGGTTTGGCGAGACAACACTTGAAGAAGAGGGTAAAGAGGTAATAAAGGAATTACGTGAAAAATTACTTACTAAAAAAGGTGCGGGTGAGCATGCCACTGAATTTGAAAGGATTCCAACCAAAGGAGAGGCTGATCTTTTTGCTGCCATTGAAAGAAGCACCTCAAAACCTGCATTTGATGTAGGTATTCGTCTCATCTATTTTGGCGAGCCAGACAAGTTTAACGGTGGCCGTATCGCAAGCCTTTTAACACTTATGAGCCAGTATGGTTCAAACAACTTAAATGGGTTTAAGCCAGATCATGTAGCAGATCCATTTGACTTTCCTTGGCAAGATTTTAACGATTTTAGAAAAGATAAAATTAAGCACCATGCGGTCGATGCCTACAGACGTCGTATGTTCTTTTACAACCCACACAAGGAACATACTTTTATCCTAAACACTGAAGAATTAGCGACCATTTTCCACCCTATTGGTTCAACACTTCAAACACCGATGATAAATCGTGTGACCTCACGCAAGGGAGATGCTCCAACTAATCTCCCACACTAATCTATGCATAAACCAAAGCAGCTTATCATCCGCTTTTATCTTGCCATACCAAAAAAGGTGGCTCGTTTCATTTGCGTTGTTCTTTTTTTGAGTTTTGTCCTCTATGGCATATTTCTTTCGGCTCCTTCAAATTTTCCAGAAAATGATATGGTTGTTATCCCAAAGGATAGTACTGTTGTTGCGGCGGGGAATCTTCTTAAAACACGGCACATCATTCGTTCGACAACACTGTTTGCAATTGTAGTTAAACTATCTGGTGAAAATGGTGTTATTGCCGGAGGGTATCTTTTCAATCATAAGGAAAATTTGCTTAAGGTGGGTGTACGGCTTGCCAAGGGAGACCACGAGCTTACTTCTATTCGTGTAACCTTCCCTGAAGGGCTCACCGTTAAAGAGCTCGCTAATCTTTGTGCTAAAAACCTGCCGTTGTGTAATGAGCAGCAGTTTATTGCGCTTGGCACTCCTTTTGAGGGGTATCTATTTCCAGATACTTATTTCTTTTTGCAGTCTGCCGATGCAAAAGAGGTTGTACAAACTATGCACGATACATTTAAGGATAAGGAGCAACCGCTTGATCGAGAAATCAAAAATTTTGGGAAAAGTATGAGTGACGTGGTTATTATGGCCTCAATCCTTGAACGAGAAGCTCAGAACTTCGAAAACCGTGTTAACGTCGCAAGTATTCTTTGGAAACGTATTGCAATTGGTATGCCGCTCCAAGTTGATTCTTCACTTGATTACGCACTCAACAAAAACACTTACGAACTCTCATCAGTGGACCTTGCAACTTCTTCGCCCTACAACACTTATAAATATAAGGGGCTTCCTCCAACACCAATTGCAAACCCCGGCCTTGAGTCAATTCGAGCTGCCCTTTCGGCTAAGCCTACAAAGTATCTTTACTATCTCACTAGCCGCGGAGGTACTTTTTACTACGCCACTACGTTTGAAGAACATGTTGCTAACAAACACCGCTACCTCAACGCCACAAAATAGGGTAATATGCCCCGCATATGCAAAGGGAGCAGGGAAACGGGAAAACAGTCTACGTAGGGCTATCAGGTGGAGTCGATAGCTCTGTTTCAGCGTATCTACTTAAGAAAGCCGGATACCACGTTGTCGGAGTATTTATAAAAGTATGGCAACCAGACTTTGTGCCGTGCACCTGGAGGGAGGACAGACTGGACGCCATGCGCATCGCAGCACAACTTAATATTCCATTTAGAACACTCGATCTTGAAAAAGAATACAAAGAAGGAGTTATAGATTATCTTCTATCAGAATACAAAAAGGGAAGAACGCCTAATCCAGATGTATTTTGCAATAAAGAAGTAAAGTTTGGTGCGTTTTACAATTGGGCAAGAAACGAAGGTGCGGACTATGTCGCTACCGGACACTATGCACAAAGTATTTTAAACAAAAAAACGGGTACCTATGAACTACATAGGAGCCCCGATAAAAGCAAAGATCAAAGCTATTTTCTTTGGACACTAAGTCAGGATATTTTAGCTCATGTGCTTTTCCCCGTTGGATGTTTGCACAAAACAGAAGTGCGCACTATTGCAGAAAATACTGGACTTATGACTGCAAAGAAAAAGGATAGCCAAGGACTTTGCTTTATTAGTAATGTGGATATGAAAAGCTTCCTTAAGCATTTTATAGAAACAAAAAAAGGGAATGTGCTTAACGAGACAGGTGAAGTTATTGGCCAACATGAAGGAGCACTACTTTATACCATAGGAGAGCGACATGGCTTTACAATTACCCGAAAGACGGCCAGTGATGCTCCTTATTATGTTGTACAAAAAAATATTTCACAAAACACTATTACCGTTTCTAATGACCCAGAAACAGTAGTACATAGTACTTCGCGTTACACTATAGCCAACCTTTTGTTCAGAAGTCGTGAACAGGAAAGTGTATCTGTGACCGCCCAAATTCGCTATCACGGTGAATACCACGAGGCCACGCTCTATCCTAGTAAAAATGAAATAATGTTTAAAGACCCACTTCTTGCTCCACTTGGACAGTCAATTGTTTTCTATAAAGACACAGTATGTCTTGGTGGAGCCATTATTGACACACCAAAACCTCACTAGACAAAAGTATTTTCTTATATTAAAGTGGCACTCCCATCACTCTTTAAGAAAGGAGAGGAGATCCGTCTAGCGATGGAAGCGATGTAGTACCTCTGCGACAGTGCCCGAGGCCGGTTGTATGGCTTTGGGCACTATATTTTTATAACCGACCAAATTCACGAGTAGTGGTGGTATACTATACAACATGTCTAAAAAACCGCTTCTCATACTTAAAGAAAATGGTGAGCTTGAAGCTTTCGATATAAGCAAACTTATTCACTCACTCCACCGTTCTGGAGCGACAGATAAGGCAATTAACGCTGTAACTAGAGAAATTAAAAGCGAAATCAAGCCCGGCATGCCCACCGGACTTATCTATAAAAAAGCTTACGAGTATTTACGTACGATTGAGAAACCTGCCGCTATGCGTTACTCACTTAAACGTGCCGTCATGGAGCTTGGTCCTTCTGGTTTTCCTTTTGAAGATTTTATTGGTGAAATTTTTAAAGCGAAAGGTTTTAAAGTTGAGACTGGAGTGATGCTGCAAGGATCATGCGTTGAGCACGAAGTAGATCTTGTCGCAGAAAATGACCAAAAGTCTATTTTAGGCGAAGTAAAATTTCACAACCAACTTGGTATTAAGTCAGATGTAAAAGTAGCACTCTATGTCAATTCTCGTATCGAGGATATTAAGAAGTATCGCGCCGAGCGTGGAGGTCGCCCTATTGATGAGGGTTGGCTTATCACGAACACCAAATTTACAAAACAAGCAGTACAGTACGCGAACTGCAAGGGGCTTAAAGTCTTAAGTTGGACATACCCTCGTTTTGGAAATCTACAAGACCTTATTGAACAAACTGGTATTCATCCTATTACTTGCCTTACGACTCTTTCTAAACAGGAGAAACTTAATCTTCTTACAAGCGGTGTCGTGCTTTGCAAAACAATTGACGAAAACCGTGAAGCCATGCAGAAGCTTGGCATGTCAGACACAAAAATGAACAAAGTACTTGAAGAAGGAAAAGTTCTCTGTCAAAATACACTCTAAGACTATGACTATTCCAGAACCAGTAGCGCTATATCTCACTTTTAATCTCCCACTTATCATTAAGCTGCTTTTAGCAGTTGGGTTAGGGGCAGTTATTGGTACCGAACGTACGCTTGCTCATAAAATGGCGGGTATGCGTACCTATGCTTTTGTTTCGCTTGGATCATGTCTTTTAGTTCTTATTTCGCTTTTAGCTACAAAAGAATTTATTGGGTTTACCAATTTTGACCCGATGCGTATGGCGGCGGGAATTGTTATGGGTATAGGATTCCTTTGTGGAGGTATTATTATCTACCACAATGACCGAATCATTGGAGTAACTACAGCCGCAGGGTTGTGGGTAGCAAATGGTATTGGTATCGCTGTTGCCTTTGGTTACTTCACGATTGCTATCGTTACTACTATTCTTGCATTGTTTATTTTCTCGACCCTTTGGGGAGTTGAGGAACAAATGCGAAAAGAAGCAGCCGAATAATACAAACGAATACTACTGAACTTTTCCTTTCTTTTAATATGGCATTTCTCTATAAAGTCAAAACATACAAAATATTTAACCCGCAAAGCAAAGAACCCTTTGAACTTTCACGAAGTAAAATAGATTTATTCCTCGAGTGTCCTCGCTGCTTTTATCTCGATCGCAGGCTCGGCATCGGACGGCCTGATTCTTTTCCTTTCACTCTCAACAATGCCGTTGACGCTTTGCTAAAAAAAGAGTTCGATATTCACCGCAAAGCCCAGAGTAAGCACCCCCTTTTGAAGAGCTACGGGCTAGACGCAGTCCCATTTCAAGACGAGCGTATGGATGAATGGAGGGACGCACTACGAAATGGGATTAAATACACAGACAAAGCACTCAACCTCCTTATTCGTGGAGGAATTGATGATGTATGGGTGAACCCCGAGGGAGAACTTATTATCGCTGACTACAAGGCCACCAGTAAGGCTGATGCCGAAGCTGAAATCACTCTTGATGCTGACTGGCAAATCGGCTACAAGCGTCAAATGGAAGTATACCAATGGCTTTTCCGCCAAAATGGTTTTAAAGTTTCAGACACTGGCTACTTTGTGTATGTAAATGGTAAACAAGATAGGGAGGCTTTCGATGGAAAACTTGAATTTGACGTCGTCCTTCTTCCATATAAAGGCGATCCTTCGTGGATCCCAGAAACACTTGTTGCTATAAAAAAATGCCTCCTTGAGGAAACTCTCCCAAAACCAGCAGATACCTGCCAAT
The DNA here is from genome assembly GCA_964541455.1 of uncultured Candidatus Saccharibacteria bacterium. Taxonomy (GTDB): domain Bacteria; phylum Patescibacteriota; class Minisyncoccia; order Phycocordibacterales; family JAKFXT01; genus JAKFXT01. The sequence goes on along the minus strand of CAZIPS010000002.1, from coordinate 48,232 downwards.
ATTGTGCTTATCGAAAAGAGGCTGCCTTAGCTGATGCAAAGCTTCGCAAAAAATAATTAATATGCGAACATCGTCCACAACACTGTTTGCAGAACGAGTGAGAAAAGTGGTACGTGCTATTCCAAAAGGGGAAACTATGAGCTATGGGGAAGTTGCCAAACAAGCAGGAAACCCCAGAGCCTCGCGGGCTGTGGGAACTATTATGAAAAACAATTACGACCCCACTGTGCCGTGTCATCGTGTTATACGAAGTGATGGAAAGATAGGAGAGTATAACCGTGGAGGAACAGAAAAAAAGAGAGCGCTTCTTAAAGCCGAAGGGGTGCACATAAAGTTGTAAAAGAACTAGTTTTTTGCTACTATTTTTTTAGTTTTGCAAACAAGAGGAGGCAGCGACCATGAAACATCTCATGTACTGCCTCATCGAGACAGTACTTAACGTAGCATTCTCTGGGCCAGTATTTCTGTTTGAATCCACGCCCGCGCCAAAGGCGCGCGACCCGCCGCCAGGGGGGCTGCCTGCCCCTCACGGTGGCTACCAGAAAAGGCATACCCGCGCCAGCTAAGCGCCAAGGCTGCCTGCCCCGCAGGGAACCCGTCGTGAAGACGGGTTTTATATTTTGCTATACTACTTTTAATGGCGCCTCGTAATAAGCAAAAACAAGTACTTATGACTGAACTTCGAGACGAAGTTTTTGCACTGACAACATCCCCACTTTATGCTGAACGAACTAAACATAACGCCTGTCCAGTCATAGGGGAAGGTGATCTCAATGCTTCAATTATGTTTATCGGTGAAGCTCCTGGAAAAAACGAAGCACTTACTGGGAAACCTTTTTGTGGTGCCTCCGGTAAGATTCTCGATGAACTCCTCGCCTCCATAAACCTACCGCGAGAAAGTGTGTATGTAACCAATATAGCGAAAGATAGACCTCCTCTTAATCGCGACCCAACACCGGAGGAGATAACTGCATATGGCCCCTTCCTTGATAGACAAATAAACATTATTGAACCCAAGGTTTTAGCAACGCTTGGTCGCTATTCCATGAAGTACATTATGGAGCGGTTTAGTCTCTTTAAAGACTTAGGCCCCATCAGCGAACTACATGGGAAGACATTTAAAGCAAAAACGAACTATGGAGAAATAACCATTGTGCCACTTTACCATCCAGCAGTTGCCGTGTATAACAATAAGACTAAAGATACGTTAAAAACTGATTTTGCCGTCCTCAAAGAATTCCTCGCTTCATAATGACCTACACCCCTCTTATCGAAAAAGCCATAAAAATAGCTACTGCCGCACATGATGGTATCTATCGCGCGGCGTATGAGTATCCACTCCCATACGTTAGTCATTTGTACTCTGTAGCAAGTCTTGTCGGAAGCCATCATGATGACGAAGAAGTTATTGCCGCAGCACTTCTTCATGACATTCTTGAAGATACCGATTACCCTCTTCATAAAATCGAAGAGCATTTAGGAAAGCGTGTTGCAATGCTTGTTGAAACAGTGACTGAGCTTCTTAAAAAAGACAAACATCTCTCTTCTTGGAGGGAGCGCAAAGAGCTCTACATAGCCAAGTTAAAAGCGGCGGGAAACGACGCCGCAATTATTGCTTCAGCTGACAAAATACACAATCTCCAAAGTGCCCTTGAAAACCCTGCAAAAATTCAAATTAAAGATCCGACTCAATACACCTGGTTCCATGATGAAGTCTTTGAGGTTATAAGGGAAAAACTGGGCGCAACGTACCCCTTGGTCGTTAAACACGAAGAGGTACTACTCCTTGCCAAGGAGACATTTCTCCCAAAGTAAGCCTGTGGTACACTCTTTCTATTATGCTTTCAAACGAAATTCGTAGGCGATTCCTTACCTTCTTTGAAAAAAGAGGGCATGCCATTGTGCCTTCGGCCTCCCTTGTACCGGAAAATGACCCCTCGGTCCTTTTTAACACAGCTGGCATGCAACCCTTAGTACCCTACCTTTTAGGGGCTAAACACCCACAAGGCACTCGCTTAGCTAATGTCCAAAAATGTGTCCGCACTGGTGATCTTGAGGACATTGGAGACAACCGCCATTTTTCATTTTTTGAAATGATGGGAAATTGGTCACTTGGTGATTATTTCAAAAAAGAGGCTATAACCTGGAGTTTTGAGTTTCTCACTTCAAAAGAAGAGGGGTTGGGTCTAAATCCACAAAAATTGTATGTCACCGTTTTTGAGGGGGACCAAAATGCCCCAAGAGATGAAGAGGCTCCCGCTGTCTGGAAGTCACTTGGCATTCCAGAATCTCGCATTTATTTTCTTCCGGCGGAGGATAATTGGTGGAGCCCAGGGGACAATGGGCCATGTGGACCAGATACTGAAATGTTTTATGACATGACAGAAAAAGGTCTGGGAGACCTCAACAAAGAAGACTTTCTTGCCGCCATGAAACGAGAAGATGTTATTGAGATATGGAATGACGTGTTCATGGAATACAAAAAGGAAGCAGGGCAGGTGGTTGGAAAACTAACACAACAAAACGTAGACACCGGAGCGGGACTAGAACGTATCACTGCCGTTATGCAACGAAAAAAAACCGCCTACGACACTGATATCTTTGAACCCCTTATCCAAAAGATTGAAGACTTTGCACTAGAGCATGATGTTAAGGCTATTCGTATTGTTGCTGACCATATTCGCACCAGTGTCTTCCTTATTGCGGACGGAGTGCATCCAAGTAACACCGACCAGGGTTACATCTTGCGTCGATTATTACGTCGCGCCATTCGCTACGCTGACATTCTTAAATTTAAAGAAGGGGATATAGCACACCTTGTCGAACCTGTAGTACAAAAATACAAAGAAGTATATCCCAACCTTGAAACTCAAAGTAACAGTATTAGAGAAGAAATCCTTGAAGAAGAAAAGCGTTTTCGAAAAACACTCACAGAAGGCATGAAAGAGTTCACAAAACTTTCAACAGGTAAAATTACTGGAAAAGAGGCTTTTAAACTCTTTTCTACTTACGGATTTCCTTTTGAAATGACCAAAGAGCTCGCAACTGAAAGGGGAGTGGTAGTTGATGAAGAAAGTTTTAAGGAAGAGATGCAAAAACACCAAGCCCTTTCTCGAGTCGGAGCTGAAAAAAAGTTTAAGGGAGGACTCGCTGATACATCAGAAATGTCTGTGAAGTATCACACGGCAACACACTTACTCCATAAGGCCCTCAAAACAATTTTAGGCGAGCATGTTGCCCAAAAGGGGAGCAATATCACCACAGAACGTCTTCGTTTTGACTTTGCCCACCCTGAGAAAATGACTGACGAGCAAAAAAAGGCGGTTGAGGTGTTGGTAAATGAACAGATTAAGGCTGGACTTCCTGTTACCTTTGAAGACCTCCCAAAAGAAGAGGCTGAAACAAGGGGGGCAATTGGTCTATTTGAAGAAAAATATGGCGACACGGTTCGTGTCTATAAAATAGGTGACTTTAGTTTAGAATTTTGTGGCGGCCCTCACGTAACAAACACCAAAGATTTAGGAAATTTTAGTATTCAAAAGGAAGAAGCTGTGTCGGCTGGCGTAAGAAGAATCAAAGCCGTGTTGAAATAGTAAACCACCATCTTTTTATTCTACTAACAGCTAAAAGCTACAAGCTCGAAGCTTCCTCTGTTATAATTCACACATGGGTCTTTTTTCTTTTTTGCACTTACCAAAGACAGTGCCACTTAAACTTGTACTGTATCTTGATATCGGGAGAGGTAACTCTCGTGGAGCGGTGGTTGAAATGCGTGATGGCAAACCCTATATTCTCTACACCGTACTTGGTGAGCAGAACATAAGTGATGGTGATCAAAAGGACACACTTACCACCGCGCTTTCATCCTTGGAGCAAGTACTTGATCATATTGCACGCATATTAGACAAAACAAATTCTAAAGATATGCTCCTCGCGGCCGACGAAGTGTATTGCATTTTGGCTGCTCCATACTACCTCTCCCATACCACCCTCATTCATCATAAAAGTGAGAAAGAGTTCTCAATTTCACCTCATTTTATTGATTCACTCCTTAAAGTTGAGAAAAAAAATACCCTCCCAGCACACGAAATTGAGCTCGTGGGAGAGAATGGTGCAACCGTGCATGAACGCATTATTGATATAAAAATAAATGGATACCACGTAAGCAATCCTTACGGGAAAACAAGTACTGACGTCACTGTGTCAGCCTTCCGAACCTCTATTGACCCAGTCATCATACAAAGTCTTGTTTCAACAGTAAGAAAGTTTACCCCTGCCCACGTGTCGGTTGAGCCACTTTCTCTTGCTGCTTTTATTGCCCTACGCAACCGCGTTGACGCAGAAGCTGATTTTCTTTTTATGACTATTGGAAGTGAAATATCCGAAGTATCGCTTGTGCGCAACCATACACTACTTGAAACAGTATCTTTCCCTTATGGGAAATATTCTTTAGTGCGCTACATAGCACAAAAAATGGGAACTACCAACGAAGACGCCCTTGCGCGACTCGGACTATATCATGATAAAAAGCTTGCTGAACCAGAGCGGGCAAAACTTGAACCATTTATCAAAGAAGCACAAGCCGAATGGTTGGCGTACCTGGAACGCTCGCTCATTAGTCTCACCGAAGAAACTTCGGTACCACCTGATTTGTATCTCCTCGTTGATACCGATCTTAAGGATATTTTTTCAGAAATCAGCGCCGCCCACGGCTTTGCAAGCCAAACCCTTGTACCAAATGGATTTCGCGTCAGCTTAGTTGACACAGCTCTTTTAGCTGATTCTGTGAGCTTCAGTCTTGATATTCGGTTTGATACAATCCTAGCTATAAGTGCTAGCTTTGCAGCGGCAGCGAAAGAAGCCCTCCCTGAAATGTACCCAGAAAATAAAGCGTAAAAAAACACCTTCATTCCCTATGCTAAGAAAAAAACTAATTGAAGACATAGTTCCCCCAAACCCGAAGCGTACTGTACGCGACATCAACCTGCCAAGTCGAGGAAATCGCCTCCCACCGACCTCACTAAAGAAGGTAGAACCTGCCCCTGTACCCCCAAAACCGCTTAGCGCTGACACACCACGTATCAAAACAGAACTTACATATACCTCATACCCCTCCGAGACAAAAAATTTCCAAAAAAGTGAAGAGACTCCTCCACCTTTGAAAGAGGTAAGAAAAGAAAGTGAGTACACTTCTTTTAAAAATCCCCGCATTCCATCAACCGAAAGTGTTAGTACTTATTCGAAAAAGATTACACGTATTGCTTCAATAGGCGGCTTTGCAGTAGCAATTGCACTTGTGTACTTTCTCTATTTGTTCCTTCATGTTGGCGCAGTTATTACTATTACCCCAAAAACTAAAGATATAGGTATTAAGGCAACCTACGCAGCAAAAAAGAATCCTCAACCAGGAGACCTTGCATTTAATGTTTTATCCCTCGAGGAAACAGGGGACAAAACTATTCCCTCAACTGGCGAAAAAACGGTTGAACGGCGCGCTACGGGATCGGTAGTTATTTTTAACAAAACAAGCAAGTCTCAAGCCTTAGTAAAAAATACTCGATTGGAAACTGATGACAATCTCATCTTCCGCATTGATAATTCTGTTGTTGTCCCTGCGCAAAAGGGAAGTACGCCAGGGAGTGTTGAGGTGACAGTGAGTGCTTATTCAGCTGGCGAAGACTACAATATTCCACTTTCGGATTTTACCATTCCAGGCTTTAAAGGTGATCCTCGTTTTAACACTATTTTTGGCCGATCAAAAACTCCCATGACAGGAGGTATGAAAGGAACCATTAAAACCGCTTCTCAAAGCGACCTTGAAGCAGGGCAGACTGAACTTAAGGCTACCCTTAAGGCCAAGCTTCTCTCAAAGGCCAAAGAACAAGTTCCTGCTGGGTTCATACTCTATGACAATGCGGTATACATTACCTACACTATGCTTTCAAAGCCCGATGACACTGATATCTCAATTAAGGGGAGCATGCACGGAATTTTGTTCAAAAAAGATGAGCTTGCAACCTTTCTAGCTAAGAACAATATTCCGGACTACAACGGGGACCCTGTCACAAGTATAAATCTGCAGAATCTCTCATTTTCACCAGATAGCCTTGAAACGGCTCCTTGGAATAGTGGGAACCTTCCCTTCACCCTTCAGGGGACCACCACCATTACCTGGCTTTATGACAACGAGAAACTTGTTAAAGATCTCGCTGGAGTCCCACAAAGCAAAGTAAACGAAATTTTCAAAAATTATGCTGGGATAGAAAAAGCCGAGGTTTCAATCAGGCCAGCCTGGAAATCAAGTCTCCCCGAGGACAGCTCAAAAATCGAAATTGTGAATAGCGGATCCCTTTTAAAATAAGGATGAAAAAAACCTTATTTTAAGCCATTTATTGACCATTACCCATTAAAAAGCCTCTATTTTTTGCCCCGTTTGACTTAACTTTGGGAAGCGTGCTACCGTAATAAGCACATCCAGTCTGAAACAAATGGCTTTGTTAAGCGTTTTTAGTTGACGCTCAAAAGCTTTTTTGTTATTCTATGGGGCATTGTTCCGTAAAAGCCAAATGAGCAACGAAAAAGAGAGTAAGGAAAAGAAAATAGGCACCGTTACCGAGGCCTTGCCCAACACACTCTTTCGAATTGAATTACAAGGAGAAAGCGGGGGAACCATGCTTGGCTACCTTGGTGGGAGAATGAGACTACACCGTATCCGCGTGCTTGTTGGAGACACGGTTGAAGTTGAAATTGATCCATACAACCTCTCAAAAGGCAAAATCGTACGGCGCTTATAATCGCAATGAAAATCCGAGCTTCAGTAAAAAAGATTTGCACTAAGTGTAAAATGGTACGCCGCAAGGGACGTGTGCATGTTATTTGTGCTGATCCACGACACAAACAGCGTCAGGGCTAACAGTGGAATAATTTTCAATATTTTTTAACACTATGAGAATCCTTGGTATCACTCTTCCAGAAAATAAGCGCATGGAGTACGCCCTTACCGCCCTTTATGGTATTGGAACAACCAGTGCTCGAAAGATACTTAAGGAGGCAAAAGTTTCAATTGACGTCAAGCCAAAAGAGCTTAAAGAGCATGAGGAACAGGCTATTCGTACCATTATTGAAAGAGATTACAAGATTGAAGGTGACCTAAAGCGTATTATTCAAGCAAACATAAAGCGCCTCAAGGATATTAAGACCTACCGAGGGAGCCGTCACGCAAAACACTTACCAAGCAGAGGACAACGTACTAAAACAAACTCACGAACAGTACGAGGAAACGTTAGAAAGACCATGGGAAGTGGCCGTCGCAAGGAATCAAAGACATAAACCTTATATTAAACAGATTTAAACTCATATGGGTAAAAAACGAGTAGCAAGCAAAAGTGGTGGTGAAGTTGACCAGGGACTCCGGGCAAAGTCTTTGGCGCGTGCCGCAAAAAAGAAGATCGATACTGGGATTCTTTATGTTGCTTCAACCTACAACAATACTCGTGTACTCCTAACAGACAAAAGTGGTAATGCTATCTGTTCATCATCAAGTGGTTCACTAGGGTTTGCTGGGGCTAAAAAGGGAACTCCTTTTGCAGCTGCAAAGGTAGGAGAACTTATCGGTGAAAAAGCAACTGCTATTGGCGTACGAGAAGTTGATGTTGTGGTAAAGGGAGTAGGAGCAGGACGCGAGTCTGCAATCCGCGCTTTTTCAGGTAAGGGCATAGGACTCCTTTCAATCAAAGATATTACTCCTGTGCCACACAATGGACCAAAACCACCTAAGCCACGTCGTATTTAATTTATTACCACTATGAAAATCGGACCAAAGTATAAAATCGGTAAGCGCCTTGGATCATCTGTTTTTGAACAACTTCAAACACAGAAGTTTCAACTTTCACTTGCCCGCACTGAAGGAGCTGGGAAGCGACGCCCTCCAAAGAGTGACTATGCCAAACAGTTTATCGAAAAACAAAAGGTTCGTTTTACCTACGGTATCACCGAAAAGCAGTTTAAGAACTACATTACCAAAGCGATGGAAGGGAAGAGTACGAATCCTGCTGAAACACTTTACCGCTCACTCGAAAGCCGTCTTGATAATGCGGTGTACCGCATGGGACTCGCACACACCCGCCGCAAGGCACGTCAGCTCGTTTCCCACGGTCACATTGTAGTAAACGGCCGCAAACTCACTATCCCTTCTGCAGTTGTTGGGGCAAATGATGTCATTACGGTGCGTGAGGGAAGCCGTAACAGCGTACTTTTTGCTGACCTAAAGGAGAAGTTGAAAGATCACACTACTCCTTCATGGATTTCCTTTAACGCTGAAAAGGCCGAAGGAAAAGTAGTAGGTGTGCCGGTGTATACAAGAAGTGAGCTCGCTTACGACTTGGTACCAGTGCTTGAGTTTTATAGTCGATAATCGTTTGGGGTAAGGAATTGCCTTTTGTTTAAAATTATTGTAAAATTAGCAATTGTTTAAATAGTAAAAAAATATGTCAGATTTTAACGTCATTCTTCCTTCAAAACCAAAGGTAGTGGAGGAAACCGAGCTAAGCGGTAGCTACGAAATTGATGGTCTTTACCCTGGCTATGGGCACACGCTCGGAAACTCACTTCGCCGCATTATCCTCTCAAGCCTCCCTGGAGCCTCAATTACTCATGTAAAAATTGATGGGGTTAGTCATGAGTTTTCAACTCTCGAGGGTGTTAAGGAAGATGTTATTACTATCCTCCTTAATTTAAAGCGCGTACGCATAAAGATGCTTACCGACGAGCCACAAACCCTCACAATTGATGTTAAGGGTCCTAAGGAGGTAACCGCAAAAGACATTGTTGCTCCTGGCCAAGTGGAGATCATCAACAAAGATCAGGTTATCGCTAACGTTACAGGCAAAGTTTCTTTTAAGGCTGAATTCCGTGTTGAGAAAGGGATGGGCTACGTATCTAAGGAAAACCTCCAAAAAGATAAAGTGGACATTGGTACTATTGCCCTTGACGCCTCATTTACCCCTATCCGTCGTGTAAACTATGAGGTTGAAAACATGCGTGTAGGAAATCGTACTGACTTCAATCGCTTGAAAATCTTTATTGAAACTGATGGCATCATCACTCCACACGAGGCGCTTGAGAAGTCAATTGAAATCATGATCAATCAACTTAAGGCTATCATCGGCTTCAAGGAGGAAGATCTTTCACTTCACCACAGTGAGCCAGTTACTATGCACGCCGAAAAGGAAAGTGCGGTAGATCCCGATATGCTCAAAACTCGTATTGAGACACTTGAGCTTTCACCTCGCACTATTAACGCGCTCACGACCGCCAATATTCGCACCCTAGGCGGCCTTGCTCGCAAGAAAGAAGAGGATATTCTTGATATCGATGGACTAGGCAGTAAGGGTATGCAGGAGATCAAAAAGATGCTTGCAGGCTTTGGTATAACACTTAAATAATCTACACATATGCGTCATCACAAAAAAGGTCGAGCGTTTGGATTGGTTGATAAGGGTCGCACCGCCCTTATTCGCTCTTTAGCGCGCTCTCTCATTCTTCGCGAAAAAATTACCACTTCTGAAGCTAAGGCTAAAGAACTACGCCCATTTGTTGAGAAACTTGTGACTAAGGGCAAAAATGATACCGTTGCCTCACGCCGTCTCGTACTTTCACGCCTCGGATCTGGACGAAGTAGTGTTGAAAAGATTTTTAAAACACTTGCTCCACGTTATGAATCACGTGCAGGAGGATATACCCGTATCACCAAACTTTCACCTCGTATTAAGGATGGAAGCAAACAGGCGGTAATTGAATTCGTATAATTATATGGAAAAAACTCACACTATTGATGCTACAGGAAAAAAGCTTGGCCGCCTTGCAACAGAGGTAGCAACACTTCTCATGGGTAAAGATAGCCCAGCTTTCCGTCGCCACCACGCCCCAACTGCAAAGGTGGTTATCACCAACGCAAGTAAGCTCAATGCTACCCAAACTCGACTTGAAGGAATACTTCATACACGTTATTCAGGATACCCAGGAGGTATTACCCAACTGACTGCAAAACGTGTCGCCGAAACCAAGGGGTTTGGCGAAGTCATTAAGCACGCCGTTTCTCGTATGCTTCCAAAAAACAAGCATCGTGATACTATGCTTCTTAATCTTTCAATCAGCGAATAACTATGGCTACAAAAACTACAGGAACATATACAGAAGGTATTGGACGTCGCAAAAGTGCTGTGGCGCGTGTGCGCATTACCGAAAGCACTAAGCAGGGGGTAGTGGTGAACGGTAAGGGACTTAACGAATACTTTGTCATTGCAGATCAGCAGGCCGCAGTCCTTAGCCCACTTACTCAGGGGGAACATCCTAAGCAGTTTGAAGTTTCAGCAAAAGTAGTGGGTGGTGGCATCCGCGCTCAAGCCGATGCTATCCGCCACGGCATTGCACGTGCCTTAACCTCATTTGACGAAACACTCCGTAAAGAGCTAAAACAGGCTGGTTTTCTAAAGCGTGACCCACGCCGTAAAGAACGCAAGAAATTCGGGCTCAAGAAAGCTCGCAAGGCTCCACAGTGGTCTAAGCGTTAATCTCCTCAATCTCTGCCAAAGAGACCGTGTCCTTGCCTACGGAAAGACACTTTATTTGTAATGCTCATCTTCACACTATATGAAACACACACATGACCATGAAGAAGACGTAGTCCTTGACGAAACGAATAACAAGTTCGATAATACTTCTGCCTCCCAGGATGAATTCATTCTTGAGGATGAATCTGTAGATACAAAAACCATACTTAAGAAGCTTCGTGAAAAAATTAAGCTCCTTGAGGGAGAAAAAATGGAGTACCTTTCAGGGTGGCAAAGAAGTAAGGCTGATTTTGTTAATGCTAAGAAAAGTTTTGATGAGGATCGTGCGTCCCTTTCAAAATTTGCTACAGCAAGCCTTATTGAGGACTTGATCCCCGTATTGCAAAGTTTTGATAGTGCAATGGGTAATAAAGAAGTGTGGGGGAAAGTTGATAGCGCTTGGAGAATGGGAATTGAGTACATATACACAATGTTGCTTGATGTCTTAAAACAGCGCGGAGTGAGTGTGATTGATCCTTTAGAGCAACCCTTTGACCCCACACTTCATGAGGCGGTACGTACCGAAGAAGTTAAAAGTGCAGCAGATGACAATAAAGTACTTGCCGTGCTACAGAGAGGGTACATGCTTCACGACAAGGTACTCCGCGGAGCACGTGTTGTTGTTGGAAAATTAGTATAGAAACATTATTCACTTATTCATACATACTATGGCAAAAATTTTAGGTATTGATCTTGGCACCACCAACTCTGCAATGGCTATTGTTGAAAACGGTGAACCTCGTATTATTGAAAATATTGAAGGGGCTCGAACTACGCCCTCAATTGTTGCGCTTTCAAAGACTGGCGAGCGTCTTGTGGGGCAACTTGCTAAGCGCCAAGCCGTTACCAACCCAACTAATACGGTGTATGGTATTAAGCGCTTTATTGGTCACTCATATGACGAAGAGGCCGTGCAGAGCGACAAAAAAAATGTTGCCTACAAAGTAGAGAAGGCAGACAATGGCGGTGTCAAAATCGAAATGGGTACTGATTGGTATTCTCCGGAAGCAATTTCTGCAATGATACTTTCAAAATTAAAAGCTGATGCAGAAAGTAAGCTGGGAGAAAAAATAACAGAAGCGATCATCACCGTCCCTGCATACTTCAATGACGCACAACGTCAAGCTACAAAAGATGCTGGGGCAATTGCTGGCCTTGAGGTAAAGCGCATTATTAATGAACCTACTGCCGCAGCCCTTGCATATGGCTTTAACAAAAAGAAAAACGAGAAAATAGCGGTGTTCGATTTTGGTGGAGGTACCTTTGATATCTCTATTCTTGAAGTAGGAGATGATGTTGTTGAGGTTAAATCAACTGATGGAGATAGCCATCTTGGTGGACGTGATATTGATCGAAAGATTATTCGCTACATCGCTGATGAATATAAAAAAGAAAGCGGGATTGATGTTTCAACTGACCCTCTTGCACTACAGCGTCTTGACGAAGCTGCTGAAAAAGCAAAGCACGAGCTTTCAACTACGAACGAAACAGAAATAAATATTCCCTTCATTACTTCAGATGCTACTGGCCCAAAGCACCTCCTCATGAAACTTTCTCGTGCAACACTTGAAGAGTTGTCTCGTGAATTCATTGAACGCTCGATTACTATTACCAAAAGAGCTATCGACGCTTCTCCTTTTAAAGTAGGGGAAATTGATGAGGTAGTACTTGTAGGAGGACAAACAAGAATGCCTGCTATTGAAAAAGCAGTGAAGGAACTTTTTGGTCGTGAACCTAACAAGAGCATCAACCCTGATGAAGTGGTAGCAGCGGGCGCGGCTATTCAAGCTGGAATTTTGCAAGGTGATGTTAAGGATATTTTACTTCTTGATGTAATCCCTCTTTCACTTGGTATCGAAACCATGGGAGGTGTTGCAACTAAGCTCGTTGAGAAGAACACTACTATTCCTGCTTCTCGCTCACAAGTGTTTTCTACCGCCGCAGATAATCAAACATCTGTAGAAATTCATATCACTCAAGGAGAACGCCCAATGGCAAGCGACAATAAAAGCTTGGGGAGATTCATCCTTGACGGCATCCCTCCAGCACCACGTGGCATGCCGCAAGTAGAAGTATCTTTTGATGTTGACGCTAATGGTATTTTGCAAGTTAAGGCAAAAGACAAGGCGAGTGGCAAAGAGCAGAGTATTCGCATCGAGGCTCGTTCAAGTCTTTCTGATGCTGACATTGAGCGCATGCGAAAAGAAGCTGAAGCATACAGTGCAGAAGATGAACGCAAAAAAGAACTTGCAGAACTTCGCAACACCGCTGATCAATTAGTCTATACCGCTGAGAAATCACTAAAGGATAATAGCGAAAAGGTGGCACCTGAATTGAAAACCTCTATTGAAGAAAAAATTGCTGAAGTTAAAAAGCATCGGGAAGGAGAAGCAGCAACGCTTAAAACTGCAACCGAAGCACTCTCTTCAGAATTATCCAAAATAGGTGAGGCCCTTTATAAACAAAATGAAGCGCCAGCTCAAGAAACAGAGACACCGAAACAAGAAGGTGGGGAAGGTCAGGCTTCAGCCTAAAACAAAAGTGGAAAACTCCTCATCACAAAAAGAGGGGTTTTTTACTAAAGAATCAGTTTGTGTATAATCACTATATGGCAAAAAACTATTACGATATTTTAGGTGTCGACAAAAAAGCAAACAAGGACGAGGTTAAGAAAGCCTTCCATAAACTCGCGCATAAATACCATCCTGACAAAAAGGGTGGGGACGATGCTAAGTTTAAGGAGATTAGCGAAGCGTATAGTGTACTCTCTGATGATAAAAAAAGGGCCGAGTATGATACCTATGGCCAAACCTTCTCTGGCGCTCAAGGCGCTGGGGGACAGGGTTTTGGTGATTTCGATTTTTCTGGTTTTACTGGAGGGCAAGGATTCCAAAACTTCGACTTCGGCGATCTTGGAGACATTTTTGGTGACATGTTTGGGGGAGGGCGTGAAAGTAAACCACGAGGGCGCGATATTTCAATTGATCTTGAACTAACCTTTGAGGAATCGGTGTTTGGGGTTACTCGTAAAGTACTTCTCACAAAACTTGGCACATGTGACACCTGTACAGGCACCGGAGCAAAAAAGGGAACTGACATGCAAACATGTAAAACATGTAATGGTAATGGAAAAATCCACGAGACAAAGCGTTCATTCTTTGGACAAGTAAGTGTGGTACGTGCTTGTGCAACGTGTCGTGGTAGCGGGAAAATCCCAAAGGAAAAATGTGCTACCTGTCATGGGGAGGGGGTATTGCGCAAACAAGAAGAACTTTCAATACAAGTGCCAGCGGGCATTGATAATGGAGAAGTTATTCGTATGCAAGGAAGAGGGGAGGCGGCTCAAGGAGGAGCCTCTGGAGATCTTTACATAAAAATTCATGTAAAACCTCACCCAAAACTTTACAGAGAAGGAAATAATCTTGTTACCGAACTCTCGATAAAGTTAAGTGATGCCCTTCTTGGAGGCGAGTACACCGTTGCTTCAGTTGAAGGCCCTCTTAAAGTCACCGTGCCTTCAAGCATAAGCTTTGGTGAAATTCTTCGGGTTAAAGGGAAGGGTGTTCCTATTTCAAAATCACAACGAGGAGATCTTTTGATAAAAGTCACTATTGCCATGCCACAAAAGCTCACAAAATCAGCACGCGAGTTGGTAGAGAAGTTGAAACATGAGGGAATTTAAGCAACCTATATTACAATAGAAGTACTTTAATCAATCATATCGTCTATATATATGTTCTTTGGTATGCCTTTTGACATTCTTGCTTTGATAGTTGTCTTTGCCATACTTTTCTCTTGGCTTCTTTATTTTGGTAAAAGTTCCGGAGTAAGTCTTTTCTTCGCACTTTTTGCTGCCTACACCTTTGAACTTCTTTCTCCATTTCAGTCATTTATTACGGAGAAACTACACTATGAGAAACAGAGCGATACTATTGCACTTATCATCTTCCTCATTACCACCTTACTACTATTTTTTATTTTTCGTCGCCTTGTTTCAACAGTATTTTCATGGAGCCCCATGCGTAGGGTGTTTGAAGCGGTACTGTTAGCGCTTTCAATTATAGGCTTTCTCCTTCTTGCAATTACTCCACACATGGAAACAAGTTTCTTAACACAATACGGAAAAATAATTTCTATGTTCCAAGCAATCCCACATATTCTTTTTTATTGGATACTTGGAAGTTTTGCCATGCTTTTTCTCACTTCGGGTCGTTCCTAAATACACCCTGCATAGTATATGCGTCAATTTTTTATTAGATATATTCCAAAGATACTACAATCGTGCGCTTGGCTTCCGACACGCCTTGTGCTTAACTTTTTTATTCATTTCAATGTTGTTGGTTTGGAGCATCTAAAAGGTATTGAGGCTCCTGTTATATTTGCTTCAAATCATGTAAGCGAACTTGACCCCATCTTGGTGCGAGCTGCACTTCCATGTTTTTCTCGTTTTGGTCCGCTCTTTTACGTATCAAGAAAAAATTACCTTGCTTCCATAAAGGGAATGCGTAAATATTTTTATGGGGGATTCTTTTTTAAGGCATGGGGAGCCTACCCTGCACAGTCAGGGCTTAAAAGTTATGCTGAATCTCTCTTTAACCACATCAAATTACTTAAGGGGAAAAATAGCGTGTGCATTTTCCCCGAAGGACGTATTACCAAAACTGGAGTACTTGGTGAAGTACATGGGGGAGTAGTATACCTAGCCGAAGCAACACATACCCCTGTTGTTCACGTCACCATTACTGGACCCTACAAAATTACCTTGCGTGATTTTTTCACTCGCAAGCGTCATGTTGCCGTAGTCTTCAATATTCCCCTATATAATATTCACAGCGAAAGCGATGATGCAGAGTCATATCGTGAAAAAGCACGTATAATAATGGAGGGAACATCTCTACATACTTTCCACCACGTATGATCAGCGAAAAAGCAATACATACACTTTTAGGTCTGACCGAAAATATTCAAAAAGACCCTCTTTCAATGGCGAGAGGGGTTACCCTTACCTTCTATCCAGTTGAGAATCTTGCCGCACTTAGTACTCCAGTACTTACCTTTGCAAAAAAACTTGAAGAAACCCTTAAAGAAATAGGAATAAGTATTATTCCTTACAAGGAAGCGCTTGAAAAAGTGCCTCAAAAAAAGCGTGTTAAACGTCTTCTTGCAAGCCTCTCCAATAATGGTATTTATCTTTTGGAGCGCTTACTTGGACGCACCGAGCGTGTATACATAGATCGAAAAACACTTAAGGGAATTTTAAAAACGCACCGCATAAAACCTGGCGTTTCCGTTATTGCACTTGGCGAAAGTAGTATGGGGCGTATGCCCATTGATGTTGCGTCAAGTTTTCGTCTAAGCTCGGTAATCACTATCCTTGATAAACCAAAAGAAATAACAGAGGAAAGTAATTTTTATACTCATTTTGATACTGCTATGCGCCTTTTTGCATATCACATGACCAACATCGTTATTGTGGTCGACAAAAAAGATTGGATTGTCTACAATTTTAATGCATCTCATCCGCTCTATAAGCGAGAAGGGGATTTTAAACATGACCTTCTCTATGGGCTACTACCAAAAATTGCAGCGCCTATCCGCCCATATCGCTTTTCAGATTTTACCGTTGTTAAGGAAAAATTTGATTCAACTGACGCTGTACATGCACCAATTATTGCTGATCTTGCAGAAAGCGGACCGCTCTTTGAAAAACTTTCAATTTACCCCCCTGGGAAAAAAATTGCTGATCTCCCTTTTCGCAATAAATTTTACACATGGATAGGACAACTCCACCTAGATCATCGCACAGGCATGAGCTATGGATTTTTGGCAGACCAAATGCCTGTCACCCCTTCTCCACTTATCCCTTATACAGATATAGAAAAAGTGCTTGGTGGAACACCTCCTCAAGACGATCTGTTCTACGTGGGAAATGATATGTATATTACTGTTGAAATCGCCGAAGGGAAGTTTGCCCTTAAGGTTCCCGAAGTATGGATACTAAGTCAGCGCTCGGGGGCAAATAAAACCAATATGGATAAGATAAAAGATGTTGTCAAAATTGGTATTAAAAATGGAACAATGTATTTACAAGCACCAAAGGGAGTTACGTTCACTAAAGACTATAAACCATCTTTCGATACTGGTGTCATGCTCGCTCATGGTATAGGTAATGCCATTATTGCCTCAATCCTTAACCATATAGATAAAGAAAATTCTTTCTTAAAACACATCACTACCAAAGGAATGGCACTTTCTCATTGGCACGGGTACATTAACCCACTTCATATTCCAAGGGGCTGGCAAGTACACGGACTCACCAACCCGCACGTTGCTTGCTCATCCCCACAATCAGCTATCTATGCGCTTGAGGGTAAACTTAACGCCTTCAAACAAGCCATGCTCACACACAGGGTATACAAAGGAGATATCCATGTTGAACCCCATCATGGCACAAATATTACCTATAACAGCCAGAAAGAACTTGCAAGGCATATGGCCTCAACAGAGCATTTTACAGAATTAGGGAACCGCTATCTTGATATTACTACTATCCATGCTTGAATCATTAAACTATTTTAATATTTCGCTTTTTTTAGGTGGGCTTGTTGCTATAGGCTCGGGAGCCTTTGTGTTCTTCAATGACCCACACAAAAGAGAAAACATTGCGTGGATGCTTTTAAACCTGGTTACCGCTATTTGGAGTTTTGGGTATTTTTCGATGCTCCTTTCTCCAAGTAAGCTTGCTGCCATTAACAGCGATTGGATTCTCCACATCGGCGCTATTTTGATTCCTATCTTTTATTTTTACTTTATTGTCCACCTGACAAAAACAGCGAA
Organism: uncultured Candidatus Saccharibacteria bacterium; assembly: GCA_964541455.1. GTDB lineage: Bacteria > Patescibacteriota > Minisyncoccia > Phycocordibacterales > JAKFXT01 > JAKFXT01. Next base: position 30,785 of record CAZIPS010000002.1, on the reverse strand, counting down.
AAAATATCAAATGCTCACCGTGCTCTTTTCTGTCTTTGCCGTTGCGTTTCTTATTATAAGTAAGAGTACTCTTTTTGTTGCTGATGTGTTCCCCAAGGCACCTTTAGCTTTTGCCCCTGATGCAGGACCACTTTACATATATTTCACTGTTTACTTTTTCGCAATTGTGCTTATTGCTGAATGGATACTTCTTTTGACCATTTTGAAACAAAAAGACCTAGAAAGGACACGCCTCCTCTATGTACTTTTTTCATCAAGTGCTGGGTTTATCGGGGGGGGAAGTGTCTTCCTCCTTACATTTAATATCAATATTCCACCATACCCACTTATTCTTTTTTCACTCTATCCGCTTATCATTACCTACGCTATTCTACGTCATCATCTTTTCAATATAAAAGTGATTTCTGCCGAACTCTTCACTTTTGCCATTTGGGGGCTACTTTTTTCTCGAGTACTTGTTTCACCCACCTTTGAAGACCAGGTTATTACTTCAGGACTACTTATCGCTACTATTATTTCAGGAATTTTCCTTATTCGAAGTGTGGGTAAGGAAATTGAGTCGCGTGAAGAAATTGAAAGGCTTGCCACTGACCTAAGTCGAGCAAATAACCGCCTACAAGAACTTGATCAATTAAAATCCGAGTTCGTTTCAATTGCCTCTCATCAACTTCGCAGCCCCCTTACTGCTATTAAAGGGTATGCGTCACTTATTCTTGACGGCTCCTTTGGCAAGACTCCTCCCGCTATTCATGAAGCAGTTGATAAAATGTTTCAATCCTGCCAATCACTTGTGGTTATGGTGGAAGACTTCCTTAATGTCTCACGTATTGAGCAGGGAAGAATGAAGTACGAATTTGAAACACTTGATCTTGAAAAAGTAGTAAAAAGCGTTGTTGATGAACAGAAGCCCTCAGCAGAACATGCACATCTCTCCCTCACCTTTAGTACCGATCATCTACCTCCTTACTTTGTAAAAGCTGATTTGAGCAAAATCCGCCAAGTGGTGCTCAATTTAATTGATAATGCTATAAAATATACGCCCAAAGGGAGCATCTCTGTCCGTCTCACAAAAAAGCGAGCTGAAAGGAAAATTATTCTCGCCGTGGCCGACACTGGTATCGGTATTGATAAAGAAACCATTCCTGTACTCTTCTCTAAGTTTTCTCGTGCCAAAAATGCAAATAAAGTAAATGTTATTGGTACCGGACTCGGCCTTTATGTTGTTAAGGAAATCGTAGCGGGGCATAAAGGAGAAGTGTGGATTGAGTCGGGTGGAGTGGGGAAGGGGTCAACGTTTTTTGTAGAACTTTTAGAGGATAGCGAGGCCGCGCGCACCCTCACCGTTACTAATTTTGCTAAAACTGTATGATAGGAGATTTATTGAACGCACCTATTAGCCTTGTTGGGTCAGCTCTCACTGGTTTTTGCTTCATATGCGCTACATGGTATCTTTTTGCTTCGTACCACAAAACAAAAAATGAAGCGATTCTCTCTGCCGGGATTTTTTTCACTTTTATTTCCCTTCGTTGCATTAGCTTTGTTGTACCGTACTTTATTGATGCTACAAATATGCATTATTTTGCATATGCGTATATTATCGCAACCATTCTTACCCTTTGTGCACTTATGGTGGGGTTCCGATTACTTCGTCTCATGGCGAGCTCAATCATTAGTGAAAGAGAAGAAGTGGTGGGTATGTTTATTGTCGGACTCATAACTATTATTACCACGGCTATTCTCTTTATGGACTTTAGACTCCCAACCGTAAACGACCTTGGTGTTATGACATGGGTAGCTAACCCCATTGTCCGTTGGGGGGTTGCTCTAGTGTATTTTATGTATGGATATCTTTGGGGGGTTATTTTTTACCAAGCGGCACTACTTCTTAATGACCCCTATAATCGCTTTAAGCTTCTTATTCTTAGTGCAGTCGGATTTCTCTTAGGTACTGGAGGATTCCTTATCCAAATTTCTATAAATGGTGTACAAAACGTACTAGGCTTAGTGCTTGCTGTATTATCAGGATGCCTCATGCTTCTTATGTACCTCCTTCCAAAAGACATTTTTAATCCACACAGAAAATAAGATGCCAGAGCTGTTTTGAAAAAACCCTTATTTCTGCTAGTATAGCGCCTATGGCAGAAGCTAAAAAAACCCTCGTTTCCGGGATTAAATCAACCGGAACCCTCCATATTGGAAATTATTTTGGTGCCATGCGCCAATTTTTGACCCTTCAAAACACCTATGATTGCAACATTTTTGTTGCAGACCTCCACGCACTTACCACCCTCCAAAACAAGGAACAAATGCAAGAAATTATTAAAGACACGGTTGCAGGCTATCTAGCAATCGGCCTTAATCCAGAGAAAGTAACCCTCTATAAACAATCGGATGTTCCGGAAGTAACTGAATTATCGTGGATACTTAGTTGTTTAACTACAATGCCATACTTAATGCGCGCACATGCTTTTAAGGATGCGGAAGCAAAAAATAAGGAGATTAATGTTGGAGTCTTCAATTACCCGCTACTTATGGCAGCGGACATATTGATTGAGCAAGCCTCCGTCGTTCCTGTTGGGGCCGACCAAAAACAACATATAGAGATAACACGAGATACTGCTCAAAAGTTCAATAATACATTTGGTGAAGTGTTCACACTGCCAGAAGCTCTTATTGATGAAGCCGTGCAGACTATTCCTGGTATTGATGGACAGAAGATGAGTAAAAGCTACGGAAACATTATTCCACTTTTTCCAACAGAAGAAGTACTGCGTAAAGCCGTCATGGGGATTACCACCGATTCAAAAGGGGTTGAGGAAGCAAAAAACCCTGACACCGACCTTGTTTTTGCCTACCACAAGCTCTTTAGTCAAAACGATCTGGAACAACTGCGCGAGCGCTACATTAAGGGGGGTATTGGCTATAAGGAATCAAAAGACATACTTTTTGAGAACATGAAAAATATGCTTTTACCACTTCGCGTTCGCTTTGAAGAAATACGAAACGATCCTTCGCTCATCGCCTCGGTACTAGCAAAAGGAGGGGAGCGTGCGAGAGGTAATGCTGAAAACACTATAAGGAAAGTGCGTGAACTTGTTGGTATAACAATGTAATTATGGAAAGAACACTCATTAAAGATCTGGCCCAAAACATAGAGAAGGGCGTTACCATTAACGGATGGATACATATTAGGCGTGACCACGGCAAGCTTATTTTCCTTGATATTCGTGATAGCACAGGGCTTGTACAAGGCGTAGTCCTCCCAAACTACGAAAAAGCCCACAAAGTGGCCGAGACTCTCCGCCCAGAGTGGGTGGTGACAATTGAGGGGAAAGTTAATAAGCGTCCATTAAAAATGGTCAAAGAAGGGGTTCAAAATGGCGACATTGAACTTGAAATCACGAGCATCACTGTGCTTGCAAGCGCTGAGGTCCCATTTGAGTTAGATACTGAACTTAACATTGATACTTTTCTTGATAACCAACCTTACACGCTTCGTAGCGAAAGAAGCCGAGCAATATTTAAAGTGCAAAGCCACATTATTAAAGCATTTCATGCTTTCCTTGACAGCCGTGGATTTACAGAATTTCAGTGTCCAAAAATTGTTGGGGGGGATGCAGAAGGGGGAAGTGCTGTGTATAACATAGACCACTTTGGGCATAAAGCAGGACTTGCCACCTCTCCACAGTTATATAAACAAATCATGGTCGGTGTCTTTGAGCGTGTCTACACTATTGGAAACGTCTTTCGCGCTGAAAAACATGCAACCTCACGACATCTAAACGAGTACACTTCTCTCGATTTAGAGTTTGGCTTTATCAAAGACCATACTGATATCATGCGCCTTGAAAATGATCTTATGATAGCGATCACCGAAGAGCTTCATAAAACATGTGAAAAAGAGTTCGCTCTACTTAAGGCAGAAATTCCTGTAGTGCCAGCGCATATCCCCACTATGAAGCTTCGCGAGGCACAGGAACTTATCGAAAAAGAATTCGGCGGCAAAGCAGTAGGGGAACCAGACCTTGAGCCAGAACACGAAAGACAGCTTTGTGAGTGGGCAAAGAAAACCCATAATTCTGATTTTATCTTTATCACGCACTACCCAATTACTAAGCGCCCCTTCTATACTTACGAGGATGAAAACGATAAGGGATTTTCAAAATCTTTTGATCTACTCTTCCGTGGAGTTGAGATAACTACGGGTGGTCAGCGCCGCCATACAAGGGAACTTATGCTCGAAGGCTTAAAAAATAAAAATCTTAACCCAGAACTATTTTCTTTCTATCTCCAAGCCTTTGACACGGGTATGCCTCCACACGGGGGGCTAGCGATAGGTCTCGAGCGTCTCACTCAAAAATTCCTCAATCTCTCTAATGTAAAAGAGGCCACCCTTTTCCCACGCGACATTAATCGTATCGACACGCTTCTTAGTAAATAATAAAAAAGGCTGCGGGGTACGCAGCCTTGCCCGAAGGGCATTCACGATGAAGCTTCAGGGACGCCCACCTGCCAGACAGAACGGTCTCCGTCGCCCGTCCCAGTATGCCTGTGTTTCGTCTTCTGTCCCGGCCGCCCCTCTTCCATGACCCTTTGGAGGATCTGGTAGGGGTAGTCAACGACGTGGTTGACGTTGTGCCTCTGGGACGTTACGCAAACGTCCCCCCCTGGGCAGTGCCCATCCTCGCAGAGCGTAACACAACGATTGTCGCCCTGCGTCCAACAACAGCCCTTTTCAGCGGCCATGCGGCCCTCCTTTTCCGTGGTGGCGCGAATTTTATTGGTCGCGCCTTCCAAAATTTACAGCAAATTTCACTATAGGACAAAAAATCCATTTTAGCAAGCGCTGATTGCCCGAACGGCCCAAAACCGTTATAGTAGAATACATTATGGAAGCCTTTAAAGTACAGCTTGCACAATTTGAAGGGCCTCTTGATCTACTCCTTGACCTTATTGAGAAACGTAAACTCCATATCAACGATATTTCTCTTGCGAGCGTCACTGACGACTTCATTGAACATGTCAAAGTAATGCAGGAAGAGGGGATACCGCACATCGCACACTTTGTACTTGTTGCCTCAACCCTCTTACTTATCAAATCAAAATCCCTTCTTCCAAACCTCTCACTCACCACCGAAGAAAGTGTTGATATCGCTGCACTCGAAGAGCGTCTTAAAACACTTGAAAAGATTCGCGCCTTGAGCCTGCATGTTAAAACAATGTATGGGAAAACTCCTATCTTTAGTAAGACTGAACAAAAAGTTATTGACTCCGTATTTTCTCCTGAAGACACGATTTCCTCAACATCACTTTACGAAAGTATTAAAAATGTACTTCTTGCAATCCCTCTCAAAGAACATATCCCCCAAGCAATTGTTAAGAAAGTGATGAGTATTGAGGAGATGATAGAGCGCTTAGTCACACGTATCCAAAGCAATCTACGGACCTCATTTAAACAGTTTGCGGGGGGAGAAAAAGCCGAAAAGGTACATGTAATTGTTGGGTTTCTTGCTATGCTAGAGTTAGTAAAGCAAGGTATTATAGCAGTAACTCAAGAAGAACGTTTTAGCGACATTACTATGGAAACTGCCGAAGTTGGTATACCTAGAATTTCTTAATTATGCCCCTACCTTTACTTATAGAATCAATACTTTTTTTCAAAGGAGAACCCTTAAGCCTCAAGAAGCTTTCGGAAATAACGGAGCATCCCATTTCTCAAATAGAAGATGCGCTCTTAACACTTGAAACATCACTAGAAAACCGGGGTATTGTGCTACTGCGGAAAGATGGGGAAGTCATGCTTGGTACGCACAAAGAAGCTGCCCCTCTTATTGAAAAATTTATCAAGGAAGAACTTCACAAAGACCTTGGACGAGCTGGCCTTGAGACACTCTCTATCGTGCTTTACTTGGGCCCTATTTCACGTAGCGAAATCGATTACATACGCGGAGTAAATTCTAATTTCATATTACGCAACCTTTTGATGCGCGGCCTTGTTGAGCGTATTGAACACGAAAGTGACAAACGAAGCTTGAAGTATCGCCCCACCTTCGAGCTTCTTGCATTCCTTGGCATAACCTCGGTTGAAGAGCTTCCAGAATATGAAACTATGAAAAAAGATCTCGAAACTCGGCAAGAAACAAGTAAAAAAGAGGCGCCTACTGAACCAATGGCTGACTAAAAAGGGTCCTCACACACGTGCTATACTAAAAATATGATAATAGACATCGTAAAACTTTTCCTTCCGTTCACCCTTGCCTTCATCGTTGGGGTTTCCATTACTCCTTTTATCACCAACTACCTTTACAAACATGAAATGTGGAAAAAGAAAGCAGGCAAATTAGATTTTGCTGGAAACGCCACGCCCATTTTTAATGAACTCCATAAACACAAAGAGGTTGGAACCCCTAAGATGGGTGGGGTAGTGGTGTGGGCATCAGTTGGGTTAACCGCCCTTTTACTTTCATTACTTTCCCATACCGTAGGAGGAGATACTTTTAGTAAACTAGACTTTCTAAGCCGTAACCAAACTTGGATCCCACTTTCCGTGCTTATATTAGGATCTCTCTTTGGACTTATCGATGACTACTTAGAGGTAAAAGGCGGGGGAGGACATATTGCAGGAGGGCTTTCGCTTAAAAAACGGTTACTCATTGTGGGAACTATTGGCTTACTTTGTGCCCTTTGGTTTTATTTTAAATTGGATATTTCGACCATTGGGCTTCCTGTTATTGGAACATGGTTTATCGGCATCTATTTCATCCCACTTTTTGTCCTTGTAGTGCTTGGTATTTATTCAGGAGGCGTTATTGACGGCATTGATGGGCTCTCAGGAGGCATCTTTGCATCAATGTTTGCAGCCTATGCTGGTATTGCTTACTATCAGCAACAAATCGATTTAGCCGCTTTTTGCGCTGTGGTGGTAGGAGGTATTTTGGCATTCCTCTGGTTTAATATTCCTCCAGCCCGCTTTTATATGTCAGAAACTGGCATGATGGGACTTACCACAACACTTGCTATTGTTGCTTTCATGACGGATAGCCTAGGAGGAGGACATGGACTTATTGTGCTTCCCGTTATTGCAATGCCGCTTATTGTGACCACACTTTCAGATATTATACAGGTAGCTTCTAAGAAATTTAGAGGTAAAAAAGTATTCCTTGTTGCACCAATTCACCATCATTTTGAGGCGCTTGGGTGGCCACCTTATAAAGTAGTGATGCGTTTTTGGGTGGTAAGTATTGTTTTTGCCATGCTTGGCATGGCCCTTGCCCTAATCGGCTAATGCTCTAATACATATGCGTACACACGCACCAGACAAATTACTTTTTGGCATTCTTATTATCCTGACTACTGTTGGGTTCATTATCTTCTCTTCAGCTTCAATGGGACTCTTAGCAAGAGAGGGCGCACAATTTGGAGCAGTTATTGTTAAACAGTTCATGTATGGCATCTGTCTTGGAGGCATTGCGCTATTTATCACTTCTTTTATTTCCTACAAAGTTTGGCGTAAATATGCCTTTTATATTTTTTTTGGGGCCCTTATCTTAACTTCTCTCGTCTTTATCCCTCACTTTGGAGTCACACACGGCGGAGCCACACGATGGCTTGAATTTGGTCCTGTTTCTTTTCAGCCAGGTGAGCTGTTAAAACTTGCCTTTGTTATCTATCTCGCCACATGGCTTTCAACTATCAAACACGAGAAGCATGTCCTTAAGTTCGGGGTGATCCCATTTATCGTCCTTACAGCAATCACTGGAGCCGTGTTTTTGCTTCAACCAGATACTATTGATTTTTTTATTATGGGACTTGCAGGCTTTATCATGCTCTTTTTGGCAGGATGTCCCTGGCGTTATATTTTTACCATTATACTCGTAGGAATATTAGGCGGAGGAATCCTTATCATGAGTCGCCCATACGTAAAGGAACGTATAATGACATTTATCAGTTTTGAAAAAGCAGATATTCGCGGAGCGGGGTACCAAGTTAACCAATCTTTGATTGCCATTGGTTCAGGAGGACTTTTGGGCAAAGGATTTGGCCAAAGCGTACAAAAATTCCAATATCTTCCTGAACCAGTAGGGGACTCCATTTTTGCAGTAACAGGGGAGGAGTTCGGCTTTGTTGGCGCCTCACTTCTTATACTTCTTTTTGTAGCCTTCACCCTGCGTGGTATCCGTACTTCAATACACGCCCCTGACCTTTTTGGCATTTTACTGGGTGTTGGCATTGTTGTACTAATATCGGCCCAATCCCTCCTAAATATTGCCTCGATGCTTGCAATCTTTCCCCTCACGGGGAAACCGCTTATCTTTGTAAGCCAAGGGGGGACAGCCCTTCTCACCGCCTTGGCCGAGGCAGGTATCCTCCTTAGTATTTCCCGATATGGGGAGAAAAAATAGGCTTTTTTTGCTATACTAGGAGAACTGTAGGAAGACCTTTTTCCTTTCCCTCTATTCCTCCCTTCTATAAACTACAGTTTCTTATTTATGAAAATACTTTTCGCAGGCGGCGTAACAGGAGGGCATTTTTACCCCATTATTGCAGTAGCCAAGGAAATTCAAGAAATGTCAAAAAGGGAGCATACACTGCCCCCTGAACTCTTTTTTATGAGTCCAACTCCTTACGACAGTCGGGTACTCTTTGAAAACAACATTACCTACGTATACGCTCCTGTGGGAAAGCTGCGTCGCTACTTTTCAATCGCAAACTTTTTTGACCTTTTTAAAACGGGTATTGGAGTGATCAAAGCAATTTACTCTGTATTTGCCATATATCCTGACGTGGTCTTTGGCAAAGGGGGAGCCGGAAGTTTCCCCGCTCTTCTCGCCGCACGCCTATTACGTATTCCTGTAGTTATTCATGAATCAGATTCAAAACCTGGAAGAGTGAATGCTTGGGCTGGAAAATTTGCAGATCGTATTGCAGTCTCCTATCCTGAGGCAGCGAGCTACTTCCCAGAAGGGAAGGCGGTATGGACAGGGCTCCCCATTCGAGAAAGTATCATGCATCCAATAAAAGAAGGGGCGTATGAGTTCCTTAAACTTGATCCCACACTTCCTACCATCCTAGTGCTTGGCGGATCACAAGGTGCACAAAAAATTAACGAAGCACTCATTGACTCACTTCCACAATTACTTGAAAAGTATCAAATCATCCACCAAACCGGCGAAAAGAATTTCAAGGAAGTAGCTGGGATGGTTGAGGTGGTGCTTGAGGGTAATCCAAACATCGCTCACTACAAGCCGTTCAGCTATTTAAATGAAATGGCGCTTCGCATGGCAGCTGGCGTTGCAAGTCTTGTCATCAGTCGCGCTGGTTCGTCCCTCTTTGAAATAGCTTCTTGGGGCATACCTGCAATCGTTATTCCAATTTCAGAAGAAATAAGTCATGATCAAACAAAGAATGCTTTTGCCTACGCGCGCAGCAACGCAGCACTTGCCGTTGAAGAGAAAAACTTAACGCCGCACCTTTTGTTCTATGAGGTTAACCGCCTTATGCAAGATGAAGAAAAGCGGAGAAGTATGAGCGAGGCAGCAAAAGCATTTCATAAGGGAGATGCTGCATTTAAAATAGCCCAAGTCCTCTTCGCCATCGGACAGTCACACGAAGCATAACCTTTACCGCTATGAATATCATCACACGTTTTCCTCCAAGCCCCACCGGCCTCATACATGTAGGAACCGCTAAAACTGCACTCCTCAACTATCTTTTTGCCAAGAAACATAACGGGAAGGTAATTCTTCGCTGGGAAGACACTGATAGGGCGCGTTCAAAAAAAGAATACGAGCAGAATATTTTTGAAACGCTTGAGTGGCTAGGACTTACCTTTAATGAAGTACACCATCAATCTGAGCGCACGCTTATTTATCAAAAACACATCGGAAAACTCATTGCGGAAGGAAAAGCTTATTTCTCAGAAGAAAGCACGGTCATCAATGCACGAGAGGGAAGTGAGGAGGAAGATGACGATGAGGTAAAGGTAGTCAGTAACGAGAAAAGAGTTATCCGCTTTAAAAACCCTAACAAAGTAATTACCTTTACTGACCTTCTTCGTGGTGACATTAGTGTCGACACGACCGAACTTGGTGACTTCGTTATTGCACGCACCATCGAGGAGCCACTCTACCATCTTGCTGTTGTTATAGATGATTTTGAAATGGGGATCACACACATTATCCGCGGGGAAGACGGTATCTACAACACTCCTCGTCAAATTTTAATTCAAGAAGCGCTCGGTGCTCCTCGTCCCACTTACTGCCATTTCCCCTTTATCCTAGGCGCTGACCGCTCTAAGTTAAGTAAGCGTAATGGCTCTATCCCCGTTTCAGAATATAAGAATATGGGAATATTGCCTGATGCCTTTATTAACTATCTTGCCCTTCTTGGGTGGAACCCCGGCACTACCCAAGAAATTTTTACGCGCGAAGAACTTATTGAAGCCTTCTCGCTTGAACGTATTCAAAAATCAGGAGCTATTTTTGACCTCGAAAAACTTCTCTGGTTCAACCGTGAACATATCAAAAGAATGCCTGATCAAGAATTTAAAAAGCAGGTCCTTTCTTTCCTTCCAGAGCAATTCAAAGCACTCCCGCAATGGAGTGATGAGCGCCTCACCAAGGCACTTTCTGATATCAAAGAACGCATTAGCACACTAAAAGATGTTGCCGAGCTTGCAGAAAGTGGTGACTTTACATACTTTTTTGCGACCCCCACCTTTACCCTTGAAGCGCTTATTCCAAAAGCAAAAAAGGGGGAGTCCATAACACTTGATACTGTCGCAACACATTTGCAAAAAGTAATTGTGCTTCTTGATCCACTTTCAGAAACTTCATGGAATAAAGAAGCTGTTAAAGGTGCTCTTTGGGACTATGCAACAGAAGTTGGACGGGCCGAGGTGCTCTGGCCGCTACGTTTCCTCCTTTCAGGACGCGACAAGTCTCCTGATCCGTTCACCTTAAGTGAAATTTTAGGAAAACAAGAAACGTTAACTCGCATTAAAAGTACGCTCTCACTTATTAGTCCGAAAGCATAATCACATTGTTTCTATGCGTTTTTTTTCGCTAAAAACAATTTCTCATCTTACACCTATCACAGTAGCGCTTCTTTTTTTTCTCACCCCGCTATATCTCCTAGCACAAAGTACAAGTGACACCGCTCCAGCAAGTACGGCAGCTGATGACTTGCGTGCAAAGATTGATGCAAAAAACAGAGACATTGCTCAACTTGAGCGTGACATAAAAACGTATCAAATTGAAATGCAGAAAGCTAATACTCAAGGCAAGACCCTCCAGAGTGCACTTTCTGTATTAGAGTTAACCCGTAAGAAACTTTCTTCGGACGTTGCCCTCACGCAAAACAAGATAGACGCAGCCTCCCTTGTAATTGAAAGTCTTTCTGGTGAAATTTTAAACAAAGAAGAAGCTATCACCGTGCAGCGAGACGGACTTAAAGCATCACTTACTCGACTACAAGAAGGAGATACAAGTCCTTTTGTAGAAATTTTGCTGCGCAAAAAAAACGTAGGGGAAGCGTGGAATACTGAAAACCAGTTAGCAGAATTACAGGGGGGTATCAAAACCCAAATTGAAACCCTAGCTTCTGCAAAAGCAGATCTTACTACGACCAAAGCAAACACTGAAAGTAAGAAAAAAGAACTTATCTATTTGCGGGCACAGTTAAACGATCAGAAGAAAATCGTTGAAGCCAACAAGGCACAAACTAACGAGCTCTTGAAACAAACCAAAAATACTGAAGCCAACTACAAGAAAATGGTAGCGGCGAGTGAATCACGCCGACTTGCTCTGCAAAAAGAACTTGACGATTATGAATCACAGCTCAAGCTTGCTATTGACCCAACAAGTTACCCAGCTCCAAATTCAAAAATACTAAACTCACCTTTAAGTGAATTTGTTACTACCCAACTTTTTGGAGATACTGAATTTGCCCGCGCACATGCCGGAGCCTATAGTGGGAAAGGTCATAATGGTATTGACCTTAAAGCTTCAATTGGCACCCCAGTATACGCTGCACTTTCAGGCACTGTTGTAGACACTGGAAACACTGACACTGTGTGCCCAGGAGCTTCGTACGGGAAATGGGTATTTATAAAACACAACAATGGACTCTCAACTGTGTATGCACACCTTTCACTTATAAAGGCAACTGCTGGCCAACAAGTAACTACTGGGGATCTTATCGGCTATTCAGGCGCGACAGGCTATGTTACAGGACCACATTTACACTTTGGTGTTTTTGCTTCTCAAGGAGTACGTGTAGTGAACCTAAAAAGTAAAGTATGCGCGGGCACATATACAGTACCTGTCGCCGACTACAAGGCATACATTAACCCCATGCTTTATCTGTAACCCAATTTAGTGGAGAAGTGTCTTGGTAAGCGTCGCGCTTTACTATAAAATACAAATATGAAAAGTGTATCAACTCCGCGCAAAAACCAAGGAATAATTGGTCTTTTGGTTTTTTTAATTATTGCACTGCTTTCGATTAGCTACTTCGGTATTAACCTTAAAGGCATTGTCGATTCACCAACTGGTCAGAGCAACTTCGGCTACGTTAAAGAGCTTACAGTTAACCTTTGGGATCATTACCTTAAAAAGCCTTCAGTCTATCTTTACAATGATGTGTTTATTGACCTTATCTGGACACCTTTTATTCAAGCACTCAAAGATATAAAAGCTGGCCGTTCCACTTCGATCGATCCCCCAACTATAAAGATTCCAGAAAACTAGCCCCTTCATTTTCCTTTATTTTGTGTTATAAAAGCTGCAGCCCACTTTACTGTAGGAGTTCGTTATGTCCATGAGCATGACCATAGAGCATGCCAAGACCATCACCGGAGCCCTTTTCAGGCTACACCGGAAAAAGGATGGCCACACAACTGTCCCCGCTGACAACCGAGACGCACGCAGACTTATCGTCATGTATTCAATCATTCTGCGTGGTGAAAGTGATTCCCTCGCAGTCTTCGAGGAACAACTGGAGCGTGTAGGGAAGATCCCTAGGAACGCCACGTTAAACGAAAGAAGTGAGATCATCATGGCACTCATTAGGACGCTCCGTGCCGCTCTCGCCGATTCCCCGACGCTTCCAGAAATGGAAAGGGCGGAAGAGCTGCTTTGGAACCTACTCAAAGACACCATGGAGTACGGCTCCACGCGCACAAGAAGGTGAACGCGCGCCACACTGCACACCAAGGCAAGCCGAATGGCTTGCCTGTTTTTTATACTTTACAAAGGAGTAGGGGAGAGACTCCCCTGTTTTTGGGAAAAATAAAAGTACTCATTTTTAATATTAACAGCTGATCGAAAGCGCTTAAAACTTTTGGCTCAAAGTCTGGGGAAGTGGTACCTATGTACCACTAAATAAATAATTACAAGCCAAACAAACAGCCAACTTCAACCAAAAAAATTCCAATCGAGGGGGAAGTGGATAACTCAAACAGCGCCTTCCACCCTCTGTGCTATTTTCGCAAAAGATATATTGTGCGAACATTATCCATAGGAAGCTCCTTGTAAGATTAGACACTCCCCACCTCTACCTATACACCTACTTTCTTCCGCACCTTCTTCTCTCAAAAACAAAACCGCTAGAATTTTCTAGCGGTTTTGTTTTATGTTATTTGTTGAGCGCAAGCTCTACGTTTCCTAAAGCTTCGATTTGCGAAACTTTTTTATTCCAACATGGGAATGATGAGCTCCACGGAGCTATACCTTGTTTCTCGTAGATATAACGAGCATAGGCCATATTTCCTGAAAGCGTATAGATATCAAACCCAAGTTTTTTAGCAGTGTCGGCGTGATAGAACTCATTGATCTGCATCACCCCCACGTCCTTGTTATTCATTTCACCACGGAAGATGCTTCCATCTTTATCGGTTTGGCGAAAACGGGACTCACAGCGAGCAACCTCTATAAGTTGAGGAATATCCTCAAAGTAAGCACGAACTGTTTCTTCTGTGCTACTAGCAGTTGTCACTACTTCTGTTTTGCTTTTTTGTAAACGTACTGGGGTTTTATCCTTGTTTACCACCTTAGCTGAGGTTGTAGCAACTACTGGTTGTAGTGCAGCCTCGGCGCTGTTGTTGGTAGTATTTGAGATAAAAAGAAGGATTCCTGTTGCTATTCCTAAAATAAGCCAATGATTAGCTCGTAATTTCCGAGAAGAGTACTCAAGGATGCGGCACTAGGCCCTCAAGACTTAAGCTTTTTCCATAACTGCTGTTGTTCAGCCCTTAACGGAAAAACCAGAGGTATACTCTGATTTGTTATTATTGTATCACCTTTGCTTTATTTTGTCAATGGTTAGACAAGGATTTTAGGGGGGTGTCAATAGATATAAAATGGCTCTATAGAGCCATGGTTTCACGTTTTTTTACTAAGCTGGAGTATCAAAAATATGGCAAGTCGATCCACCTAAAGGCCACTATTGGATAGGAGTTCGAACTAAAAGAGGGGGGGCTATTTGCCCTTGGCCATTCTCAAAACCTCCTCATAGTGGGCTTTGCTTACCGGCATCACCGAAAGCCGGTTCCCAGGAGCTAGGAGCCTCAAAGCGGAAAGCTTCTTATTTGTCCGGAGTTCAGAAAGGGTTACTCCCCTACCCTCCTTAGCGCTTAAAAAGTTATCCACAGGTACCAAATCCCTAGAAACCCATATAAAACGCTCCTTAGTGGCTTTTGGGTCATAATATGGGCTCTTTTTATCAAACTGTGTGGGGTCTGGGTATGGAGCTCCTTTTATGAGGGCGGTGCCCACAATCAAGGGCATTTTTATGCTTGAGTAGTAAAAAAGGACTTTATCGCCAATTTTCATATCCCGAAGGAAATTCCGTGCCTGATAGTTCCGTACCCCATCCCACCTCCCCCCGTTTTTACTCTTTTCTAAATCTTCAAACGAGTATTCATGTGGCTCTGATTTCATGAGCCAATATCCTGTAGCTTTTAGCCCCTTCTTTGCTACCTTTTTTGTATATGCCATGAAGAAAAGTATACCATTAGAGGTTCCCACAAAAGACGACCCCCGCCTAAGGCGGGGGTAAGAGATGCTAGCGCAGAAGTGGAAGGTTTGATTCAATCTCCCAAACAAAGTCCAGAACTTCTCGTAATTGCATGTTGGGATCCGCGGTTTGAGAAAGATAGTTACATCCCGCTACCCGAAGCAAACGCATGTCACCAAACACGCTAAGTACATCATTCACCCCAATGATTGGGTTCCCATACTGTGAACGAATGTGGCGAACCCATTTAGCCGTATCCTCGCAGTCCCCTTGAAAACTTTTACCGACAATAATAGTAGTGAAATCCTCCGTTTCAAGAATGCTGGGTTCAAAGAGTGCTGGGTCGCTAATGTACACAAGGCTATCAACTCCCCACCTCGCAAGCGCAAGACCCAGTGGTTTTGCCAACCCAAAAGAACGCGTTAAGAGCAGTATACGCTCAAACATACCCACCTCATCTTGTAAACATACTATGCTTATAACTAATCATTACCGACAAAAGTAGCAGTGCTGTGGCCTTTTATTGCTTATCCACTCCCCTCCCCCCAAAAACCGTATTTTAGAGTATAATAGCTCCATTATTGAATAGTAAATTTTATTGTATCTATATGAAGGAAAAGTTGCAGATGTGGAGTAATAAAGTAGATATGTGGGCTCCTGTTATTGCTCGCGTCTTTATTGCTATAGTATTTCTTTTTGCCGGCTGGCAAAAAATCGTTGGCTTTAGTCAGCTTTCAGCTAACCTAGGGACAGCCCTCCATGTGCTTCCTGGTATGGTATGGGCTGGACTTGCCGTTATTTTTGAAGTTGGTGGCGCGCTTTCTATTCTTGTTGGATATAAAACTCGCATTGGTGCATGGATGCTCGTTATCTTCACAGTGATTGCAACCGTACTTGTACACACAAGTGTTCTTGCTCCAGCTGGCGTTCCTTTCCAAGTTGACTGGGTAAGCGTACTTAAGAATCTTGCTATTGTTGGTGGTATTCTTCTTGTTGCTAAGCATGGCTCAGAAATGATGAGCATGGATAGCAAGATGGCAAACAACATGGGTAATACCATGGGGATGTAAATAGAACTCGTCTCACAAAAGTAAAAAGCTGGCTAACCCCGGCTTTTTACTTTTGTGAGCTGTTGGAAACATTGTCGGGATACTGGGAGTTTTTAGTTACGTTTTTTAGGGCCATCGTCGGGGTACTGGGAGTCGAACCCAGCGTTACGTGCACCCCATGCACGTGTGTTACCGATACACTATACCCCGACGATGCCTCCAAAAAACCGAAATTTTCTCATGGTAAACCATATGAGAAAATTTGTCTCACTAGCATAATAAAGTAAAACTGTTTACTTTATTGTGTCTTGCTCGACCCCCATCATGTGTGTTACCGATACACTATACCCCGACAATATTCAAAACTACCTACTTATGAATAGGCTCTTCTGGGATCACTGCCCAAGCAAGTAGATAAAAGATAGTCATGGGGAAAAATGCTGTACACACAAGCACAAGGAGAAAACCTAAGCGGAGTATCGTTGAATCAATATTAAAGTAAGCCGCCAAACCGCCAAACACTCCTGCAATCTTCCGGTCAGTAGCAGAGAGGTATAATTTCTTGGTTACATTATGTTCCATATAAAAAGCATCTTACGCCTTCTGCCAAGGAATTTCAAATTGATCAAATTCAGGCAAAAACTTCTTATCATAGAGTAACCGATGTGCCACTTCAGCGTGAGATAGTGCACCGGTAAGTGCATTATGTGGCTGTGGTTCTTCTGGGATCCCACAATAAAGAAGAATACTATCGAGATTAAGTGCGGTACGATGATGCTCTTCATTAAAAGGCGGAGTAAGTCCTCGCTTAATCATGTGCATGTAACAAAGTGAATGTGTATCAACAGTGCGGTGCGCAAAATTCCATTCATGATGTATTCGATCACATGCCGCCTTTAGATAATCTCGATCAAAAGAAACATTCTGACCTAAAAACGTTCTGTCCCGCACCCCTTCACTCCACGAAAGAAAAGTAAGCAAAAGATCGGCTTCAGTTTGTTTAGTAGAATCACGAAACTGTGCTTCAGTCATCTGAAGAAACTCCATAGTATCCTCTGAAATATGCGAGCCTTCCCAGACACGACATTCACCATAAAACCGATTGGTAGGATGTTCAGTATCAAGTGCTCCGATACTAATAATCGAATTTTTCTGATAATCTACTCCGCTTGCTTCTATATCAAGTGCAATCATGTGCTTAGTATATATGAAGTACTACTTATTTGCAGTTACTTGCTTTCGTATACCCTGCGACAATCGCAGCAGCCTCAGAAGTAAAAGAAATTTTGTTACTTGGGCTTATCTTAGACGCCCCGGGGCACCATGTGTAGTGATATTTTGTCCCCTGCTTTGAAGCCACCACTTCTGTTGCGCTAAGCGTAGTAGTGGACACCTCCCCTCCTGTAGTCCCCGTATCCACCACAGAAACACCTTTATCTGCCACAAGGGCTGCTTCCCCTCCCCCTCCCTGAATAAGCTTGACTTGGGTCTTACTACTGCTTTTTTGCACCATCGAAAATCTCCCAAGGCCAAACCCTAAAAAAGCCACCAAGGTGATAATAAGGGCGATATACACCTCCTCAGAAACCCTCAAAAAGCCTGCTGTTAAGCCATTTTTTGGCTTATTGGTCAAAAGCAAACTTTCCCCAAAGGGTACCTTGCTATTTTTCCTACTTTCCTTTATAGTTGTCTCCATTGTTGCTGGGATGGTCTGGAATTACCTAATTCCTCTTATAACTATAAACCACTCCTAGCCGACTACAAAACTAACGTATGGCAACACGAAAAGCGGGAGGTTCCGCCAAAAACCTGACAGACTCAAACGCCCAGTATTTGGGTACTAAACTTTATGCTGGCGAAAAAGCAAAGGCTGGTGCTATTATCATCCGCCAACGTGGCACACGCATCCTTCCTGGCTTAAATGTGGGTATTGGAAAAGACCATACGCTTTATGCACTCAAAGAAGGAACTGTTTCCTATGGCACTACTCGCAAGACACACTTTGACGGCAAAACCATCCTCAAAAAAGTAGCTCACGTAAAATAAGCTCTAAAACAAAAACCCTCTGTACACAGAGGGTTTTTGTTACATTTTTTTTGTCTATTCCTACAGTGCTTCAACAACCACTTTAAAATGCGCTTTTTTATCTTGAACGAGCACCTCCATCTCATACTCACCAACTGCCTTAAGAGGATCTGTGTTTGTGAGCAAGGCTGGCTGTAACTCAATGCCTGTCTGCTCTTTAAGGGCTGCAACGACATCCTCATTGCGAATCTTTGCATATAAATGCCCCTCTTCATTAGCCTTCTCTTTTAAGGTAACCGTTACTTCCTTAAGCGCCTCGAGGCTCTTTATGAGAAGATCATCCTGCATTTTGCGCATATCGAGCTCCTTGGCTCTTTTTTCTTCAACTTTTGCTACCATTTCAGGGCTTGCTACTACCGCAAGCTTACGAGGAAACAAGAAATTTGAAGCATAGCCAGAAGAAACTTCCTTTACATCGTACTTACGTCCGACACGCGCAACATCTTGTAGAAATACAACTTTCATAGTGAATGTACGTAAAGATAATAATAAGAGGATACTACCTTATTCAGGTAGTCCTGTCACGCCTCACTAATGGGAAGTTACTGTGAACTGCGGGGCGTTCAACACATAGGCTGTTGATGAGGTAGCCGTTTCTTGGCGCAGTATTTCAGCTGCTTTTTCCATTTGGATATCCCCCTTGTTCTTATAATCGTCGAGTGTCATAGGTACTACAATATCTGGCACAATACCTTGATGTGAAATTGAAGTACCATTTGGGGTAAGCCAGCGAGCAATCGTAACCTTAAGTGACGTGTCGCTCGTAATTGGCACCAACTCCTGCACTGACCCTTTTCCGAAACTCTTCTCCCCCAACAACCGTGCCTTGCCATGATCATGGAGCGCTCCTGAAAGGATTTCTGAAGCTGATGCAGAACCACCATTAATCAAAATGATGAGTTTCAATTTATCGTTAAAAATGTTGTACCCAGTACTTCGATGGTAAATTGGATCGTGCTTTTTCCCGAAATCCTCACTCACCACTACATCCCCTTGTGGCAAGAACCAACTCGCAATATCAACTGCCGCCTCAAGATATCCACCAGGGTTGCCGCGCAAATCAATGATAAGCCTGTCACTTTTTGTTTCAACAAACTTACGCAACGCTTCGCGGAACTGAATATATGATGGTGCAGAAAACGTAGCGATACTTATCACATATGTTCCATCTTTACGCATCTCGCTTTTAAGAGAAGGGATATCAATTTTGTCGCGCACAATCGAGACATCGAAAGGATCTTTTTTGCCTGAACGTGTAATATTCAACACTACTGTTGTTCCCTTTTTACCTTTGATAAGCCTAACTGCATCTTCAACTGCCATCCCAAGCGTTACCTTCCCATCAATCTTTAAAATATGATCCCCCGGAAGCATTCCTGCCTTATCAGCCGGAGCATCCTTAATAGGGGCAATCACCGTAAGTACGCCATTTTTTATATCAACCTCCATCCCCACTCCTTCAAACGCCCCACTCACCTGTTCATTAAATGACTTTGCTTCAACAGGAGGAAAGAACACAGTATAGGAGTCCTTATACGAAGCAGCGAGTCCCGCAATAGCCCCATAGACCTTGTCCTGATCTTTGGGCACACTGTCTCCCACAAACTTTTCATTAAGGATCCTCCATGCCTTCCAAAAATCATCTATATCAACCTTTTGTCCATCTGAAGTAGTAAGACTCGGCACTGTAACACTCACACTGTGACGACTGCCGATATACACACCGAGCGAAAAAGTGCCGGCAATTAAAAGACCGGCCAAAATGGTCGGCAACACATATAATTTAAAATGAGTTTTAGGTGACATGAAAAAAAGAAAAGATATAGCGCATTATACAGAACAGTCCCTTTACCAACAAGAAGCTCCTTCTATATAATGGGTAGAACACTACATTACACGGATGATTAAAGAGTACAAAAATAAAGATTTAACATGGATCGACCTCACCTCTCCTTCACTTGAAGAGGTGCGTACACTCATGGGCCGCTATGCTCTTGATCCGCGCGTCGCAGAAGACCTTATGACCCCGAGCCTCAAACCAAAAGTTGATCTCTACAAAGACTATATCTACCTTATCCTCCACTTCCCCGCCCTCCATCATTCCCATGGCGATGACCAAAATCAGGAGATCGACTTTGTCATTGGTAAAAATTTTCTGATTACTACCCACTACGACTCAATAGATGCCCTACATAAATTCGGCAAAGTATTTGAAGTAAACACGATCCTCGAAAAAGAAAGTTTAGGCGACCATGCGGGCTTCATTTTCTTCCACATGATCAAGAAACTATATAAGTCACTCACTCATGAACTCGACTATGTCACCGATCGCCTTAAGATTATTGAGAACCGTATTTTCTTAGGCAATGAACGCCAGATGGTCTTTGAACTCTCCAAAGTCGCGCGGGAAATTTTGCAATTCAAGCAATCACTCTCACTACACGATGAAGTGCTCGCCTCACTTGAACTTGCTGTACGTAAATTTTTTGGCGAAGATTTTAACTACTACATACAAGCTATCCTTGGCTCTTATTCGCGGGTACAGAGCGCTATTGAAGCAAATACTGACACTTTAAATGAGCTTCGTGCAACAAACGACTCCCTCCTTTCAACTAAACAGAACGAAACTATGCGGGTCTTAGCGCTTATCTCATTCATCATGCTCCCTCTTTCCTTAATCGCAGGAGTGTTTGGTATGAATACCACCATCACCCCTATTGTGGGGAGTCCGTATGGATTTTTCGAGATTATCGGCATTATGATAGGTATCACTATTCTTATGTTTACCTACTTTAAACACAAGAATTGGCTCTAGTTGTGCAAGGTTACTGTTTTAAGATACACTCTAGAGCATGAAGCTTTTTTTCTATAATACCCTTACCAAGCAAAAGGAGGAGTTTGTCCCCATAAAAGAAGGTGAAGTGCGTATGTATAACTGTGGCCCCACCGTCTACAATTATGCCCACATTGGTAACCTAAGGGCTTATGTGTTTGCTGACATACTTCGCCGTACCCTTGAGTTCAACACTTACAAAGTAACTCAAGTAATAAATGTTACTGATATAGGACATCTTTCAAGTGATGGGGATGATGGCGATGATAAAATGACCCGTGCACTAAAACGTGAAGGTAAACCCATGACGCTTGAAGCCATGCGCGAAATAGCCAATTTTTATTTTGAAAAATTTAAGGAAGACTTACAACAACTAAATATTGAGACACCTCACCACTTCCCTTTTGCAAGTGACCATATCAAAGAAGATATCGAACTTATTCAAAAGCTAGTGGACAAAGGTGCTACCTACACAACAAGCGATGGGGTATATTTTGACACCCAAAGCTTCCCCTCATACGGTGAGCTTGGTGGTGCAGTAAGTACTAATGATGAACATTCTCGTATTGGACTAAACGCTGAAAAGAAAAACCCGCGCGACTTCGCCCTTTGGAAATTTAATGCCGAACTTGGCTATGATGCTCCGTGGGGTAAAGGGTTTCCGGGGTGGCACATAGAGTGTTCTGCTATGAGTGAAAAATACCTAGGACAACCATTCGATATTCATACTGGTGGCATCGACCATATCCCAGTACATCACAATAACGAGATTGCCCAATCAGAAAAAGCCAATGATAAAAAATATGTAAACTACTGGCTTCACAATGCCCATCTAAACGTTGGTGAGGATAAAATGGCAAAAAGTGGTGAGAACTTTATTACGCTAGTAGATTTTGTACAAAAGGGAGATGTCCCACTTGTCTACCGTTACTTACTACTCACCACTCACTATAGAAGTCCAATGAATTTTAGCTGGGAGGCAGTAAATGCAGCTGGTATCGCTAGGAAAAATATTATTCGTGCACTATGGCAGATGCCAGAGGATGGAAAAGTAGATAGTAATTTCCTCAACCAATTCACTTCTTTCATTAACGATGACTTGGGAACCCCGCAAGCGCTTGCGCTTATATTTGAAGTCTTGAAATCAGACATTACTGATGCCGACAAGAAAGCAACTATTTTAAAATTCGATGAAGTGCTTGGATTACGACTTGATGAAAAAATAGAGGAAGAAAGTATTGAAATCCCCATTGCCGTACAAAACCTTCTCAAAGAACGTGAGGTGGCGCGCGAAAAGAAAGACTTTGCCCGCTCTGACATGCTTCGCACCGAAATAGCAAACCTTGGCTATCATATCGATGATACTCCGGACGGAGTAAAAGTTAGTAAGAAATAAAAAAAGCGTGCGCATCGCTGCGCACGCTCGCCCGAGTACCGCCTCAGAATACTTCGCGGTACTCGAACCCGGTCTGGTGGCTCAGGACCTTCACCAGCGCCAGGAACTGCGCCCCGAGGTTGCTCACCTCGAAAGCCTGCCGGCGATCTCCCGCTTTCACGGTGACCACGCAGATTTCGCCTGCCTTCTGCAGCAGGATTTCGTTCTGCTCAGAAGGTCCTGCGAGCTGCCAAGGGCGATACACAATCCTCGCCCCGAGCATGCTGTGGATGATGTCCCCCAGCCGCTCCACGTGAGCAATCGGGGTCGTATCCCTGTCGGGATTGGCATTGTCGGGATTGTACATCCCATACCTCCTCGGCCCATAGGCCAAAAAAATTAATCGAAAAAACTTACCGAACTTTATTATATAACAAAAAACTACTTTTAGCAATACCCTCCCCAGAACCCCTCTCTTTATACACAGTCTTTCCCCGAATCTCTCCTAAATCCCCTTCACTCCCCCTTTTTAGAGCATGGTAGAATACTTCTAATGGCCAAAGAGCACTACAAACAGAACTTCAAACAAAGCTTTGAAGACAAACAGACACGCTATGATTTGGCTCGCCTACGAGTACCTCCACAGAACATTGATTCCGAACGTGCACTCCTTGGAGCAATCATGCTTCGTCCAGATGCAATGATCGATGTGATCGATAGTATTTCTCCAGAAAGTTTTTACGCTGAAAAACATCGCCTCATCTTCTCTGCAATGCTCGAGCTTTATAGCAAAAGCGATCCTATCGATCTTCTCTCACTTTCCTCTCGCCTTCGCGAAAAGGGGCATCTCGATCAGGTAGGTGGAGCTGCGTATCTTACTGATCTGGTAAACAGTGTGCCGTCCGCTTCAAATATAAAGTATTACGCTGACATCATTTATAAAAAGTTCATGATGCGCAAGTTGATTGAGGCTGCTGAAGGCATAAATGATTTGGGGTATGAGGAGGGAGAAGAGGTAGAAATGCTTCTTGAAAAAGCCGAACATCAGCTTTTTGAACTAACTAATAATGCAGGCGGGTCTAAAAAGTTTATTGAACTCAAAAATGTATTGGGAGACGCATGGGAGCGTATCGAAAAACTGCATCAAAACAAAAATGAAGTACGCGGTATCAAAACAGGGTTCAAAGACCTCGATAATATGCTTGCAGGGCTACAGAAATCAGACCTCATCATTCTCGCCGCCCGTCCTTCAATGGGTAAAACCGCGCTTGCTCTCGATATCGCTCGACAAACTGCAACCTTGCATAAAAATCCTGTGTGTATCTTCTCTCTTGAAATGAGCAATGAGCAACTCGTTGATCGTATGATCGCCGCAGAATCCCGAGTGAATGCGTGGAGCCTTCGTACTGGAAATATTTCACTCGACGAGGATTTTAATCGTATCCGTGACTCACTTGATCGACTTTCCAAGGCGCCTATCACCATCGATGACCAACCTGGAAACAACATCCTTAAAATGCGCTCTGTGGCACGACGCATGAAAAGAGAAAACGGGCTTGGGCTTATTATCGTTGATTACCTTCAGCTCATGACCCCTATTAACACCAGAAACTCCGATTCAGCGGTGCAACAAGTAACCGAACTTTCTCGCTCCCTCAAACATCTCGCACGCGATCTCGATGTGCCAGTACTCGCCCTTTCTCAGCTCTCGCGTGCCGTTGAGCAACGTGGGGGGAAACCTCGCCTTTCTGACTTGCGTGATTCAGGTTCGATCGAACAAGATGCTGATGTGGTGATGTTTATCCATCGTGAAGATAAGTATAAAGAGGATTCTGACAAAATAAACATTGCCGAAATTCTCGTAGAAAAGCATCGCAATGGCCCTACGGGAAAAGTAGATCTCTATTATGATGAAAAGAAAACCACCTTCCTTTCTATCGACAAAAACGATTTCGGTGCTTTTAACGAAGCGGGAAACACTTCAGTTGAATCATTCTAAAGACCTATTCCACTGCCATGTCCGCTCTTGATGCCCTCACTTCAAAGTTTCGCGATTTCCCCGGCATTGGCCCACGCCAAGCCAAGCGTTTTGTGTATTTCCTTCTTTCACGTAATGCCAGTTATTTAGACGAACTTGCGGCGCTTATTGTAAACATCAAAAAAGAAATTAAAGTCTGCACACACTGTTTCCGTTTTTATAATGGAAATACTAGCCACCCTCTTTGCCCCACCTGTCGTGACGAAACTCGCGATCACAGCCTCCTCATGATTGTCGAGAAAGACATTGATCTTGATAACATCGAGCGAAGTGGGGCTTTCCCTGGGTACTACTTCGTTTTAGGCGGTACAGTACCCATCCTTGAAAAACACCCTGAAGATAAAGTGCGCGCGCACGAATGCCTTGCCTATGTCGAAGCTTGCGCAGAAAAAGATGCACTCAAAGAAATCGTTTTTGCCTTTGCGGTAAATGCTGAAGGAGAAAATACTATCTCCTATCTCACCTCACTCCTTAAGGACATTGCAGATAAAAGGCATATTAAACTTTCCGTGCTTGGACGCGGATTATCAACAGGTTCTGAAGTCGAATATACTGACAGCGAAACAATTAAAAGTGCTTTTAAAAACCGCTTTTAACGCATTTGCCTAGCGATAGTTTCCATGATTTAGTAGGGCTCGCATAGTACCCAAGGAGGCCTCTTTATGGACCACCCGGAATCGCTGCTCGTAAAGCTCTTGCTCTATCCCATCATTTTTGCGGCGCTCGGAGTGTACCTTGCTCTTGCGCTACAAATCCTTGTACAGGGAGCTCTTTTCTTTCGCCCTTCGTGGAACGAAAAGCTGCTCAAAGGGTGTGGGCGAATTCTTTCTGCGTACCAGATCGTGGTCATGCTCCTTTGTGCATGGGCGCTCCGTATCCCCGGAACAGGCGCTCACGACTCGGAAGCCGCCATTCTTGTCACTGTCATGATTGCGACCCTTTGTGTCTTGATAGGCCTCGTCTCCTCTCAAGTATCAAGGCTTGTGTTTGGGGTCATGAACGACCTCAGGACCATCGACCATCGCATTCGTCACGGCTCAAGAGCCTCACAATAGCAAAAGCGCGCCCTACGGCGCGCTTTAACTTTTCTATCGTTTTATTTTAGTGTAGTGATCTCTACCTCAAAGTAAGGTTGGCGATGGCCGTTTGTTTTAAGGTATCGGCTTTTTGCCTTGTATTTAGTGACCATTACCTTATCATGTTTTGCAATCTTAGTTATTTTACCCTCCACCTTCGCTTCCTTGATATAAGGAGAACCAATAGTAGCGTTTTTACCATCATCTACCATGAGGATCTTATCAAAGACAACTTTGTCCCCCTCCTTAAACTCCCCCTTCATGATTTCAATATCGATTTTCTCGCCCACAGAGACTTTGTACTGCTTCCCCCCAGTAAAAATAACCGCAAATTCATCGGTTGACGTCTTTTTAGTTGTAGCTTTTTTCACAGCCATAATTCATGCATTTTACACAAAAATAAGGGCTTTGCAAGGGGATCCGTTGCAAAACTACTGCTCCCCTGCTAGGATAACCCTTACGTGTCGCGACCGCGGCCGACGACTCGCAACCGTCCCCCTCCCGGATGTGGGTCGGCCGGTAGTCCCTCTGGGGCTACCGGTTTTTACTTTCCTGCAAAATCTTTATTTAATCAGATACTTGCAAAAGCAATAATAATGTGTTATGGTATAACTTAAGTCGCTTTCCCTCAACCGCCCCCCATGGGGCGCCTAGGGTTTTCCCTCCTCACGGGGCTTGCCCCGTCAAAGCGACCTCTTGGGGCTGGCAGCAATGCTGGCCCCCCTTTTTTCTATTTTGTAGTATTATTAAGAAGCGCCAGTTGTCTCCTCTTCTGGCGTGGGTCTCATCTGACCTCCATTTTGAGGCGGGCTTCCGGGCTCGCCTCCCTTTATTTTGTATTGTATTATGAAAAGCATAGCCGGGAGGCTATGTTCTACGCGTTGCGTCAAAGCGGGAAGATCCCCCGCAATTGAGCCGCCCTGTGAGGGGTGGCTTTTTTTCTAAAAACTAAAACAAAAAGCTGCAAGCCTGTAACCCTATTCCACATCCCTCTCTGGTCCCTCAAGCGCAATTGTGGCAATATCCATACTTTCTCCCGTGATGCGCATCACATCTTTATCTATTTTTTTGAACTCTTTGCCAGAGGCGTTAAAGTGGTTTACCACTGTACCAAGCGCATTCCCCAACTTTCCGTGATACTCTTCGTAACTTTTCATATGCTTCCCTAATTCCCCCACGCGCTTAATAACCTCCACAACTTTCTCCTCTATAGCAAGCGCCTTAAGTCCCTGAAGCACAGTTTGGAGGTATGCAAGGAACGAAGTGGGCGACACGATAATCACCTTATACTTTGTAGCTGCTCGTTGTATGAGGTTGTCACTTGAATCATCAACTCCGCCGATTTTGTTCACCAACAAATCATAGTAGATAGCCTCATGAGGGATAAACATAAAGGCAAAATCCATTGTCTTCTCTCCCGGACGAATATATTTGGCGGTTTCTTGGATACGCAGTTTCAAATCGTTAATAAAAACCTTTTCATAGCGGAGTTTCTCAATCTCATTTTTTTCTTCTACCCAGCGGTTATAGTTCTCAAGACTAAACTTAGAATCTATAGGGATAATCTTATCCTGCACAAAGACTGCTGCATCCACAATCTCACCGTCGCTAAAACCGTACTGCATTTGGTACCCCCCAGGAGGAAGCACATTTTTTAAAAGCGTTTCAAGATAATACTCACCAAGTATGCCGCGCTGTTTTGGGTTCTTGAGAATATCTTGGAGGCTCTGTAACTGATCAGCAAATGAAACTACTTGCTTATTTGTCTCATCGAGTCGGGTGAGCTTCTCTGTAATATCGGTGATGATACGAGTCGTAGTTTCTCCCGTTCGATGAAGCGACTCCGTCATAGCGCGAGAACTTTCAATAAGCTTCTTATCCACCATACTCGTAAGGTCTCCCTGACGACGTGTAAGTTCATTCATCTGTTCAAGAAGGAGCTTCATACCCGTATCCCCTTCACCTGCCGTGTTCCCTTCCATGCGACGTAACACCACCCAAAAAGCAAAGCCATTAAGGAGTAAGAAAAGTAGCGCAACGAATAACAAGATAACAGTGGTTCCTGACATAAGCCTATTTTAACATGAGCTTATCTCATTCACGATTCCTTTGGTTTTTGCTAGAATAGACCATATATAATTGAACACATATGCAAGAAAAACTCCGCGAAGAAATGAAGGAAGCCATGCGCGCCAAAGACAGCGTTAAACTCAATGTCATTCGTGGCCTCCTATCTGCCTTTACTAATGAACTGGTTGCCAAAGGACGTACTCCACAAGATAAACTAACCTCCGAAGAAGAATTAGCAGTTGTAAAGCGGGCAGTAAAGCAGCGCAAAGACTCTATAGAGCAATTCACTAAAGGTGGGCGCACTGACTTGGTAGAGAATGAACAAGCTGAACTAAAACTTCTTGAAGTATATCTTCCAGCCCAAATGGGACGAGACGAAATAGAGAAAATAGCAAAGGAACTCAAAGAGAAACTTGACGTAACTGATAAGTCTAAAATGGGTATCTTTATGGGTGCTCTCATGAAAGAGTTAAAGGGAGCAGCTGATGGGGCCTTAGTAAAAGAAGTAGTCGAGACCTTGTTTTAAGTACCCTTTTGTTGTACAATTTTTAACCAGTAACTCTTGTTCCATCCCAGATTTTAAACTGATGTCTCAAGGAGGCTTCTGCTATGCACCGCATTCTGACATGCTTAAGGGCAGTCGTGCGCTTCATGCGTACCCTCTGCTCCGATTCAACCCTTCAGGCAGAAATCTACTTCCCCGCCCAATTCGAAAAGGAGGGGCGCGTGGGGTGTCGCATCCCTCTCGTCGGCAAAGATCCACGGAGGAATGTCGAGAGATTCCGTCGCGAGCTGCGAGCCTACGAAGCCACAAACGAACTTGTGGCAGGTCCGCAAGGCTTCATTCTCGCGGTGTACTTCCCAAGGGTCCTACTCCAAACGGGCAAGGAAATCCCACTTGCCGATCTCTTGTGGGAAATCGAAACTTGGGTGTACACGAACTTCGGGCTCTCGGTATCGGTGCAGGAGCTTCCAAGCCCGAAGAGCGTCAAACGACGGCTCGCCCTTGTATGAGGACGGACTGAATAGAAGGCGCGACCGCAAGGTCGCGCTTGTTTTTTTACTATAAAATGGGATATTTGACTTTCTATTCTTTAGTAGTATAATTTTCCCAGCAATTGTACCAGTATCGAGTTTTTTCATTCATGCAACTTCTTTAAAAGGAGTAGCCACATGAAAGTGCTTGAGAAAAAAGAGAAAGCCCCCTTAACCGGGGACGCGAAAATCAAAGCCGCCACCCGAGCTCTCGTGAGAGCGGGTTACGACAGCAAAGCCGCTGTTCAAGCGGTGTTGGCAGTCGAGTGCGCAGGCAAGAAGTTTGACCGCGCACGCATGGCTTACGTCACCAACTTGGCGCGAAGGACAGCATCTGAAGCCCTCGCAGCCAGGGCACGCGCCAAGGCCGCGATCGAGGCAGCCCAGACCTCATCGGCCACCTCAAAGCTCCGCATCACCGAGGTGATGGTCCACGGTGCCGAAGCAGCTGACCGACACCACCATGCGGTACTCGGGGCCGACTACTAAGCCCCAGGGCGCGCAGCAATGCGCGCTCAATTCGTCTAAGGAGAGGCGTATGCGGAAAAAAGTCCCACCTTTCTATGTGGGAAGTGGCCCACAAGGCGCAAGCACGATCGCCCCACCGACACCCAAAGATGAAGCCGCTACTCTTCGCTTCATCCACCAAAACGGACTCGATGGAGTGGATACTCCCCAGCCTTCAAAGGCCGAGGATGGTGCGTATGTCGGCGGATTTCTTTTCAATTCGTCGATCCTCGACTGACCCCAAGCCGCGCGCAAGCGCGGCTCACTTTTTTTAGTGTAGAATAGAAGACAATATACTTATGAAAAAAGCTAAAAAAATCATTGCGCACATATATCGGCTCCACAAGCCCTTTAGGAAAGTTATCGGGGTCGTACTTTTCTTCTTGATTTCAGGACAAGTGGTTTTTTTGGCGCGTCCCTTTTTGCAAGGAAAAATCATCGACGCCCTTACCAAGCACGAAAGTCTCCCTTACCTCCTCCTTCTTACTGCCTCTCTTTTTGGTGTGTATTTACTTGCCAACATCTTAGACTATTTTAGAGAATATTTTGAATGGAAGGAACTCTACTACGACCTAGAACGTTTTATTCGTCTTGATACACTTACCCAACTCTCACGGTTTTCAATTGGACAACATAGCAATGAACATTCGGGACTTAGGCAGAGTACTATAAACCAAGGAAAGGATGCGGTGCGCCGCCTTTCTGAACATTTTACCTATACCCTTTTCCCCATGTTACTTCAGGTAACACTTGCTACAACTGTTATCCTTCTTACTAACTGGCAGGTAGGGGTTGTTATCCTCATTGCTTCTCTTTTATACATCTATCTCCTTTTTACGCACAACATGAGATTTTACCCTCTCATGAAAAAGAATACTGATGATTTCCAAAAGCTTGTTAAAAAAGAAAGCGAGATTATCCGCCATTTTTCTCTCATAAAAGCTGAAGCACAAGAGCAGTCAATAATTAAAGAATATTTTGACGGTGTTATTCCCGTTGAAGAATTCGGGAAGCAGATCTGGATTGGACACAGCAAAGTCTACCACTCCTACCAAGCCTTCATTGAGCTTGCTCAAGTGGGCGCACTTTTCATGGGGATTGTGCTTGTTACTCAAGGGTACACAACCCCAGGAACTGTAGTAGCGCTTTTCGGCTGGATCTCAAGTGTCTTTGGGAATCTTGGAAACATTGGCTGGATGCAACGACAGGTTATACAACAAGTAGCTTCCATAGACCGTTATATGGAGACGCTTTCACTCCCCGTAGCAATACAAGAAAAACCGCACGCAATTACCCTACCAACACTCAAAGGAACAATTGCCTTTGAGAACGTCTTTTTCTCTTACCCTATCGTTACACTCAAAAGTGATACGCAAACGTCTAGGGCAGAGAGCCAGACACTTGAACGCGAAACTTTAAAAGGTGTTTCTTTCAGCATTAATGCTGGTGAAACAGTGGCGCTGGTTGGACACTCTGGCGCCGGAAAAACGACAATCATCCAGCTCATCCTTCGTGGGTATGACCCACAAAGCGGGGTGGTACGCATTGACGGACACGACCTTAAAGATATTGCTCTTGCGCCCTACCTTAACAACATTGCGTACGTAGAACAAAATGTCCGCCTTTTTGATGGCACTCTCCGTGAAAATATTGTTTTCGTACTGCCCGACAAAACAATAGTCACAGACCTCATGCTTGATGA
>CAZIPS010000001.1:0-91318 GCA_964541455.1 uncultured Candidatus Saccharibacteria bacterium | reverse complement strand
AGGTGTTAGCAAAGAGATTAGTGAAGTTACCGGTCGTTGCAAAGAATGAGGTACTCGTACTGTTGGTGGTGGTGGAGTTAAGTCCAGTGAAGTTCTGGAGAGTAGATGACCCATATGAGAGTAAGGTAGCACCGGTCACGTTACCGAGTGTGGCATTACCTGCATTTAAGACCGTAGCAAAGAGATTAGTTGAACTTGCTGTCGTACTAAAGAAGTTAGTGGTGGTAGCAGCACTTCCTGTAGCGTTAATGAAAGTGAAGTTTTGTAAGGTGGATGAAGAGTATGCGAGGAATTGGCGGAAACTAGAAACTGCAGTGGTTGAGGTAGCAGTAAAGTATGATGCCACTGCCTCACCAACAACTGAAAGCTTGGCATATGGACTTGTAGTACCGATACCAAGATTCCCAGAAAAATAACTGCCTCCCTGAACCTCAAGGGCTTGCGTTGAAGTTGTAGAAAGTCCACCGATCAAAACTTGATTAGTGGTTGTTGAAACGCGAATACCAGAACCGTTGAAGAACGTCCAGTTAACATCAGTGCCTCCAGAGCCTCCACTGTTATCGTTTGCACAGGTGAGATTCCCAGAAGCATCGGTCGTAACCTTACCTCCATTACTAAAAAGGGTGCAGTTAAGGGAGCTTACTGTTACTCCACCACTTGAAGAAACCGCGAACAGGTTAGTGCCTGCATTATTTTGAATATTTAAAAGGTTGGCGGTTTGGCCAAGTGAAGCACGAATGGCAAGCGCAATTGAGTTAGTACTTGTTGCCTCAATCGTCACTTGGGCATTACTAACTGGAGTAGTAGTACCGAACGATGAAGGGGTCGAAGTACCAGAAACGGCTCCAGCGAGTTCTGCAAAGCTCGTACTTCCAATACGTTGGCGTGGAGAAAGTGTTTCGTACGTTACCCCAGCACTTGAAACTTCAACTTGGAGATAAATATCACGGTTAGTATTGAAATTATAATCAAGCGCATCGGGATATCCATTTGCGGTGTCCCCTAAGTTAACGTTGAACACTCCTTGTCGAACGGTTGAAGTGGTAACCCCTGGAGAGCCTGCTGGCCAAAGCTTGGTTCCAGAACCAACCGTAGGGTTATCCCAAATTGAGAATTTAAAATAATACGTTGTGCCAGTTCCCCCAAGAAGGTTGCCTGAAATATCATAAAGCCTCCCTTGGTAGCTGATGATCTTAGGGGTACCGCTCGCAGCCAAAACAAGCGCCTGAGGAAATAGTGACGTTGTAGCGAAAAGTAGAGTTAAAAACAGTGAAACGAAAGCATCCAAAACTCGCTTCTTTTTGCTTCGTTTTCCTTCCCCAAAATTAAACAAAAACGCCGGTTTCATCCTGCGTTATATTTTATCAGAAAACCCTTATTTCTCCTGTGGAAAACGTCGTTTTTTATCTTCAAAAAAAGCGAGTTATCCACTTGTATTTTTAGTGTAGTCGTGGGTGTTATTTTGCTACCTGAACTGCCTCGTCAAATTTAACCGAAAGAAGCTTAGAATACCCCTCCGCGCCCATTGTGACCCCGTAGAGAATTCCTGCCCGACTCATGGTCTCGCGGTTGTGAGTAATAACGATTAATTGGCTATACTTAGCCAAATTTTCAATCATATCCCCATATTTTCGTGAATTTGCTTCATCAAGCGCAGCATCCGTTTCGTCCAAAATGATGAATGGAGGGGGGTTCACTTGAGAAATAGCAAAGAGGAGTGCGATTGAAGTAAGTGCCCGCTCACCACCTGAAAGCATTGAAAGCCCTTTAACCCTTTTATTTGGTAAAGAAACCTGTATATCAACCCCATCTTCAGTTTCAGTATCATCTTCCTCAGGAATTTCCCCATCAAAATCAATAAGTTCGTCTTTATTTTTCCTTTTCAACTTCTTTTCAGTAAGCACAAAAAGTGAAGCAGATCCTCCACCAAACATGAGCGTAAAGAAGTTACCGAACTCATTGTTTATCTTGAGGATCCCGTTTTTAAATTCAATTTCAAGCTTTGTTTGAAGCTCTGCAATAAGCTCTAAAAGCGTCTCTTTGGCACTTGTTAAATCTTCAATTTCTCGCGCCAAAAACTGGTCTCGTTCAAGCACTTCTTCGTACTCCTTTTTGACCTCTTCCCCTCCTGCTCCACCAGCTTCTTCAAGCCTAATCTTCATTTTTTCAAGCTTTTTACGACGTTGTTCCTGCTCAACGCGTGCTTCCACAAGCACTTCTTCACCTGCACTGTCATAACGAATCGCCGCAAGTCCGACGAGCGCCTGCGCCTCACTTAATTCAGCCTTAAAAGCTTCTTCTTCACGGATAATTTGCTCTTCTTCAGTCTTAAAACGAAAGAGTGTTGTGTTCAATTCAGTACGACGATTCATAAGTCCAAAAAGCTCCCTTTCTGCAAGTCGGCCACGAGAATGTTCCTCCTCGCGCATATGACGAAACGCTTCATATGCTTCTCGCTTTTTCTTCACCACGGCAGTCGCTTCTTCAAGTTGCATAGCATATGTTTGGTACTCTTTCTCAAGTTGAGCCATATCATGTTCAAAATCATTTGTGTGCTGCTCTACTCCCCCACCCTGCTTTTTCTCATTGATAAAATGCTGAAGTGAGTCAATGAGGCGCGAAATAAGTGCGCGCAAAAACGAAGGGTCATTTTGTGCTATACCACTCTCGCCCATGTTCTTTATTTCTTGATGCAATGCTTCAAGTTCAACAAGCGAAACTGTACCCCCAGAGGTCTGGGTTACCTGATGTTTCGCGCGCTCAAAAGCACGCAAAAGCGCCGCTTTTTCACCCTCAAGACGACTAAGTCTACTTTGTGCGGCTCTTTCCATTTCTTCGGCATTTTTGAGCTCTTTCTCAATAACAAGAATCTCCTGCGCTTTAATATCCGCTCCCTCTGTTTCTTCAATCAGTTTTTTCGCGGCTTCAATCTTTTTTTCAACCTCATGAAACTCTGCCAAAGGTGCTTTTCGTCGCTCCACAAGGGCATGTTTTGCAGTATGAAGATATTTTTCTTCGCGAGCTAAATATTCTCGATAAAGCACGATTAATTCTTCGCGCAAACTCTCAACACGCTTCACTTTTTCAACCTGCTTTTCAAGGAATTTTATATGTGGAGCAATTTCTCGCCTTAGAGACTCAACTTGCTTTATATTTTCTGCTGTTTTTTCTAATTTTCTTTCGCTTTCTTCGCGTTTATACTGATACACCTTAAGCCCAAGTGCATCCTCAATCATGCTACGTCGTTCGCGAATTGATGCATTCAAAATCCGATCTGCTTCACCTTGCGAAATAATATGATGCCCCGATGCACCAATATTTGCCGAAGCAAGAAGCTCGATAATGTCGCGCAAACGAACCTGCGAACCATTAATGAGGTACTCATTCACTGAATCACGGTGCACCGCACGCTCAAGTACCACTTCATCAAAATCAATATTAAAAATCCTGCTTGTATTATCAAACGTAAGCTTCACACTCGCCCGATTCATCTTCGGTAAGTTCTTTCCTCCATTGAAAATAAGATCCTCGCCGCGCTTACCACGCATGCTTTTCATCGACTGCTCACCAAGTACAAAACGAAATGCCTCAGCAACATTACTTTTACCCGACCCATTAGGACCAACAATAGCAACAATAGGGACACTAAACTCGAGGTCTCCCTTTTTTGCAAACGACTTAAACCCATTAATTTCGAGCCTTTTAAGATACATAGCTTAAGGTCAATTATAACAAAAAGAGGCTTTAAAATCGAGCTATTTTGATGCTTAGTATAAAAAAATCGGTAAAGGTTTTGTCCAAAAAGCGATCGCTTTTTGGACAACTAATTATTCCGTCTTCCTCGCTCATATCATGAGCACGGAGTAATCAAAACCGCTACCACATTCGCGCGAAAAAGAACCTCTAAAAAAAGAAAACGCAGGGCTTTCGCTCGCGTTTTCTTTATTCAGCTAACATCAATTCTACTTAAAAAAATATTTTTTGCAATCGTGGATAACTTTTATATCCATTCTTTCTTCTCAAGTGCTCTTCGCGCTGCACCTTGCTCTGCCTCTTGCTTACTTCTCCCCTCACCTCCCGCTACAAGTTCACTCCCCAAATATACAGCAACCTTAAAACACTTATCGTGATCAGGCCCTACTTCTTCTACTGTTTTATACACTGGAGTAACACCCACATGCTCTTGGGCTTTTTCTTGAAAATGACTTTTTGCATCAAGCCAAAGTTTCTGTTCAACAATTTTTTCAGTAAGCGGGAAAACGTATGTAGCGATAAATGTAGCGGCAGTTTCGTAGCCTAAATCAATAAAAAGCGCCCCTACAATCGACTCAAATGTATTCGCCAAAATAGCGTCGCGCGCTCGCCCCACATCTTTCGCCTCCCCTTTTGAGAGGAGGAGGTAATTATTTACCTCAAGCGTTCGTGACACCTCAGCAAGTGTGACAGCATTCACCAGTGCCGCACGGTAGGCGGTCAAATCACCCTCCGTTTTGTCAGGATACTTTTCGAAAAGAAACTTAGTCACTACCAATTCAAGCACGGCATCTCCCAAAAATTCAAGACGCTCGTTGTGCGAAAGACCGCTTTTTTTGTTTTCGTTAATAAAAGAGCGATGCGTAAAAGCCTGCTCCAAAAGCTTTTTGTTATTAAAAGTCACTCCGATTTTTTTTTCGAATTCTTCAAACTTCGCTGCCATAGATCTGTGCTTTATTTTTTAAGGAGTATGTCAACTGCCTTGGTCACAATAGGGAGAATATCGTCGTAAAAATTTAAATTAATGATGTCAGAAACCTTAAACCAACTTGTATCATCAAGTCCCCCTGTTTTCTTAAGCACCACCTCATCGTGTGGTGAGGAAGCAAGATAGTACACCACCTGCTTACGTAACTTACCCTTCTCTGGATCAGAAGCGATATACTCATTGTCCCCTAATTTTTCTTCAACATGAATCGTCAGCCCTATTTCATCATGAAGCACGCGTGCTACACCGTTTTCTAAGTCCTCTCCTTCGGTTAAGTGCCCCTTAGAGAGCGTCCAGTGACCAAAAATGTCATGCACCAATGCCAGATAGATATCATCCCCCTCCTTAGCGTACACCACTGCTCCCGCAAGACGTTCGATAGGCATTTGCTCATAAGGTACATCTGCTTTTTTAAGCTTTTTCTTTGAAACCTCTTCTTTTCCGGGTTCGCCTATTTCTTTATACACGGCACCAAGCACTCCGTTTACAAACTTACCAGAGTTCTCTCCTCCATAACTTTTAGCAAGCTCAATAGCTTCATTAATCGCTACCTTAGCAGGCACCTCCTTACGATCAGCAAAAAGTAGCTCAAAAAGCCCGATGCGCAACACATTACGATCAACGATAGATATTTTCTCTATTGGCCAGTCAGGCGCAGCTTTAGTAATAATGAGATCAAGCTCACTACGCTTTTTCAAAATGTTTTCGCCGAGTTGCTTCATAAACGCCCCGTCTCCAACTCCTGGAGCAAATTCATGCGCGTTTCTCTCGATAATGTCTGAAACAGCCGAATCCTCCTTTTTAGTGAAATCCCACTCAAAAAGTGATTGTAGAACTATAGACCGTGAAAGGTGCCTGTTGGCCATTGGTGTTTAATGAACTGTGGCTTAGAAAGCCCAAGGTAACTAAGTAACAAAATAAACTTAGACGAGAAAGAATTTCTGGAAAATAGATTGGTAAGCTCCCACACTCACCTATGATACTTTGCTGAAACTCTCTCCTTTTAACCTGAAAGGGAAGCTGCTTACGAAGTAGCTCCTGCTTTAGCTTTGGCGCGAGCTACCTTCTTTTCGGTAGCCTTAACCATATCAATGACCACTCTCCCATTGTACTTACCGCATGTTGGGCAGGCACGATGTGGAATATGCATAGCACCGCACGCACAAGTTGAAAGACGTGGAGCCACCAATGCATGGTGACTTCGACGATTTGCCGTATGGGCGCGAGTGTGTCGCATTCGAACAGTCATGCGGAATAGTATACAAAATATAAGCTTTTTTGCAAGGTATAAAAAACGGGCGCCCCGTAGGGCGCCTCAACCGTCACTTGACCTTTTTTCCAGAAAGAATACCCAGAATGACGGTTGTCCGAGAGGCATTGGTTGCCTCAAGCACTCTGGCAAAGGTAATGGCTCGCGGCGGGTCAAACTTTGAACAAAGACCCGATTTGGGGTCTTGCCCTTTAATGTGCCGCTCGCACCCCTCCCCGCCATCATTCGTACAGATCGGGCAGATGACCCCCTTTGGAAACTGCTCCTTAAGGGCCTTCCGCAGCTCGTAGGGATAGCCCTTGTAGAATCCATAGGCTCCATCCCCCTTTGGCTCCTTGTGCGGCATTGTTATCCTTTTTAACAAGAACTCACCCTTAACGCGGGTGTTCACGGGCACGACCTGTGCCTAGGTAAAAAACTATACTACTTTTCTGCAGTAAATCTAGTACAAAAGCTCCTTCGATGAAATGCTGAAAGTCCGTATGTCTGTATAGACAAACGGTGTTCCAATGTCCCGTACCCCTTATGGCGCTCAAAAGCATAATAGGGATACTTTTTAGCACTCCTTACCATAAGACGATCCCGCGAAACCTTAGCTACAATTGAGGCAAGTGCTATTACTATTTCCTTCTCATCTCCTTTGATAATTGTTTTTTGGTACACATATTCAGTTGGCGCATACAAAGACCCATCAAGTCGAATCTCACATAAATGAGTGTCAGGAGCAAGTTGTGTGAGCCCAGTTTTCATACAACTTTTTATCGCTTTTGAAATACCATGTGTGTCTATAAAAAGTGGGCTTTTGTAGAGTACTTTATATTCAAGCACCCCCTCTTTTTTGAGTGTGTTAATTTTTTTAAACCAAACATTTCTCTCTTTTTCAGAAAGTTTTTTAGAGTCTTTTACTTCCCCAAACACCTTAAGCACTTTGTGCTCAAGATATTTGGGGAAAGTAACTATCCCAACCGCCACAGGCCCGGCAAGGGGTCCTCTTCCCACCTCATCAACCCCCACTAACATCATTGTTCCGCTTTTTTTCATGCACCTTTATACGTGTAGTATACTCTAGTCACTATGAGCCGCTTTGTTCACCTTCACACCCATTCTCACTACTCACTCTTAACGGCTCTTCCCAAAATCTCTGAACTTGTCAAAGCCGCAAAGAGTGATGAAATGGAAGCGCTTGCCTTAACCGATAATGGCAACCTTTATGGAGCTATTGAGTTCTACAAAGAATGTAAAAAGGTGGGTATCAACCCGATCATTGGCGTTGATTTTTATGTAGCGACACGTACCCGACACGACAAAGAACCAAATGTCGACAATCGGCGTTACCGCCTTGTACTTCTTGCAGAAAATAATCTTGGCTACCAAAACCTCATCAAACTCGTTACCGAATCAAACCTTGATGGGTTCTATTACAAGCCTCGCATTGATCGTGAATTACTTACAAAGTATCACGAAGGACTCATTGCTATCATCCCCTCTTTTTCAGGAGAAACCTCTGGACCTTTACGTGTAAATGATTTTGAAAAAGCGAAAGAAATCATACAGTGGCACAAAGAAACATTTGGTGAAGGAAATGTATTTCTTGAAATTACCCATCACCCCGACATCGAAAACCACGAGGAGCTTACCAATCACATCAAAAAGGTAGCCGAGGAGTCACAGACCCCGCTTGTAGCAGCGCACGATGTCTATTACATGAAGCCAGAAGACAAGAAGGCCCGAGAAGTAGTGCTTTCCATACAAAATGGTGGCGGAGCACCACTTAGTAACGACGAAGAAGTGGGTGATTTTTCCTTTATTTCACAAGCTGAAGCAGAAACATATTTTAAAGATACTCCTGAAGCACTCACAAACACCGTGTTAATCGGCAAACGATGTAATGTAGAGCTCGAACTTGGTTCATGGACCTTTCCCAACCTCATTTTGGAAAGCGGAAAAACATATGAAGAAGAATTGCGCGAATTAGCGTATAGCGGTATCAAACGACGACATCTTGAGGAAACTAAAGAAATTGTTGATCGTATCGAATATGAACTCAATATTATTAAGCTAAAAGGGTTTGCCCCCTACTTCCTTGTAGTAGCCGATCTTCTTCACTACGCCCATGAGCATGGCATTCTTACCACCATCCGTGGTTCCGTTGCGGGCTCCCTTATCACATACCTCTCCGGCATCACCAACATTAATCCACTTGAATACAAACTTCCCTTTGAACGCTTCCTAAACCCAGAACGTCCAGGAGCACCAGATATCGACATGGACTATGCCGATAATCGACGTGATGAAATGCACGAATATGCACGAGTAAAGTATGGACGTGATCACGTAGCACAAATCGGTACCTTTGGAACGATGATGGCAAGAGGTGCGGTGCGTGATGTAGCTCGTGCCTTAGGATACTCCTACGGCGTAGGTGATCGTATTGCCAAACTCATCCCCTTTGGTTCACAGGGCTTCCCTATGACCATAGTACACGCCCTTGAAATAACTCCTGAACTTCAAGAGATTTACAAAAAAGAAGAAGATGTTCGCGAAATCATCGATATGGCTAAAAAAATCGAAGGCAATGCACGGCACATCTCAATCCATGCTGCAGGTGTGGTGATTTCAAACAAACCTTTAAATGAAATCGTGCCCGTACAGTACGATCCAAAAGAAGGAAACAAGATCATCACACAATACGACATGTGGTGCATTGAAGATGTGGGACTCTTGAAGTTTGATTTTCTTGGCATTAGAAATCTTGCCATCCTCTCTGACGCTATGCGCCTCGTAAAAACATATGAGCAGGTTGATGTTGATATTGAAAATATACCTCTCGATGACAAGAAAACATTTGAACTCCTCGCTAAGGGAGAGACGATGGGCCTTTTCCAACTTAACGGTTCTGGTATGACCCGATACCTCAAAGAACTAAAACCAACCACCATTCATGATATTAACGCGATGGTGGCGCTTTATCGCCCAGGGCCACTTGAATCTATCCCCTCCTATATCGAGCGTAAACATGACAGCAGCAAAGTCACCTACCTTGACCCGCGCCTTAAAGATATTCTCGATCAATCCTATGGCGTGATCACCTACCAAGACGATGTACTTTTAACTGCAATCACTCTTGCTGGCTACTCTTGGCTTGAAGCTGATAAGCTTCGCAAGGCCATGGGTAAAAAAATTCCTGAAGTAATGCAGGCCGAAAAAGAAAAGCTCATCAAAGGGTTTGTTGAGTTTGGCAAACTCCCACCTGCCAAGGCCAACAAACTATGGGAGCTTATTGAGCCTTTTGCTTCCTATGGTTTTAACAAAGCACACGCTGCAAGTTACGGTAAGGTTGCATATCAGACAGCCTACATGAAAGCAAATTTCCCTGGAGAATACATGACGGCTGTGCTCACTGCTGAATCAGGAGATGTTGAAGAGGTAGCTATTATTATCGCTGAATGTGTTCGCATGGGACTCATGGTGCTTCCGCCAGACATCAACGAATCCTTCCGCGACTTCACCCTTGTAAGAAAAGAGGGTGAGAAAGATTGTATCCGTTTCGGTATGGGAAGTATCAAAAACTTTGGTGAAGGTATCGCTGACGCCATTATTACCGAACGTACCGCTAATGGAAAATTCTCTTCTCTCGCTGATTTCCTCACGCGCATTCAAAATCGTAACCTCAACAAAAAATCACTCGAAGCGCTTATTTACTCTGGCGCACTTGATTCAATGGGAGAACGCGGTAACTTACTTTTTAATATCGAAGCCCTACTTGCATACAATCGTGATGCAAAAAAAGAAACCGATCAAACTTCACTTTTTGGTTCGCTTTCGGGTAGTGCGTCATCAATCCAACTTAAGGCAAGCGATCCTATGAGCCAAACAGAAAAACTAAAATGGGAAAAAGAACTTTTAGGACTTTATATTTCCGGACACCCTCTTGATAAACATAAGGAAAAGCTTGCCGGCAAAAGTCGCACCATCGAACAAATCAAAACCACCATGCAAGACGGCATGATGGCGGTAGCGCACGGCATTGTAGAAGAAGTAAAACCACTGCTCACCAAAAAAGGTGATCGTATGCTTTTTTTGAAAGTTGCTGACTACAGTGACTCACTTGAAATTGTGGTCTTCCCTCGCACCTATACTGAACACAAAGACTTATTCGTCCCAGAAAAATGTCTCGCTATTAAGGGGAAAATATCTCATCGCAATGGTGCGGTGAGTCTCATTGCTGATGCCGTAAAAGCACTTTAAAAGTGCATAACTTTGACACAAAAAGAAACCCTTGGGAGTAAAATGGTAAGTAGGAAGATCTTAGGGAGCGTCTCATGACTACCCAACAGCAGCAACCAGAGGTACAGGTTCAGATGATGCAGCAACAGCAACAACAAAAGGCTCATGGAGACGGTGTCGGACAACAAGAGCATCTTTGCATTTGCTTTCTCGTCGATCCCACGGCCTACGCTGCGGACGATACGACACACACCAACCCCTCCTGCTACAAGTACGTGGGACCGCGTGCGCCCATCGACGACCTCCTCGACATGGGGATTTAAGAACCCACCAACCGGGCCAAAAGAGTGCCCGGTTTCGTTTTGTTTTGCCTAAACCAAGCAAAATGCTATAGTTTTGAACATTATGGACGAAAAAGAAAATGATCATAAAAAATTAGGCCGTGAGCTTGATTTATTTACCTTCTCAAACACAGTTGGCAAAGGTCTCCCACTTTGGACAGTAAAAGGGGCGACTGTTCGTCGTGAACTCGAGCGTTTTGTTGTGGACGAAGAAATTAAACGCGGCTACCAGCATGTCTATACACCAGATATTGCAAAATTGGACCTTTATAAAAAATCGGGGCACTACCCACACTACAAAGACTCAATGTACGCACCAATTGTCATTGACGATGAGGAGTTCATGCTTCGTCCAATGACCTGTCCTCATCACTTTGAACTCTACGCTCGTAAGCCATGGAGCTATCGTGAACTACCAGTGCGTATTGCAGAACTTGCCCAACTTTACCGCTACGAACAGTCTGGGGAACTTATGGGACTGCAAAGAGTACGCACATTTTGCCTAGCCGATGCCCATATTATCTGTGCGAGCGAAGAACAAGCCATAGAAGAAATTGGTGGAGCGCTTGATCTTATTGAATACATCTCTGGTATTTTTGGCCTGAAACAAGGAGAGGATTATAAATATCGCCTTTCACTTGGAGACAGGGCGAATACAGAAAAGTACTACAAAAATGATGCGGCGTGGGAAAAAGGTGAAGAATTACTTCGCAAACTAATGCAAAAACGTAACCAGCCTTTTGTTGAAGCAAAAGACGAAGCAGCTTTTTACGGACCAAAGATTGATGTGCAAATGAAAAATACTAACGGCAAAGAAGATACCGCTTTCACTGTGCAGTATGACTTCTGTATGCCAGAGCGCTTCAACTTACACTATATTGGCGAAGATGGAAAAGAACATCAGGCTTTTGTAGTACATCGTTCTTCAATTGGTGCTATCGAGCGCGTAATGGCTTTTCTCATCGAACATTATGCTGGAGCCTTTCCTCTTTGGCTTGCCCCTGTTCAGGCTGTCATTCTCCCCATAAGCGACAAGCATGCAGCTTATGCTAAAACACTTGAGAATAAACTTAAAAGTGAACACATTCGTACCACCACCGACTACAGCAATGAATCCCTCGGCAAAAAAATCCGTAACGCAAAAAATGAAAAGATCCCCTACCTTCTCGTGGTAGGTGATAAAGAAATTGAAAGCAATAGCGCGAGTGTTGAAAACCGTGAGAAGGGCGCACTTGGTGCAATGACAGTTGATGACATCATCGCAACACTTACCAAAGAAATAAAAGATAAGAAGTAACACAAACAAAAAACCGCGCGTCCTAGGGCGCGCGGTTTTTTTGTTTAAGCAAATTGTGGTATGCGTACGTGCTGCTTTGCCATTTGTGCTTCTTTGAGACGCTCTACTTTGAGTAAGAAAGCATAAACATCTGCTTCAAGTAGTTGAAGTTTCATAAGAAAGGCTTCTGCCTTCTTATGCTCCCCATTGTTCAGTAACGTCACATAGCTTTGTGCAAGAGAAACATACGTTTCAGCGAGCAACTTTTTTACCTTTGTAAGCGTGAGGATAGCTAATGTATCTTCCTTAAGTTCGCCTTGAAGTACTGCGATAACATGTGTAAGAAGACGAGTTGCAGTCTCAATGTGCCCTTCAGCAACATTGTAGATAAGTGCTGCCGCATCTTCCTTAAGAAGCGCCTCCTTCTCACGAGCAAAGAGTACAAGCGTATCAAGCACTACTTTTGGTATTTCCTGAACTACAGGGAGCACTACGTTTAGATTCGTCTCAAGTGCTGGCGCCGCTTCCTTAAGAGTCTTAGCAGAAGTTGCCTGCACTCCCCTAGTGACATATGTCGCTACTTTGGCTGATACTTTCTTACGAAGGACGCTTATAAGCAATGCATACTTAGCAGTAAATGCGCGAAGTGGTGCGAAATCCTCGCCATATACTGAAACATAAGAAAGGGAGGCGCTCACCAAAAGAAGGATGATGACAAACAGTATTGAGACAGCGATATCGCCAAGCCCAGTATAAGGCACCTGGTTTAGATAAAGCCCAGCATAAGGCGTGCGTGCAAGATACACTGATGGACCACCGATAGTACCCCCTCCACCAATAGAAGAAACTGAAACGGTTGGGGATGGAGTTCCACCCCCGCCGCCTCCACCTCCCCCTCCGCCCGCAGGAGTAGTAACTGTGATAACAAGTTGCCCAGTTCCAGTTCCGCAATTATTTGTCGCTGTAAGGTTGATAGTATACGTTCCTGCGCTCGCAATAGTACCAGAAATCACTCCTGTACTTGTGCTCACTGAAAGTCCAGCTGGCAAGTTGGTTGCATTGTATGAGGTAGGATTACCGTTTGCCGTAATCGTGTAGCTTACTGATGCATTAGGGGCAACGCTCATAGCAGTCACACTGTTTATCGAAGGCACTCCTGGAGTACAAGAGCCACCAAGTGGAGCAATAGTAATAGTGAGCGTTTGTGTCGCGGTCCCACAGGCATTCGTTGCCGTAACCGTCACTGTAAAAGTTCCCGCAGTAGTTGGAGTACCACTAATAGTTGTGCCGGAAAAACTAAGTCCGGCAGGAAGTGTGCCCACTGTGTAAGTAATTGGAGCCGTTCCAGACCCACTTACTGAATAAGTGAATGCGGTACCCACAATACCACTCGCGCTAGCAGTTGAGGCCATAGTTACAGCAACACACGTTGGTGTAGTAGTGGGAGTAATGGGAAGCGCAATAGGAGTAGCCGCAAGAGTATCACTATTGCTTCCATTATGAATGAGAGGAATGAGCCCAAGCGCAAGTGCCCACCATGGGAAATCAGTAGTCTCATCTCCTCCCACGGTGTTAAAGGTAGTGCCTTGGTCGCCGCCAACGGTATTAAACGTGGTGCCTTGATCGCCTCCGACGGTATTGAATGAAGTTCCTTGATCTCCTCCTACAGTATTAAACGTGGTGCCTTGGTCACCGCCTACAACGTTAAACATGTCACTCCCACCATTGCCCCCCTGCTCACCAGTAGTATCCGCCCCACTGTCTCCCCACATAGTGTTCGTACCATAAAAACTGGTATTGCTAAGGGTGCTGTTATAGGAACCAGCATAGTCTGTATAGTCGTCATAAGAAGGTAGTGCGATTGGTTGAGGAGCAGCTTCTAGTTGTACAGGAGTATCAACCCCAACGTTAAATGAGGGAACAGAAAAATCAATATTTGCATAATCAGCTGAGTTTTCACCGTACCCAATATCAACACCATCACTCCAATCACTTGCACGAACATTTCCTACTGAATCAACAGAAACAAATTGTGGAGCAATAAGAACTGAGGTCGGTGCGAAAAGTGTCATTATGAGAAACAACACGAAACACCCACGAACAAAGATATTCGCTTTAGTGTTGTTGTATGAAGTTGTATACATGTTTTTTTTCATAACTCACTTTTATTAATTACTTACGTGCTGTAAAAAAATCGTGGTCTGCAATTACTAGCATAAAAGGGTTGGGAGAGGAACCGAAGTCCCCCTTCCCTTCCCGAACGAATCACGCCCTACTTCTTCCCCGCGGTGGTCGCAGGATCGCTCACGACCCCGCCGAGGTCGTAA
This sequence comes from uncultured Candidatus Saccharibacteria bacterium, assembly GCA_964541455.1. Taxonomy (GTDB): domain Bacteria; phylum Patescibacteriota; class Minisyncoccia; order Phycocordibacterales; family JAKFXT01; genus JAKFXT01. The sequence continues at coordinate 77,136 of CAZIPS010000001.1, read as the reverse complement.
CGGCAGTGCGCCGTTTCGAACTCCTGCGGGAGCACCTGGATTTCCCAGAGCCCCTTAGCAGACTTCACAGGGGAATCGATCACAGCGCCAGTTGGCACCGTGTGCGAAAAGCGCACGATCTTGCCGGCGATTTTCGCATAAGGGAGAGTGATACTCTTCTCCCCTCGCTCGACGATGTGCTCGCCGAGCTTCTCGATCACCTTGCCGTCTGCGTCGACGGTCTCCACCACGGTGGTGATGGGCACCACTGTCCGCCAAAGGCGATGCTTGGCCCGGTCCTCCGGGACAAGAATCGTGATGAGTCCCGCGCGCGAGCGCGAGAACGCATCACTCCCAGCGAACGAGGGCTTTGCAGCCCCGAGTGCCCCCTCCACCACTGCATTTGCCGGATCCCTCCGGTAAAAGTGCTGGTAGAACACCCTATCCGTGCTTGCACAGGCGTTCGGGGTCATGGAGACCTTGGGCGGTGCGACAACCGGCGGCGGAGGGGGTGGAGGCGGAGGGGGTGGCGGAGGTGCCGCATCCTTCAGAAAACAGATTTCGAGAATCAGTTCTCCGGGGGCACAGCTCCTCTGGTAATACCCGCCGATCTTCCGGCGGTCCAGAGAGTTGTACGACATGGCGTATTCCTTGGAATGCGCCGTGGTGCACTGGAGCGTCCGAAAGGTGTTCTTGGTGAAGAATTCCACCAGGGCCTCCTTCTCTGTCCGCCCTTCGGCGGAAGGAACTGGCATGCCGTTCGCGCGCAACTCGCGCGCGAAGGCCGCCAAGTCCTCCGGAAGGAGCTTTTTGTCGCCGCTCTTAAGCGCCGACAAAAACTGCGGGAACGTGAGCGCAGCCGACTTCTTGAAGAAGAAGGCATGCTCCCCGTGGGGCAACTTGAGAGCGATGTTCCGCTCCTTCAGTTGCCCCACATGTTCGAGCAGATTGCCGCACCAGAGGCTCATCACGCCGTCCCAGTCGCAAACGCGACGGGGAGCAGCGGGAGCCGCAGGTGCAGCCGGTGCAGGAGTGGGCGATGGCGTCGCCATCACTGCACTCGCTTGCGCTGCTCCTGAAGTTCCCGCGGCCGTTGCGGCCGCGGGGGCCGTTTCCTTCTTTGGTGAGGTGGTATTGCTACCACCCACCATATCGCCGACGGACCGGAGTCCGTTGCCGATAGTGGTGCACCCCCCGAACGCAAGCGCGACGAGGGCTGAAACGAGAATGCGGACCATGATGGTCCTCCTTTCGTAAAGTTGAGATGGTTTGATTCGTTACTGCCTTTACCAAATGCTCAAGCTTTCGCTCTGCATTTAGTAAAGACAGTGGTAACAAAGAACGATGTTCTACCTTTTACGGCGAACATTGAAAGGAAATTCTTCCCCCTCAATGCTCGCAACAAACTAGTGTATTACTTAAGTACAGCTGTCTCCTTGTAGAGGGCTGTTGCAATGTATCGCTCCTCTTTCGCCCCAAAACTATCACAGGTTGAAAGTATGAGTTTATGCTCGTGTGTACCGAGGTTAATGTAAGCAAATTGTGCAGTTGTATGCTCCACACTTTCTACTACATAGGTGTAGCTGTGCTTGTTTGAATAAAGCACGATCGTGTCACCTTTTTTCAAAAGCTTAACGCCATTAAACGCCTTGAAGTTCTGATTATGCACCACCGGAAGAAAAGAAGAGTGACCGAATATAAATATATTCTTCATACTCTCAAGGTCTCCCGACCCAGGGTATCGCACGGCTCCATAAAGAAGCGCGTCATCAAGCACCTTGTTATCACGACTCTCGGGGTTGAGTACTTTGACATCAATCCCTACACGACTTGAAACGATGCGCACAGGCTCGGTGTACTCTCCCGTACGATCAGTCACTGTTTGTGTGACTTCGATAGGGGTTGTACTTGCTGCTCGATCATCGTGCACAAAAAGTGAGAAAAATGCATTGTTGAGCTCACGAATAGAGAGCGGCACTGCGTTAAAGCCGGCTGAAATAACAAACAGCAAAACGAAGATAATGACCGTCCGCTTCAAAAAACGCTTAGTTTTGTCATTACCTGCCTTCCCTATAGTGCTTTTGTGTTCTTGCTCTTGCATAGCGTACTACTTTTTTGCACTGTTGTGTCAAAACGGGATGGGAACCCATCTCGGACTGACTAAGGGGATGTTAGCATAAAAATAGCACAGTGTCAATATTGGCTTTTTGGCTTAAATATTGGCTTATTTGGGCCTATTGACAGCTCAAGCTATATATGATATATAAGTACTGTTAATCAGAAATATATGCAAACATCACCATATCCAAATAACCTTCCCACAGGCACTCCGCCAAAGCCCACTGTCAAAGAGCGGGTTAAGCGTCACGCCCCTCTCGCTACCAAAGCGCTCGCTGTGGTCGGGCTCGTTGTGGTGCTTGTGCTCCTCATCGGCCTTGCAGGCTTTACTGCTAAGTATGCAGGGGTAGCTCTCCGTAGCTCATACTCTGCGGCTGTTTCCCTTTCTTCAAAACTCTTTAGCAACTCAAGTACTACCACTCCTTCAAGTACCTACAAGTCCAACTCCGTAGGTGTTGTTGAATCAGGTAAATCTTTTACCCTCTCATGGGAACACCTCAAGAAAACAACTGCAGGATCATATGCCCTCTCCTATCCATGTGTAGAAGGGCTTAGCATGAAGGCAGTCACTCCTGAAAACGGTACTGAAACTGTCCCTTGTAACAAAGCTTTTGACTTCATCAATCACAATAACGAAATCGGACTTAAGGTGACTTCTGAAAAGTTCCATTCAGTAGACCTCCCTATTTCAATCCTCTTTACCAAAAATGGCGAAAAGAGTGCTTCTGTTTCTGGTGTGATCACCATCACTGTTGAGAATAGTGCAATCGCGACCTCAACCGACACAGCAAACACTGCTACCAAAGAAGAAATTGTTGGCGCTATTAGCACCTCAACCACAAAGAAGCCTACTGGAACCGGCACCCCAACTACCGTAAAAACAGGTGAGCAGGCTGGTAACACCACCTCAAACACCTACCAAGGTGGTGTAGTGACGAGCACTGGCACTGGTGTTAACAACCCAAATGGTAAGCCTGATCTTCGCCCAGTAATTATCGAAACTGGCTACCTCGACAATAACAATAACTTTATAAAGTCAGACAACCCAAGTCGTGCTAACCGTATTGCAGTACGCTTCAGTATTGAAAATATCGGGGACAAGGTGTCTCCTACCTTCCGCTTCAATGCTTTCCTCCCTACTTACCCAGGACAAACCTTCAACTCTGATATACAACCTCCTGTGTACCCCGGAGACCACGTCGAGTACACCCTTGGGTTCGACCGTGCGCTCAGCGGACTACAGAACGTACACATCCAAGTCGATGGTGGAAACGAAGTGACCGAGTCAAACGAAAACAACAACGACGCGTACGTAAACATCAATATTAACTAAACCAAAAACAACACCCCGCCGAAGCTTTGCTTCGGCGGAGTGTTGTTTTATCACAAACATGGGTCAATCCTAATAGTCGCTAGTCTAGTGAAATGAAATGCAGCAAGTCCTGGAAGTAAGCATGGGTTCTCGATTGATGCCTTGGGACTTCCGCGCACTGTAATGCCTGTAGCTTCAAAAATACTTCGCACATAGTGCCCATCATTTGCCCAATTAGCAGTTCCCTTCCCTTCTCCTAAGGTATTCAGTCGGACCATAGTTGAAAAGCTTGCATCAGACCCCTCACACCACCCCTCACAAGTACTCACATCAGGTGTACTATCAATAGCAACTTCCCTTTCCCCCATAGTATAGATGAGTGCTAACACCTCACCTAAAGGAGAAAGTCCGGTGTCAGATCCATATACCATATCCGCCACTACCCCAGGCACAACATCGTCCGTACTACGCTCAAGGAGATAGTAACTGTGTGGCGCTATTGTAGAAGACAGTGGCACAGCGAAAGCGCTCGTTTCCGAAACAAGTTTCATTGAAGAGAGGTTTATGGGCTTGTCAGTATTATTATAAAGTTCAATCCACTGATTATTTGGAGAAACTTCAGTTCCCGGCCACGCTATTTCGCTTATAACCACAGGTTCTTTAACGTATGTTAAAGAAAGTGCGGATGAAGTTGCGCTATTCCCTGAATCGTCTTTCGCCACCACCGCTACTGTATGAATCCCAGGGACCAAAGTAAGCACAGCTTCAGTACTGCTCCCTTCACCCAAAAACACATCATCTACATACACTGCAAACTTTGAAGTGTCAGTCGCGTGTGTAGTCCAAGAAAGTGTCGTCGTGCTTACAGGAAGTGCGCACTCGTTAGACCACAGAGAGTAAGTGCAATCAGAAAGTACCGCAGTAATGTCCGGCGAAGTATTGTCAGAGGACGTTGATGTTTCATCAGCCACAGAAGATGTATCTGGTATAGTCGCTACAGGTGCTCCAACCGACACCACTCCGCCGCCTCCCCCTCCAAAGCCGGGAATAATAGTCATAGGGCTATGTAAAAGCGGCATAGTTTGAGCATTATTTTGGTGCGGTGGTTCAGGAGGAGCCGTAGCTTGCACCGAAGAAATAGTTTCTGATGCCGGACGATACTCTGTAAGCAAGGCAAAAATAGGACCTACCGCATTGCTATTTCTCTTCTGGGTAAAACTAATGGTGTTACTCGTTATTGAAGCCTCTTTGACACCCTCACTAACACTAAAGCTTAAAATGGTGCCGATATTTTTTATTCCTTGATACACCATCGCTAGCCCATCTGATGCAGACTCTCGCATTCTGGCAACTGATGTCCAAACACCCTGTTTAACATCGTACTCCCATGTATATTGCATCCAGTATTTTGGTTTAGAAAAAAAGCCTGCACTTGCCAGCCTTTTCTCTGCTTCTTCTTTCTCTACCTTCTCCTTTTCTGCCAACATCTCTTCGTCATCTCTCTTCTTTTCATATGTCTTCCTTGCTTCTTCGCCCTCTTTTATGAACAAGCTTATAACTCCTGCCCCCGTTGGTATAATCTGCCTCGAAAGCCGATCAAAATATTCTGAAAGAACAGAAAAATCCTTACTATCAGTTAAAATTTTTAATAAATTATTACTGCTAGTTCTTTTAACAAGATAAGCCCTTACCCTTCCTTTCGAAATTGAATCTATATTCCAAGCATATTGTGAATCAACTTCACTGACTTCTGGTTTAGAGTAAGTTTTTATAACAGGGTCAATAGTATCTTTACTAAAAAAGTTCTCATTTGAATATGTTGCAAGAAAGTCAAAGTAGCCATCTAAAGTGGGGAAACTCTTTTCTTTTTCCCCCTCTGCAAAATAGCTATACCCAAGTCCTGCCAAAGTTTCCCTCGTCTTATGTAGACTTGTCCAATACTCATACGGACTTTGCTCCCAACTTAAGAATGGCGGGTGCGCATCATTCCTCGTATGATCCGGCACTCCCGCATCTTCCAAAAGATGGAGTACATGCCCCAAGATGAGGTACGCCGTATCTATGTCTCCCCTCGCATAGGCCTCAACCCCCTTAGGCCAAGTAAATACATTTTGCGCTTGGCTTCCACTCACCCACTCTTTCGAAGAGGGGTTACCTTTAAACCCAATGTTACGCACTGGGTCGTAGAAATGGTTGAGTACCCGAGCATCAGGAGTGTCTTCTTCTATGGAACCAGTAATTATTTTCTCCTTTTGCGCATCGGTTATTTTATCTACATGACTATAGTTATAGAAGGAGACTATTTCCTGCGAAAGTCCGGCATGTGTTGTAGGAGCGTCATAAGCAAAACTTAAAAAGGGAGTGGTGGTTAAAATTATAATTAAAGTTCTAACGAACTTTTTCATGATTAGTTATAGAAAATAAGTTTCCAGGCCTTAGTATAAAGATTTTGCCTAAGATCAAGACTATCTGTTACAATCCCACCTTTTGGAATAATTAATTTTTCACTAGAATTTTTAGAATTTAGTACAATTTCTTTTGTTGCTTCGTATCGATACTCAAAATTACACCCACTTTCACCACAATATTTTTTTCCTTTATTTTTTATATCCTCAACGTACGTAATACTCTGATTCAAATTACCCTGTTTAGCCTTCTCGTCTTTTAAGTCCTTAAGTGCAGCTGCTTGGCTATCCACCTGATAATATTTACTTGCCTTCACTGCATCCCCCGCCTTAAGCGCAGCAAGATAAAGACCGAGGGTCTCCTCAGGCGTTTTCCCTCCATCAAAATCCTTTTTCAAAAGTGCTTGATGCTTTGCTTCAGCACGGTTAATCTTCCACATCTCATAACTAACCTTTTTTTGATACAGCCAATTATCAATCTCATCTGAGTACGCGCCGAAAACCATAGCGACACTGAGGAGGCTCACAAGGAAAAGGAGGAGCCAAATGATGAGTTTTACTATAGGTCGATAAGGGCGCACCTTTGACCGCTCTTCATTTTTCATAATGCTTTTATTGTATCACGACACTATGCATCATTTATAAGGGCATGCATAGTTGCCCCACTTTTTTATGTTTCGTTACAATATGAAAAGGAAAACTTTGGAGAAACCTGATGCATAGCAGTTCCTTGCCCGATGTGTCGCGATGGTCCGACGCACGTGTCATTGACTTCCTTGTGGGTGACGATGACCACCCGCAAAACCCTACGCTCCGCACTATGGTTGCCGAAGAGGCAGCAAGACGGAAGCTGGGGGAAGCGATTGATGCGCGAGTGCTCGAGCAAAACTAGCACTCGGCACCCCGCCGCGGGAACCGCGGCGGGGATTTTCATCTGTGGATAAAAAACTTGGCAAGAAACACCTATGCTTTTAATATACAACCCACGTGTTTGTTTTTTGCCCGAGGGGGGCCCATGCCGTTACTGTCGTTAGCAAATGTTTCAGACTTCCTTCTTCCAGCTGGCACCGTGCTTTATGAAAAGGCTGGAGAAATGGTCGTCCCATCAACAAGAACAATTACACAATCGCGTCCTGTAGTGTTCGAAAGCCACCACATCGAGATTCTTCACCTCGACGGCAAGGCAATCGTCGCCTACGTGTACCCGATCGATGGGACGAAGTTCTACGTCCTACTGCGAGATTTGCGCAAGGAGTGATTCTTCGCAGTCCCGGCGCCGACAGGCGCCGGTTTTTTTATTTGCCCACTACCTCACTAAATATCAAGCTGCGCCTTAGTGGCGTTGCTTTGGATAAAGCTCTTGCGGCTTGGTACATCAGTTCCCATAAGCACGTCAAACACCTTATCAGCCTCTTGTGCATCCTCAATTGTCACCTGCTTTAGAATACGTCGCTTAGGATCCATAGTTGTCTCCCACAATTCTTCTGGGTTCATTTCTCCTAACCCCTTGTAACGACTCACAGTGACTTTGGCCACACGTTTTGCTTTGGTCTCTTCTTCAGACGCTTCTTCCCCACCTTCCTCTCCCTCTATTTCAACCACCATATCAGCAATCTCTGGTGCATCCTTCCCCACCTTCTTCTTCATTTCCTCTTCGCTATACGCGTAGGCAACTTCCTTGCCACGCTTTATTTTAAACAAAGGCGGTTGTGCAATATAGATATATCCTCCATCAAGAAGCGGCCTGAAGTGGCGATAGAAAAGTGTCAAAATGAGGGTGCGGATATGTTCACCATCAACATCGGCATCAGTCGCAATGATGATTTTGTGATAACGAAGCTTATCAATATTAAATGTGTCCCCGATAAGGGTTCCAAGTGCAAGCACAAGCGACTTGATCTCAGCTGAAGCGAGCATCTTATCGAGTCGTGCACGCTCAACATTTAGAATCTTACCCTTAAGCGGCAAGATAGCCTGTGTTTTACGGTCACGCCCCTGCTTACTTGACCCACCAGCAGAGTCTCCCTCTACAATAAAGAGCTCTGACTCTGACGCATCGTTACTTGAACAATCAGCAAGCTTTCCTGGAAGCGTGAGTCCCTCAAGGGCCCCTTTGCGTAGTACGCTATCCTTTGCTGCTTTTGCCGCTTTGCGCGCACGAAGTGCAAGGATTCCTTTGTTCACCATTGCACGAGCATCATCAGGATTCTCTTCAAGATACGCACCGAACGCTTCACCAAATACTGTTGCAACCGCACTTTGCGCCTCAACACTTCCAAGCTTCGCTTTAGTCTGTCCCTCAAACTGAATACGATCTGATTGCAGCTTCACTGAAACAACTCCGGTGAGTCCTTCAAGCACATCATCTCCCGTGAGATTGTCATCGTTCTCACGAATAATGTTATTTTTGCGTGCGTAGGTGTTAAGACAACGTGTGAGTGCTGTTTTAAACCCTGTCACATGCGTTCCTCCTTCAGGGTTGTAGATATTGTTTGCAAAAGCGACGAGACGTACTGGAATATCATCAATGTACTGCAGTGCTACTTCAACTGCGACGTTTTCAGCTTCACCTTCAACGTAGAAAATATTTTTGTGTATAGGCTTTTGAAACTCGTTATAGAAGCGAATAAGTGATTGAAGTCCACCTTCAAAATAGAAGGTCTGTGAAGGCGCCTCGATGCTCTCATCTTTAAGATAGAAGGTATCTGAAAGATCTAGCTTACCCTCATACTCTCGCGCATCAATTACTGTGATGCGAAGTTTCTTAACAAGATATGCTTGCTGCCTTAAGTGTGACACTACCTTGTTCCAATCAAACTTTATTTCCTTGAAAATTTCTGCGTCTGCCTCAAAGGTGGTTACCGTACCGTTCAACTTCGAGCTTCCAAGTTTTTTAACTGCAGCTTTCTTTATACCCTTGCTATACTCCTGCATGTAGTGACCTCCATCACGATGCACTTCAACTTTCATATACACAGAAAGTGCGTTCACCACAGAAGCTCCCACACCGTGAAGTCCTCCTGAGACCTTATACCCCTCACCTCCGAACTTTCCACCCGCATGAAGCGTGGTCATAATCGTTTCAAGCGCCGATACTTTTGTTTGCTTATGGATATCGACAGGAATACCACGTCCATTATCAACAACCCGAATGCGGTTATTAGGAAGAAGCGCTACTTCAATATCGTCAGCAAATCCTCCCATCGCTTCATCACGTGAGTTATCGAAAATTTCCCAAATAAGGTGATGGAGCCCATCAGGACCAGTGGTCCCGATATACATACCCGGTCGTTTGCGGACAGGCTCTAGCCCCTCAAGGACGGTGATGTCCTGAGCGTTATAGGCGTGCCCTGCTTTGTTTGCTTTTGGTACTTCTTTTTTTGCCATGGGAGAAATGCTCGTGGTTCAATAAATGCTTTTCTGTGCGTTAATGGGGCCATTATACCAAATTTTAATGATTAAAGGAAGCCAAAAAAGAGCGCTTTGTATTGGTAATTATTTGCTTTTTTAGACAGTTGTGGGATAGTTCACGTTAGGTAGTTCCCCCCCCACAATCCCCCTGGAGGTCGCCATGGAAAGAATTGCTGCAGCGCTGCTGTTGTTCACCCTTTTCATTGCCCCTCCCGCTTTGGGGCAAGAAAAGCCGGCAAACCCCCTCCTTCAAATCCCCTCTGGGGTATGGCAGGAAAGGGACGTTGTTGGGCCGACAGGCCTCTTGAAACACGAACACGTCCTGTTCGTCCCACAAAGTCCCATCGTCTGCCAAGTAGGGGCACGGGAGGATGGAAGTATGGAGTTCCGGATCCTCTACTTCTTTTCGGAGAGGGTCATACAGCTCCAATCCTGGCTTGTTATCACCGTAGTAGAAGGTGAAAATCGCTCCCTTTCAATTTGGGCAATGGTACTACAGTCCCAAAACAGCGGCGAAAGCTGGAGCCCCGTGCGGATCACAGCTCCCCCTACCTTGTTCGAGCAGTATTGCGCCCCCTGGGCACGAACACTGCCCATGGAAGTGCAGCGTCGCTTCGAAGGCCTCTGGGGTATCGGTACCCCACGAGAGTCTCCGCCAGCAAAGGCTCCAGAGCAACCAACCCCTCCTCCGGCAACGGAGAAACCTAAGGAGGAGCCTCGGGATTCAGACAAACAACCTGTAACTGTGTAGGAGGAAGCGCGATGGAAAAAACGCTTAAAATCCTCACCGGCACCATCTGGGGTGATGATTGGCGGGTCGTGTGGCGAAACCGCCTCATCACCCTTTCAATCACACTCCTCCCCACTATTTTGCTCGCCTACTTGGCGGCATAAGAAAGGAGGAACGGCGCTCGCAACGCGCGCCGTTTTAATTTTGCCTTTTATTCTAACATATAGTAAAAAATGAAAAGTTCGTACCTGGAGAAAATAAATGTGGGGATTGATTTCCTTCGTGCGGCTCGTCGCCTTCCTGGCGATCTGTGCCGCACTGTATACATGGTTTGATGAAGGGCGCTACCAAAAGGGTCACGCCCTCTACCACCCACCCGAAAGGGTGGTGTTTTATTTTCTACTCACAAAAATCGCCTTCCCTCGCCAAGAGGTTAGAAAGTCGTGGAGTGACACATATATATGTTTACCCTTTTTATGCGAAAGATTTTCTGGGTCATGTATATAAAATCCCTCTAATTCAGGTGCTCCTTCGATATCTTCTTTTTCTTTTAGACCAGAGAGTACCACCATATGAAACTTGTGTTGACCAAAAATTATCTTATCCCCAGAAACAATAACTGGATTCCCTGCACGAAGCGCTGCCTCTAGTTCCCCCACTCCCTCGCCAGCATCCATCCCCTCCCTCCGATATGCAGAAAGTCCTGCCCGCTTAAACTCCTCTACAACATAATCATGCACAAGCCCCGAGCTTCCATAGCCGTCATTGTTAAGTGCCTTCTCTGCTAATTGGGTGATATCTTCCCCTTTTACATCAAAGTAGTCATATATCATTTTCATACAAGCAAACCCGCACGCACGTGGCATCCAGTACTGATCCTCCACGTCTAAAAATTGCGAATAATAAGGAATATCGAGCCTCATATACTTACTATAGTTGTATTTTTGGAAAATGCCAATTACCAAAGCCGTTTGCATTTTTCTCTATAAACCCACCAAAAGTGAACCACAGCACTACCGCTACAAGTAATAGTCCTAAAAATCTAAAAGTCATACTAGCGTACCTGCCAACCTTCCTTGGCATTTAGCATATCAGTAATGTTCTGCATCACGTTATTTATTTCTTCATCGGTGAGTGTTTTATCCATAGCTTGGAACACAAGATGATATGCATAGGAAACTTTTCCTTCCTTCCTAAACTCATCGAACTGATCAATACGTACAAAATATTCTCCGGTATTGTCCGTAATGATTTTGGACACTTCCTCACTTGCTACATTCTCTGGCACAAAAATCGCAATATCGCGGAGTATAAATGGGTATGAAGAAAAAGCTTTGAAAGCAATATCAGGGCTACGAGTAAATTCTGTAACCTTAGCCTCCTCAAGTTGAGTAATGGCTTCACTTAGACTTACCTCAGCAACGGCCGCCCCTTCATTTAACTCAACTTCTATACCACATGTAGTTTTTAATACATTCTTGACTTCCTCAAGTATTTGTTTTTCCTTCTCCCCTTTTTTCTTTCCACCTACAGGAACTACCGCAGCAAAAGCAAGAGAGAGATGTTCTTCATTTTCTTTAAAAACTTTCCCAATTTCAAAAATCTTTACTGCCTCTAATCCTAGTAAGGGTACGTTATGTGCATTTAACATGAAACTCTTAGTTAATCCAGGCAAAAGAGATTCGCGCATAAAGTTCTTATCCCCTGCAATAGGATTCTGTAGCTCAACCTTCCCATTTTCTCCCATAGCATAGGTGTGCACTTCAGAGAACCCTGCATCAGTAAGAACTGTGCGAATTTTATTTACATAATAAAATTCTTTGTTTATCTCCACCTCTCTATGTAGCTCTGGAAGAATTGAGGGGATATGTTCAAGTCCATAGATACGACCGATTTCATCAATAAGATCCTCTTTGATACGCACATCAAGTCTTTCAAAAGGGCTAGTGACTAGGAAACGAGTTTCCTTTTGATCAGCCACGCGCCCATAACCAATACTATTTTTGAACTGGTCACTTGTTACTAAATCCTCAATCACCACTCCATTTTTACTTTTTGTTGCGTGCAACACCTTCCCCTCCCCAACATACATTCCTACATGATCAACACCCTCTGGAACTTTTGTTCCTTTTAAAAACTGGACGGACTCATAATATATTTTGCCCTCACCTGTATTCGCAAAAATTAAATCTCCATAGGTAAGATCCTCCCTGCCAATCTTTTCACTAAAAACATATTTATCAACCGAATAACTAGGCATATATACCCCCGCCTCTACGTAAAGATAGCTCACGAGGGACGAGCAACTGAAAAATCTTGGCGGATCAACACGCATAGAACTATCTCTTTTATATGCAGCATTAAGTATTGTTGGAATTGCATTTCGAAGTGCTTCTTCAACCACTAATTTTTTGTGCGAAAAGCCAAGGCGTTTCAAAATAACACCAACCTCATCTTCTTTAAGTTCTGTGCCGAGAAGTGTGTTTACTTCTTTAGTTGAAACACCAAGTTTATATTGATACTCAACATAATCTTTATAATCAACCGCGCCTTCAACCACAAAGTTCTCACCCTTGGCTTCTTTTTCCAAGAGCTCTACAGCATACGCGACTGCATAGCTTGGAAGTTCAGGAGCTAAGCCATTTTCAAAACGCTTGGAGGCATCGGTGCGAATATCAAGCAGCTTACTGCCGCGACGAATAGTCTCTGCATCAAAGTTGGCCGCCTCCAAAATAATGTCCGTAGTATCTTCCGTGATACTTGAACTCATACCTCCTTTAATGCCACCGATCCCTAAAATATTCTTGCCATCTGTATTACCATCAGTGATAAGTAGCACACCACTTGGAATCACTCGTTCTGCTCCGTCCAATGTTTGTGTTTTCTCACCATCAATACTTTCCCGTACAACAAACTTATATCCCCCCTCTTTTTCACTCAGCTTTTTAGCATCAAAGGCATGCATTGGTTGCCCTATGTCAAACATTACAAAGTTAGTGATATCCACCACATTGTTTATTGATTTTCCTCCCATAGCTTCGATCCGCTCGCGGAGCCATTTAGGAGATTCTTTTACTTTCACCCCACGCACCACTGCTCCATGAAAACGTTTTACTTTGGAAGTTGCCACTTCCACTGTCCAGGCATTTGATTCTGGAAAAACCTGCAGCTTTTTCTCAAATGGTTTCCGATTTAGGGGAATATTAAAAATAGCAGAAACCTCTTTAGCTACACCATAGTGACAAAGACAATCATGCGCACGATTGGGTAATACTTTTACATCAAAAATAGTGTCATCTCCCACCGCTTTCACTTCCTCAATTTCAAAAGCATGATTCGTAAGCCCCACAGCCAAATCTGTAGCCTTAGGAATTTCAGTATCAAAAAATGTTTGAAGCCACGCTCGTGAGATCAGCATACACATTAAAACTGGTTAACCAAACGAAGATCTCCCTGGTAGAGAAGCCTGACATCGGGGATACCGTACTTTATAACCCCCAAACGGTCTAATCCCATGCCAAAGGCAAACCCTGTGTACTTACGAGGATCAATACCACCAGCTTCAAGTGTTTTAGGATGGACCATGCCAGCCCCCATAAGTTCTATCCATCCGGTATTCTTACAAACAGTGCAACCACGACCTTCACACTTCACACACGTTACATCAGCTTCAACACCCGGCTCCACAAATGGGAAATAACTAGGGCGAAGTCTGATAGCTACTGGTACCCCAAAAAATTCTTTAAAGAAATGCTCGAGCACTCCCTTAAAGTGAGCAAGTGACACTCCCTCTCCTACCATAAGCCCTTCTAACTGATAAAACTGAGCTTCGTGTGTAGCGTCAGTTGCTTCGTGACGATACACCTTGCCAGGAGTTACCATAGCGATTGGCATTTTGTCCTTGTGACTCTGCATGTAGCGGATCTGCACAGGACTTGTGTGGGTACGAAGCAATTTCCGTGCATTAAGCGGTTTAAGCCAAAAGGTATCCCACATATCACGCGCTGGGTGCCACTCAGGAATATTAAGTGCATCAAAGTTATAGAACTCGGTCTCTATTTCCGGCCCATCAGCAACAGCAAATCCTAGTCCACGAAAAATACGCGCAATGTCGCGCTGCATAAGCGTTATTGGGTGCAGGTGCCCCTTCCCCTCTGTTCCTTCTGTATTTTGAGCAGTCATGTGCGTATTATAGCCGAATAAGGCCATAATTCCACTTTCTGTTTTTAAAGCGCCACACTATAGATATCGACTCCGTGTTTCAAGTAAAGTACCCCGCTTTCTTTGATACGAAACTCATAACCCTCTCCCTCAACAATTGTTTCCTTATTCTGTGGAGACCGATCATCAATTTCTACAACATACACCCCCTTGGCTAGTTGCACGATGAGTAGATCATCACGTCCTGGAAACAGATCATACGCAAGCACCGGACCCCCTGCTTTAACTTCAATACTAGATTTGCACACAGTGTTTTCACAGAAATAACTTGGTATAGCATCCTGCTCACCCTTCCATGTTGCGATGAGTACTCCATGAGTATTTTCAAACACTAACTTTTGTACAGGCAAAAATTCATCCGTAGTTGAGGCAACTTTTTTGGTGGTGGTAGGAGCAGTTGAAAGTGGTGTCATGAATGCCTTAAGTGCAAGCATGTATTCAGGATTCTTGACTGCTTTTTTGGTAGTTGTAGCAACACTACTTCCTGTACTCGTCGCTTGAGAGAGATACAAAGGAATAGAAACTAATTCTGGATGATCTTTAATGAGGAATGTACGCGCTTCGGTTACAAGCTCAGGAAACACCTTAAGACGCTTGCTCCATGTTTGGAGACCATTTTTAGATACGCGTATATCATATGTCCCCGGACGAAGATCTTGTACAAAGACTGTTTTTTGAATGATACTTGTTTTTTTCTCAAGTACATTGTTCACATAAATCTCAATCCCTGACTGATCAGTACTTACATAAAGCCCCCCTGTTTCAGAAACTTTGACTACATCTTTTAAATTAAATCGATACCCCTGAGCATAGAAAATGAATAAGGGCACCACCGCAAAAAAAACGATACTAAAGAAAATAAAATACGTTATTCTTTTTTTACGTGAAAGAGGGTCCATATATTAATCGCGACGTTTTGGGGTAACCCAAAATCCCATATACTTCCCAAGCATAAGACGTGTTTGGGAATCAAGTCCAGGAAGTGCACCAAAAGTGATAATAGTAAAAGGTACTAATACCCACTGTAGTACCATTCCCATCTTCGATGTTCTTACTTTTTCATCAGGTTTCTTAGGCACAAAAGAAAGGAAAATAATTGCGGAAAGAATAAGTCCTGCCATAGCAATCGTCATAATGTTACGAGTTAAAATTGGAAGGTTGTATGAAAGGAGTGATTTGTTAAAAATAGACCCCCCCACCATCACTGGTAACCAGCCCAAAAGGAATATCATAATGGGGTTGGTGGCAAGCGACCAAAATCCCTCAAGCTGCACCGCCCCTACTCGAAGCTTCGTCCAAAAAGGTATCTTTTTATTTTTAATAAATCCAAAAAATATATAAGGAAGGTTCTCCACCCCATACATCCAACGACGGTGCTGTTTATAAACATTTTTTACTGTTTGCCAAAAGGTTGCTGCAACATTGGCATCCATTGATACTGGATAAGACAGTGGCGTAACACGATAATCACCATCATGCGCCAAAAGTAAGTTCCAATAGATACGTGAATCTTCAGACACCATATTCTTTTGCCAATACCCAATTTCGTAAAGTGTTTTAAAAGGTACTGAGTGAGATGAAAATGTTGCAAGTTTCTCAGGGCGCTCCTGCTGCATCATTTGCCAGAATGTCGAAGAGCCCGCAACAACACGGGAAATCATTGGTGCATTCCAAATATTGTTATTGTAGAAAGGCACGGGTTGATACGACGTCTTGTAAGGATCACGCACAGTGAGGAAGTACCATGTAAGACAAGCAAAGTAATCAGGATACACTACTGTATCGATATCAAAAGCAGACACCATCACTTCTTCATAAGAAATGCTTCCTTTATCAATCAGGAGCTTTCTGGCTTCTTCAGCCATGTACGCAATATTTGAACCCTTTCCCGCCATTTCACCCGGCACATCTTTAGGGTGCGTCGTAATTAGAAAGCCACCAAAATAATCTTTATATGCTGCTTCAATATTTCGTGCTACTTCCTGCGCCTCACTTCCCGCACGCTCCTCTGTTCCAAGCACGATCAAAAACTTTTTAGTATCGTAATGTGTTGTTTTAAGCCCCTCGAGACATACCTTCACCACCTCGTAGCCTTCTTTATAAAAAGGTAACAAAATAAGATGCGTAACATGCTCATATTTTAATTTCTGTAAACGCTCATTCCAATTAACCGAAAGATTGTACGTAATACGCTTAAAGTTGTGACGTAAGTGTATTGAAAGATACACCGTCTTAAGGAGCCAATAAAGATCGAAAGCGATAATAAAGTACGCTGCAAGCACGGGTCGCACAAATGACATCACTACCACAAAAAGGAGTGTTGCCCAAGAAAGAAGCCCTGGCAACATTTCCAAAAAACGATAAAGGACATAGTCAGCACCTGAAAGCTCACTCGCCCTTCCCACTTTAAAATACGGTGTTTTTACATATTCCATAGTCTCACTTCCCCCTCTTGGTGCCCCACTTTAGCAAAAAAGCCCTCATAAATCTATGTATTACTTTGGAGCAAATATTGCCTTGGCTTTTTCCCAATACGTGCCGTCTCCCTGCTGCTTCATATAAAACCACCATTCCGCTCCCCAAAGATACTGCTTTTCAAAACGAGTATCTTTGGCAAAGGCGACCGCCTCATCAAACATTGTCGGGGTCATGCGTTCTTTCTGAACAGAAAGAGGGGTTTCAGTGATTGGGTGCACAAGCCATGGCTCAAGCGATAATTCAATGAGCAGACTTTCACGCTTTCCAAATAAAAGCGACATCATATTGTTTTTGATACGATACACAAATGGCTGGTAGATAGTTTTAACTTGACCGAAGTTTGGATTCCAAAGATATAAGTACATACTTGTACCAAATATATCCCCTGTACTCCACGCACCACTCCACAGACCGAGGTTCCCACTATCAGTAACGAGTACTTTGCGCGATGGATCAAGACGTTTTACTAGAGCAACCTCTTCTTTAAGAAAATCCTTATCAAGATCACCGCAATAATCATGGGCAAATACTGTAAGATACGGTTCATTTTCAACTTGCCAATAAAGTACTTCACTATGGTCTTTGTAGCGCTCAACTACCTTTGTAAGATAGGTGAGAATCTCCTTCTTTTGATCCTCCCACGAGAGACCTTTTGCCCACTCTGGCACATGACATTCTGGCCACCCCGGAAGACGACGCCCAACTGCAAGCACCACGTCTCCATGTTCTTCCTTTACTCGTCGTAGTTGGTAATCTAACTCATTAAAAGAAAATACCCCTTTGGTGGATTCAACCATTGGCCAATGCGCTGAAAGTCTCCAATGTTTAACCTGCATTTCAGAGACCAAAGCTTCAAAAACAATCGCCCAAGGAAGCTTAAGCTCGTCTGCATGAAACTTACTAAAAGAAACTCCGTAAGTAATAGTTGTTGGTTTTTTACGGTAAGAAAGTACTCCCCCAACAATTATTAGCACCAGCAAAGTATAGAGGACAATTTTAATACTTCGCTTCAACATAGATTAAAGATATTATGCAAATAATATAAAGAATCCCATGATAATAAAACACATCGCTGCCACCTTATGAAGCACGTGCCCCTTGCGAAACTCATGACGATACAGCTCTGGTACAAAACGTCTAAATACAAAAATAAGTACAAAGATAAACACGAACTGAAGTGACGAGAGTGCATTCACAATTGAAGCAGAACCCAACTTGAGTGCATAGAGCACACTTAGAAATGCTACTCCCCCCAAAATACGGTTTCCAACAATGAGTAACCCTGTTTGGTGTGAAGTATTGCGGCTTATAGTAAAAAGATGTTTGCGAATCGAAGGGAAAAGTAGCAGAGAAAGTGCCGCTACCACATTACCCATACGTGACCAGAAAAAGGCATCCACAAATGAGATTTGTGAAAAAAGTAACTTGAGCATGACTACCGAAAGTCCAAAAAGTACTCCCGAACCAACCACCTGCTTAAAAGAGCGAGCATAGAATCTAAAATGCCCAACAAGAAGCATGCCGACAAGAATGAAAAAAAGTGCTAAGGGAAAAGTTTTTGGTAATGTCTCATCGAGAAAAAGAGCCGCAAAAATAAAAGTGGAGAGTGTTGAAATGGCAGTAAGCCATGCAATCACATCTGTTGCATTAGCGTGTTTAAGCGCCCGATACAGAAGAATAATAGAACCTATAAAAATAAACCCCAAATCAAGAGAAAGGAAAATCGTCATAGGGCTCGGCATATGCACTACCCCAAAAGGAAGTAATACAACCACCGCTCCAGAAATAATACTTACAAAAAAAGCATAGACTCCAGGACGCGTCACCGAAGTATTGGTGACAATATGCTTATCAACAAGCACAATAAGCGCATTACCAAGCTGCCCTAAACAAACGAGTAGTATTGAAAGAAAGAAAATAGCGCTGCCGTCTATCATATAAGTGACTGTTTTATTATATCGCGATATGCGTATGCTGAAGGTCGAATGGTGCGTTTCTTGGTTTTGTAGTCAACTTCAATAAGTCCAAAGCGTGGCCAAAAACCACGTAATTCCACAAACTCAAAATTATCTATAAGCGACCAATAGAAATAACCGCGTATATCTACACCGTCCTTAATAGCCCGATTTACCCAATAAAGATGTTCTTTGATAAATTTACCGCGCATACTATCGTCTTTATCTGCAATACCGTTTTCAGTTATATAAATCGGCTTCCCTCCTTTCGCAGCCTTTTTTAATACATGATATATACCCTCAGGAAATATCTGCCAACCCAAATCACTCTGCTCTTCATTTATCTGTTTATTTTCAAGTATACCCTTGAATTTCCCTCCGATTTTTAAATTCACAAAAAAGGGTTGGTAGTATTGGACTCCGAAAAAATCACTATAGTCGTTGAATACCTTAAAAAACCTTCGGTCGGCAAAGTAGCCAATTATTTTAGAAGCTAAAATATTCCAAGGTAACTTATTGTACGGCCGCCAATAAAACATAAAATGTGAACAACCCACATTGAAATTAGCGTTAATGGATTTGGCGAGCGCATACGTCCCCCTTTGAACTTCCATCAGATTCTTGAACGCCTTATTTGCTGCAACACTACTTTTAAGCCCGGGTGGCTGATTGCCAAATAAATATCCAAGCGACACTTCAGTCCCCGGCTCATTCAGTGGTACCCAAAAAGTAACTAGATCCTTATACTCACGTAACATGCGTTCAGCATAGCGCAGGAAATAAGTCACTGTCTTTTTATTCTCCCACGCCCCCATTTGCCCTATCCATATAGGATTAGGCCAATGCCAAAGTGTTACAAAAGGTTCTAGCCCTCGACTTTTTAAGGCAAGAAGAACATTTCGATAGTGCTCAATTGCCTCCATATTAAATTCACCTTCTTCTGGTTCAATGCGAGACCATTCTATAGAAAAGCGATGAGCATTGTGTCCCAAGTTTTTGGCCAAATCAAAGTCCTCTTCATAGCGATTAAATTGATCGCAACCTTCCCCTGAAATATAGTTTTCAATATTAAACATTTCAGGAAACTTTTTTTGTTGCCATGACGCCCATTTATTTTTTGCTTCGCTAGCTAAGCGTGCAGCATGTTCCTTTTCCCAAGCTATCCAGTCATTTTGCACGTTCCCCTCTACCTGATGAGAAGAGGTGGCCGATCCCCAAAGAAACCCTTTTGGGAAAATAGTAGGTGAGTTATGTGCTTCTTCAGGTTGAGCCATGAACAAAAAACTTTGTTAAAAGTACTTCTAGTATAGCAACAACCTCTACCTAAATAAAAACTTTTAAAACCACTTGGTGATTGATCAAGGATTACTACTTATTTGCTTCACATTATTTTTTATATATTTTTCTTTACGCCAAAACCTTCCATTACCAAAATTTAAATTTCTAAATGTAAACGTAAGTGAGTGGCAATTTGGGCATAATAATCTCAAATTTGATTCTTGATTATTTTCAGCTATCCCGTCTATATGATCTATCTCTAGAGGAACAATCTTAGTTTTCTTATTTCTACAATTCCAAAAACACTTAGAACAACGCTCACCGTATTTCTCGATCAGATATCTCTTAATATGGCGGGATATGTTTTTAGCAATAATTCCCCTATTCCCATCTTTTTTACCCTGCTTCCAATCTTTTATATATTGATTAAATTGCTGATCATTCTGACACTTATTTGAACAATATTTCTGTTGGTGCCGTAATAGAAGCTCTTTATTACAAGAAATACATTTATTCATATGGTATAAGTGTACCATTTGCAGGCCTACAAATGGTACACTTATATAAATTTCTGAGCCACCTCCCAGGCTTGAACTGGGGACCTACTCATTACAAGTGAGTTGCTCTACCAACTGAGCTAAGGTGGCAATTAGCTATTTGTACTATCTTTTTGAACTTTATTCAACTCCTCCTCAAGTACGGCGGGCTTTTCTCCAGCTGCAGCGCTTTTAAACTCTGCAACATCACGAAGAAATGCCGAAACAGGAGAATTATGACTATCTGGAATAATCTTACCCCGTACCTTTTTAAAAAAGGTGGTGTTCTTAAGTTTAACCACTGTATTACTCACCCCCTGACTTACACGCGCTACCACATAGGCCAGAACAAGGCGCAATGCTTTGGTATTTAAAAAAGAAGCGTAGTGCTTAAGCCTATCAGTATATCGCCTCATGACAAGGTCAAGTTTATACCGAAAAAGAGAAAAAGGTTTTGATCCTCGCTTCAATTCCCACACCTTAAGTGAAAGGAGTACAATGATACCGAGGAGCGAAACAAAGAAAAGGTAGGTAACTACCATGGCAGTTTAGGCAGAGAATCGCACAAATTGTGCAACTTCTACACGCTCACCGAATTTCTGTACCGCTTGGTCGATTAAGCCTTGAATAGTAACTTCAGGGTTTTTAATAAAAGACTGCTCAAGTAACACCTTCTCCTTAAAATAAGCTTGCATCTTTCCTTCTATAATCTTCTCGATCATGTCAGCCGGCTTTCCTTCCGCCTCCTTCGCAAACACCTCACGTGCTGTTGCTTTAGCATCATCTGGAATATCAGCATTTTTTAGATATGTAGGAGCGGTTGCAGCAACATGCATAGCAATATCACGTGCGAGGGTACGAAACTCCTCATTTTTTGAAACGAAATCTGTTTCGCTTTGTAATAAAATCATTGACCCCACAGTGCCTGAAGCGTGAAGGTACATACCTACTGCTCCAGAACCTAGATCTCGATCTCCTTTCTTTGCTGCAATTTCACCACTTTTTTTATGTAGCACAATAAGTGCCTTATCCATGTCTCCATTTGTTTCTTCAAGTGCCTTTTTACACTGCATAATAGAAACTCCGGTCTTATCACGTAATTCTTTTATCAATTCTGTGGTGATCATATATCAAAACATTACAAACAACGTCCAATAATTATAAAACTATTTCTCCTAAAAGGATTAGAGAGCGGCAGTACCTGCTTTCTTACCCTCAAGATAAGCTTCTGCCATCTCCTTAAGGAAAAAGGCGATACTGCTCTTCAAGGAATCATTTCCTGGAACAGGATACGTTACTTCCTTTAAATTACAGTCAGAGTTAAGAAGTGCAATAACTGGAATCTTAAGCTGAGTTGCCTCACGCACCACATTATACTCACGTTTAGGGTCAACAACTACTACTGCCGCTGGTAAATGCTTCATTGAGACAATCCCCCCAAAGTCTTTAGTAAGACGAGCAATATCACGATCGATAAGTAGGCGCTCCTTTTTTGTATAGCGATTAAGTTCCCCGCCCTCTTTTTCAGCAAGAAGCTGTTCGAGTTTTTCAATACGCTTTCGAATCTGAGGAAAATTAGTAAGCGTTCCCCCAATGAATCGCCCTGCTACATATGGCTGAGAAGCCTTACCTGCTTCACTTGCCACTGTTTCGCGGGCCTCACTTTTACCACCCACAAAAAGAATCATTTTCCCTTCTTTACCAAGAGTGCGCACTACATCAGCAGCTACAGCAAAGGCGGTTGAAGTTGCTTCGAGATCAAAAATTTCAACTCTGTTTTTAGCACCAAAAATGAAAGGAGATACTGAAGGGTGACGGCGGGTTTTACCGTAGGCAAAATGAGCCCCTGCCTTAAAAAGGGCTTCGACAAGTGGATTTGAATTAGTCTTTTGTTCCATAAGATATAACCCCAGTACTTTAGCAGAAAGTCTCCTGTAAGGCAACAGGGGGTAAAAACAACCCATTCTTATCTAAAAACGGATTGCTTTAGACCTACAAACTAGTTAGTTTCCTTAATAATTGCAGGGAGGCGGCAGGCGAAGTTTGCATATGAAGCAACGGTATTTCCATTGTAGCAAGTGAGAGTAAACATTGCCGATCCTACAGTATCTACCCCTATTCTTGGAGTCGTGAAAGTCCCCGACACTCCTACATTCTGACTTACTCCAGGGCCCGTAATCCTACATTTGGTGGCTGGAGCGGCGTCCCACTGTATAGTACACGTTCCACCTTTAGGTACTGTTTGATCATATACGGGAGGGTCAGTAGGAGTAGTTCCTGTTGTTGGAGTACCTCCCCCAGAAGGAGTGCCTCCCGTTGGGCCGCCAGTCGTTACGGGGGTTCCACCTGGAAGACCAATCGAGATGGCAGGATTCGCGCATACATTATCATTTGGAGCAGGTACTGGACAGGCTGCAGTGCTACCACACCTAATGAGTCCTGGGTTAGTCATACCACAACTATTAGGTACTGAATTACAAGAACACTGCTTTGGTACAGAAACACGAACAGTGTATGGTCCAGAAGGATAATCGTAATAGTTGTATTGAGGATGTGGAGCATTCTCAAGTGATCGGCAAGTAACTTGGTATGTAGTATCATCCGTCAAAACTGGGGTATCCATACTACCCGTAACTGCCCCGTTCATAAATACTGTTTTTCCTCCAGGGCCTGTAATTGTGCAAGAATAAGGTGACATAAATTGGTCCCAGTACCACCCACCAGCAAGATAACTTGTCATATATCCTGTACTAGGTCCATATTGGTTAAACGTCCATGAAAGTTTTGTGGTGTCCCCTCCAGGTGTAGTAATAGGATTCGGACTTGCACTTACAGAAACCGTACAATCAGAGGCGTCGTGCTGGTAATTCGATTCACATGATGCAGGAAGCGAACTACCTCCTCCCTCGCCCACTGGAGAAAATGAGCTGAAAGCAACCTCTGAAGAAGTACCAGGCGAGCGAGTTTCCCCCACATACATATCAACAATAAATAAGAAGGAGAAGAGGAGTGGTATGCCTAGCAAAAAAAATCTTTTATTCATACTGCATAGTAAGCCTATGTTGTTAATAATAACATAGAAAGAAACGCCCTAGGCCGTTATCCACTATTAATTTCCAGCTTTCTTGGCCAGTGCTAGATTTTTCTCAATTACCTTTAGGGTCGCATTATACCCTTCATCATAAATTTGACTGTTATTCCCTGGATACGCCCTTCCCCACACTTCAGGTGGTAATGTTTTAAAAATACTCAATCCCCTAGAAAGCGCTTCTTCCGCTTCCTTATACTTTTTTTGATTTAACAAAGCTATGCCTAACGAATTTAAAAGCCATGGATTATCTGGGTTCTGTACCAGCCCTTCTTTGGCGTATTTTGCAGCATTAACAAAATCCCCCTCTTGAAAATACACCCACGAGAGATCGTTATGCCCCGCCCAGCTGTCGGGCTTCCAAGCCAAAAACGTGAGGAAGTCTGCCTCAGCTTTTTTAAAATCTTTCTGATACCCATACACTAAGCCACGAATATAATATGAACGTTTAAAATCGGGGTAAAGTGCAATTTCTTTATTTATTTCCTCAATCGCACTATCAAAATCAGCATTCAAAAAGTAAATACGCCCCATTTGGTAATGCACCCCACTCTGACTTGGGTTTTGTTTCAATGCCAAATCGTAGAAAAACATTGCCTTGTTTAAATCATAAAAACGTCCCCCAAAGAAAAAATTTCCAGTAGAAAACAGGGCTCCGGCGTTATGCAAAAAAAGGTAGAGACTTAATAGTAGTGCAGCGACAATGAGCAGAAGCACCTTAAATCCTTTTGGATGCTGTTTTAAAAAAGGCATTACAAATAGTATAGCCCTTTATTCGTCAAAATCAGAATCCCCATGCTCCTTTGTTTTTAATGCCTCAACAATAGTATCCAGTTCACCCGACATAATCTTTGGGAGATTGTGCCACGACTCCCTAATACGATGATCGGTGATACGGTCTTGAGGGAAATTATAGGTTCGGATCTTTTCTGAACGATCCCCTGTTCCCACCTGACTTTTACGATCAGCAGAAATCGCTAGGGCATCTTCCGCATCTTTTGCCATTTGAAGTTTAGCTGAAAGTATCGCCATAGCCTTTTCGCGGTTTTTAAGTTGACTACGCTCTGAAGTCGAACGTGCATCAATCCCTGTTGGTGTGTGAATAAGTCGTACGGCTGTTTCAACTTTGTTTACATTTTGCCCCCCTGCACCGCCTGAACGCGAAAATTCCATTTCAATATCTGCGGGGTTTATTTGAATAAGTGATTTCTTAGGAATAGGAAGGATTACTACTGAAGCGGTAGAAGTGTGTATACGCCCATTTTTTTCGGTACCCGGAATACGCTGTACCCGATGTACTCCCGTTTCAAAACGAAGATCTTCATATACCCCTCGCCCCGTTATTTCAAACACCGCTTCTTTATACCCGCCAAGTGGGCTTTTTGATTCATCGATTGTACGCGTCTGCCATCCGCGTATTTCAGCATAATGTTGATACATACGCGCTAATTCTTCCGCAAAGAGTGCCGCTTCTTCTCCGCCGGCTGCCGCGCGCACCTCAAGAATAATTTCATTTGGAAACGTTTGCTCTGCCGCTTCCTCTTTTACAATCATCTCCATTTGTGTTTGTATCGCCGCTAATTCTTCTTTTAGGCGCTTAAGGTCGTCTTCTGCCATAAGGGCAAGAGCTGGATCACTACTTACCATGCCTTTCACCTCTTCTTCTTCAGCGAGCAGCTTCATATAGTGCTCCGCCAAATACGTAGTTTTAGGATTTTCTTTAAATTTTTTAAGTGTTTCTTGGTCCATAGCTATCAGTGTAGCAAAGAAAAAACCCGTTGCCTTGAGCCACCGGGTTTTTCCTCGCTCCTTACTTTGACTTCTTCTCGATCTTTTTTGCAGCAGCGGCGCGTGTCTTAAAGCGCTCTACACGTCCGGCAGTATCAAGTACCTTATCAGTACCAGTGTAAAAAGGATGGCAAGAACTGCAGATTTCAACCTTAATATCCTTTACCGTTGAACCCACAGTAAAAGTAGCCCCACAAGCACAAGTGGCGGTCGTTTTTTCAAAAAATTCTGGGTGTATCTCTGCTTTCATAATTCGTTGTTTTAGACACGTACTATACCAGAAAAAACCGCTCTTGCAAGGGACCTCTTTCTATACTACCTCCCCTCCAAAACATCGATTTGGCTTTGGAATTTGTCTGCCAAATCCATTACTTCATTACCATAGAAAGCATACGCCGACTTGGTGGCATTTTTCCACCCCGCAAGATACCGAAGGGCTGCCAAACGTTCAGTTGAACGTACCCCATTTTTCGCGCCATTGTCCGTGAGAAGAAGAGCCGATGCATAGAACGCATCGCGAGGATCCCAAGGATTCGGCGGTTTATTCCCCGTAATGGCAGTAATGCGATCTTCGTAGAGCACCCACGTAGAAGGTATGAACTGTGCTGGCCCCATAGCTCCTCCATAACCGTACCAAGCTTTCTTGGAAACTGGCATTTGATCCGGATCAAGCCCCAAGTCTTTACAAATCTGTTCGAAAATCGGTTTGTCCCTAGTTGGGTGCATATCAACATTCCAATTCCCCGTTCCCACGTTTTGCCCCAAGTTAGACTCTTCAGCAATAATCCCTAGGAGAAATGCTGGTCTGATACCCACCTTACTCCCCACTTCTTTGGCGTAGGTGTACGCCACCTCAAAAGAAATAGCTGCTGATCCCTGAAGTTGGAAAAGTTCTTTTTTAATTTGTGCTGCGGTGAGCTTCTGTTGAGCAAGCACTAACTGATACTGCTTCTCAAGTCCTTTCGACACTTTTAAAATATTACTTTTCTCCTTTTCTTGTTGCACAATTTTTGCCTGCTCCAACTGCTGAAGATGGAGAAGTTCTGTTTGTTCACTACGTTTATCTTCTAAAGTTTGTTTTTCTTCTTCTGTTTGATCTTTTGTGTCACTCACTACCCCAACCGATGTTTGGAGCGAATCTTTGATCGCAGTGTAAGAGTTAGCATCTGAGAAAAAGTTGGCCAAACTTCTTTTGTTTACCAACATAAGTTCCACTAATGAAAAATCGTCTAACTCTTGGGTTTTACGCAAAATTTGCCCCAAAGATTCCTTCTCCTTATCAAGTTTGTCCGACAGTACACCGATAGTTTTTTTCTTAACTCCAATATCGTCAGTAAGCTGCTCAATGGTGAGGTTTCTAGCTTTTATAGAAAGTTTTGCCTGTCTTATTTTTGCATCAAGGATGGCAATATCCCCCGCCAAGGACTCTGATTCCTTTTGCCTGTCTTCAAGGATTTTTTGTTGTTGTGCTATCTGCGTCTCAACGTCTGCCAACTGCTTAGTAAGCTCTGCTCTCCTGTCAGCCGAAAGGGGGGCAGTAGGTACGGTTGCCGCGGATAGCAGAAAGGGGGACAAAAGAAATGCTCCTAGAGCAACTAAGATTATTGTGAAAAACGTGCGCATTATGTACTAAAAATGATTAGCAGCTAGAGAGAGCGGTGTACAAAAACAAAATACGGCATCGCTGCCGTATTATTGTATCATTTTTAGAAATGGAGACCTACGCTTCTTCTACCTCGCCACTAGAAGCTTCTTCCTTCTTACCCTTCTTTTCTACCTCAATTGCTGAGAGGTCAATAGGAGCTGCTTCAACCTCTTCCTTAGCAACGGTAATTGAAGCAACAATTTCATCTGCTCCTTCAATAGCAACTACCCCTGAAGGGAGCTTAAGTTCCTTAACGGTGATATGGCTATCAAGTGCGGTGAGAGCTCCAATGTCTACTGTAATCTCGTGAGGCAAGTGCTTAGGATCAGCCTCAACCTTTATTTCATGGAGTACTTTAACCACAATACCGCCAAGTTTTACTGCAGGAGCATCCCCTGTAAACTCAAGTGGCACATCAATCTGCACCTTCTTTCCTTTTTCAAGCACATAGAAATCAGCGTGACGGAGTTCACCCTTTATTGGGTCAACATCTACCTCACGAATAAGTGCCTCGATTTTTTTACCATCGTGAGTAAGGGTTACTACAGTTGATTCACCCGCTTTTTTAAATACCTTTTTAAAATCAGCCTTTGCTACCACAATAGGTGTTGAGGCTTCCTTATGGCCATAAAAAACAGCCGCCATACTCTCCGCAGGGAGGCGCTTGCTTGTTTTCCCTAATACCTCACGAGGAGTAAAAGCTAATGTAAGTTCGTTCTCTGACATAATAGGGGCCATTATACTGAAAAAATAGAAGTTGGCAACCACCCTCTTCACCCCCATCCCCTAAACAACGGTATCAATGATTTTTGTTATTCTAAAGGCTTTTTCCGAAGGATTTTCGGGATTAGTGAGAATAGTCACCACAAATCCCTCCTCAGGTATCGCTGTATGCAGCTCTTTTTCAAGCGCCTCCTTTAAAAGAGTTGGGTTTGTCGCTTGAAGAAATGGTTCCTTTGGCAAAAACTCAAACGAGCCATTTTCATAAAGGTGATTAATATCGCTTTTTAAATCCGCAACCATCATTTTTGCCCAAAAAGTAATTTCAGCAGGGGCTGTTTCGTTTTTAGGAGCACCTTCCATACATCTTAAAGTTTATTAAACAGCTTCAAGCGCGCAGTTACCGTTTCCTGCATCGCTTCGAGAGCTGGCTTCATTATTTTATAAGGCGCTACCTCATCGGGGTTTTCTGCTAAGAATTTCTTAAGTGCGTCTCGATATGCAACTCTTATTTCAGTGTTTATATGTACAATCGCTACCCCATTTTCAATAACTCCTACAAAATCTTCGTCCACCGTGCCCGACCCTCCATGGAGCACGAGGGGGACATTAGTCGCTTCACTAATTTCTTTTGTCCGTGGAATGTTCAACCGAGGGTCTTTTACATTGCGAAGCATGCCATGAATATTACCAACCGAGGGTGCAAAAAAATCAATCCCTGTTTCCTCCACAAAACGCTTTGCTTCCTCTGCTGTTGTCAGATTCTCAAGTGACACCCCTTCAGGAATGTCATCAAGTATCTTTGAAGAAGTCCCGATATAGCCAAGCTCTGCCTCAACCATAATCTCGCGCCCCGAGGCACGTGCGTAATCTACACACTGCTTTGCAATGCGCGCATTTTCTTCAAAAGGAAGTTTCGCCCCATCAAAGATAACCGAATCAAAGCCTGCATCAATAACTTCTTTTACGCGCTCAAAAGAGTAGGTGTGGTCTGCGTTAAGGTATATGGGGTAGTCAAACTCTTTCTGGATACTTCGCACCAAGGCTACTACCTGTGGAATCCCGATAAAATCTCGCTCTCCTTCCGAAACCCCGATAATAACTGGTACGCCCAAACTTTGTCCTGCACGGAATATGGCCCACAATCCTTCTAAGTTACTAATATTGAAATGCCCCACTGCCACCTTACGCGCTTTCGCATCATAGACAGTCTCTTTAAGTGTTTTAACCATAGCTACATATTAACATATTCCAAAAGTCCGTAAGCGACACATGTTATAATTTTCTGCATATGCAAAACTTCGATTTTGTTGCTATTGGGGACATAGTAACTGACGCTTTTATTCGACTTAAAGATGCCAAAGTCCACTGCAAAGTAGACCACGATAATTGTGAATTGTGCATGCGCTTTGGAGACAAGATCCCTTATGAGTTTGTAGAAGTTATAAGTGCTGTGGGGAATAGCCCAAATGCTGCAGTTTCTGCAGCCCGGCTTGGACTTAAGACGGCCCTTGTCACCGACCTTGGTAATGATGATATTGCGAACGATTCAATTGCCGCGCTTAAAGGAAATGGTGTAGATACTTCTTTTGTATCGCTTCATGACGGTATGAAAAGTAACTACCACTACGTATTGTGGTTTGAGGATGATCGCACCATTCTTCTCAAGCATTTTGACTACCCCTACTCTTTTCCTGATGTAGGGAACCCAAAATGGCTCTACTTTAGTTCAGTTGGGGAACAATCACTTCCCTATCACCACGAAATCATCGAGTTTCTAAAAAGTCACCCTGAAACAAAACTTGCCTTCCAACCGGGCACCTTTCAAATGAAACTAGGATTTGCCAAATTACGTGAACTCTACCAACACACTGAAATTTTCTTCTGCAATGTCGAAGAGGCACAAAGGATGTTAGGCACAGAGGAGAAAAATGTTGGGAAGCTACTTCGCCTCATGCGTGAGGAGGGGCCAAAAACAATTGTCATTACCGATGGACCTCGTGGCGCTTATGCTTATGATGGAAGTGAAGCATGGTTTATGCCACCTTATCCAGACCCAAAACCCCCTTATGAGCGAACAGGTGCAGGAGACGCCTTTGCGTCAACACTTACTTCAGCCCTTGCCCTTGGAAAAAGTCTAGACGAAGCGCTTATGTGGGGACCTATTAACTCTATGTCCGTGGTACAAGAAGTAGGAGCACAAAAAGGGCTCTTAAAGCGTGGTGACTTGGAAAACTATCTTGCACACGCCCCCGCAAATTACAAGCCACAGAAAATTACCGAATAACAAGAAAACAAAAAACTCCCTTAAGGGAGTTTTTTGTTTTCAATCATTATCGAATTTTAAATACTATCTTTTTATCACCTTCCCCACTGCCGCCTTAATGTGACTTACCCCCATACCATAATGTTCGATGAGTTCCTCTGGGGTTCCAGACTGACCAAATTCATCTTGTACTCCTATATACTCAATCGGTACTGGATACACCTTCGAAAGATATTCTGCAACTGCGCTTCCCATACCTCCCGCAATTTGATGCTCCTCCACAGTCACCACTCGTCCTGATCTTTGGACCTCACGAAGAATCGTTTGGGTATCAAGTGGCTTTATAGTTGAAAGGTTCACTACCACTACTTCTGTTCCCTCTTTCTCTAGTTCTTTTGCAGCAACTAGAGCCTTATGAACAAGTGCCCCCGTTGCGATAATAGTTGCCTTTGGATTTTCAGAATCCCAGAAAACCTGCGCTTTCCCAATCTGAAACGGTGTTTCAGGAGTAGTCATGACTGGAGTTGGCTCACGCGCAAGACGAAGATAGGCTGGACTTGGTAATTGAGCTAGCGCAAGCGTTGCCTTCTTCGCCTCGAGCATATCGCAAGGTGACACCACTATCATGTTAGGGAGCACCCTTGTTATGGCCATATCTTCAACCGCTTGGTGTGTTGCCCCATCTGGTCCAACTGACACTCCCGCGTGACTGCCTGCAATTTTGACATTACTGTTGTTATAGCAAACAGTAGTACGGATTTGCTCCCAATTACGCCCAGGACTAAACATAGCGTAAGAAGAAACAAAAGCTATTTTCCCCATTGCCGCCATACCGGACGCAACTGAAGCTAAGTTCTGCTCAGCAATGCCAATCTCCACAAAACGGTTAGGAAACTCTTTTTTAAAAAGATGCATGGTCGTCGACTCTGTAAGATCAGCACAAAGTCCCACTATTCTCTCGTCATTTTTCCCAGCGTCAACAAGGCCTTCTCCAAAACCTTTGCGGATAGGCAACTGCTCCACATCTTTATCGAACACCTTTTGATTTAACGTAGAAATGAGCATAACTTTTTACACAAATAGTTTACCAAGTAATACAAGAACTATCACCAAGAAAACAAGTGCCAGTATGAGAAACAGTTTATCAAAAAAAGTGACCCCTCCCTGTTGTTTGGTTTTATAAAAAGTAAAAAGATATCTTAATGAGGTATAGAGAAAAACCGGAGAAAAATATAACAAACCAATACCAAGTGCTGCTCCATTGCCTCCCGATGTTTTCTTAAAATAAAGAATACCTACAAAGAGTAGTTCTAGGATCAACACTCCCTGCAGTAACAATAACGGTTTAATAGGTTCGCTTAATTTCATATTACTCATGCTCTGCCTTAATTTTCCCACCAAGTGTTCGTAGTTCCCGGAGGGCCATTTCGGCCTCTTCCTTCTTTGGTGGTTTACCGTGCCACTCAGGACGATGTTCAAACTCAGCTACTCCTTTACCGGGAATGGTGTGTGCAATAATTACTGATGGCTTCTCAAACACTGATTGTGCTTCTCCGATTGCTTCATTAATCGCAGTGACGTTGTGTCCGTCAATTTCTTCAACATGCCAATTAAATGACTCCCATTTTGCTCGCAGTGACTCAAGAGGCATCACGTCCTCTGTAAAACCATCTATTTGAATATTATTGCGGTCAACAATAGCGATAATATTATGAAGTTTCTCCTTTCCGGCAAGCATAATCGCTTCCCAGTTTTGCCCCTCATCAAGCTCACCGTCTCCCATAAAACAGTAGAAAAACTTTTCTGTTGCTCTTCCAAAATCTATACGATCAGCAAGTGCCATCCCAACAGCCTGAGAAAGTCCAGATCCTAGTGGCCCTGAGGATGATTCAAGACCGGGAAGCGCTTCTTTATGCGGGTGTCCCTGAAGTCGCGAACCAAACTTGCGAAGCGTCTTGAGTTCAGAAACTGGAAAATACCCAGCATGTGCCATAGTAGCGTAGAGCACGGGACAAATGTGACCATTACTTAAAATAACACGATCTCTTTTCTCCCAACTTGGGTTTTTGGGATCATGACGCAGTATATGAAAATAGAGCGTTGCGAATATATCTGCCATCCCCAAAGGCCCCGCAGTATGGCCTGAACCTGCCTCAAGAAGCATTTCAATAATCGACTCGCGAATCGAATTCGCCTTAAGCGCTATCTCTTCTATTTTTTCATCAGCTAAATAATTCATATTCCTATACACCTTGAAGCGTTTCTATTGCTTCTTTGAGGTCCGGGGCCTTGAGTAAGTAAGATCCTGACACTAACCTTGTAGCACCAGCAGCAATAAGTTTGGGAGCTGACACATCGTTAACAGCCCCATCAATACTGATTATAAGGTTCGGATACTTCTCCTTCAATGTTTTAACTCGGGACAATGTTTCTTCGGCAAAAGGTTCACCTTGATATCCAATATGAGCAATACCCATATGCTGCACAAAATCAACATGAGGAATGTATACATCAAGCTCCTTAAGGGGTGTTGCCACATCAATTGCCACGCCAATCTCGGGAGCGAGTGCCATAGTTTCCTTTGTGCCGTATTCACTACGAATTTTTTTAATTGTTTCGAGAATCGTCGTACTGCTTTCAATATGCAGTATTACTCGTGTGGCTCCAGCTTTAATCCACGTAAGCGCATCTTTATCCGGAGTACTTACCATTAGATCTATTTCATAATTCACCTTTTCCCATTCTGGAAGCCCGAACTCTTCAGCAATAACGCGATTCAGTTCTCCCTCATCGTTTTTATACGGCCATGTTTTTTCTTTTACAAACTTTCCATCCATAATATCAAGCTGTATATGCTCAACATATGAGGACACATCTGCTGCGTGCGTTTCGATATCTGCCCAACTTTGAGGCATGACCGCTGGAATAATTTCGATTGAATTATTGTGCATCTATTTTTTCAATTCTTCGAACATGACGCTCGTCTTTGCTAAAAGGGAGTTCAAGCCACATTTTGACAGCACTTTCTGCTTCGAGCTCATTTAAAAAGCGGGCGCCAAGCGAGAGTATGTTTGCATTATTGTGCTCACGAGAAAGGCGGATGATTTCTTCTGTTCCTCCATAATATACCGTTGCCCGTATTCCCTTATAACGATTCACTACCATAGCCTCTCCCTGGCCCGATCCCCCAAGGATGATGCCACGCGTCGCATCAGGATCACGCAATACTTCTTCTGCCACAAGTCGCACATAATCAGGATAATCGTCTTGTGGATCAAGAGAAAAAGGCCCCTTATCAACTACGGTAAAACCAAGTGACTTTACATAGTCTGCTAAGTGATTCTTTAATTCAAAACCTGCATGATCTGACGCTACGTATACTGTAAATGCCATATTTTTATGCTGAAGGAATTTCAAATACTCGGCCTGTCATCTCTCCTAGTAACCGAATATAGTGCGTAAAGATGCCCCCATTATCAGTTATTGCCTGCCTATAGATTCCATAGTTTTGCACAAACTCCTCATTACTTTTTAAATTCAAAATAGCTGGTGCCACCTTCTCGAGTGTTTCAATAAGTGATGCTACCTCAATCACTTCCCCACCGTCCCCCACTACGTACTGATAACTTCGTAATACTTCATACATATCCTGAAGACTTGTTGCTTTTGCAAGTTGCTCACTGCAGTCAAGTTTCGCAAAGATCTTCCCTTCAGGATGTGGTGCTTGATCAAATACCATAGTTTTACAATAAAGATTTATAGATACTTACTTGCAGCAACGACATGTTCGACAAGCGCATGTGTATAGCCCATTTCATTATCATACCAGGCACATACTTTTACTAAGTTCCCATCAATCACCCGCGTAAGTCCTAAATCCGCAATTGACGCATAGATACTTCCTACAATATCAGAAGAAACGAGTGGCTCATCTGTGTATGAAAACACCTTCTTCCAACGCTCTTCCCCTGCTGCCTTTCTAAAAAGCTCGTTAATTTCTTCCACGCTCGTATTGCGTTTTGCAATAAAAGTAATATCGGCAATAGACCCCGCTGGGATGGGGACACGCATCGAAATACCATCAAACTTCCCAAGTAGATCAGGGAGCGCCTTAGCTACCGCAATAGCAGCCCCTGTTGAAGTTGGAACTATGTTTTGTGCGGCAGCCCTCCCCTCTTTCCAATCCTTCTTCGCAGGCCCATCAACGATTGATTGACTTGCCGTATACCCGTGTACTGTTGAAAGTACTGCTTTTTCGATACCGATTGCTTCGTGGAGTATCTGCATCACTGGGCTTGCAGAGTTAGTGGTGCAGGATGCATTAGAACTGATTTTAACATCAGTAAGGGCACTGTCATTAATCCCCATAAGCACTGTTGCACCCGGAGCATCCGCTGTTGGATCATCTTTAACAGGAGCGGTAATAACCACGCGCTTGGCTCCCGCCGCAAGATGCACTTTTGATTTTTCATAGCTCGTAAAAAGACCCGTCGATTCAACTACAATATCAACGCCCATTGCCCCCCACGGAAGCATTGTTGGTTCCTTCTGGCTTATAAATGCAATTTTTCTTCCGTTAACAATAAAGAAAGACTGATCCCCTTTTTCTGTACTGATATCGAACCCACTTCTCCCATACACCGTGTCGTATTTAAGTAGGTACGCTAAGTTCTCTACATCTCCTAAATCATTGATAGCAACAATTTCAAGTTCTGAGCGTGTACTTGCAATTTTGAAAAACGCGCGTCCAATTCTTCCAAATCCATTAATCGCAACTTTGATTGCCATAAAAAATAATCATTACTGATAGTAAGTCATGTAAGTATAGCAAGCAGAAAGTCATCTTTCTAGCGAAAGAAACTTACCAAATACCTAAAAGGAAAGGTTACATGAGTGATTCTAACGCCTCACGCAAAAGTGCTGGATTGGCGCTTCCCTTACTCTTTTTCATACCTTGTCCTACCAAAAACTGAAGGGACGAGGCTTTTCCATTTTTATATTCAGTAACTGCTGTTTCGTTTTCTGCAATCACTTCTTGTGCAATCTTTTTTAGCGCTTCAGGATCACTTTTTTGTAACAACCCTCGCTCTTCGGCCAGTTTTTCTGGGTCAGCATCTACTTCAAACAAAAGAGCGAGCAGATCTTTCGCCCCACGTGAGGAGATTTTGTTTTCCGCCGTCATACGCATAAGCGTAGCAAAATGCTCGGGAGTCATAGCAAAATCCTTTCCGGTATTTTTTGTTAACCCAGCTATATCAGAGCTTATGTAGTTTGAAGCAAGTAATACAAGTTTTTCATCATTATCAACAATCTTTGCTACTTCATCAAAAAAGGCTCCATAACGCTCGCTTTGCACATACATCTCAACGTCCTCCTGTTTAAGCCCCTGCTTTTGATAACGCAGACGACGCTCCCATGGAAGTTCTTTGATTTCAGCCCTGAGTTTTTCTGGAGCAAACTCTGGAATCTGGCTTATGTAAAGCTTTGGCAAATCAGGGTCAGGGAAATAGCGATAATCATTTGAATTCTCTTTGATACGCTGGCTAAATGTTTTTTGTTTCGTTTCATCCCACCCTCGTGTTTCTTGAAGCACTTTTTCTCCCCTATCAAGAAGCTCACTTTGTCTGGCTATTTCGTACGCAATAGCCCCTGCCACAGCACGGAACGAATTGATATTTTTTATTTCTGCCTTAGTGCCACGCTTTCCCTCTTCTGCTATTGAAATATTCACCTCAACGCGCATTTGTCCCTTTTCCATATTAGCTTCTCCAGCACCCAAATAACGAAGGAGTAGTTGCAACTCTTTTGCAAAACGCACCGCGGTTTCAGCGTCATGAATCACTGGTTCAGTAACCAGTTCCATAAGCGGCACGCCCGCACGATTATAATCAACAAGACTAAAGTCCCCCTGATCGTGGCTTGAACGAGCAGTATCCTCCTCAAGATGTACCCGTGTTATTAACACATCAGCAAGGCTCCCTCCTGAAACAAGGGGATACTTATATTGGCTAATTTGATACCCCTTAGGAATATCAGGATAAAAATAGTTCTTACGATCAAATTCAGTAAAATCAGCAAGTGTTCCGTTAATCGCTGTTCCCACCTTAAGCACATGCTTCACTGCCTCCTTATTAATAACAGGGAGCGTTCCAGGGTGAGCCATACACACAGGGCATATGTGCACATTAGGCTCCCTCTCATCAGGATCGTTTCGGCTATTGCAGAACATTTTAGTCTGCGTTTTAAGCTCCGCATGGATCTCAAGGCCAATTGTCGGAATATACTTACTCATAAGTAACAGGATTATACAGAAAACTGTTCAAATACTGAAGACTACCCCTTAAGGAGCTTTGTTATGTCTTCGCTAAGCGCTTTAACTGACGCATCATCAAGCACCGATACAGTGTAAACTTTTTTCACTAATGTTTTGGCTTCTTTTACTTTTTCTTTAACAACCGCCTGGGACACCATATCTGTTTTGG
Source organism: uncultured Candidatus Saccharibacteria bacterium (assembly GCA_964541455.1). Classification (GTDB taxonomy): domain Bacteria; phylum Patescibacteriota; class Minisyncoccia; order Phycocordibacterales; family JAKFXT01; genus JAKFXT01. Next base: position 40,724 of record CAZIPS010000001.1, on the reverse strand, counting down.
TGAGAATAATAACCTCCTCTTTATCGATAAGTTCTGGAGAATACTTACGCAGCTCTTCCCTTACAGTGTTATACGTTCCGCTAATATCTTCATTTTCAAGCGAAATACAATGAAGGAGGACGTGTGTACGTGTAATATGACGGAGGAATTTGTGCCCAAGTCCCTTCCCCTCACTTGCTCCTTCAATGAGGCCTGGAATATCAGCAAGAATAAGTCCATAAAGACTCCCCAAATTTGGCTCAAGTGTTGTAAATTGATAGCTCCCGATTTTCGCCTTAGCGTTAGTGAGTGCGTTAAGCAAACTTGATTTCCCTGCATTAGGCAGTCCTATAAGCCCAGCATCTGCAATTAAGCGCAATTCAATACTAAAATTACCTTCTTCTCCTTTCTCTCCCGGTGTCCATTCAGTAGGAGAACGATTCACTGAACTTTTAAAATGATCATTCCCAAGCCCCCCCCTGCCCCCGTGAAGCAGTATTTCCTTTTGCCCCTCATCAAGTATTTCAACAGTCCTTTGTGTGTCGAGGTTTTTTATAAGTGAACCTAGTGGTACCTCAAGAAGAAGATCTTCACCTTGTGCACCTTGTTGTTTATTTTTTGAACCTGGTTCGCCGTCTTTGGCGGACAATTCTTTCACATTACGATAACGAACAAGAAGTCCCAAATCGCGTACCCCAACCGCATAGACATCTCCTCCCTTATTTCCATTGCCTCCTGATGGCCCCCCAAGCTGTATCCCCTTTTCATGGCGCCAACGAACTACCCCATCGCCTCCGCGGCCGGACTTAAGATGGAGCTTTATTTCATCAATAAACGCCATAAGATAAAAACGTAAGTGTTGTCACCTTACCTTAAAACACACGTTAACTCAAGAACAGTGCTTTTGTTCTAGAAAATTTTATGCGCAAGAGCGCTCACAATGGCAATTATAAACGCTCCAATAAATGCTGGAATAAAGCCGGAAACTGTGAACCCCTTTACCATAAAAGCCACAAGCCAAAAAAGAAGCGCATTAATTACTAAAGTAAAAAGACCGAGGGTAAGGAGAGTGAGCGGAAGCGTGAGCAATAACAATATTGGACGAATAATAAGATTCAGTATACCGAGCACAAAAGCAACAAGGAGGGCGGTACCGAACCCGGAAACGGCGATCCCTGATACAAGATGAAACTGTGCAATAACAAAAATTGCAAATGCGATAGTAAGCAGGCGTAAAATAATTTTCATTGTTTAAAAATTAGTTTTTAAGAAGTAATTTTATGGACCACTGACTGTGCAAGCGAAACTACAAGTGCCGCCAAAAAAGCAGCGAGTAGACTCTCCACTTGAAACTGTGAGGGGTCCATAAACTTACTTATAAACCAAAGCACTGCTGTATTTAACACAAGCGCAAACACCCAAAGTGTCAGCAAAATTACTGGCACATGAAAGGTTACGAGAAATGTGCGCGCAGCTACACTTAAAAGCCCCATAAGACTAGCGACCACAAGTGCGCTATAAAACCCACCGATCACAATCCCAGGGATTAGGTTATACGTTGCAAGTGCATAAATAATGCCTGTAGTAACTAGAAGATGTATTAAGATTTTTTTTGGTTCCATACGTTGTTATATGTTGTTAATATACTCCATCTACCTTACCTAACGTCTCTTGCTTATCCATAAAAAGCATAATGGCGGTACAAAAAATAACCACTGAATCTGCAGCTGAAATAAGGCAATAGATACAAAATGCTCCAATCACAAACCCTTGCAAATACACAAACCAGAGTGAGAAAAGAAATCCAACTAACCCACCAAGGAGAAACAGTGTCTTTACAATATTCCTACGTATAAAAACAAGTGCTCCAAAAATACCGAGCATCACTCCATAGAAAACAAGTCCAAAGGCAGGAAGTGGTATACCAAAAACGTACGCATAAGGACTTTTTGCTACTGTATTGCAACCATCAAAAATAAAGCAGTTAATAGGATCAGCGGTAATATACTTATAAAAAAGAAACGATGCATCAGCAAAGCCAATACCGAGCATGATTCCTGCAAGTATGAGTAGTGTGTTTCGTGCTTTTGTTGACATAGGGGCTATTGGGGGTTTTTATGTTGCAGAGTATATACCGCCTCACGTAACTCCTTGAGCTCTTTCTGGACTTCAAGCAAAATACTCTCTTCACGCGAAACATTACTTTGTAAACGCTTCAACACACTCCCCTCTCGATCAACTTCATCTTCAGTCTTTTCAATCAACTTCTTTTCTTTTTTAAGTCCAGAAATAAGAATCGTATCTCCCACAAAAAATGATGTAAAAAGCCCCGTCAAAAGGAGAACAATCGTACTCACAATCAGAGAGTACACATACGAAAGTCCATGACCATCATTTGAAATACCGTAGTCAGCAATCCCCCAAACAGAACGCCAGAAAATAACAATAGCAGTTGCTGCAATAAGTGAATACGCAATTGGATAATGAGCAAGCTTGGCGCGCACTCGATCCTCTAACTTATCAAAAAATTTATACACTGGTCGCATAGATATATCTAACTATATCATGACCTGGGACTACGAATATAGCGTTTTTTCTTAAAATAAAGATACGAAACAAAAGCAAAAACGAACAATATCCCAAAGGCAAACACTCTATCTTGCACCAAAGTAACCCTATCAAGGTGCGCCCGGTAATACCCCCCAAGCTGCCACCCCGCATATCCTAACACCGCTGAACGGACCATAATGCCGCAAAAGGTGATGATCACGAAACGCAACGGGCTCCATTTCATAAGACCACAGAAAGCATTGATCACAGCACTTGGGAAAAGGGGAACGGCACGAGAGAAAAAAACAATAAGCTCATCGTATATCTTATGCGTAAACCTTCTTTCAAACCGCTCCACCTCTGCCCATCGCAAATGAATAAAGCGGCCGAACCTCTTTACCGCCTTCTCTCCATACCTATAAAAAAGAGTGAACACAATGAGTGTCCCCATAGTAAAACCAGCTGACACAGGGAGTACGACGTTCGTAACAAACACAGCGAACGTATGGTGCGTAACTGGAGCGTCCCCCATAACAAAGAAACCACTCATGACCATAACAATCGTTGAGGCAAGTGGGATAAAAGCTTCTTCGATAAACGCGGCAAGAAAAATCCCAAGCGCGCCATACGCAAGTACTAATCCTTCTATGGTGTTTAAGGTGTGGGCTACTAACATGAAAACAGCCCCTTAGAAACTTACTGAGTAGTTGCTGTAGTCGTTACTCCTGCAGTTTTTAAGGCATCATTAATAATACTTTCGAACTCTTCTTTACTTCGTGGGTTTACAATCTTTTTACCATTAAGGAAAAATGTGGGGGTTCCTTCTACACCAAGTTTTATTCCTGCTTTATAGCTATCGGTAATTTTTGCTTTCACCAACGGATCATTGTACGTAGTAGTGAATTGATCTATATTAAGCCCGAGTGCCTTAGCGTACCCACTAAAAATCGTAAAAGGATCCTTTGATTCTGACCAATCAGCCTGATGGGTGAAAAGTTGTGTATACATCTCCCAAAACTTCCCCTGCCTTCCAGCCGCTTCAGCGGCGAGCGCTGCAGGTACTGCATTTATATGTTGGTTAAGTGGCATGTGGCGATACACGTAAGTAATCTTACTCCCCACATCCTTAAGCACTTCCTCAACAAGAGGGTAGTATTGTCCGCAAGCAGGACATTGAAAATCGGCATACTCCAAAAGGGTCACCTTACTTTCTGTCCCCTTTTTCCAATCAGTGGCGGTGATTTCTGCAGTTGGAAGCGGTTCGTTACTTGCACTTTTGTTTTTTAAATACGCAGCACTTCCTACAAATAGAACGAAAATCGCAATAACGATCGCCACAAGATAAAAACTTTTCTGCATAGTAAGTATAGTTAACTAATTAGTAGGGCTAGTGTAACAAATAAGGGAAGATTAGTCTAAAGAGAGTCTTTTAGTGGGGGTTAAAATAAGCTCTGGATGCTTCTTCCAATCCTCACCCTTATCTATATAGAGTTCAAGCTCATTATTGTCTGGATCCGCTATATAGAGACTCTCAGTCACCGTATGGTCACTCATGCCTATGATCCTCACCCCACGCTCTGTTAGTTCCTTATACACCTTCCTTAAATCTTCATGCGTATCCCCCACCTTAAAGCCAATATGATAGAGTCCTGGGCGAAGGGCTCCTAGGGGCTGTCGCTCTCCACCAATTTCGATCAACAAAAGTTCATGATGCGTTCGCCCACTGCTAAAGAGCGCCATCCCATGACTACGAGCAATTTCACGATACCCAAGTGTGTCTCTATAAAAATCAGCCATCACAGTAAGGTGTGTGACGTAGAGCACCACATGGCCCAATTCTTTTATTTGCATACCCTTTTTTACTTTTGACTCATTAAACGCTGATGTTCAGGTGTGTTGAGTTCTCCACATTTTTTATACTTTTTACCAGAACCACAGGGGCATGTATCATTGCGTCCTATTTTTTCACTATTAACCACTCCACCCTCGCTCACTACAGTATTTCCGCTTGAGGTACCTCCTGTAATGCTCTCCGCACTTTCATGTACCATGGCTAAATTTTTATTTTCTTCTGTTTTAAAAAGTCCAGCATCAATGTGTGGGAGTAAACGGATAACTTCCTCCTGTATCCCCTCTTCCATATCTTTAAACAAGCGTAATCCCTCTTTTTTGTATTCAACAAGGGGATCGCGCTGCCCATACGCTCTTAAGTTAACCGATGAACGTAAATAGTCCATCGCCTCGAGATGATCGACCCAAAACGTATCAATAATTTGTAACATAAGTCGACGAAGATTTTGGTAGAAATACTCCTCCCCCATACGATCTTTTTTCTCCTGTGCCATCTTGAGAAGCGTATCGTCTCCCATAATCGCTTCATTAAGCAATCCTTCGAGGACTTCATTATCTCCCATAAGCGCGCTACGACGCTTTTCATAAATAGAAGTACGCTGATGACTTAGCACATCATCATACTCAAGAATATTTTTACGTGAATCAAAATGGAACCCTTCGATTTTTGTTTGTGCCGACTCAAGTGAACGCGTAATCAACCTATTTTCAATAGGTTGATCTTCCGGAATACCAAAACGGCCCATCATTGTTTTAATGGTATCTGAAGCAAAAATGCGCATGAGGGGGTCTTCAAGCGAAACAAAGAATTGTGTTTCTCCTGGATCTCCCTGTCGTCCCGAGCGACCACGAAGCTGGTTATCGATACGACGTGCTTCATGTCGCTCGGTTCCAATCACCATAAGTCCACCGAGTGCCTTAACCCCTTCATACTGTTCTACTGTCGCAGGGTTCCCCCCAAGTTTAATATCCACTCCGCGACCTGCCATGTTAGTAGCGATAGTGACCTGACCCAGTGTTCCCGCTTGCGCAATAATCTCACCTTCTTGCTCGTGATTTTTTGCATTCAATATATGATGCGGGATACCTTCACTTTTAAGATAGGCTGATAGTACTTCATTTTTTTCAATTGACACTGTCCCGATAAGTACAGGCTGCTTTTTTTCATGCAGCTCCTTTACTCTTCGTGCTAAAGCTTTCATTTTCCCTTTTTCAGTTTGGAAAATAAGATCATCATGATCAACACGTGCAATAGCTCTATTAGTAGGGATAGCAACGGTGTTTAGTCCATATACCTTGTAGAACTCTTCAGACGAGGTCATAGCAGTTCCCGTCATACCCGAGAGCTTTTCGTAAAGTCTAAAATAATTTTGATACGTGATAGATGCAAAGGTGCGTGACTCTTTTTGCACCTCTACCCCTTCTTTTGCCTCAATCGCCTGATGTAACCCTTCAGACCAGCGTCGTCCTGGTTGCAGGCGTCCCGTGAACTCATCAACAATGATAATTTCCCCATCTTTAACTACATACTCTTTATCTTTTTCAAAAAGAGCTTGTGCGCGTACCGCCGTTTCAAGGTGATGCACATACTTAACCCCCTTCTCGGTGTAAATATTTTCAACGCCAAGTAATTTTTCAGCATGCGTAATCCCCTCATCTGTAAGGGTGATGGCTTTCAACTTCTCATCCACCGTAAAATCAACTTCCTTTTTTAACTGCTTGGCAATTCCTGCAAACACTTGGTAAAGATCAGCACTATCTGATGAGGGGGCGGAAATAATGAGTGGTGTGCGTGCTTCATCTATAAGAATAGAGTCTATTTCATCAACTATTGCAAAGTATGGCTCTCTCTGGCGAAGCGCAGAAACTTCATACTCTAGATTGTCTCGCAAATAATCAAAACCAAATTCACTATTTGTGCCATAGGTAATATCTGCTCTATACGCTTCATTTCTTGTTGAAGGGCGCAAAAAATCATGCACTACTTTGAATGAACCTAGAATGTCTCTCTCTTCATCTTCTTCTTTTGTGGTAGCAGTTTTATCATAAAGATATGAAGCCTCATGGTTAAGTACTCCCACCGTAAGTCCTAGGAAGTTGTATATTTCTCCCATCCATACCGCATCGCGGCGTGAAAGATAGTCATTCACGGTTACCACATGCACACCCTTTTCCAAAAGCGCGTTTAGATACGCGGGAAGCGTAGCAACAAGTGTCTTTCCCTCACCAGTGCGCATTTCCGCAATCCCTCTATTATTAAGAATTACCCCACCAATAATCTGTACATCAAAATGACGCTCATTGCGCACACGTTTTGCCGTCTCCCTCACCACCGCGTAGGCTTCTGGCAGGATATCTTGAAGTGTTTCACCCCCCTTAAGCCGTGCTTTAAACTCGTCTGTTTTCGCTTTAAGCCCCTCATCAGAGAGCGCTGAAATAGTTGACTCAAAAGCATTAACCTCTTTTAAGATTACTTCAGCTGCTTTTACCGCTTCAGCCCCCGTATTTCCTATGTTTTTGAGCCATTTAAACATTGAGGCATTCTAGCACAAAGAAGGGGGGCCCTCCATAAACTAACACCACTACAACAAGTGGCGTTTGACTTTTAAAAATAAAAAGGTATGGTTCGAAAAGCACTATTGTAGTACAAACCCTCACCCCCCCCCTTAAGGAGAGCGTATGTCAGACCCGGCGATCTATGTTTCGCTCGTGATTTCCTACGGGAGTCCTCCTCCCACCTCGCCAGCATTACTTGTACCCATCGGAAAAGATGGCATCGCGGAAATGCTGAATGGGCCGAGGCATTTCCTCCCCATCATGGTGGACAACCGTTACGGGAGTCAATTGAAGACCTCTATCCCCCAAGGCCCCTATGGGAGCCTCCTCAGGGTGACTGCTGATGAAGCTCGAAGCCTCGGCCTCAAGGCAGCCACCTTGGCTACCAAATGCCTCGAGTCTTCGAAATACCAGCCCCTCACTAAGCAAGTGAACACCGCTATTAGAATTGTCCGCGAGGCGTTTGGGGACACCACACGCTTCAAGCACTGCAGTGTCTCGCAAGACGACTGGGACTGGTCTCCTGCAAGCCCACCACTCAAGTTTGAACTCGGCGGGAACGGGGTTACCTATGTCATCTGCTTCTATCCGAAAGTGACGGTGACAAAGTTCCTGAAGGGGCACGGTAAGACCTTCATCATCAAAGAACCCCTTGGGGACGACGGGAAACATCGGTTTGTGGCTGAGCCGGAATAGTCCCCAGCCAATTCGGATCGAAGGCGCGCGAAAGCGCGTCTTTTTTTGTTGAAACAATCAAAATACGCATTCGAGAACGCTCCCTTAAAAGTAAAAGACCCTCGATAGGAGGGTCTTTTACTTGAAGTGAGAAGACTAAAGACTAGTTCTTCTTTTTCTTTGACTTCTTGGCTGCCTTCTTAGCTGCCTTCTTTTTCTTTGCTGCCATGATAATGGTATCAAAAACTATTAAATGAACAGTGTGTTGGCGACCTCTCTTTAAAGCACTATGATTTAAAATTTAAATGTTTGTGTTCTCTAAAGAGTTGAATCAACTCACTGCTACTTCTAATACATATTATGATGTGTGTTGAATCTTCTCACAATATTTTTTTGTATTTTTATGTGGATAACTTTTATTTTTTTAAAAAATATTTTTATGTAAAAATTTTTTAATGTTACTTTTATTTTTTTAAAAATTATTTTTCTCCTACTATACATACTTCTTCTTCAAGTGTAATTCCTGTTTTTTCTAACACAACTTTTTTTATTTTTTCTTTAAGCGTATACACATCACGTGAAGTTGCAGAAGTATTAGTCACAATTACTAATGCTTGAAGGTTCCATAATGACGCTCCCCCTACTATTTCTCCCTTAAGAAGAGCGATTTTATCAATGAGATACGCTGCAGGAATCTTACTTTTCCCAAGTCCTACATTCCAGACTGGCAATTCTGGGAATCGGGCTTTGAGTAAAGATATTTTTCCATCTTCGATAATCGGATTTTTAAAAAATGACCCGGCCGTGCCGTAGTCTGAAAGCGAAGGCAGTTTTTTTGTTCGTAGCATTGTAACTGCGCTTCTCACCATGTCAGCGTTTAGTATTTCTTCTTTTTTATACTGTGTCTCTAAAAATGAATGCAGTTCAGGATAGGTTGTTTTAAGTGTGTCTGATGTTAAAAGTTTAAAGACTACACGTGTCACAATTAGATGAGCGGCTTTCTTTTCTTTGAAAATACTATGGCGATACTTGAAGTGGCAATCAGCGTGCGTGAGTGTTTGTACTTTTTTCTTTTCTCGATCATACACTTCAACAGAGTGGACGAAAGCACCTATCTCTCTATTATAGGCTCCAATATTTTGCACCACCGCTCCCCCAACAGTCCCCGGTATAAAAGCAAGATTCTCAAATCCAATTATTCCTCGTGCTCCCGTTTCCCTTACTATATAGTCCCAATCCTCTCCGGCCCCCACCTCTATAACATGTGCTTCATGCTCTTCTTTAAAAACAAACCCCTTTATATCAATTTTTATAACTAATCCCCTAAAACCCTCATCACTAAAGAGGGTATTTGATCCTCCCCCTAATATATGAACGGGCAAACCCTTTTCATCGCTATACGCCAAAGCGTCTTTAAGCTCCTCTAACGTAGTTACTGCAACAAAAAAATCAGCCTTTCCCCCCACCTTAAAAGTACTATGGGCAGAAAGTGGTATAGCCGTCTTAATCATAAAAAAGTGCCACTTATATATGGCCTCCGGGTGCTAGCTCCAAAACAAATGTCTTATGTGAGTGCAGCCGGAAGCCATATATAAGGACCACCTATATCAGAGTATAACAAAAACCTAAAAACGAAAAAGCTCCCGGAAGGGAGCGTTTTCGCAGACATTCGTTAGTTCTAACAACTTTGTTAGCACTCACAATGGGAAGTATAGCAGTTTTTAGAAAAAAGTCAAGCTCTTCACCGCGCCCATTAGAGATTTCCTCCTGATCGAAGCGTATCAACTGCCTTTTGATATTGCGCGCTCGTCACTGGATTTGTTTCAAGTTTTACTGCTTCAGTAAAAGACGCGATGGCCCCACCCCTATTCCCTGCTTGGTAATACGCTGCTCCAAGTCCTGCTCTTGTGCGTGCATCAGTTGGATTCTGCTTTACTTTTTCCTCCCAAATATCGACAATCTCTGCAAAATGTTTGGTCTGGTAATACGCCTGAATAAGACGATCGTCGATATTGATAACTCCATCAGGAGAAGACTTGAGCACTTCTTTTGCCTGAGCGGCATCTCCTGCGTAAATAAGTCCGATAGCATACATTGTGCGCGCGTCAGGATTTTCTGGTGCTAGATCAAGAGCCTTTTTGAGGTACGGCAATGCTTCACTTGTTTTGCCGATATTTTCATACGAAGACGCTATTTCGTAGAGAATGGTTTGTTTTGAAGGAGAAAGTTCGAGTGCCTTAGTTAATTGCGTAATTGCATCATTTGCATCCCCATACGCCTCAAGCATTGCACCGAAGAAAAGACGGTGGCGCGCGTCGTTAGGAGCTTCAGCAATCATGGTTTCATACTCGCGCTTCGCTAACTCAAAATAAGCCTGCTTCTCCTTAATATCAACTTCATTTTTATAACGAAGGTTGTAGACCGCCTGCATTAATTGCTCGCGGATTTCCTGATCCCCAAAACTGTGATTGCTAAGCGCCGCTTCAAAGTGTGCTCGCGCGTCAACCGGGTTTCGCTCAATGAGTGATAGTGCGGTAATGAGTTCAGTATTTGCAGCGTAAGCTTTTGCATTCACCGCATAAATAACAAACACACCAACGATAATGATGAGTGGTGCCATAATGTTGTTCACCCGTGCTTGATTAGCTGAAAACACACTAAAAGCATTTCGTGTTTTGAGACTGAAAGGCTTTGCAACATCGAAGTGAAGGTACGCAAGGAACAACATAAAGAAGATGTAACTTACCAAGTTATCGAACACAAAGATGTTGTGGAAAAGGTACGCCAAAAAGAGCCCTGTCACTAATGCTCGCTCTACAAAAGAAAAGTCTCCCTGCTTCCAGATTGCATATAATCCAAGACAGAAAAGTGAAAGGTATGACAAGAAGCCAAAAAGCCCGCCAGCTATAAGCCAATCAAGGAACACATCGTGCGTACGATCAAACCATGGCTCCTTGTTATACATCTCTGGGGCATAGTATTTGTTGAACACATAATTGAAGTTCTCTTGCCCCCAACCAAAAAGTGGTCGCTCTTTAAAACCAGAAATAGCCATTGGCCAAACATAGCCACGAGATTGGGTTTGGTTTTCACTCCAAGAAATAGTGGCGAAACGCTGTAGCACAGGGCTCTTTTGAACAAAATCAGTATTTTTAATTGCTATAAAACCAAGAACCACACAAAAGATCGCCGCTACCATCCCTATTGAGAACTTACGCAATCTTGGAGTTTCCTTACCCCAAAACATAACGAGTAATGCTGTGGCGAGTAGTCCTCCTAAGAGACCCAAAATAGCACCACGTGTTGCAGTGTGGTAAAGCACCACTACTTGCCCCACTACAAGAATGCTATACAGCCACTTTGCAATGGTATCTGTTTCCTTTCGAGTAATAAAAATGAGCGCAATAAAAATATGAAACACAAGATAGATTGCTAGGTACGTAGCATTCCCCAATGTTCCATCGACACGTACTCCTCCTTGGTTTATAGCGAGCTTACCTGAAAGTTGTAAGAAGCTGTAAAACACCATGAGGAAACTCGCGAAAAGTGATGTCAAAAAAAGGCGGTTCCACAACACTCTTGTTTGAAGCATGGCACCAAGCACCACAAAATATGCAAAAAGGTGAAGTAGTGTAACGTACCCCTCCATACGCTCATAGTTACTCCAGAAACTTTTATAAGGGTTTTCAGCAAACATAGTGGCAATCCCCATTACCGCAAGAAAGGCGACAAAGGCCCCGAAAATACTAGAATACTTTGGTCGGTAAGTGCTATCACGCAACGCAAGAATCGCCCAAAGCGAAAAAATAATCTCAACGATGATACGAAAGGCGAAATTCTTACCTGTGATAAAAGGGAAGAAAAGGCCGCTTGCCACATACAACGGAATAAACGAGATAATAAAAAGACCGGTAAAAATGATAGATCGGAGGGTACTGTTCATGTGAAATAATTACAACTTGTAAGACATCTGTCCGTAGGGCACACTATACCACCCACCCCCTTAGCCTAGCAAAGTGACCAACCCTGCCGTACTATAGTTACATACCTATAACATCTTCATGACCGGAAAAGAACGTATTAAAGGCCTTTTACGCAAAAGCGAACATATTTTCAAAACCGATATGGTCTACGCCGCAGGCGGTGGTTTTTGGCTTATTTTAGGCCAGATCGTTAGTATGGGGTCATCTTTTCTGCTAGCTATCGCTTTTGCACATTTGGTAAGTCAGGAGGTGTATGGCACCTACCGCTACATCCTTTCTGTGGTCGGTATGTTTATGTCATTTTCACTAAGCGGACTCTCCCCTGCAGTAACTCGTGCAGTTGCTCGTGGAAATGAAGGCACTCTTCTTAAAAGCTTTCTTACCAATCTTTCGTGGAGTGGCCTTCTCGCCACAGGCATGGGACTCTTTGCGCTTTACTACGCGCTTCATGGAAATACGGTACTTTGCTACAGCCTACTTTTTGCTGCTGCATTTGCTCCCTTTACAGACAGTTTTGAACTTCACACTTCCTACCTTAATGGGAAAAAACTTTTTAAAGTGAGCAGCACCATAAATGCACTCCGTGGCATTATTGCTACCTCTGTACTTATCCTTTCTCTTTTCCTTACCCACAACCCCGTGCTCATTGTTGGTACCTATTTCCTTATACACTTTTTAATCACCGGGTACGCCTTCTATTACACCTACATTCGTTTTAAGCCAAACCATCGCATTGACCCAGACGCAAAAAGACTAGGAGCCCACGTGAGTATTATTAACGGTTTTGCTGCGCTCGCCGACCGAGTTGATAACATTATTCTCTTCCACTACTTCGGCCCTATACAACTTGCTATTTATAACTTTTCTCTCTTAATCCCTACTAACATCTTAGGCCTCATCAAAAATATCGGGACGCTCGCCGTCCCCAAACTAGCACTTAAAGAAGTATCTGCCGCCAAAAAAACTATTGTACAAAAATCTTTCACTCTCTTACTTCTCACTGTTCCGATCACTCTCATCTACGTCTTCTTTGCGCCCATACTCTTTCATTATTTCTTCCCTCAATACCACGCCGCAATTATCTACTCTCAAGTGTTTGCCATTACCATACTTATGAGTGGCACTATGCCCCTCTCTCTTCTTGATGCACAAATTGCCCTAAAAGAAAAATATACATTAAGTGTTATTTCAAATACTATTAAAATCACTCTTATTTTTGTAGGTATCTATTACTTTGGTATTTGGGGCGCAATCATTGCCCGCATTGCCTCAAAAACAATCGGGCTTCTCACCGCTTACACCCTTATGCTCCGCATGGCGTAACTATTTTTTAACTGCAATACAAGCGTACCCTAAACTAAAATCTTTTTGACGATCTAGACGATCGAGATAAAAACACAAAAACGGGATGTAGTATCCAAGAATAAGTTGAAAAACAACATAAAAAGGGATGAGCATAAAAGAAAGCGGAGTGTAGCGAAACTTTGGCTTGAAGTGAATCCCCTTTTTAAATCCTGTGAAGGCGTGCTGGTAGAAAAGATAGGAAGGAAGTAGTGAGCTTATTTTCCCAAGTACCCAAAAGACCCCTCCACGTGGGCTGATACTTTCAACTGTAAGCCCTGCACGCTCAAAAAGTGAGCGAAGTCCATACGGGGTAAAGAAGAAAAAGTTATACGGTGCCCCATGCACATGAGAGATTTGAGGCGTCGTGAGATATAGCGTCCCACCTGGTTTTAGCACACGAGCCATTTCTGATACCACCTTTTCTGGGAACTCAACATGCTCTAGTACTTGCGTATTAACAATAACGTCATATTGGTTATCAGGAAGTGGAATATTGTCTAAACTGCATGTAAATGTGTGTTTACCCTTGCTGTCAGCATCAAAAATATCCTCAAAATCAGTTGATTCATATTTTGTAAAATCGAGGGCGTGCTTGTAGCGGAAAGAACCAGCACCAGCATCAAGTAAGCGATCTGTTTTTTTAAGTCGCGGCACAAGATCATTGAACACAAACTGATCAATGCCAAACCGTTCAGGGTCAGCGCGTTCCTTAACAAAACGAGGGGTAATAATGTCAGGTATACGAATCAAAAACTCGTAAGAAGCAAGTAGGAAACTACGCATGAGGTTCTTTAAAATGAGTATTTACAAATGAACGAACTCGGCGCTTCCAGATATTCTCCTGCACACTTTCAAGGTCAAAGAGAGGCTCCTTCATTTCACCAATCAGATTCACAAAATAACGAGGAACGTTGGTGACCTCACGTGGGGTTACTCCATGTACCGAATCAAGGTGATTTATAAAGAGGACAAAAACATTTTTTTTGTAGGGTACTGTTTCAACCACCTCCATGTACTTTTCACTTATCCCCTGCCCAAAAAACTTTTTCTTATTTTTATCCTTATAACGGAACACCTGTAGATTCCCTCCCTCGGTAGTATCCCCCGGAAGACGTAGGTAGAAGAGCGCTCCAAAAAGTTTACGAGGATCATCAACGTGAGCCTCGCGCACACTTGAAGGCTTTTTAACCACGGGAGTGTTAATGGAAATATGAGCATCAAGAAGAATTGTTTTGTCATCAAAACTATCAAGATAACGATGCCCAATATGCCATGTTTCAAGCGGTCCAAATTTTTGCTCGAGGTCTGGATACAACTTTTGTATAGATGGTTTAAACAATGCTATGAGTTGCTTCCAAAAAAGCTCGCTTGATTGCGCTTCAATAAATGCCCTCCATGTTGGTGTTACACCCCCTTTTTTTGCAATGTCTGCAACAGTATAATCAAAACGCTTATTGTTCCCCAACGGCTCGTGATGTGTGAGCGTTTCAATCGAAGGGAGCTCTGTGAGTAATTGATCGCAAAGTTCTTGAGACACTGCATCAGTAAGCACAAGATAAGGATACGGGTCGGTGCGTACATCAGACAATGTTGCTTTTTGTAATAATGTTTCCATAAAAATATCCTACTACACTCTTATCATAACAACAAAGGCGGCGCCAAAAAGCGCTGGCCAAACCTTGTTAAGAAGGGGCACTCCTTTGTACGTATGGATAGTATACGTGTCAATTGAAAGTGCACGAAGCCACCACTTTACATCTTGCATAGTCCAAAAACGCACATGCTCTCCTGGATGACGGTGCCATTGTGCAGGCACCTTTCCAAAAAGAAGCCTGAGCCGGTACGTAATGTATCCTGTATTTGGTATTGAAAAAAATACTGCACGTTTTGCCTTTACTACCCCTGCCTTAAGAATCATTTCTGCGTTTGGAAGATGCTCGAGAATCTCAAGAAACAGTATATAGTCAACAGGGTCCATATACTCGAGTGTTTTTAAAATATCACTCGTCTCTTTGGTTTCGATACCAAGCGTTTTAGCAACAAGAAGTGCTTTCGGTGACACGTCAACCCCAATAGTGCGCATACCGGGAATAGTATCTTTTAAATACTTCAAAATATTTCCTGTCCCACAAGCGATATCGACTACTGAAACTGGTGATGTTTTAATTATTTCACTTGCTATATAGCGTGCCCGTGCCTCCTGCCACGAAGAAAGCGTCGCAAGATGCGCCCCGCCGCGCTTCTTTTCCCAATAAGCATCATAATCATCCTGCTCAAGGTCAATGCGGTTAGACGGGTACGTAAACACCGCCCTTATTTCTTTCGTTAATGGATAAAGTATTTTTTTTATTATGTTAAACATACCAATATTTTTCCCGGCCCAATACCTCTAGGGTTTGATAGAGCTGTTTTGGAATCGCTCCAAACAATACGGTTCGCCGCCTCTCTCTTTCTGTATCCGAAAGCGCTGCCAAGTGAGTAATGTCATCAAAGAGATGCTCCACGCGCACCATATCAGCCAACCCATTATCAACCATTCCGATCCCATAATCAAAAGAAGTGGCAAGTAGCCCTACAGGAACGCCAAAGGCGATCATATCGTAAAGATACGACGAGTAGACACCAAGCACAACATCATATTCCTGCTCCTTTAGAGGGAGTGTCGTCACTGCCTCAACCTTCCCTGGTACTTCAACTAACCCATACTGACCACACTGCTTTTCCTTGCTCATATCTAGACGAAGCTTAAAAGTTACTGAAATATGTGGAGCATTACAAAGCGCGGCAAGGTATGGTTTAAGCTCACTTTGTGGAGCAATTGTTTCGTAGGGAATAACAACGCTAAGTGGCTCATTGTTCGTATGTGGCACAAGTGGAAGAAGTGCCGTCTTGCTCCCGCCAATTACCATCTGCTCTTTCGGTATATAAGTATTGAAACGCAAAAGCTCATTAATCCAATACTCACTCCATAGCATGTAGTGATCGGGGTAAAGGTATGGACCTTGCCAGAGAGGAAGTTTCTGCCAGCCGACTTGATACTTTGTAATGTGCCCATGTTGGAATGCATAGCTTGGTACTGATGCATTACGTGCAGCAGCGAGTAGTTCAAAATAGTACTGTCTCCCATCATCAATCAAAAACAAGGCCTTTGGTTTTACAAAAGTAAGTAGCTTGCTACTCCATGTAATTTTAAACACTGAAACATCGCGGAGTATTGCATACTTTTTTAGAAGAAAGGCAATAAAAGCTCGCTCCTTGTCATCTTTAAATGACGTATAGTCGATCTTCTCCAAAAAAGAAAGTGAACTTTTTTTAGTAGCCCCAACTAAAGAGAAAAGTTTATATATAAAATCAAGCGCCTCATAGTAAAGCGGCGCTCGTCCACGTTTAAAAAAATTAGTACGTTGCGTGGCGCCGTTACTACTATGGATAATTTCCTTAAAGGAAATTTTCTTTTCCAACAAAAACCTAAATACTTCTCCGATACGCATATCTCCCAAAAAAGCTCCATCTGCTCTATCGATGGTGTAAAACATAATTGTTGGCTTTCGTAAAAATAGTGAAAGCATTCCCGGCAGGGAAAACATAAAAATCAAACATCCTGAGCCCCACCGTCGCCACAAGGAGGCTCCCTTTGAATTTTTTTGAGGCACTTCACGAGTACTACTAAATACCTTTAGATCTGCAAAAATCGCCTCCTGATAACACTGCCACAGTGAATACGTATCGTACGCAAAATAATCAGCAAGCGACTTTCCTGAAATAGTGAGGTTGTTAATACGTAACAACAATTCACGAGCGTAAGTAAGATTTTGATCGGCCATAGTCTATGGTTACACCACCACTCCAATAATATGGTGCATATGAATGATACCCTCTATCTCTTTTTTTGCATTCACTACAAAAAGGCTGGTTACTTTATTATCTCGTTCCATTTCTACAAGCGCCTCCTTAAGGGTTGCTTCTTTAGAAATTATCTTGGGGGTTTTTGTCATCATTGTTTTAATACTCTGCGTGTTCATATCCACTCCCCTAATTACCGCGCGGCGTATATCTCCATCAGTAAGTACCCCCAAAAGTTTATGTGTGTTTGAAACAATAGCAACAATACCTTGCTTTTTCTTTGAAAGCTCAAGAAGTGCCTCTTTGCACGAAGCCTGCTCATACACCTTTGGAATATTATTTCCTTTTTTCATCACTGATTGAACGCGTTCAAGTTGAAGTCCAAGAGATCCTGCTGGGTGAAGCTTGGCAAACGCTTTGTGAGTAAATATATGTGGATCAACTAAAGATGAAGCGAGTGCATCGGCTACCACAAGCGCTGCAGTTGTTGAAGCCATGGGAGCCAATTCATGTGTACTCCCCTCCGCGACAATAGGGGTAATAATTGCCACATGAGCAAGTTTGGCAAGCGCACTTCCTTCTTTTCCAGTGATTGCAATAATACGCGCACGCGTTTCTTTTTTTATATGACGAATTGTTTTAAGTAACTCCGCCGTTTCTCCAGAGTAAGAAAAAGCGATAATTACATCACTATTCCCTACTGCCCCAACATCTCCATGCAATGCATCAGTAGGATTTAGGGTGAAGGAACGCCTACCAAGGCTAGTAAGTGTTGCAGCACATTTCCCAGCAATAAAACCAGACTTTCCGACCCCTGTGGTAATAATGAGTCCAGAAGATGCCTCTATAAGCTCCCCTGCCTTCAAAATTGCCCTTTGGCTGGTCGTAGAGACCTTCTCTAGGCTTTCCGTTGCTGCCCCAAAAACCCTCTTAATTCGAGCTTCTTTGGAGGTTTTGGCGTTATTTCGCTTAGATACAGTAGCCATGGTAAACACTGGTTAGGTAGTGTGTATGCTAGCACATAAAACACTCCTGCCTCTAAAAAGTCACCTTTACCCACTTCCGCGGGTTTATAGATAAAATGCTATGCTAATGCCATATGTGTGGAATTAACGGGTTTACAGGAAACAACAAAGAAGCACTCCAAAAAATGAATGCTGCACTTTCTCACCGCGGACCAGATTTTTCTGGAACATACATAGACAAGACTATTTCACTTGGCCACACTCTTCTCTCCATTCGTGAAGCAGCGAGCCATTCACAACAACCGTTTGTTAAAGAGGGTTCTCCATGGGTACTTCTTTTTAATGGACAGATTTACAATACCGAGCAACTTAAAAAAGAACTTCCTGCTTCCTATGAACATACTGATCTTGATACCGCTATCCTGTTTGCCACCATTGAAAAATATGGCTGGGATTTTATTTACCACATCCACGGGATGTTCGGTATTGCGCTCTACAACAAACAAGAAAGGGTCATTAAACTCTATCGCGACCCCACGGGACAAAAAGGTGTGTACTACTACCTCAAAGGAAATGATTTTATTTTTAGTTCAGAAATAAAAAGTATTGTAACCCACCCACATATTGATCGTTCAGGAAGTGAAGAAGCGGTGGTTACTGCGCTCAATTTTGGATATCTTTTTGGCGATCTTACACTTTTTAAGTACATAAAAAAACTTGAACCCTCAAGTTGTCTTACCTATAACATTCTAGATAACACTTCTTCATACGATTTCTATAAAAGCACTGCCCCAAATTACTATCAAGAAAAAGGTATGGGGGCCTTTGAGCAACTCCTCGATGAACATCTTTTAAGTAAACAGGAAGTTGCCATTAATCTTTCAGGAGGCCTTGATTCATCACTACTTTTCGACCTCATGCAACGCCGTGGGCATACTGTACACTCCTATACTACCCGCTTTGATATAGAAAAAGATAATTTTAATGAGGATGCTGAACTCGCAAAACGTTTAGCAAAAGATTACAACAGCTCGCATCATGAGATACTCGTGACCAAAGACACTTACTACAAGGCGTTTGTTGAAAGCTATAAAACAATCGAGGAACCTAATTACAATATTTCGCTCCCTACCTATTTAATAACCGCCCAGACCGAAGGCGTAAGAGGAGATCATAAAAGAGTTATTCTCTCGGGAGATGGCGGAGATGAGCTTTTTTGTGGGTACCCATACTATCGTGACGCACAAAAAATGAAACAACAAATGAGCCTCCTTACCCCTCCCCTTTATTCGTTACTAAAAAATTATCGCAATAACACCCACTATGATTTTAAAGAGGTTGCTGATCGCTTTGCCTTTTTTAAACGCTTTACACGTACTCCAACAAAAAGCACCCTCTCACCACTTCCCACACTCCACAAAGCGCTTGACCCACTTTATAACCTTTATGCACAAAAGAAGGATAGCGGTATGTATGACATGATGCTCGGGGACCGCTTCCTTTGGCTCCCTGGTGAAAACTTCATTCGAAGTGATAAACTATATATGCACGAGTCAATTGAGTTGCGCTCCCCGCTTTCATATCATCCCTTCCGCCTCTTTATTGATAGTGTACTTAAAGAAAACGAGTATCGAAATGATACTGAAAACAAAGTGTATCTACGGAAACTTTTTACTGGCAGACTTCCTTCCTATATTACCGAGCGCAAGAAAAAAACTGGTTGGCGAGCACCGATTGAATACTGGTACGATGCACGTTTCAAATCCCTATTCCTCGACATTATTAACACGCAACGTGGGGGAGGCCTCATCGACTGGCCGCTTATTAAAAAAGAAATTGAAAAAAGTGCTACCTGGCCTGGGAAGTATAGTCATCTCTATTGTTCCCTTGCAATTTTAAGTACTCATTTTAATCTCGACCTTTAGTTATGAAAAAAGGGTTTTTTATACAGTCCAATAAAAAGCAGTACTTAGGGGCACTGCTTGCAAAATACGCCTTTGAGAGAACATATAAAGGTAAAGATCTTGTACCCGTCACGATCATGCTTGTCGAGGACATACCGATGTTTAAAACATATGCCGGGATGACTTTTAATCGCAAAGGTGAGAAACGCGTACTTGATGAAGAAGATTTGCAGTTCTTTACCTTAACTCGTTTTATGCCCCCTGAGCTTATGGGGTTCGAAGGGCGTGCGGTTGTTATTGACCCAGATATTTTTGCACTCAAAGATATTTCCCCACTTTATGAAATGGACTTACGCGGCAATGCCCTTGCTGCTTGCACTAAAAAAGACGCTTGGGATTCAAGCGTTATGGTACTTGATTGCGCCAAACTTTCACACTGGAAGGTTGGTGAATGGTTAAAACAGCTCAAGGAAGGATCGGCTGATTACGATCGTATTATGACCATTAAGGACGAAACCGAGGTGTTGCCCCTTTCTCGTGAATGGAATGATCTTGATCACTTGGACCAAAACACTAAAATGATCCATACCACCATCCGCCTCACGCAACCATGGCGTGCAGGACTTCCGATTGATTTTACGCGCAACAAAATGCCAAAATACTTTGGCCTAATCCCACGTGAACCTATTCATAAGCTACTCGGCAAATACCCCACGCACTATCTCCCACACCCAAACAAAGACATAGAAATGATGTTTTTGAAGTTACTTAAAGACTCAATGACCGATGGAGCGGTGAGCAAGGAACAACTTGAGTATGAAGTAAAAGAAGGGCATGTACGCACTGATGTGTTTGAAAAATTAGCGCTTCTCTAAAGGTAGAGAAAAAATAAAAAGACCTACTTTTGTAGGTCTTTTTATTTTTTAAAACGAAACTGCATTACGTTTTACCTTATCATGGTCAGATTTCACCATCATTGATACCAATTCAGGAAAACTAACCTCTGGTTTCCACCCAAGCTTAGTGCGTGCTTTTGTTGAATCGCCAAAAAGAGTATGTGTATCAACCGGACGAAAAAAAGATGGATTCACCCGAACAAGTACCTTTCCGTGTTCATCTACCCCAACTTCATCTACTCCCTCACCTTTAAAAGTAATAGTGATACCGAGTTCTTTGGCTGCAAGTAAAACAAACTCTCGTACACTGTGCATCTCTCCACTACTTATTACATAGTCTTCGGGATTCTCCTGTTGAAGCATCATGTGCATGGCGCGCACATAGTCTCCCGCAAACCCCCAATCTCTTTTTGAATTAAGGTTCCCTAACTCAAGCACTTCTTGTAACCCCTCCTTTATACGTGAAAGCCCAAGAGTAATTTTACGCGTCACAAACTCTTTCCCCCGACGAGGTGATTCATGATTAAAAAGAAATCCGGAAACAGCAAACATATTATGTTTTTCACGAGCACCTTTAATAAAATCAAGGTGTGATTTAATTTTAGCTTCCGCATATGGGTTTACTGGCGCCATAATACTTTCCTCGTGATGTGGAGGGTGCTCTGCACTAAACACCTCGCTTGATAATGCTTGATAAAGTTTGATACTTGGGTTAATTTTTTTAATTGCCTCGACTAACCGTCCTACTCCAGCATAATTTATTTCAAATGTTTCTTGAGGAATTTTAAATGAAACCCCTATATGAGACTGTGCCGCGAGGTTATATACCTCACCTGGATTGGCCCTCCTTAATGCCTCCTCAAGTGGGGCACTGTCACGCAGATCTCCATAAAACATAGTAACTTTTTCAAGTCCTTTTATTCCTTCAAGACGAAGCGCAGGTTCTACACTTGAACGTCGCATGAGACCATATACTTCATACCCTTTTCCCAAAAGATATTCCGTAAGATAAGAGCCGTCTTGCCCTGTAATACCCGTGATAAATGCTCTTTTCATACACTAGTCTTTATAGCCTTTTGTATATCCTTCCGCAGTCTTTTCCCATGTAAATTTTTTGTAATGAAGAAGCGCTTGTTGTGAAAAAAGTGCATAGCTTTCTTTCTCTAATAAAAAGATCATTTTTGAAGCTATATCCTGAGGATCAGCTTGTTTTGTAAGGAGCCCATTGTAGCCATCTACAATAGCGCTTTCAATCCCCGTACGAGTGCTTCCTATAGCAGGCTTACCAAAAGCATTTGCCTCAAGTATAACAAGACCAAACCCCTCAAAATGGTCTCCTTCGTTGTTTGAATTAAGTGCAAAAAGTGTTGCCTTATCATAAAAATAAGAAAGTGCCTTATCATCCTTAGCATCAGCAACAATAGTAATCATATGCGACTTACCTATACGCTCCCCTACTTTTTTAATACTTTCTACATAAGGGGTGTCCCTATCGCTTCCAAGTACGCAGTAGAGAATATCTGGATATGTGTGACTAAGAAGGGCCACAGCTTCTGCGGTATCACGTTGCCCCTTCCGACTTTTTATTTCTCCCACCGTAAGCACAATGGGGTAATGCCCTTCTAACTTATACTTTTCCTCAAAGTGAGCCGCCTCCTCTTTACTTAACTTTTGAATATGTGGCGCCCCCATAAGCACTACTTCTGTATGCGCTGTTGGCACCCTTTCTTTAATTCTTTCTTCGGTATAGTTACTAATACAGTAAATATGTCGAGCAGACCGTATCGCCAGTTTCATAACAATACTTTTAAACGATACACGAAACGGAGGTAAGCTATAGGTGCCGATACCATTCATGACTAATCGTGTGCGCGAAAAAAATAAAGCAAAATATGCATAGACTCCATACGGCCACACATCAAAGGCGTGCACTACTTCTACCTTCCTACTTTCTCTCCAAACAAGCGCTATATTATAAAGCCAACTATATACACCATTCCGTTTTTTTAACTGGAATTGTGCAGTATCATCTTCAGAAATGACAGTGACCTCGTGTCCTATTTTTTTTAAGGCCCTAAGCGCGTCAGATGAGAGTCTTCCCCAGCCTGAAGTTTGCTTAGTTGTTGAAGTAATAAGTAGCACTTTCATACTTTTAAAACGCTTTTTGTTTCCTCATTTTTAGCATTACGTAATACCTACTTAGTGCAAAAAGCCCAAGTAAGAAAATAAGCGGATCAACAGGCAGCCGATAGCGTGGGATGGATGCTGGACCGGTAAGTACCGCAAAATACAAAATTATAAGTAATAATACCAATAAGAGATTACGTACCTTAGGACTTCTTGTGGCGAACACCGCAATTAAAGATGCAAGTGTAAGCACACAAAGCAGAAGGCGCTCCACTGTAAACACCCCTTGAGAAGATAAGGTAACAAAAGCCCCCTTAAAATGATGCGCCTTAATCTCTGAAAGCAAACTTGGTATCCCCTCACTTAACCCAAAAAAGGCCTTTACTTTAGGATAATGGATCATCTGAACGTCATAGCGCGCACCACTACTTATAAAAAATACTGATAAGTAGGAGAGATGATAAGCAATGTACCCTCTGGGGTACATTGCCAACACATGTTTGGGGAGTGCAACAATCTCATTCCATGGTTTTTGTGGCCGTGCATTATACATTGGGATAGTATCGAGTTGCTTTTGATACGTTAAAAACTCTGTTGAGGTATTACCGAAATGTTTTTCCAAAAAATCCGACGCATTAAAAAATACAAGATTGTACGTTCCTATCGTAGAGAATGTGTATACACCACTCTTAGTTCCATTGTGGTAGATCCATGGAATAATGACTGCCCAAAAAACCAACATAAATGCAGTCATAGACTTACCTATCGTGCCCCACCCACTCCGCATATACACCAAAAAGTAGCAACATACGAAAAGAAGTGGGATATAGAGTGTAAGCGGCCGAATATAGGTTGCCACAGCAAGTAATAGTCCCGAAAAAACTGGAGCACACCACCATCTTTTTTGGAAACACACTGGCGGGAAAAATAATACATACAATGAAAGTATGAACGCAGTCATGAAAGTAAGCTCATTCATGAACACTACCGTGTGAAAGATTGTCGAAGGACTGATAAGGAAAAGTAGCGCCGCTCCAATACCCACCCTACGAGCATTTAGTCTCACTCCCATTTTAAAAGTAAGTAGCGCGACTAATAAAGCACAGAAGATTTGAAATATAATAATTGGCCAAAACTTCCCAGTAACAAGTTTGGTGAGAGCGAGAAGTAGAGGGTATCCCGGAGTACGCAACAGGTCAGGAGGAGTGTTATTTTCAAAATTAAAACTGTGGCGCAAAAGAAGTCCATCGGCAAGTTTTGTGTATTCAGGCGAATCGTACCCCCACGTTGGATAATGGAAGGCTAAGTTTCCATCAATATCTGCAACATGCCTATCGGCATAGAAAAAGCCATAAGCAACAAAGAGATAAAGAAAGAAAAAACCTAGCCCAACTAGTGCCATCTTTTTACTGATACCCACTTTTGCCAAAAACTTTTCCATTATTTTATCTGGTATACCACAACCCGACTGTCACTGTACACTTCAGTTAAAAAATTAACCTGCGTAGGGTTCCACTGAGGATACCTTACCTTATCCCACACTATGTATGTTATCTGGTACCTTTGTAACTCACTTTTAAAATCTTGTTTTAAAAATTGAGCATAGTCTTTCTCTATCTTTACTCGTGTCTTCCCTATCCACGTATCAACTTCTTGATTGTTAGTAATCTTTCTCATCCAAGGATCTTCAACATGACGGAAAAGTTCTTGCCAATTAGTAAATGTAGCAACACGCATCTCAACATCATGATCAATCAAGTACTGCGGAAGTGTTGCGGAAGTGAGTCCTCGAAATCGAAGCAGTGTTAGATAATTATGCTCAATTCTTGAAAGAGGTGCTCCATAATACACAAAAATAGAATAGTACACATCGCAGTGTGTGAAGGCTGGTATTTTAGTTGAAAGATAGTCATCTTCCTCAACAGACAATACCGTACACATCCCTTTAGGAGTGTGGTTTAAGAAAGTAAAAAGTGGTTGATACTGCTGTACCTCTCTATATACCTCCATTTTTGCCTTATACGTCGTCGCGGCCCACATGCCGAAACCTACAGTTGCTACAACAATAGGAAGGAGTACTACCACAACATAGCGTGTAGGTACTCTCACTATCGATCGAGCAAACATAGTAAGAAGTACTATGTAACAAAGTGGGATAGTATATTGCACAAAATGATGCGGCCAAATTGTTCTCCCAGTCAAAAATTGTTGACTAAAAACTACAAAAGATGCGACAAGTCCCCCAAGTAAAAACCACCAAAAGCGGTTAAATGCGGTAAGTGGATAGAGTGTATAAAGTCTTTTTTTAACTCCGTACACCGTAAGTAGTGCAAAGATACCTGAGGTTGCTAAAAGTACTCCATTTACAAGTGGGAGGTGCGTAAAAAGGAGTCCGTTCTTAGTAAGCGCTATCGCAGCTTCTTCGTGTGATATCCCCACCCTCCCAATAAGTGCCTGCACCAAAAGCATACCCCCTCCACAACAAAGAAGTAATAAAAGCCATATCGCCTCATTTTTCTTTTTTTCTACAAAAAATGAAACAACTGTCCAATACGTGAGTACTGTAAGAAATATCCCAAAACTAAAAAAATAACTTGAAGAAAGAAGTAACAACCCACAAAGTAGTCCCCACATTTTTCGAGAGGGCGCCTCAAGATACTTCCATAACGCTATAAGCCCACCAAAAAAAATGAGACCCCCCGTGACAGGATTTACTAAACGAGTCCATGGTGAGAGGTAAAAAGCGTGTGAATCTTTTGGAAGGGAGATGATGTGACTAACGTGCACAAAATCATACCCAAGCGTTACCAATAACCCAGTTGCGATAGCTATTCCCTGCCTCACTTTTAGCCGTGATTCATTACCACTTTTTATAAGACATAACGTAAGCATATAAACAAGCAAAAATAGCAGCGCAGGAAAAACAAACTTAGACAAAAGAAGTACTTTTATAAGCGGCACGCCTACAAGTACAGGGAGTACATAGAGATACTCACCAAAAGGAAACCACGCTGTTTTTACTTGCTTGTATTCATGGAGCACTGGAGATCCGATACTTGGATACCCGTCGAGTACTTCCTGAATACGACTAAGATATATTTCTTCATCACTTTGATAAAGGAATGGGATACCACGGTACTCTGTGCCAAGTCCCCGAGGAGCTAGCAAAGACGGGAGACCAGAAAGTATACCTACAATGAGTGCAAAGAGAATTGCAAAAAGATGATTCCCTATTCCCTCCCACCCCTTCTTTAAAAAGCCTTTCATACTATTTCTTTCGCACTACCATATAAAAGACTGAGGCACTCTCTTCTGAAAATGGGAGATGGTTTCCTATACTATCTAGATACTTGATAGGGAAAAAAATAAAAATAAAAATATTAAGTAAAAATTGATATACTTTTTTACTCCCGAAGGAAAACAAGCTCGCACAAAGGTATACCAATACCACTGTTATTGTTGAAAAAATTCCTGAACGAACCCCTGATTCCACTACTTCAAACTCATGAAAAAGTTTCTGTAACCCAGTAAGCGTAAAGCGAGTAAAATCATCAGGTGAAGAATGGAAAGGATAAAGAAAGGGGGTACTCACATACGCTACCCCCCCACTTTTAAGTATTCTTTTCATTTCCCTTACCACCTCCTCAACATTAAAAACGTGCTCAAGCACATTGTCAGATATAATCATCGAAACAGCATTGTCCTTAACAGGCACATGGGCCGCATCAGCCACATATGTAACTGATGCATAGGCAGTTGTGTCTACATTTTGAAAAGTTGCATCAACAACCCTTGGCCCAGAACCAATATTAAGGCGCACTCCCTCTTGTGCGTATTTTTTAATAAACTTCCTAGGACTTAATCCTCCAAAATAAGCGGGGCCAAATACTGCCACTATGAAATAGTAAAAATGGGGCCATTGTTTGAAGAATTCTCGGACCCCACCCACTTCTTCATTTTTGAGGAGTCTCTCTATTTTTTGCATACAAAATAAAACTCTATTTCATCAAAGCCTCCCACCCAGTAACACCATATGCGACTACAAAATGCAAGACTTACATTCGCAAGCGTGGTAATAGCCATGTCGAGACCCTTAAGGATAGTGAGGAGTATCTTGTTATACCCTGCCGTTTCGAGAATATGAAAAAACGCAATCCAGCGCATTTTCATGTATTTCAAATCATAATCAACGCCAAAATATCCCGTTTCTACAAACCTTTTATCAAAATAGTGTGGAAGTGTGATATCAAACCCATGAAAATGTTCTGGATGGGTCATGGCTCGACTAAAATGCGGTACTTTTAAATGTAGCACCCCTCCTGGTTTTAAAATGCGATGAAACTCCTTAAGCACATCGAAAGGGCGGTCTAAGTGCTCAACGACATGAAAAGCTTCGATAAGATCAACTGAACTATCAGCAAAGGGATAGGGGTAGACATTGAGGTTGTGCTCAAGATCGGGCTTAACAATCGATTGCCAGTCTACGTTAATATAGCCCTCTTTTTTGCGCCCTGCGCTTCCAATATTTAGCTTCACTTCCTTCATTAGAGCCCATCATAGCAAACTAGGCCTACTTTGACACTAACTCATATATTCCCGTGCCCAAAGCTGAAAAATGAAAAGTGTCCAGAGCTTTTTGCGATGATTTTTCTTGCCTTCACAGTGTTCAGAAAATAGTGTTGCCACATAGGAATGATTACATACACCACTCTTTTGTATTGCCTCTTTTGAGAAAAGTGTTTCCGCCAAAGGGCGCAAATCTTTCTTTAACCACTCAGCTACTGGTATGCCAAACCCTTTTTTCTGCCTACGCACGATCGATAACGGCAACTTACCAGTCATGAGCTTTTTTAAAATATATTTAGTGGTAAGCCCCCTTAACTTAAACCGGTACGATAATGTACTTACAAACTCAACAATTTCTTTTCCAAGAAAAGGAGCTCTTACTTCAAGCGCATAGTGCATACTCGCGCGATCAACTTTAACAAGTACTTGGTCAGTAAGATAAGAATGTTGATATGCCTTAAGTATCTCTTGAGGAGAAGTAACTTCCCCACCCTCTTCATAATAAGGAGATGTTTGTTTGACCACTTCAAATACTTCTGGAGTGAGTAACTCCTTTAACTCTTCTCTACTAAAGGCCCCAAGCCACCTCCCGTGTCGCTCCAAAGGAGCGGCATAGACTCCCTCAATAAATTTCTGAAGCTTAAAAGACATACTGAAATTTTTATCGGACCCAGGGAGAAATTCTATTAAGGGCTCAATTACTCTTTTCCGCACAAGTGCTGGTAATGCTTTATACAAAGAAACGATTGTATCGGCCTGAAACGTTGGATATCCTGCGAACAACTCATCTCCTCCATCTCCCCCAAGCGCCACTGTTACCTTTTCGCGTGCAAACTTCGACAAAAGAAGTGTTGGAATGATAGAAGGATCAGAAAGTGGCTCTCCCATCACACTGCCTAACGTATCAATAAGTGCTAGTGCGTCCTTGGCAGTAACTATCTTAGTGTGGTGCTCTGTGCCAAGTGCCTTTGCAACGAGCGAAGCATAGCTTGATTCATCAAATGAAGCCTCGTTAAACCCAATCGAAAAAGTTTTAATAGGGACCTTCGAATGTTTTTGCGCATAATACGCAATAGTGGCGCTGTCTATCCCCCCACTTAAAAATACTCCAAGTGGCACATCTGATATCATCCGATCAGCAACTGTTTTCGCTAAAAGCGTATCAAGTCTTTTCTCTGCTTCCTTAAAAGAAATGTCTTTTTCTATAACCTCTTGTTGCCAAAAGGAAGTCTTTTCTATTCGTGGACCTACTACCTTAATATAATGCCCGCTCTCTACCTTATAAATATTTTTAAACATAGTTCGTGGAGTAGGAACATACTCACGTACCATATACGCTGCAAGTGACACAGGATCGAGCTCTTTTTTTACAAAAGGATGTGAAAGTACTGCTGGTAATTCAGATGCAAAAATTACCGTACGATCGAACAGTCCGTAATAAAGAGGTTTTTCCCCCATACGATCACGCGCAAGTATCACATTACCCGTTACCGCATCATAGAGCGCAAGCGCAAACATACCATCAAGTTTTTGAAAACACGCTTCGCCCATCTCTTCAAAAAGTGCAAGTATTACCTCTGTATCAGTTTCTGTATTGAAACTCTTTCCCTTTACCTTTAGCTCATCCCTTAGAGCCCTGTAGTTATATATCTCTCCATTAAAAACAATAGCTAGTGTCTTTTTTTCATTCCACATGGGCTGCACACCACGAGGGTCAGTATCGATTATTGCAAGACGAGTATGTGCAAGACCTACCCCCTCCTTAAAATATATGCCTTGTTGATCAGGGCCCCTATGCAAAATGTTCTTTTGCATAAGTAAAAGATCGCGCTCCTCCCCTCGCCCGATAAATCCTGCGATCCCACACATACTTTTACAAATTATGTGTATCTCCGATAATATATGTTTTTTCTCCCTTACTTTCGTAATACGTACGCATTAGCATTTCAGCCACAATACCCATCAAAGCGAGGTTAAGTCCTGTAATTAGTAAAAGTGCAGTTAAAACAGGTAATGGTGTTTGGACCAAATGTAGTCCAATCGTAAGCCTAAGCGCAATTGCTAGTGTTCCTGTAAAAAGTCCAAGAAACATGAGTATGAACCCGAACCCTCCAAAAAAATGCATTGGACGATCTTTGTATTTATGCAAAAACTTCAAAAGGAGTAGATCCAGAAGCACACGATAGGTTCGTGAAAAGCCGTATTTACTGACTCCAAATTGTCGAGGAGTATGGGTCACTTTTAATTCAGTAACCCGTGCACCGCGCCAAGAAGCATATGCTGGAATAAAGCGGTGCATCTCCCCGTATAAAGGGACCCCTGCTATAACACTACGTTTATACACCTTTAGGGTACACCCGTAATCATGCAGTGGCACACCAGTGATTTTAGAGATAAGCATATTAGCAGTCATTGAAGGGAGTTTACGCATCAGGTATTCACCTGCCCATCTATCAGCACGCCACCCTGAAACAACGTCATACTGCTCTTCCTCCATCTTTTTAAGAAGCTTTGGAATATCTTCTGGATTATTTTCAAGATCACTATCAATAGTCACAATGACCTCGCCTTTTGCGTGTTCAATCCCAGCACGAAGTGCTGCGGTTTGGCCCGCATTTGCACCAAAATTAATTACTTTTATTTCTGGGTGCGCTTTTGCATACTCCTCGAGAATCGACTTGGTGGCATCCCTTGATCCATCATTTACTGCAATAATTTCGTAAGAAAGACCGTGTTGTATAAGCACTTCACGCAACCTTTTAAAAAGGTGGGGTAGGCTTTCCGCCTCGTTGTACATAGGAAGTACTACTGAAAGTTTTGGATTAGTAGACATAGCGGGATTTTAGCATTAAGCCTGTCGCCCCACAATCATAGGTTAACATTGTCCACCGACCCTAATACCTCAGCCTTATGTTTGAATATTATTTTATATATAAAGTAATTATACGTAGCAAGAAAGATCATCGTGACAACCTGTGCAATCTGCGTATAGAAAAAAAGTTTCTCTACCAATACCCACATAAAAACCCCGTTTAAAAGTAGTCCCCATAAAGAATTTGAGAGAAAAAATAGGAACTGCCCTGACATGCGTCTATTTTTATTTCGAAACGTCCAATATTTTTGCAACAGAAAACTAACAATTACCGCCAAAACAAAAGCGTAGGAAGAAGCCAATAGGTATGGAGCGTACCTACTAAGTACAGAAAAAACGATAAGCTGAAAGGCTGCAACAAAAATTCCAGAACTTATATATTTTAAAACCCTCATATACCTAAAAATAGTTTTTTACAAAAGCAATAATTTTTTCTGCCCTTCTCTGCCATGCGTAGCCTCTAACATGTTCTTTTGCTTTAACCGCCCTTAAGTACGCCTCGTCCATATGCTCCTTGATATACCTTATTTTTTCAGCCAAATCCTCGCTATCATCTGGCTTAAAAAAGTAAGCATTCTCTTCGCTTACAATTTCTCGTACTGAAGGCAAATCTGAAACCAACAGTGGATTCCCACTTGCCATGTAGTTAAAGAGTTTTAAAGGTGATGTGTAGTATTTTGAAATAATGTTTTTCGCCGTATTTGGAAGCACCAAAAGATCTGCCGCCCTTTGATAGCGCTCGGCGATCTGCGGGTGCACGTAGGGGATAAAATAAACCTCCTTATGTGCCGCCTTAAGTGGAGCAATTTGCTTTTCATTTCCTCCCACTACCACAAACGTACTTACCTCCTTACTATATGTTGCAGCACGTAAAAAAGTCTCTACCCCTTTCCACGAATCAAGTTTCCCTGTATATACCGTCAAAAATCCCTCTTCAGGTAACGAAAGGATGCGGCGGAGATCTTTTTTGCTATAAGACTCTTCAGTCCTCGTGTCTGAAAAACCATCATGAGCCACAAACAATCGATCAAAAGGAACATCGTGCTTCTTGTAAAACGTCTCGAGCCCGCGACTAATAGCTACTATGGGCACCTCCTGAGCAACGAGTTTTCGAACTGCCCAATTCCACACCCCCGTATGAGACTCCCATACAAACCTCCCGCCAAGCTTTAAAAGACCAGCCAATACCAACTCATCCCTCCCATAGACTACATCAAGCTGCGCTTCACTTAAATATTTTTTTACTGCTTTAATAAATGAGTACGTTTCATATAAAAATCCTAAAAACCCGAAACGCACCGTATCAGATACCGGTACATACGTAACAGCGAACGATTGTGGTATCCCATAATAAGAAAAAATATCCTCTTTAATTTCATTGTCACGTTTAGGAAGAAG
Organism: uncultured Candidatus Saccharibacteria bacterium; assembly: GCA_964541455.1. Taxonomy (GTDB): domain Bacteria; phylum Patescibacteriota; class Minisyncoccia; order Phycocordibacterales; family JAKFXT01; genus JAKFXT01. The sequence continues at coordinate 9,215 of CAZIPS010000001.1, read as the reverse complement.
GAGTACTACTTGGACCCCCGTTTGAGCGAAGGCGTTACACATTTCAGCTATCTGAATACCGTGAGCCTTTTCTGTAGGCATGCGCACATTTGCAACATAAAGTAATCTCATACTATTTTTTTAAAAATACATAGTACCCACTTGTCTGTTTACTATGTACTTTGCCCATACACATATCAATCACTCTCCACAAAGGAACTAGGAAAGTATTTCTTCCAAGAGGACTTAACTTAACCCATGTCTCAAAAGCACCGCGAACATTTTCTATTTCAATACTTGAAAAGGGTTTTGAAAGTAGCTTAAGCGATTCTGGAGTAAAGCGCCAATAATCTCCATAATACCCTCTCTCTGCATGATAGTAATAAAGAAACGGCACATAGAGGAAACAGTATCCGTCCTTCTTTAGTACGCGGTACACTTCACTCATTGCTTTAAATGGGTTCTCTACATGCTCTAACACCGCAATACACACCACTGCATCAATTGAATTATCAGAAAAAGGAAGATTGTGGATATCGCCCACAATATCAGGGTGATAGGTGTCTACAGGATCAAGCACTTTATAATCAACCTGCGGAAGAAATTCACGAATCCACTCATTACTAGGTGCGTATCTATTATTTTTTTCTTTAAGGATGCGCAATCCCCCACCAATATCAACAATACTTTTTTTCTCGGTGAAAATTTTTGTTATTGCTGATCTAAAAAAAGTTTCCCAGGGAGTCTTCATATTTTTTTAAGTACATAGAAATGATGATACTGATTTTCAAACGGTACGTACTCTCCTGTGAGCACAAAATATTTTTTGAGTACACTTCGCACATACCTTACCCCATACCCCCTCTTACCTATCTCCCAATAATGCTCGCCGTCAAAATGATGTGTTTTTGGGAAGACAATCTTAAAAGCCTTTTGTAATTGTGGGAAAAATGGGATTTTAAGTAAAAATTTTACTGGCGGCCCAAAGTGCGGCAAACTTAAAATAACAAAATGTTTCGAAACTCGACGCAGTTCTTGAAGTGCTTTCTCAAAATCAGCAAAAGGAAGATGCTCTAACACCTCAAACGCGCATACCGTATCGAAGGTATTGTCAGGGAATGGAAGTTTAAGAACCGACCCTACAACGTCCGGAGCAAGGTCTTCTGCCACATCAAGCGATGTATAGGCAATAGTAGTATGTGATTTTATATAATCGCGTAATACTCCTTCACCCACCCCAATCTCAAGTACTGCCTTAGGCTTTGTCAGAAGTACTTCCTTTATTTGATAATAGTAACTACTCCACCGATCAATCTTAGTGTACCTACCAAACTCATAATGTGCTTTATCGACCTGTTTCATATATAGCTATTATTTTTTTAATGAGTGTTTTATAAGAATACGTATCTTTAACGAGGGCACGCAATGCTTCGCTTTCATGCTCTTTTAAAGATACTGCTAAAGACGCCTTTTCTGCTAACTCTTCCACATCCCCCAAAGCAACTGAAAGTCTGTCTTGATAGACACCAAAAAGCGGTCGCAGTCCTTGATTTGAAGCAATAACAGGAACGCCGCAAGAAAGTGATTCAAGTACTGCCTTATCAAGCCCACCTGTTGGCGTCAGGTTAAAAGTGATAGTAGCACGATTATACACAGGCGGGAGCTCACCCCCTGGAATAGCGCCTAGAAAATGAACCTGCTCTGTTAGCTTTTTTTGAGTAATAAGGGTTATAAGTTTTTGATAATACGCATCGTCTTTTGATGGAAGGGCGCTCACAATTGAAAGCGTTACTTTTTGATTAAGCTTCTTTTCTATAAACGGTACTGCTTCAATCATATTTTCAATATGCTTAATAGGAGCAATTCGAGATACTGTAAGTATTTCAATTCCCTGTTGAGGCACGGGCATGGGTGAAAAAAGATCAGTATTGATACCGTGCCCTACCACGCAGACTTTTGTAGAAGGGATACGGAAACTCTCTTTTATTGCAGTAAAAACAATATGAGTAAAAAAATGCGCTACCCGCAATTTTAAATTAACCTGTTTGTGGGTATACCATAACCCAATACGCTTACCTAGGTATCTCCAGATAAGTCCCCCCAAGACCACATATTCTGGATTCATAAATACAAATACATCATCATACTCCCGACGCTCACTAAGAATCGTCTTAAAAAAACGATACAAATAGGTAAGTCTCCCCTTCCCCTCATTTTTCCCAAGTGACACTACTTTTACATTAGGGGGAAGCGTATACTCTCCCGTACGTAGCGCAATAACGGTCACTTTTTTATACGATGCCGCAAATTCAGAAATCCAATCAAGGAAAAAAACGAAGTGGTCATCTTTATTATCTACTGCTTGTGTGGTGATAAGTATGTTCATATTACTTCCTTATGCATGCCTCCCATGAAGTTTTTAATATGTAAAGACGCTCCTGTTCAGTAAGCGAAAGATATACTCCTACCGCCTCTCGTGCTAATCGCGCCTTCTCTTTAGTGACCTCTTTATGTAAAAGTGCCTCCCGTAGTTGTTGCGTAAATGCAATAACATCCTTTGGAGGACTTATGAAGGCATTTTCTTGATTAAGCACCTCTCCTACTATACCAACATCAGTAGTCACAATAGGGACCCCAGCTAATGCAGCTTCGATAAGTGTTCGTCCATACCCTTCATAATGAGAAGTATTCAGGAAGAAATCAGCACTCTTAAAGTAATCAATCGGGTTAGGCTGCCACCCATCAAAAATTACTTTCTGCTCAAGCCCAAACTCAATAATGAGACGCTTCAGTTTCACTTCCTCACTCCCCCCTCCTACCACCACGAGCCCCATTCCAGGAAAATCATTCACTACCGAACGAAATGCTGTGAGTGCCATTTCAATATGTTTCTCTCCCTCAAGGCGCGAAACCATAAGTAGGATAGTACCGAATTGCGGGTATTTCTTTTTAAGAAGATCTCCTCGCTCACTAAAAAGGGTCAGTGGTACTTCAACATAAATGGGAAGTACTGTGGGCTCCCTTTTTAACACATACTGCGCCATAACCGCTTTTTTCAAACGCTCTGAAACAACTCGAACACCGTCTGCCCTAGGAATTACAAAACGAGCTATATATGCCCTTATGATATTTTTAAATGAGTATGCAAAATATTCAGTAAAAAAATCTGTGTGGATTTGCACCTGAAGAGGTATCCCTAAAAGAAAAGCAACACATACTCCGATAAACCCTGTTTCAAACGGGTCCTGCGCAGTCACTATTGAAATCTCTCGTGATCTCAAACGTAAAGCCGTATGTAAAATCCCCACCCCATAAAATACCTTGTGAAGAGATTTTGTTGGGTACACAAAAAGATTACCTTCACGAAAAGCAGTTGTACGTATGTTTGAAGTAGTGCATACGATGATATGTAACTCATCGGTTACTGTGGCATATGACTGCATACGTTTAAACTCCTTACTCTGCGAATCAACTATATGCGCATCTGTTGAGAGCATGAGCACCTTCATGAAAGTACCGTAATTAACTTTGTAAGCATATCCTCTTCCCTAAACTGCTCTAATGTGCGCTTACCGGCTGTTGCAAACTGTGTTTGAAGCATAGTATCCCCACAAAGCTTCTTTAGGGCTCCGGTAAGTTCAGAAATATTGTGTGACGCAACAAGTAATCCGTTTCGCCTATGTTCCACAAGTTCAGGGTTCCCTCCCTCAGTTGAAGTGATAACTGGGGTACCAAGCGAAAGCGCTTCAAGTAATACATGTGAAAATCCTTCATATGAACTTGCCAATACGAAAAGATCTGCCGCCTTAATACGCTTATGAAGTTCTGTTTGCGCGATTTTACCAGTAAAAATTACTCGCTCTTCAATACCGAGCTCTCTTGTAAGATCCAACAACTTACGTCGCTCTGGCCCATCATCAATAATATAGAGCTTCGCCTCTTTATATTCATTCAATAACTCCTTAAACGAATGTATGAGTGTCGGAAACTCTTTCCATGGCACGAGACGTCCTGCTGAAACAATAGTAGGATACGTATATTCATATATTGCTCTTAGTGTCTCCTTACTCTCTACGATAGTCGGTTCGTTATATGCATTGTAAATCACCTCAATCTTTTGAGGAGTAACTCCCCAGGAAGTCACTATTTTTTTTAGATACCTGCTTGGCACTATTATTTTTTTTGCATTTCGCGCCACGAACCGCTCAATAAAACAAAGTACCTTTATACGTAGTGCGTATGTTTTGCTTTTTGTAACAAACACATCAAGGCTGTCTGTAACTCCATACCGAGCTTGAGCTTGCTCCCAAGCATAATCCCCCACCACTTTTAAATAAAAAGGTTTTTTAATTAAAAGTGATGCAGCATACGCCGGTAACCCAACAGACACAGGGTCCTGTGCGTAAATAAGATGACAAGTAACTCCGCGCCGTACGAGCTTTAAAAAGTACACAATATGCCTCACTATTTTGGGTAAATGTAGAACTTCTCCAAAAGAAACCACCTCTACCTTAACCCCATGGGAAGGCAACCGCCCTTCAAGGAGGCGACTATAGGTTACCGGACCACCGAAACTGCCTGTGGCTACTAATAAACGCATATATCATTATTGTAACCGCAAAAAACAAAAAAAAGACACCTCGAAAAAAACCACTTAGTAACTCACTTTTTTAACCTTGTACTGATACACCGAAGCATCTTTTTCTCCGGCCAAAAGTTTTTCTGCCAACTCAAAACCCATTTCAATTGAGTTATCAGAGTTGTTATAACGGAAAATTCCGGTACGCCCCAAAAGATACGTTGATCCATCTTCAAAAAAATTCACAACCTTATCTAGTTTCTCTCTATAATTAAGATCATAGAATGGGTACGCATATTTAACCCGTGTGACCAAGGTATCCATTACTTCTTCCTTTTTAAAGTAGTGGATGCGTTCTGAATCACTTATAACCCTGTCCACAAGCTCTTTATCACTCATTTTCCACTCATTGTTTTCCTCAAATGTTGTGATGTCGAAACACACTGATGTTTTCCCTGGTGGACACATAACTGGAGACCAGTTTGAAAACTCAACCGCGCGATTGTAGATAATGTCTTTATCAGGGAAATAGAGCCAGTGATCATTTGAGAGCTGTGGTTTATTTAAAAATACAAACACAAAAATGATGTCCATGTACTTAATACCAGAAAGTGCCCTTTCTACCTCTTTATCTTTCTTGTCTTGAAGTGTGTAGAAAGTATTAAGTGGAATTGTTGAAATAATTTGCTTATAAGAGACGGTTGTCTCCTTGCCGCCCATGCTAAAGGTTACTGTCTTTTTAGCACGAGAGACTGCTGTTACCTCAACTCCTGTATACACCACTGCCCCCTTACTTTCACTTGCTCTTTTAAGTGCATCCGGAAGCTCTTGGATGCCGCGTAGTGGATAGTAGAAAGGTCCGCCGTCTGGTGCAAGCGTGTCATCCTCAAGATTGTAACTACTAAAATCAAGGCGAATGATCTTTTTAAATACACGCATAAGAAGTTTCTTCATGTTCTCTCCCTGGAAACGTTGATCCGCCCAATCACCTGAAATGAGCCCTGGGTCAATATGCCAAATTTTCGAAGCATACGGATAACACATCACCTTATAGAGCCGCTGTCCGTAAATCCTCACAAACCAATCCTTATACGACTGTAACCCCTCTACAGGACGAAAACGTTTTGCTATCTGATTATAGAGAAAAGAAAATCCACTAAGCACACTGTCACGGAGTGGCATAGCGCGAAGTAAGTTTTGTATCTCAAAGGGATACTTGAGATAACGGCCAAACATATAAATACGACTTTTTTTGATGTGGCGCTCCATCTTAAGGCCAGGGAGAGCCATAATTTCAGCAAGCATTTCTTTGTTGTGCGTATGGAAACGGTGAGCACAAAAATCAAGATAAAATCCTTTATATAAAAGAGAACGAGAAAGACCTCCTACTACCTCCTCTTTTTCAAGAACGAGTACGCTTTTACCGTGCTCACTCATGCGCTTTGCAAACCCGAGGCCAGATACTCCGCCCCCCAACACTACATAGTCATACTGCTCCATAAAAATTATAAATTAGATAAAAATCCTTTTGGCTTTTTTTCAGCTTGCACTACTCCCCCACGATGATACGTATCGTAATGTTCCCTAAACTCCTTAGCATAGTCAGCCAAAGCTTCCTTCCAGTGTCGCATATAGTTGATTTGACGCAAGCGCAACTTGAGGTTAACAAGTTTTTCGGAATATGGACGTGGGGCAAAATACTCCTGTTTAAAATAACTTGAAGGCACCATTGTAAGTACTACCTCATCTTCAAGTCCGAGTAACTTTATGAATTCTTTAGCAACATCAAGGCGACTACAACTTCCTTCACATACTTGATTATAAAGTCCATAGTACCCCGAATCAATGACTTTCATAATTGAGTTTGCAAAATCAACAGTATACGTTGGTGTTCCCAACTTATCATCCACCACAAAAAGTTCCTTTTTACCCGCCCGCAATTGCTTATAAATCTTGTTAATAAACTTTTTGTCTTTCACAAGCCCTCCCCCCATCATCCACCCAGCGCGGAAAATGTAATAATTAGTTAAATATTGCTCAACAAAACGCTCACCATGATACTTACTTTTAGCGTAGTGACTTAATGGATTTGGTTTATCAAAATCAGTAAACTCTTCCTGCTCCCCGCCAAAAATACCTGCTGTACAAATATAGACCATTGTAGCGTTATGCTTCCTCGCAATGAGCGCCACGTTTTCAGTGCCAAGCGCATTTGTTTTCCAAGACTCTTCAGGATTAAGTTCGCAATACTCAAGGTCTGTGAGTGCTGCCAAATGCATAACAATAGTTGGCTTATACTCTTCAAAAATCTTTTCCACTTGATGGATATCTCTCACGTCAAGAAAAGAGAGCCATGGTTCATTAAGGTCAATGTCTGTGGCAAGACAAGACCCGTATTTTTTAAGCGCAGCTTTATACACCGCCCCGCCAAGCATCCCTCCTGCCCCTGTTAAAAGCACCCTCTGTTCAGTAGTTCCTTCAGTGCCTAGTGATGTAGTCATAATAGTGTGGGGCGAGTATACCACAGCAAGGGAATGAGGAGAACTTGCCTAAAATGCAGTTTTATAGAGGTAATATGCTTTATTTTGATATATAAGCGGAAAAGAGGTTGTAATAGGACCATCAGAAAGAATATAGTCAATACCATATTTTTTTACTAATAAAGGAAGCTTTGTGGTATCTACTTTTGCCTCTTTTGCCCCCACAAAACGTTCCCTCCAGAGAAACGCATACTCTCGATTGAGAATGGCCTGATCTCCATCGACTTGGTTAACAAACACACTACGCCTACAAAAAAGCTGCACAGGGTCATGTCCCAAGCGGACAAATGGTTCAGTAAGAAAAAGGCTATTGTGATCCGTTTCTTTATCAATATACGCACAAAGTGCTTTCCCCTCTTCGCTTAAAGTGGGCGCAGGTGAGTGAAAAAAGATACCTCCGAATAATCCCCCTATCGCTATCATGCTTAAAAATACTTTTCGTGCCGAAACCTCACGCCAAAATTGACGCCCCATACTATAAGCAATGCTCCACGATAACAACATGAGTAGTGAAAGATACCGAAGTATTTCAATATGATGCTTAGCTATAAGTAAGACACTAAAAAGCGCGTAAAGAATAAAAACGACCCCAAACGCCTTAGCTGAAGTCACTTCTCTTTTATATACGCGCTCTAAAACAAGTAATGTAAGAAAGAAAGTAATAGCAACAAAACTATAAAGAAAAGTTGTTTGTACTATGAGGGAGAAAAGGAGGCCGAGACGAAAAAAACTCCCCCATATCGTTTGATGTTCTTTTTTCTGTTCATCGGCAATCGAAGAAACTAATACAAAAATAAGTAGTATCTGCCAAAAGAAAAAGGAACGGAACAACTGTAATCCAGCAACAAAGGACAGATTGAACACACTTACACCGATAAATTGAACTACCCCAAGAATCGGCGGGATTAAGAGTAGCAGATAGAAAAAAATGCGTGTATCAACTTTGCACTTCCGCACAAAGGATCTAAAAAAGAGCAAAAATACAAGTATATGAGCATAGAAGAAAAAGCTGTAACTATATGACTGTAGGGGGTGAAAGAGTGCACTTACAAAACTTGTAAAAAGTCCGGAATTCATAAGCACCACCGCTCTCCATGCCTCATCAACTCTAAGCAGAAGCGGAATATGCGCTTCAGTGCACACTTTATATATTCCTAAAAACACAAATGGTATGAGAGCCGAAAAAAATAACCTCCAAGAATGCTCTTTTTTAAAAAAGATATGGTACGTAATGAGCGCGTAAAAAAGTGCTAGAAAGAAAAGAGCAGTAATCGGGTGTATGAGAAGCATTGCCCCTAGAGGAAACGCCGCAATTAAAAACTTCTTTTCATATACACAGATGCATCCAACCATAGCGCACCCAAGTGCTAATGTTTCAGGGGAAAATACTCCGTGCATACTTACAAGCGGGGTAAAAAGAAGCGGTACAAAAAACCAATAAGGAATAGAAGCAAAAACCCTTCGACAAAGAACGATAATACTCCCAAGGAAAAAGAAACGAGAAATATACTCTAGTATGAAAAAGGTAACAGGAAGTGAAGCCCCAAAGTACCTCCCAATATTAATTACTACTTCATCAAAAAGTGTGTACGCGCTCTGGTTAAAGAAAATTGAAAAATCTCGCGCAAAAAGCGTAGGCCCGATTTCATGGAGTAATAGCGGAACATAGAGTTGATGTATACCAACGTACACTAGATACCCACTCCAAAATGCAATAGGAGTAAAAGAAAGAAGGGTGAGTACAAAAGTTAAGAGTACAACAAGCTTAGTTTCAGTAATTTTTGTAAGCCCCAAAAACCAGTCTTTCATAAGACCTCCGACTCAATAAAGATATAGTGCTGATAAATAAAATAGCTTTCGATGGCAATAAGCGCCATGGTAACTACTTGTGCCAGAAGGTAGTGCATACTGCAGATATCTACAAACACATACATGAGCCCTGTGTTGAGCCCAAGGTTAACAAGCGCCGTGAGTGCGTAGACAGTCGTTTGCCTTGGCAAAAGGTGGCGTGAAAAATCACGAAAGGTAATAAACTTTTGTAGCAAAAAGCTTACAATGAGCGCCACCAAAAATGAAAGGACCGAGGCGTACAAATACCAGAAAGAAAAAAGTTCTTT